>NZ_DATBDV010000023.1:0-262258 GCF_036269755.1 Sphingomonas sp. | reverse complement strand
GGGGGCGAGGCGGCGCAGATCGAATTCGGTTTCGAACTGCACGCCCATCCGCCGCCCTTCGGTCCAGCGCACCACGGCGCCGAGGCTGCCGCAGCCGGGCAGATCGAGCTGGACGCTCGAATCGGGCGGCAGGGAGCGGTCGCCCTCGATCAGGGCGCCGCCGGTGGAGATGTTGCGCACCCGCACCGTCATGTTCATGCCGTTCCACTGCAGCGTCGCGACCTTCAAGAGGCCCTGGCGCGGCGGCCGGTTGAACTGGAAGCCGTCGGCGGTCACCGCATCGTTCTGGTCGGCCAGCTTGCCGGCCTCCTCCGCCGCCATCGGCCGGCCGAAAATATAGCCCTGGATATGACTGCACCCAAGCTCGCGGATCAGGGTGAGCTCGTCATGGGTCTCGGCGCCTTCGGCGGTCGTATCCATGTCGAGGCTTTCGGCCAGGGTCACGATGGCGCGGATGATCGCGGCGTTGCGGCTGCCCGATTTGGCGGCGCCGCGGACGAAGCTCTGGTCGATCTTGATCTTGTCGAACGGCGCCTTCTTCAAATAGCCGAGCGACGAATAGCCGGTGCCGAAATCGTCGAGCGCGAGGCGCACCCCGATCCCCTTAAGCGCTTTGAACATCTGCTCGGAAGATGATGTTTCGTTGACGAAAACCCCTTCGGTGATCTCGAGCTCCAGACGCTGCGGCTCGAGCCCCGAGCTCGCCAAGGCGGACGTTACGATCGCGGGCAGCGCCGGGTTGGCGAACTGGATCGGCGAGACGTTGACCGCCACGCGGACATGCTGCGGCCAGCTCGCGGCTTCGTGGCACGCGGTGCGCAGCACCCATTCGCCGATCGATTCGATCAGCCCGGTTTCCTCGGCGATCGGGATGAACTCGGCGGGACTGATTGCACCGCGCGTCGGATGGTCCCAGCGGATCAGCGCTTCGTACCCGACGATCCGCACGCCTTCGGTCGACACGACCGGTTGATAGGCGACGTAGAACTGGTTCGCCGACAGAGCGGTGCGAAGGTCGTCCTCGAGCTGCTTCCGGCTCTTGGCGCCCTCGAGCAGTTCCTTGCGGAAGAAGCGGTGGATGCCGCGGCCGTCGCCCTTGGCCGCGTACATCGCGATATCCGCGTTGCGAGTCAGCGTTTCCGAATCGGTGCCGTCCTCGGGCGCCACCGCGATGCCGACCGATACGCCGATCGAGATCGACGATCCTTCGATGAAATAGGGTTGCGACAGCGCGTTGATGACGGTGTTGGCGAGCTCGCCGAGCTTGTCGCGGTTGCCCATGCCGGGGAGCACGACCTTGAACTCGTCGCCGCCGAGCCGGCCGACCAGCCCGGCCTCGCCGACCGCGCGCTGCAGCCGCTGCGCGACTTGCTTGAGCAGCGTATCGCCGACCTGGTGGCCGAGCGTGTCGTTGACCGCCTTGAACCGGTCGAGGTCGAGCAGCAGCAAGGCGGTGGTGGGCGTGCCCGATTGCGGTGCGAGCGTCTTGTCGAGGCTGGCGCGCATGCGCTGGCGATTGGCGAGCCCGGTCAGACCGTCGAACAGCGCCAGCCGCGTGATCTCCGCTTCCGACCGGCGCTTTTCGGTCAAGTCGCGGCCCGACCCGACGAACCCCTGGAAGCGGCCGAGATCGTCGAGCACCGGCCGCCCCGAAATCGACCACCAGCGATCGCTGTCGTCGCTGGTCGCCGGGCAAACCGAATAATCCGAGAAGGAGGTGCGGGTGGAAAGGTGGAAGTTGAGCGTGCGCTCGGTATCGCCCGACCCGGTATCGATGCGAAAGATGTCCATCAGCCGGGCGCCGGCCGTCTCGATATCGAGACGCGCGAACTCGCGCCCGACCTTGTTCGACAGATAGGTGAAATAGCCCTGGCGATCGGTCTGCCAGAACCAGCCGTCGCCATGTTCCTCGACCTCGCGGACCAGTTGCTCGGCGAGGCGGCCGGCGCTGTGGCTCGTGTTGCGGTCCTCGGCATTGGCTTGGTCGTCGCGCGCCAGCCGCACCGTCGCTACGATCAACGTGACGAGCGCGAGCATCGCCATCGCGGACGGCAGCGCCGCGCCCGAATCGGCGACGACCGCGACGCCGAGCGCGGTCGCATAACCTAGCGTCGCGGCGCGGACCGGGTGGATCGCCACCGCGCCGATCGTCGCCGCGGCGAACACCGCGACGAACCCGGTGAGTTGATATTGGCTAAGCGTCGTGCCGACGAGCAGGGGAAGCAGCGACAACAGCCCCGCGCCGATCCCCGCCGAGCACAAGGTGAGTGTGCGGATCTGGACATGGATCGGCCATTGGCGCGCCGCCGGCAGCCGCAGCTGGACGAGCGCGCCGAGCGTCATCGCGAGGATCAGCCCGCCGCGAATTGTCGCCTGGGCGAGGATCGCATGCTGGCCGCCATGATAGGCGGCGAAGACGACGCTGAGCGGCGCGAGCAGCTGCGCGAACAGCACGAACGGCCAGATCGCCGCGACTTCGTCTAGCCGGTCGACTCGCGCGTCGGCGATCTCGGCGTTGCTGTCGGCAGTGAGCCCCAGCGCGGCCCAGATCGAGCGCGTCGTTTCGGTCTTCGGTCTCACTCGGCGCAGCGGCATAGCCTCGCCCTATCGCCAAGGTGTTATAAAGTGCTTTCTGCCGAAATTAATTTTGCGAGGGCGGCGCGAGGGGCGGATCAGCGCGCGTACCCCTCCCATGCCGCGGGCAGGCCGACCGGGCCGAGCAGCGCGTCGACCAACGGCACGAAAATCCGCACCGCGCGGTTGTCGTTGGCCATCAGCAGGATGCAGCTTTGCCGGCGGTCGACGCACACCGCGTAATTGTCGGTGCCGTCGTCATGCCCCTCCTTGAAGAAGGCGTGGCCGAAGCGGCTTTCGAAGCTCCCCCAGCCGACCGCATAGGCGAGCTTGATCGGCTTCCATTGGTCGGTGCGCGCGTCGACCAGCGTCGGGAATTCGGCGGCGCTGTCGATCGTCACGCTGGGCCGGACCATTTCGGCGCGCGCCGCGCGGCTGAGCCCGTCGCCGCGCACGACGCCCGCGAGGAAGCGCGACCAGTCGGTCAGGGTCGTGTCCATCGATCCGATCGCATCGGCCCGCTTGCGCTTGCTGAACCCCATCCGCTCGCCGGTGTCGGTATAGCCGTACGACAGCCGCCCGGCATAATCGTCGCGCCAGGTCATCGACGTGTCGTTCATCCGGAAGCGGTCGAACACGCGGCGTTGCATTTCGGCGGCGACATCGATCCCCAGGCCCTGTTCGAGCACGAGCTGCGCGAGCCGGAAGCCTTCGCCCGAATAGCCGAACCGGGCGCCGGGGTCGCGGTGGAAGCGCAGCTTCCTGTCGTCCTCGAAGAAGCGCAGATTGGCGAACCCGCTGGTGTGGTTCATCAGCATCCGCAGCGTCAGCCGCTGCCAGCGATCGTCGCCCTTGAGGTCGGCGAACAGATCGTAATCGGGGAGCGGCCTGGGCAGATATTGGCCGATCGGCTTGTCGAGATCGACCTTCCCCTCATCGACCAACTGCATCATCATCCAGGCAAAGGTCGCCTTGGTCAGCGACGCGCCATACATGATCGTTGCCGGGGTCAGCGGCACCTTCGCCTCACGATCCGCATAGCCATAGCTTTGGCGGAACACGACCTTGCCGTTGCGGATCACCGCGATGCCGAGCCCGGTCACCTGGTTCGCCGCCATCAGCCGCTCGACCATCGCGTCCGCCGCACGCGCCGACATCGGCCGGTTGTCGAGTGTCGCATAAGCGCGCGGCGGCAGCGCGGTCTCCGATTGAGCGACCGCGGTCGCGGCGGGCAGGCTGGCGAGAAAAGCGAGCGGCAGGAGAAAGCGCAACATGGCGGCCAACCTATCGCCTTTCGCGAGGGCACGCACTACCGCTTCGCTAGCGGTTTGGCGGAGGAGGATCGATGGGCAGGGTACGCGTCGGGGGGTTTACGGTGTCGATCGACGGGTTCGGCGCGGGGGCCGATCAGAGCCTCGCCGATCCGATGGGCAAGAACGCCCGCGACCTGCATCGCTGGATGTTCGGCACGCGCTTTTTTCACGAGATGGTCGGCCGCGACGGCGGCAGCGACGGGCCCGACCACGATTTCGCCGAGCGCGCGATGGCCGGGTTCGGCGCGTACATCCTCGGGCGCAACATGTTCGGTCCCGCCGGCGACGATTGGGGCGGGCCCGATTGGAAGGGCTGGTGGGGCGACAACCCGCCATACCACGCGCCGACCTTCATCCTGACGCATCATGCGCACGCGCCGATCGAGATGGAGGGCGGCACGACCTTCGTCTTCGTCACCGAGGGGATCGAGCGCGCGCTGGAACAGGCGAAGGCCGCAGCTCACGACCGCGACGTCAAGATCGGCGGCGGGGTGTCGACCGTGCGGCAATATTTGCAAGCCGGGCTGGTCGACGAACTGCATTACGCGATCTCGCCGGTGTTTCTCGGTCAGGGCGAGAAGATGTTCGACGGGATCGATTTGCCCGCGCTCGGCTTCCGCGTGACCGAGCAGGTCAACACGCCCGACGCGATGCACGTCGTGCTCACCCGTGGGGATACGCAATGACGATCAGCCTCTACGAGCACCCGCTATCGTCCTACGCGCAGAAGGCGAAGACCGCGTTCTACGAAAAAGGCGTGCCGTTCGAGAGCAAGATGCTCGATGGCAGCGAGCCCGTTGCGAGCGAATTCGCCGCGCTGTCGCCGCTCGGCAAGTTCCCGCTCGTCACCGACGGGACCCGCGTCGTGTTCGAATCGACCGCGATCATCGAGTATCTCGAGATGCGTTTTCCCGACACGCCGCGGCTGGTCCCGGGCGATCCGATGACCGCAGTCGAGGCGCGGATGTGGGACCGCTTCTTCGACAATTATCTCGAGATGCCGTTCCAGCGGATCGTCGGCACCGCGATCGGGCTCGAGGTCTGCGACGAGGCGAAGATGCGCGGCCAGCTCGACACGGCGTATGCGATGCTCGACCGCCACATGGCTGCGCGCGAATGGGCGGCGGGCGACGCGTTCAGCCTCGCGGATTGCTCGGCTGCGCCGGCCTTGCTCTACGCCGACTGGACGCACGCGATTCCGAAGGAGCACGCCAACGTCTGGGCCTATCGCGACCGCCTGCTCGCGCGCCCGAGCTATGCGCGGGCACTCGACGAGGCACGACCGTACCGGCACATGTTCCCGCTCGGGGCGCCGGAAGGGCGGGACTGATGCGGCCCATTGTCGCCTTCGCGATCGCCCCGTTGCCGGTGTCCGCGCTGTTGCCGATGCTCGGGGTAAGACTGATCAACGATGGCAGGTTTCTCGCGGCTGTTGCTTTTTTCTACGTGGTCACCTTCCTGTCCCAACTGCTCGTTGGGGCACCCACTCGGCTATTGCTGGCGCGCTGGCACGTTCATTCGCTGCGGAGCGACATCGTGATCGGCGCTTTCGCGAGTTTGTTGCCCATCCTCCTGTATCAATTGTCGCGTGGGCAATATGTCGGCTCCATCGTTTTCCACGTCGCGGTGGGTGGGGCGGCCGCGATAGGCGCATGCACGGGACTGGCTTTTGGACTCTTGCGGTGGCGAGATCGCAGGCTGAGCGAGCGCGAGGCGCCCGCAGAATTGGCGGCGCGGTTCGACTGAGCGGCGACGTTGCCGGAGATCGCGTCGAGCGTTACGGACGCGACGCATGATCACCATCCGTACCGCCGACCTGATCGAAAGCGTCGCCGACGCGTTGCAGTTCATTTCCTACTACCACCCGATGGATTATATCCGCGCGCTCGGCGTGGCGTACGAGGCGGAAGCTTCGCCCGCAGCCAAGGACGCGATCGCGCAGATCCTGACCAACAGCCGGATGTGCGCGGAGGGGCACCGGCCGATCTGTCAGGACACCGGCATCGTCAACGTGTTCGTCGAGTGGGGCATGGACTGCCGGTTGGATGATACCAGCCGTTCGCTGCAGGAGGTCGTCGATGAGGGCGTCCGACTGGCGTACCTCAACCCCGAGAACAAGCTCCGCGCGTCGGTGCTTGCCGACCCTGCCTTCACGCGGCGCAACACCAGGGACAACACGCCGTGCGTGCTGCATGTCGACATGGTGCCGGGGTCGAAGGTCTCGGTCGATGTCGCGGCCAAGGGTGGCGGCAGCGAGAACAAGTCCAAGTTCAAGATGATGAACCCGAGCGATTCGATCGTCGACTGGGTGTTGGAGATGCTGCCGCAGATGGGCGCGGGCTGGTGCCCGCCGGGGATGCTCGGGATCGGCATCGGCGGCACGGCGGAGCATTGCGTACTGCTGGCGAAGCAGGCGCTGATGGAGCCGATCGACATGGGGCCGCTCAAGGCGCGGGGTCCCAAGAACGACATCGAGGCGCTGCGCATCGAGATTTTCGACAAGGTCAACGCGCTCGGGATCGGCGCGCAAGGGCTGGGCGGGCTGTCGACGATCCTCGACGTCAAGATCAAGGACGCGCCGTGCCACGCGGCGGGCAAGCCGGTCGCGATGATACCCAATTGCGCCGCCACGCGCCATGCGCATTTCATGCTCGACGGGTCGGGCCCGGCGTTTCTGGAAGCGCCCAGGCTCGACGAGTGGCCCGATGTGAACTGGACGCCCTACAAGGCTGCGATCCGGGTCGACCTCGATACGCTGACGCCCGAAGTGGTGCGAAGCTGGAAGCAGGGTGACCGGCTGCTGCTCAACGGCAAGATGCTCACCGGCCGCGATGCCGCGCACAAGCGGATTGCCGATATGCTGGTGAGTGGCGAGGAATTGCCGGTCAGCTTCCGGGGCCGCGTCATCTATTATGTCGGCCCGGTCGATCCGGTCGGGGAGGAAGTGGTCGGCCCTGCGGGCCCGACCACCGCGACGCGGATGGACAAGTTCATGCGGATGATGCTCGACCAGGGGCTGCTAGCGTGCGTGGGCAAGGCCGAGCGCGGCCCGGCGGCGACCGAGGCGATCAAGGACGCCAAGTCGGCGTATCTGATGGCGGTCGGCGGCGCGGCGTATCTGGTGGCGCGGGCGATCAAGGGGTCGAAGGTCGTCGGCTTCGAGGACCTGGGAATGGAAGCGATCTACGAGTTCGAGGTGGCGGATTTCCCGGTGACGGTCGCGGTCGACAGCGAGGGTCACAACGTCCACCAACTCGCGCCGTTGGTGTGGAAGGACAGGATCGCGCGGGAGAAGTTGCTGGCGTGATCGTCGCCCCGGCGAAGGCCGGGGCCGCCGAGTTTGACGCGAAGCCCGAGCCAGATAACGTAGCGGTCCCGGCCTCCGCCGGGACGACGGGGAGGAGAGTGAGCGGCTTCACCTACATCATGACCAACAAGCGTTCGGCGTCCTGTATACCGGCGTCACAGCCGATATCGCTCGTATTCAGGCGCATCGCGAGAGGCGCGGATCGGCGTTCGCGCGCAAATGGGACTGCACGAGGCTGGTTTTGATCGAGCAGCATGATCGCATCGAGGATGCGATTGCGCGGGAAAAGCAGCTGAAGAATTGGAGTCGCGTGTGGAAGTGCCGCCTCATTGCCGAGGCGAACCCGAATTGGGATGACCTATGGGAAACGCTAAACAATTAACCGTCGCCCCGGCGCAGGCCGGGGCCGCTGCGTTTGACGCGGCGCGTTGCCTCAACAATCCGGCGGCCCCGGCCTTCGCCGGGGCGACGACATGACTTTTGAGGTTCATCCGATCGCTTATGTCCGCGGCGGCCGCGCTGAGGCGATCGACGACGATTGGGACCGCGAAACCGCGGTGATCGAACTGATCGACGGATTCGCCGAAGAGGCGCTCTACGGCCTCGGCGATTTCAGCCACGTCGAGATCGCGTTCCTCTTCGACCAGGTACCGCCCGACAAGATCGAGACCGGCGCGCGGCATCCGCGCAACCGCACCGATTGGCCGCTCGTCGGCATTTTCGCGCAACGCGGCAAGAACCGCCCCAACCGGATCGGCATCACCGTCTGCGGGATCGAGCGCGTCGAGGGCACGCGGGTCCATGTCCGCGGGCTCGACGCGATCGACGGGACCCCGGTGATCGACATCAAGCCGGTGATCCGCGAATTCCTGCCGCGCGGCGAGGTGCGCCAGCCCGACTGGGCGACCGAGCTGATGGCGGAATACTGGCAAGCGCGGGATCGCTAAAGCGTTGTTAAGCAACCACGACTAGGAATGTCCGCGACATTGTTACGGGGGCACATCAATTGGACATCGCGCGCACCGTCCAGACGGCGGCCCGGCTGTCGGGCGATCTCGGTATCCGCACGCTCGATCTGCAGGCGGACATCACCGAAATCGCCGACCGCGTGACCGACCAGGCGGCGACGATCGAGGCGATCGGCGGCGATGCGGTGCGGCTGGCCGATAGCGGCGAGAGCATCGCGCAAGCCGCGCACGAAGCACGCGACCGCGCCGGGGCGGCGCGCACGGTGATCGACGATTCGAGCCGCCAACTGTCGGGCGCGACCGCCAACGTCGTCGACCTGATCGACCAGGTCAGCCACATCCATGCAGCGCTCGGCGGGTTCAACGAAGCGCTCGAGACCGTCGCGCACGTCACCTCCGTCATCAGCGGGATCGCCAGCCAGACCAATCTGCTCGCACTCAACGCGACGATCGAGGCGGCGCGCGCGGGCGATGCCGGGCGCGGCTTCGCGGTGGTTGCGAGCGAAGTGAAGAAGCTCGCCAACGAAACGGCATCGGCGACTCAGAAGATCGAGCAATCGATCCGCGCGCTGACCGGCGAAGCGTCGGGGATGCTCGACCGGGTGGCGCATGGCGTCGAGAAAGCGCAGTCGGCGCACGCGGGGACTCGCGACATCGAGGCGCTGGTCGATCGCCTGTCGACGCTGATGCGCGGCCTGTCGGACAATAGCGAGGCGGTGGCGGATTCGATCGGCTACATGGTCGAATCGGTCGGCAACATCCGTTCGGGTTTGGGCAGCCTGGCCAATAATTCGGCGGGCAATGCCGACGGGCTGCAGCGGCTGTCGCGGCGGCTGACCTCGGTCAGCGACGACACCAACCGGCTGCTGCAATATTTCGCCGAAAGCGGGATCGAAATCATCGACACGCCGTACGTTCGCTTCGGGCTCGATACCGCGCAGGCGGTGTCTGACGCGCTCTCTCGCGCGCTCGCGGCGGGGGAGATCAGCGCCGCCGACCTGTTCAGCGAGGAGTACTTGCCGATCCCCGGGAGCAACCCGCCGCTGTTCACGCATCCGGTGCAGCGTTTCCTGATCCCGGCGGCGCGTCCGCACCAGGAGACCGCGCGCGGTTACAAGGGCTTTTTCGGGATGACCTTCACCGACCGCAATGGCTTCGGCGCGGTGGCGATGCCCGAACGCGCGCACCCGCAGCGGCCCGGCGACGAGCAATGGAACGCCGAGCATTCGCGCCAGGGACTGATCTTCGATTTTCCCGACACCCGCGAGCAGTGCAAGATCACCGAACCGTTCTGCCTCAAGGCCTATCGCCGCTCGACCGCGAGCGGCGACGTGCTGCTGTTGAAGCAAGTGATCGCGTCGATCCATGTCGACGGCCACCACTGGGGCATCCTGCAATTCGCGTACGAGGATCAGGGGTAGGCGTTTACATCGCTTGAATGCGCGCGCGTGCTGTGGGACGGGCCGCCGATGCGCATCGGCTGGCTTTTCAGGTGGATCGGCAGTGGCCTGCTTTGGCTCATGGTCGCGCTATGCCTCGCGCTGACGATCGTGCCGCATTTCCTCGACGCGCGTTATTATCGCGGGCCCGTAACCGACCATTTCGACGGTGAGCGCTTCTTCAATCCCGATGGCGACGACGGCGTGCCGGTGAGCGGGAGCGGGCCGATCCTGCGCTATCTCACTGGCGGTGACGACAAGCCCGACTGGCCGTCGCGAGTTGCGATCACTCCGGCCAAGCCGCCCGCGCGGGTGCCGGGCGGCCGGATGCTGGTGACGTGGATCGGGCATTCGAGCGTGCTGGTGCAGACGCAGGGGCTCAACATTCTGACGGATCCGGTGTGGAGCGACACTGCCGGGCCGTTCGGGATCGGCCCGAAGCGGGTGGCTGAGCCGGGGGTGCGGTTCGAGGATCTGCCCAGGATCGACCTCGTCCTCGTCAGCCACGACCATTACGATCATATGGACCTGGCGACGCTCAAGCGGCTGTGGGCGCGCGATCGCCCGCTCGTCGTGACATCGCTCGGCAACGACAGCGTGATCGGTCAGGCGGGGGTGCCCGCGACCGCGCGCGACTGGGGCGGGCGAGTGCAGGTCCGGCCGGGGATTCAGGTCATCGTCAACCGCGGGCACCATTGGGACAGCCGCTGGTTCGCCGACCGCGACCGCGCTTTATGGTCGGGCTTCGTCCTGACCTTGCCCGGCGGAAATTTGTTCTTCGCAGGCGACACCGGCGCGGGCGACCTCAAATGGGCGGACCAGGCGGCGAGCTACGGCCCGATCCGGCTCGCGCTGATCCCGATCGGCGCGTTCCGTTTTGCGGCGGGGCAGATGGCGGCGGGGAGCCATATCGGCCCGGTCGATGCGGTCGAGGTCTACCGCCGGCTCGGCGCCGCCCACGCGATCGGCGTGCACTGGGGAACGTTCCGGCTGTCGTACGAGGCGTGGGACACGCCGCCCAAGCTGCTCGCCGACGCCGAGCGCTGCACCGGCCAAAGCGGGTTCGAGTCGATCGCGATCGGGCGGAGCGTCGCGGTGCCGGGCTCCGCGCCGCCGCCATCGCGCCCCGCTATGTCCCGCGACGCGCTGCTCCATTGCCTCGACACGCCAGCGGTCGCCGCGTTGCGGTGAGCCGTGCTTGAGGGGCGCCGCCCCGTGGTGCTATGACGTCAGTCGAGGGGGAAGGGGCCATGGCCGCACGTCCGGCGCCATCGTCGCGCTATGAAACGAGCATCGACCGAGTAGGGCTGGCGATCGGCGCGGGTGGCCTGATGGGCGGCGCGATCGCGGTATTGCTGATGGTGTTTTCGGGCCCGGTGGGGGTCGGCGCGCTTGTCGCGGGGCTGGCGATCGGATCGCTGATGACCGCGCTGGCGATCACCGCGCTCGCGGCGATCCCCTGGGCGCTGCTCCATGCCAGCGGTCGGCGCGGGCCGGTCGCCGCGGCGATTCTGGGTGCCGCGATCGGGTTCGTGCTGTTCCTCGGCGGGCAGACCTATGGATACGGCATGTTCACGGCGCCGGCGATGGATTCGCGGACCTGGCTCTACCGCTGGGCGAGCGGGGTCCTGACCAGCCTGGTGATGGCGGCGATGTCGGCGGGCGTCGCGGCGGTGATGTGGCGGGTGGCCTATCGGAAGGTGGGGTAGGGCGGCGCGATCTCGCTAGCGTAACCGTTCCCGCTTTGTTGCGGCCCGGCATCGGAGGCCCCATATTGCCGCGATATGGCAATCCAGATCCGCACCAGCCTGGCCGAGCCCGACACCGGCCAGTCGTTCATCCCGCATCGCCCCGAGCGCCCGGCCAAGGTCGAGGGCGGCAAGGCATTCAAGCTGGTCAGCGACTACCAGCCGTCGGGCGACCAGCCGGCCGCGATCAAGGAGTTGACCGAAGCCGCGCTGGCGGGCGAGCGCGACCAGGTGCTGCTCGGCGTCACCGGGTCGGGCAAGACCTTCACCATGGCCAAGGTGATCGAGACGCTGCAACGCCCCGCGCTGATCCTCGCGCCGAACAAGATCCTCGCCGCGCAGCTCTACGGCGAGTTCAAGTCGTTCTTCCCGGAGAATGCGGTCGAGTATTTCGTCAGCTATTACGACTATTACCAGCCCGAGGCGTACGTGCCGCGGTCGGACACCTATATCGAGAAGGAAAGCTCGGTGAACGAGGCGATCGACCGGATGCGGCATTCCGCCACTCGGTCGCTGCTCGAGCGCGACGACGTGATCATCGTCGCGTCGGTATCGTGCCTGTACGGAATCGGATCGGTCGAGACCTATTCGGCGATGATCTTCGACCTCAAGAAGGGCCAGACCGTCGACCAGCGCGAGATCGTGCGCAAGCTCGTCGCGCTGCAGTACAAGCGCAACGACCAGGCGTTCCAGCGCGGCAATTTCCGCGTGAAGGGCGACAATCTCGAAATCTTCCCGTCGCATTACGAGGACACGGCGTGGCGCGTGTCGTTCTTCGGCGACGATATCGAGGATATCGTCGAGTTCGATCCGCTGACGGGGAAGAAGGTCGCGAGCCTCAACTATGTCCGCGTGTTCGCCAATTCGCACTATGTGACGCCGGGGCCGACGCTCAAGCAGGCGATGGAGGCGATCAAGCACGAGCTCGCGGAGCGATTGAAGGAGCTGCAGGCAGAGGGCAAATTGCTCGAGGCGCAGCGGATCGAGCAGCGCACCAATTTCGACCTCGAGATGATCGCGGCGACGGGCAGCTGCGCGGGGATCGAGAATTACTCGCGCTTCCTGACCGGGCGAATGCCCGGCGAGCCGCCGCCGACCTTGTTCGAATATCTTCCCGAGAACGCCTTGCTGTTCGTCGACGAGAGTCATCAGACGATCGGCCAGATCAATGGCATGGCGCGCGGCGACCATCGGCGGAAGATCACGCTCGCCGAATACGGTTTTCGGCTGCCGTCGTGCATCGACAACCGGCCGCTGCGCTTCAACGAGTGGGACGCGATGCGACCGCAGACCACCTATGTCTCGGCGACTCCGGGCGGGTGGGAGATGGAGCAGACCGGCGGGGTGTTTGCCGAGCAGGTGATCCGTCCGACCGGGCTGATCGACCCGCCGGTCCAAATCCGCCCGGTCGAGGATCAGGTGCAGGATTGCATCAACGAATGCCGGAAGACCGCCGAGATGGGATACCGCACGCTCGTCACGACGCTGACCAAGCGGATGGCGGAGGATCTGACCGAGTTCATGCACGAAGCGGGCTTGCGCGTGCGGTACATGCATAGCGACGTCGAGACGCTCGAAAGAATCGAGTTGATTCGTGACCTTAGGCTTGGTGTCTACGACGTTCTGGTAGGCATCAACTTGCTCCGCGAAGGTCTCGATATTCCCGAATGCGGGCTGGTGACGATCCTCGACGCCGACAAGGAAGGCTTCCTGCGCTCCGAGACCTCATTGATCCAGACGATCGGCCGCGCCGCGCGCAACGTCGACGGGCGCGTCATCCTCTATGCCGACCGCATGACCGGGAGCATGGAGCGGGCGATCAACGAGACCAATCGGCGACGAGAGAAGCAACGTGAATACAACACGCTGCACGGAATTACTCCCACGACGATCAAGCGCAACATCGGCGACATTATCAAGGACGTGGCGAGCCGCGACCAGGTAACGGTCGAGATCGACGAAGACCGCCCGCACATGGTCGGCCACAATCTGCGCGCGTATATCGAGGAACTCGAAAAGAAGATGCGCAAGGCCGCGTCGGACCTCGAGTTCGAGGAAGCCGGACGCCTGCGCGACGAGATCCGCAGCCTCGAAGCCGAAGAACTCGGCTTGCCCCACGAAGAACATCGTGCGCCGATCATCGGCAGGTCGAACGAAGGCAAACCAGGCACGCGCAAGACGCGCTATGGAAAGCAGAGCAAGATGCGCGCTGGGATGCCGGGGAGCAGCCGACGGGCACGGTAATTTTGCTGCGAGTTATGGATTCCGTGGATCGAACCAAATAACTGTTGCACACGATTCAAATTGGCGATTCTTGGATGGCTTCATGGAGACGCAGCATGACCCGTATCGCCAAACTATCGCTTGGATCTTGGCCAACCCGCGCACGTCGATGTCGTTTCAGGATTTCGAACGGCTGTTGAAGGCCTTTGGTTTTCGTCACGACCGCACGGTTGGCAGTCATCGGCAATATGTTCACTCGCGCGTGCCCCGGCCATTTCCGGTGCAGCCGGGCGGGAAAGAGGCAAAGCGCTATCAGGTCGGCGAGTTTCTTGATATGATTACGGAGTACGGCCTGACGATGGACGAGTGATGGACCCCCGCTATCATATCAATCTTATGTGGTCCGATGAGGACGAATGCTGGATCGCCGATGTACCGGATCTGCGACCATGCTCTTCGCATGGCGACAGTCCGACCGAGGCGCTGGCGAACGTCCGTGATGCTATAGCGGGTTGGCTGGAAGTAGCCCGAGACCGGAACTATCCCATCCCCGAGCCACGGTATCGACCGGCCATTTATGCGGCGCGTTTCGCGGCTTGAGCGATGGCACATATGCGACAAGGCCAATTGACCGCGGCGCACGAATGGTGGCGGCATCTTCGCGATACCAAGCGCGCATTCTGGAAGGCAGAACGCAAGATGCAGCGACGAGACACTGCCGCTCGCGTCGGTGAAGATCACTGACCCAGGATCAGATGTGCTTGTCGACATAGCATGGCTGGAGACTTGATCATTTCCTGTTGAACGGAAAGCTCACGTCGCACGCCGCCAAATCGCATGCTTCTGCCGCTTTGGGATTGAGCAACGGTGCCGTCGCCGCCATGTCCTGATGATGCGCACGTTTCTTTCAATCGCCGCCCTGCTGACCTTGGCCGGTTGCATGACGCCCCGGCCCGCGCCGATGGTCAAGCCAGCCCCCGTCGTCACCCCGGTGTCGCGGCCCACGCCCATACCGGTTCCCCTCGCTGCCGACTGGAATGACTGGCCGTTCACGCCGGGGGATTGGCGGTATCTGCAGCAGCCGGGCTCGTCCGCCGCCAGCTTCGGTGCGGGCGCGGAAACTCGACTCACGCTGCGCTGCGACCGCTTTACGCATCAGGTCCAGCTCGCGGGCATCCGCGATGCCGCGGTGACGGTGCGTACGACCAGTATGACTCGGACGATCGCGCCGACGCGGGTGGCTGGCGAGTCGCCCTACGCCGTGACGCTGGCTGTCAACGATCCATTGCTCGATGCCATCGCGTTCAGTCGCGGGCGCTTCG
This sequence comes from Sphingomonas sp., assembly GCF_036269755.1. Lineage (GTDB taxonomy): Bacteria > Pseudomonadota > Alphaproteobacteria > Sphingomonadales > Sphingomonadaceae > Sphingomonas. The sequence continues at coordinate 247,364 of NZ_DATBDV010000023.1, read as the reverse complement.
TGATTCAGCAAAATGGACCGCCACTGGTGCTGCCGCCCTATGCCGAAATAGGGCGCGTGATCGAGGATTGCCGGGGATAGGTCGCGGCCCTCGTGCGTTTTGACGGGCGAGGAGAAAGCCATGATCCGCAAGCTCAAATCGGGTGAGTACCGGCTCTATTCGAAGAAGGTCGACCCCAAGACCCACAAGCGCCGCAACCTCGGCACGTTCGATACCAAGAAGGCCGCGCAGGACCACGAGCGCGATGTCCAATATTTCAAGCGGCACTGAGCGATGGTCGAGAAGAAATGGTCGCAGGACGTGACCGACCATTCCGACGCGCTCGACCTCACGAAAGACGTGTTCACGCGCGACGATCCGAAATCGATTGCGCTGTCGCTCAAGCGCTCCGCCGAGCACAGCAAGCGCCGCAAGGGCACGCCGTTCCAGTCGGCGATGTCGATGCTGACCTTCTATATCAATCGCGCGGGCAAGGACTTGCCGGCTGAGCAGAAGAGGGTGCTGGAGAAAGCGAAGGATGAGTTGCGCGCCGCGTTCGGTCGCTAAGCGGCAGCCAAGGCGAAAGAGATTCGTCCAATTTTTGGTGCATTACAAGACTTGAAATGCACGCGCGGTCGATTCACATTCGCTGGGTGTCCAGCGTTGGGCACGCCGTTTCAACAAGCGAAAGGAGGTGATCCGATGTCTCATGGTTCAGCAGTGGGGTCGGTTCAGTTCGTTCGGGGGGCGCGCCGCTAAATCCGCCGGGTTCGCGCGGGAGGTATCCCCCTCCAGTCAACGCATGAACCCATAGGAATAGCGGTCCGCATGGTCCTCCGGGCTGGAGCTCTCCGGCCGCTGACCATGTTAGGAGGTTGCCGGGGTGTCGGAAGACCCCCGGCAGCCTCTTTTCATTTGGGGGGACGGCGCTGGCTTGTCGAATGGCCGCGCATGGTGAAATAACGTGCCAAAGAAAAAGGGGAATCGCCATGCACCGTATCGCCGCCCTGCTGTTACTCGCCTTGCCGCTGCCCGCCATTGCGCAGAGCGCACCGCCGCCGCCGGGAGTCCCCGTTCCGCCCGATTTTGTTACCGAGCAGTCGATCGATCAGCTCCAGGCGACGATGGCGAACGGCGCGGCGAGCAGTGAGACGATCACGCTCGAATATCTTCGCCGGATTGCCAACATGGACCGCGCCGGGCCCGCGTTGCGTTCCGTGATTTCGCTCAACCCCGACGCCATCGCCGAAGCGCGCGCGAGCGACGCGCGGCGAAAGGCGGGCAAGCCGCTTGGGCCGCTCGACGGCGTGCCGATCCTGATCAAGGACAATATCGAGACCAGGGATCCGATCGCGACCACGGCCGGGAGCCTCGCGCTCAAGGACAATGTCACGCATCGCGACGCGCCGGTGATCGCCCGGCTGCGCGCGCAGGGCGCGGTGATCCTCGGCAAGACCAATCTGAGCGAGTGGGCAAACATCCGGTCGACCAAGGCGATGAGCGGGTGGAGCGCGGTCGGCGGGCTGGTGCGCAACCCCTACGCGCTCGATCGCACGGCGTGCGGGTCGTCGAGCGGAACCGGAGCCGGGATCGCGGCGAGCTTTGCGGCGGCGGGGCTGGGGACAGAGACCGACGGATCGGTGGTGTGCCCGTCGTCGTTGAACGGGCTGGTCGGGCTGAAGCCGACGCTTGGGCTCGTCAGCCGCACCTATGTCGTGCCGATCAGCCACAGCCAGGACACGCCGGGACCGATGGCGCGCAGCGTCAAGGACGTTGCGATCCTGTTCGACGCGATGGCTGGCTACGATCCAGCCGACCCGGCTAGTGTGAACACCCAATATCGGGCGGCGCATTCCTATGCCGCGTCGCTGTCGCGCGCATCGCTGAAGGGCGTGCGGATCGCAGTCTATCGCCCCGACATGACGCCGCTCGAGACGGCCAGGTTCGATGCGGCGCTGGCGGTGTTGAAGGCGCAGGGTGCGGTGCTGGTCGACGTCCAGCGTCCCAAAACCGACGGCATGGGCGATGCCGAGTTCGACGTGCTCAAGTTCGAGCTCAAGAGCGATCTCGACAAATATCTTGGGTCGACGCCGGCCGCGGTGAAGACCCGCACGCTCAATGACGTGATCGCGTTCGATACGGCCAATGCCGGTGCCGAAATGCCGTACTTCGCGCAGGAAATCTTCGACATGGCGGCGAAGTCGAAGGGTGTGGACGAGCCGACCTATGCCGCGCAACGCGCCAAGTCGCTCGCCGCCGCACGCGGGGCGATCGATACGATGCTGAAGGACGCCACCGCGACGATCCTGGTTCAGCCGAGCTACGGCCCCGCATGGCTCAGCGACCCGATCTACGGCGACCAATATGGCGGGCCGAGTTCGTCCGAACTGCCGGCGATTTCGGGCTATCCCAATTTGACCGTGCCGATGGGGCTGGTGCGCGGGCTGCCGGTCGGGCTGTCGTTCATCGGCCCGGCCTATAGCGAGCAGACGTTGCTCGACGCGGGCTATGCTTATGAGCAAGCGTCGCACGCGCGAGTCGCGCCGCTCTATCTGCCGACCGCCGATGCCGGGCCAGAGGCCGACGGCAAGCGTTAGGGGCGATAGCGGCGCGCGAAGCTCGCCTGCCACAGCATCAGCAGCGGGACGGCGCCAAGCTCCATCGCGAAGCCGAAGACGTGGCCTGCGCTCGGTGGGCCGACCGCGATCAGCGACACGACTCGCGCCAGCCCGCCGCACACCACCAGCGCGCCGAGCAGCCGGAAGCGCGCGCCCTTATGCTCGATCCCCGGGATGCAGCTGACGAACGCCAGCCCTACGCCGAAGAAGATCCCCGATATGTAGCGGAAATGGCTGTCGAGGTCCGTCGGGACAACCGGCGGATGGCCGAGGAAATGCGGCCCGTGGAGGATGCTGGTCCCGCCGACCGACAGCGGGACAAGGCAGGCGATCGCGACCACCAGCTGGAGCAGGCGCTTTTCGATCATTTGTGCTCCAGCAATTCGGGGCGGACTCGCACCGCAAGAAGCGAGCCGCGCACTTCGATGATGAACGCGACCAGCGACGATATCAGCAGCCCCATCGCGAGGATGAAGGCGATCGCGACCGTGCTGCCGATCTGAAGGTCGACGAGCTCCGCGACGAACAGCAACGCGACCACCGTGCACGTCATCACCGCGCTCGACACTGCGAGGAACAGAGCTGCGTTGATGATGACGATGCGCTTGGCGAGCAGCCGCAATTCCCAGACGTGGCGGTCATGCTCGGGCCCGGTCGAACTCGGATGCAGCGCCTCGAGCGCGCGTGCGCGATCGATTACGCGCGACAGCCGCCCGGCGAGCACGTTGAGCAGTCCCGAGATGCCCGCGAGCATGAACACCGGCGACAGCGACAGCTGGATCGTCTGGGCGATCGTCGAGACGGCGTTGGGCAGCATCGCGACATGATGGCGTGTGCGGGCACCGATGGGAAGCCGCGTGAGGCCGATCTCCACCGCTTGGTAACTGCGCGCATCTAAAGCTCGCGGCATGACCAAGCCGATGCTGCTCTCCGACTTTGTCCGGTTGCCGCCGACGATGCGCGCGACGGCCTTCGATGGGCTGTCGGGGCTGATCGACAAGGTCGCGCAAGCCGCACCGACGAGCCATGCCTTCCTGCGCTACCAATGGTTTGCCGCCGCGACCGCCGCGTACGGGCTGCGCGCGCGAACTTTGGTGGTCGAGCGCGACGGCGACCCGGTGATCGCGATGCCGATCGCGCAGGTGGGGCCGCGCCGGGCGCGGCTGGCGATGGTGCCGGGCAGCTATTGGCCGTTTCGCGGATTTCCCGCGCGCGCCGACGCGGAGGACGCGGGGTTCGACGTGCTGCTCGACCGGCTGGCGGCGGAGGTCAACGGCTTGCGCGTCGGGCCGAGTTACGATGGCGACCCCGTCACCAGCGTGCTGATCGCCGCCGCGCGCCGTCGCGGCTGGGCGGTGCTCGACCGCTTCGTCGCCGACAGCTTCGCCTTGGACATGGCGGCCGCCAGCACCGACGGCGCCTGGCCGCGCAGTTCGACGCTCAAGAAGAACCGTTTCCTCGAAAAGCATCTGGCGGAGCATGGCGAGCTCGACTGGCGGTTCCTGACCGGCGCCGATCTTGCCGCCGGCGGTTTCGACCAGCTCGCTGCGGTCGAAGAGAAGAGCTGGATCGCCGCGCGCACCGACGGCCGCGACGCCAAGTTCACGCGCACCGGCCACGGCGCGTTCTGGCGCCAGGCGATGGCCGACCCGGTGCTCGCGGAGATGGCCTGCGCGGCGTTGCTGACGGTCGGTGGCGAGCCCGCGGCGTTCTCGTTCGACCTCAATTTGGGCACGCTCAAATACGCGATCGCCAACGGCTACGATCCGGCGTTCGCCAAGCAGTCGCCCGGGAAGTTGCTCTATTACCGCAACCTCGTCCGCGCGCTCGAAGACGGGATGACGGACGTCGATTGGGGCGCGGGCGACAGCGGGTACAAGCGTGTGATCGGCGCGGAGCAGGGGCCGGCGATCCGCGATTGGTTGCTGCTACGCCCGGGCGTGCCAGCGGTGCTCGGCCGGATGCTGAGCGGCATGTGGCGGCGGTCGGGGCGTCAGACGACGGCGGCCGAAGCCTAGTCTGCGCTGCCCCAGCGCACCGCGATCCCGTCGGCCGCGGCGCCATCGATCATCGCCTTGACCACGCGCGCGAGCATTTCGGGCGACAAATCGCGTTCGGCGTCCAATCGGATCGTGACCGCGCGGTCACTGGCATCGAGAATCGCGAGCGACAGCCGTTCGGCGAGGGCTTCCGGTTCGTCCTCGACAATACGCAACAGCCGCAGCACTTCGGCGGCAGGGTAGGGCGCTAACCCATCGCCGCGCCGCGCCGCCTGCGCGCGCGCGATCTGCGCCGCGGTAGCGAGAATCGCCGGCGCGTGCGGGCCGCCGAGCCCCTGCCGGACCTCGGCGAGCATCGCTGGCGCCAGCGCCGCATCGCCGAACGCATCCCGGACGACATCGGGCAAGCCATCGACTTCGCCGGGGTCACCCCCTGCCAGCCGCTCGGCACCCTCATCGTCGACCAACTCGACTCGGACCAGCAGATCGAGGTCGGGAATCGCGGTGTCGTGGAGGTAGCGCACGGCGACATAATCGCGTGCCCCGGCGATCACTTCGTATTCGATATCGCGGTCGTCGAACACCGGCCGCACCGTCACCGGCTCGCTTTGGCCGTCGCGCGCGATCGCGGTGATCCGGTCGCGGCACTCCTCCGGCGTCGGAGCGTCGCCGCCGCCATGCCACAGCCGCACGCACCCTGGGTCCACCGCGAAGGCCGTGCCGGGCTCGGGCGGCGCGGTGAGGACGGGGGCATGATCGGGGTCGGGCTGCGACGCGCGGCGCAGCAGGCTGGCAAAGCTCGGCTTGCTGCGGCGCGCGGTCATGGCGGCACGTTATTACGGGATCACACGCGGCGGTAGCGAAAATACCACACTTCGTGGCCGTGCCGCCGCGCCTTGCGCTCGTAGCGAGTCTCCGGCCAGTCGTCCGGCCGCACGAGGAAGTCCTGCGGCGTTCGCGCGGTCCATTCGAAGTCGCGCCGCCGGTTCATCACCATCATCGCCCAGCGGCAATAGGTCGGGTCATCAGTGCCGAGCCGAAACTCGCAGCCGGGCTCGAGCTTGGCCGCGATCAGATCGAGCGGTCCGTCATTGACCATCCGCCGCTTGGCATGCCGCGCCTTGGGCCAGGGATCGGGGTGGAGCAGATAGACTCGGCTCAGGCTGGCATCGGGCAGCCGCTCGATCACGTCGAGTGCGTCGCCCATATGGAGCCGGACGTTGTCGAGCTCCGCGTCGCGGATATGATTGAGCGCGCCGACGACGCCGTTGAGGAACGGCTCGCAGCCGATAAAGCCATGATCGGGCCGCGCGGCGGCCTGGCCGGCGAGATGCTCGCCCGCGCCGAAGCCGATTTCCAGCTCGAGCGGACGGTCGTCACCGAACAACGTGCGGGCATCGAGCGGTCCGCTCTCCGGGACTGCGATTTCGGGCAGCAGTTCCTCGACCAGCGACGCTTGGCCATGTCGCAACTTGTGCCCTTGGCGGCGGCCATAGAGACGGCGGATCGTAGTGGGGTCGCTCATCGACCGCGCGGGTAGCAACGTTGGGTGCCGGACGCCATGGCGGGTCAGGGCGCTGGACAGTATCTTCCGAACAACCGGCCTAGACGTCGGCAGCGGTTTTCCAGCCTACCTGCGGCTAGCGGTGGGCGTAGAAATGCATGAATAGCGATAGGGCGATCGGAGTGACGAATATCAGTATCAGCGCCGGAATCCCCGGAAGATTGGCCGCGGGCATTTTGATGCGCAGTTCGGCTATGTCGGGCAGCTCGCCGTGACGAGCGGACGACACGACCTGTTCGAACTCCCCCCGGGAGACCTCGAAGGGCGGTAGGTTCACCTTGATCGGCTTTTCGCCGTCCGTGGGGTTGATGCGGTAGTAACCCGACCCCCTTCCGCAGTCGACGAATACGAGGTCGCACAGGCGTGACCACGGATAGTGCCGCGCGCTATTGCCGTGAATATAGGTGAAGCCCTCGGTCGATATGTTCATGCGGTCGAGCGTCGCCGTTCTTGCGAACCAGACGCTCGCCACTGTCGCGCCCAAGACGGGCAGGGCGGCTATCTGCAGGACGGATGACCACGAATGCGCCAGGAAAAATCTATGGGGGTCGAACGCCGCCTCGAGAAGCCAGAGGGCGAAGGCCATGATCGGCAACACGATGATGTACACCAGAGTGTTCGACCATGGCTCTTGCTGATAGACTATTTCGTTCTTCGATTGCGTGAACATTGCGACTATCGATCAAGGGATACGATGGTCGAGGTAACCCGTCCGGTTTAACGAAGTTTTAAGCGTCGGTCCGCCCCCATAAAAAAGGCCGGAGATTTCTCTCCGGCCCGGCAATTTCTAAGCGAGCAGCGCGGCTTAGTTCGCCAGCGCGGCCCTCAAATCGTCGACCAGATCGGTCCGCTCCCACGGAAAGAAATCGCCTTCGGGCTTGCGGCCGAAGTGACCGTACGCTGCCGTACGCGCGTAGATCGGCTTGTTGAGGCCGAGGTGCGTGCGGATGCCGCGCGGGGTCAGCCCGCCGAGCTTCTCGATCTTGCCGATGGCGGCTTCCAGCCTGTCGTCGCCGACCGTGCCGGTGCCGTGCGTGTCGACGTAGAGCGACAGCGGCTTCGATACGCCGATCGCGTAGGCGAGCTGGATCGTGCAGCGCTGCGCGAGGCCGGCCGCGACGATGTTCTTCGCTAGATAGCGCGTGATGTACGCGGCCGAGCGATCGACCTTGGTCGGGTCCTTGCCGCTGAACGCGCCGCCGCCGTGCGGGGCGGCACCACCATAGGTGTCGACGATGATCTTGCGGCCGGTAAGGCCCGCGTCGCCGTCGGGCCCACCGATCTCGAAGCTTCCCGTCGGGTTGATGTGATAGACGGTGTGGTCGCCAAGCAGATGGGCGGGAATCACGCCGGCGATCACGTCCTTGACGTAAGCGTGAAGCTCGGCTTCCTTGTCGCCCTCGTCATACCCCTTGCCGTGCTGGGTCGAGACGACCACCGCGGTGCAGGCGACCGGAACGCTGCCTTCGTAGCTCAGCGTGACCTGGCTCTTGGTGTCGGGCTCGAGGAACGGCGCCTTGCCCGAATGGCGGTCGGCCGCCATCTGCTCGAGAATTTTGTGGCTGTAATAGAGCGTCGCCGGCATCAGGTCGGGCGTGTCGTTGGCGGCGTAACCGAACATGATGCCTTGGTCGCCGGCGCCTTCGTCCTTGTTGCCGCTCGCATCGACGCCCTGCGCGATGTGCGCAGACTGCGGATGCAGGTTGTTCTCGAACCGCAGCGTCTGCCAGTGGAAGCCGTCCTGCTCGTAGCCGATCCGCTTGACGGTATCGCGCACCGCCTGCTCGACCTCGGCCTCGACGCCCGGCGCCCAATTGCCGTCCTCATCCATGATGCCCTTGCCGCGGATTTCGCCGGCGAGGACGACCAATTGCGTGGTGGTCAGCGTCTCGCACGCGATGCGCGCTTCGGGGTCCTTCGACAGGAACAGATCGACGATCGCGTCGGAAATCTGGTCGGAGACCTTGTCGGGATGGCCTTCGGAGACCGATTCGGACGTGAAAAGATAATTGGAACGCATGGAAATTCCTCTTGGGGATGGGAGGAAAGCCGGGCCGTTGCCATGCCCATATAAAGCTTTCCTTATATGCGGGTCGGCTCCTAGCGGGCGCGCCGCCTTATGGCAATCGCGCAAATCGCCAGCAGCGCCGCGACGATCGCGGCCATCCAGTTGCCGAGCCGCGAGAAGGGGGGGGGCGCGTAGCGCGGCGGGATCGGCGCTTCGATCGCGCCGGTCTTGTGCATGCCGATCGATTCGATGAGTTGCCCGTCGGCACCGATGATCGCGGATATGCCGGTCGGCGTCGCGCGGATCACCGGCAAGCCCTCTTCGATCGCGCGGAGCTGCGCCTGCGCGAGATGCGCCGGTGGGCCGAGATCGCCGAACCAGGCGTCGTTCGACGGGTTGAACAGGAAATCGGGGCGGTGCCCCGGCTCGACCGTGTTCCCCGAAAAAATGATCTCGTAGCAGACCAGCATGCCGACCCGGCCGAACCCCGGGACGTTCATCGTGCGCGGACCTGGGCCGGGGACGAAGTCGACGTCGCCGGGCACGAGCCGCGACAATCCGATCGATTCGAGCAAAGGCCGCATCGGCAGATACTCGCCATAAGGGACCAAGTGCGCCTTGTCGTAGCGGCCGTGCAGCCGCGCGTCGGGGCCGACCAGAATGATCGAATTGGTCGCCGCCGTCATGTCTTCGGCGGCGTTGAACGTCATCGTCTGCGCGCCGGTCAGGATCGCGTCGTCGTCGTCGAGCAACGCCGCCATGCGGAGCCGCGCCATCGCCGCGCTGCCGAGTTCGATATAGACGTAGCGCGGATAGCCGTCCTCGACCGGAAAGCGCACCGCGCCCTCGGGCCAGAAGATCAGCCGCGGCGGCGCGGCGGGGTCGGTACGGCGCGACAGCTTGGCGAGCGCCTGGAAATTGTTCTCGGCATATTCGGGGGTGGGGCGTTCTTCCTCGGGCAGATTAGGCTGGACGACGCGAAGCAGGCGCGTGCTCGCCGGTTGGGGCACGCAGGTCGCGATGCGGCAGCGGTCGGTCGAGGCGAGGGTTGCGATCGCGAACATCGGGATGAAGAGGGCAGCGAGCCGCCAGCGGCGCTTCACCAGCAGCATCAGCGCACCTGCGGCGGCGACGACCAGCCCCGACAGCGCGTAGGTGCCCGTCAGCCACGCGGCGTTGGCGAGGCCCGGCGGCACCAGCACGAGCGACAGCGGATCCCAAGGATAGCCGGTGAACATCACCCCGCGCAGATATTCGGTGGCGATCCATGCCGCGCCCGCCGTGAGCACGAACGCGGCGTCGCTGACCGGCGCGGGGTCGCCCTTCGCGGCGGGACTGGCCAGCCGCCATGCCAGCGCGGCGGCGAGCATCGGGTAGATCGCCAGGTAGAACGAGAGCAGCAGCACCGCGAAATAGCCCAGCCAGTGCGGCATCGCGTCCTGGAACTCGAACGGCTGCTGGATCCAGGCATTGGCGACGCAGAAATGCCCGACGCCGAACAGCCAGCCGATGCGGAGGACTCGGCGCAGCGTCGGGGCTTCGTGAACGAGGTGCAGCCACAAGGCGACAGCGACGAGCGTCAGCGGCCAGGCGTTCCACGGCGGGAAGCCGAGCGCGGAGGCTGCGCCGAGCGCGAGGGGGAGGAGGAAGGCGAGACGGTGCATCACATTGGGCTATCGCGGGTATCGTGGGGAGAGGCAACGCTCGACCTTACGCCTCCGCGGCGAAGGCCGGGGCCCAGTTGGGGTGCATCGAAACTGGACGCGAGCCTTCGCCGGGGAGGCGAAATAGGATAGGGGCCGCTGAATGATGCTCCGACCTTTCCACCTCGCCTTCCCGGTTCACGACCTCGCTGCCGCCCGCGCATTCTACGGCGGCACGCTAGGTTGTGCCGAAGGACGCAGCGCAGAAACGTGGATCGACTTCGACCTGTTCGGGCACCAGATCGTCGCGCACCTCGATCCCGCCGCGAAACCGGTCGCGGTGGAGAACGCGGTTGATGGCCACGAGGTGCCGGTGCCGCATTTCGGCGTCGTGCTGACGATGGACGACTGGCGCGTGCTCGCGGATCGCGTGGCGGCGGCGGGCGTCGGCTTCGGAATCGAGCCGCATATCCGCTTCGTCGGCCAGCCCGGCGAACAGGCCACGATGTTCTTTCGCGATCCCAGCGGCAACGCGCTCGAGTTCAAGGCGTTCGCCGACGATTCGCAGTTGTTTGCCACGTGACCGTGGCGGGGCTGTTCGCGACATGACCGATCCGATCACCGTCGAGGTGCCGCACAAGCTCGGCCTTACCGAGGCGCGGCGACGAGTCGAGGGCGGGATCGGCAAGCTTGCCGGGATGATCCCCGGCGGTGCCGCGGTCGATCATCGCTGGGACGGCGACGTGCTCCATTTCACCGTGGCGGCGATGGGGCAGCGCATCGCGAGCCAGCTCGATGTGCGCGCCGATCGCGTGATCGCGACCATAGTCTTGCCGCCATTCCTCGCTTTGTTCGCCGACAAGCTCCGCGCAAAGCTCGCCAAGGAAGCGCCCAAGCTGCTGCGCTAGGCGGGCCCCGCCTCGATCACGCCCGCTCGGAGCAGGACATCGGCGGCGCGCGCGAATTCGGTCAGCAGCTTTTCGAGCAGCGGTTCGTAGCCGCGATCCTGGATCGCACCGGGGACGATGGTGACGCCGCCGCGCGGGTCCTCGATCAGGACGCCGCGCTCGATCAGTTGCGCGATATGGCGCCGCACCGTTTCGCGCGGCAGCCCCGTCGCCGCGGCGATTGCGCTGCGCGACATCGGCACCACCCACTCGCGCGGCAGCACCGCGGTCGCGGTGAATTCGGGCGGCACGTTGCGCTCGCGCATCAGCTTTTGGATGTTGCCGGTCACCACCGTCACATAGATGAGCAGCATCGACGGGTTCATCGTCTCGTGCTCGGACATGATGCGATGCGTCGACAAGAACATGTTGAGCAGCGGAAACATCGCGGTTCGCCAGTGCGCCGACATCCGCCCGGGCACCGTCGCGACTCGATCGCCGTTGGCCATCACTTTCCTCCGCCCTCAAGGAACATGCCCATTTTGGGCAGCTCGGCGATTTTCGTCAACGTGTCTGCGGTGCGGATGGTGTAAGGCCGTGGAATCGAACGGAAAGAAGCGCGAGCCGATCAATGGCCGACGCGCGGACCCTTTCGGTGTCGTAGGTGTTCGGGCTGCGTGGTCGGGGGGCCATCGCAGCCCGTCGCTTATTTGGCGGGGGCTGGTGCCGCCTGCGGCGTCGCCGAGCTTACCCGCCAGATCGTGTTGCCGACATCGTCCGCGACGAGCAGCGCACCGCTCGTGTCGATGGCGACCCCGACCGGCCGGCCGCGGGCGTCGCCCCGCGCATCGAGGAAGCCGGTCAGCACGTCGACCGGCTTGACGTTGGGCAGCGGGAATCCCTTGTCGCCGAACGGCACGTAGATGACCTTGTAGCCCGACACCGGCTTGCGGTTCCACGATCCGTGCTGGCCGACGAACGCGCCGTTCATGAATTGCGCGCCGAGCCGCGATTCGGATGCGAACGCCAGCCCGAGCGACGCCGTATGCGGCCCCAACGCATAATCGGGGCGCTTGACGTATTGCTGAAGCTCCGGGTTTTCGGGCTTCACGCGATGGTCCGGGTAGCCGCCCCAATAATACCAGGGCCACCCGAAATTATCGCCCGCCTCGACCGCGCTCATGTAATCGGGCGGCGTGTCGGACCCCAGCATGTCGCGCTCGTTGACCGCCACCCACAGGCTGTGCGTGTTCGGTTCGAGCGCGAGGCCTTGCGGATTGCGCAGCCCCCCGGCGTAGATGCGATACCCCTTCCGGTCGGGATATACTTGCAGGATGTCGGCGCGCAGCTTCTCGGCGTCGAGCCCGTTGTCGGCTATGTTGCTCGACGATCCGATGCTGACATAGAGCGTCTTGCCATCCTCGGCGACGATCACGTTGCGCGCCCAATGCTGGCCGCCGCCGGGATATTTCACCACGGTTTCGGGCTTGGCGGTGATCCTGGTCTGGCCGGGAACGAACGGAAAGCGCACCAGCTGGTCGGTGTCGGCGACGTAGAGGTAGCCGCCAAGCAACGCCATCCCGAACGGCGAGTTGAGCCCGGTCAGCAACGGCAGCTTGGTCTCGGCCACGCCGTCGCCGTCGGCATCGCGCAACAGCATGATGCGGTTGGGGGAGGGCATGCCCGCGCCCGCCTTCTTCATCAAATAGTCCATCACCCAGCCGGAAATCCCGCCGCCTTCGCGCGGGGGCGAGTTGCTTTCGGCGACCAGCACATCGCCATTGGGGAGGCGGTATATCCAGCGCGGATGATCGAGCCCGCTGGCGAACGCGTTGACCTTGAGCCCGGCGGCGGCGGTCGGCGTCTCACCGGCCTTCCAGCCGACCGCGTCGGCGACGCCGATCGTCGGCCAGATTTGGGCGCGCGGGGCCGCGATGTCGGGCTTGCGCCCGCTAACCGCGGCCACGCTCAATCGTGCCTCGTCGGGCTGGCCGAAATAGAGGTACAGCCCGCCGAGCAATGCCAGGACGAGCGCAACACCGATCAGGATTCTCTGGCGCATCGCGACAGGATAGTAAGGGTATCCGCGCTGGGCAATGTTATAGCATCATCCACGCAGCATCGGAGCCGAGGAGCAACATGAGCGAGACCAAGTCCGAGAGCGGAAAGACGCCATCGCAGCTGATCGACGAGCGGATCGAGGCGCTGGGGGACTGGCGCGGCGACCTGCTCGCGCGGCTGCGCGCGACCATCTTGAAAGCGGATTCCGGCATCGTCGAAGAATGGAAATGGCGCGGCGTGCCGGTCTGGTATCGCGACGGGATGATCTGCACCGGGGAGACCTACAAGAGCGTCGTCAAGATGACCTTCGCCAAGGGTGCGTCGCTCGACGATCCTTCGAAACTGTTCAATTCGAGCCTGGACGGCAACGTCCGCCGCGCGATCGATTTTCATGAAGGCGAGCAAGTCGACGAGGTCGCGCTGACCGCGCTGATCCGCGGCGCGATCGCGCTCAACCAGACGCCAAAGAAAAAGCCGCCGGCGTAAAGGCCGGCGGCTCGTTCGTTGCAGCGGACCTCCCGTCAGGCGGCGAGGTCGAAGCGGTCGGCGTTCATCACCTTGGTCCATGCTGCGACGAAGTCCTTGACGAACTTTTCCGCGCCGCCCTTCTCGGCATAGACCTCGCCGACCGCGCGCAGCTCCGAGTTCGACCCGAAGATCAGGTCGGCGCGGGTGGCATGCCATTTGGTGTGGCCCTCGGCGCGGTCGGTCGCGACATATTCCACGTCGCCGCTGTCCTCCACAGCCTTCCAGACATTGGTCATGTCATAGAGATTGACAAAGAAGTCATTGGTCAGCTGGCCCGAACGCTGGGTGAAGTGGCCGTGGCCGCGCTCGCCGTGGTTGGCACCGAGCACGCGCAGGCCGCCGATCAGCACCACCATCTCGGGCACCGACAAACCGAGCAGCGACGCCTTGTCGAGCATCATCTCCTCGACCTTCAACGCCAGCTTCTTCTTGCCGATATAGTTGCGGAAGGCATCGGCCTCCGGCTCCATCACCGCGAAGCTGTCGGCGTCGGTCTGCTCGGCGGTCGCGTCGCCGCGCCCCCCGGTGAAGGGCACGGTCGTGCTGCCGCCGGCGTCCTTGATCGCCCTTTCGAGACCCACCACCCCGCCGAGCACGATCGCGTCGGCCATCGACATCGAACCGCGCAACCCGTCGAGCGTGTCGAGCACCTTGGCGAGCATCTCGGGCTCGTTGACGTCCCAATCCTTCTGCGGCGCCAACCGAACGCGCGCGCCGTTGGCGCCGCCGCGATGGTCGGACTTGCGATAGGTGCTGGCCGAGGCCCAGGCGGTCTTGATCAGCTGGCTGACGGTCAGGCCCCCCGACTCGACAGCACCGGCAATCTTCGCCTTCACCGCCGCGACGTCGGCGTCCGACGGCGAGGTGCCCGCGGGGATCGGATCCTGCCAGATCAAATCTTCGGCCGGTACCTCGGGCCCGAGATAGCGGACCTTGGGCCCCATGTCGCGGTGCGTCAGCTTGAACCAGGCGCGGGCGAAGGCATGCTTGAACGCCTCATGGTCGTTGCGGAACCGCTCGCTGATCGCGCGGAATTGGGGATCGCGCTTCAGCGCCATGTCCGCCGTCGTCATCATCGTCGGGACCTTGATGTTCGGATCCCAGGCGGCCGGCGCCATGTCCTCCTCTTTCTGGTCGATCGGTTGCCACTGGTTGGCACCGGCGGGCGACTTCACCAGCTCGTATTCGTAATCGAACAGCAGCCGGAAATAATTGTCGGTCCATTCCTTGGGCGTGTTGGTCCACGCGCCCTCGATCCCGCTGGTGACGGTGTGCTCGCCGATCCCGCCGCTTTCATGGCTGCTGACCCAGCCGAAACCCTGCGCGGCCAGGTCGCCGCCCGAAGGCGCGGCGCCGAGCAACGAAGCGTCGCCGTTCCCATGCGCCTTGCCGAAGGTGTGGCCGCCGGCGGTCAGCGCGACGGTTTCCTCGGCGTCCATCGCCATCCGCGCGAACGTTTCCTTCATGTCTCGCGCCATGCCGGCGTCGTCGTGCGGATTGCCCTGCGGCCCTTCGGGGTTGACGTAGATCAGGCCCATCTGGATCGCGGCGAGCGGTCCTTCGAGTTCGTGCATGCCATGCTCAGGCGAGATGCGGGTCTGCACGCCCTCATTGACCCACTTGTCTTCCGAACCCCAATAGATGTCGCGTTCGGGCTCGTAGACATCGGGGCGACCGCCGCCGAAGCCGAATACCGGCCCGCCCATGCTCTCGATCGCGACGTTGCCGGCGAGGATGAACAGGTCGGCCCAGCTGATCGCCTGACCGTATTTCTGCTTGATCGGCCACAGCAAGCGCCGCGCCTTGTCGAGGTTACCGTTGTCGGGCCAGCTGTCGAGCGGGGCGAAGCGCTGTTGCCCGCTATTGGCGCCGCCGCGCCCGTCGGCGGTGCGATACGTACCCGCCGCGTGCCACGCCATTCGGATGAAGAAGGGCCCGTAATGCCCATAATCCGCCGGCCACCATGGCTGGCTGTCGGTCATCAGCGCGGTCAGATCGGCCTTGAGCGCCGCGTAATCGAGGCCCTTGAACGCTTCGGCATAGTTGAAATCCTTGCCCATCGGATTGGACGCGCCGTTGGGATTGAGGATCTCGGTAGCGAGCATCTCGGGCCACCAATCCTTGTTGGTGCGGCCCAGCAACGCGCGCACGCCGCCGCCATTCATCGGGCAGCCGCCACTGTCGATCGAGCCGGTCTTCGCGTCCATGGAAATCATCCTCCGGGTTGGGGTTGGAAACTGTCCTAGCGGGCGATGGCGACCCCGCAAAGATTTATGCAATGACTTAATCCAATCTCGGCGAGCGAGAAAATCGATCAGTCGTGAATCAAGACTCGGTGTCTTCCGGCGCCGCCTTGGGCGGATGGAGCCGCAGCCGTTCGACCTTGCGCGAGTCCGATTCCAGCACTTCGAGGACCCACCCAGACGGCGTCGTCAGGCACTCGCCCTTGGCGGGCACCCGCCCGGCGATCACCGCCGCGAGACCACCCAGCGTATCGACATCCTCGTCATGCTCGGCCAGCCGCGGATCGATCGTCTCCGCGACGTCCTCGAGCTCGACTCGCGCATCGGCATCCCATGCGCCGCCATCGAGCGGCACCAGCATGGCCTCGGGGGCGTCGTCATGCTCGTCCTCGATATCGCCGGTGATCTCCTCGATCAGATCCTCGATCGTCACCAGCCCTTCGGTCCCCGAATATTCGTCGAGCACGATCGCGAGATGGACTCGCTTCGACCGCATCTCCGCGAGCAGATCGAGCGCGCCCATCGCCATCGGCACGTAGAGCGGCTCGCGCACCAGCATGTCGATGCTTTCGGGCGGCGCCGTTCCGCTCGCCAGGATCGCGAACACGTCCTTGAGGTGGATCATTCCGACCACCGCATCCAGACTTTCGCGGTAGACCGGCATTCGGCTGTGGCCGGCTTCTGCGAATTGGCGGACCAATTCGGTGAAACTGGTGCTCTGTTCGACCGCGATGATGTCCGCGCGCGGCACGCCGACCTCGCCCGCGTCGCGCTCACCGAAATGGAGGACGTTCTTGACCATCTGGCGCTCGATCGGCGACAGGTCGCCCGCCGCGTCGGGCGCGGGATCGTCCTCGTGGCGCTCGATTACGTCTTCGAGCTGTTCGCGTAAGCTGCCTTCCTCGCCGAAGATCGACGCCTTCAGCTTGCGCCAGATACTGTCGCCTTGGTCGGTAGCGGGGCCCTCGGCCATGGTCTTCGTCAGTCCTCGTCGATCAGATAGGGGTCGGCGATGCCGAGCTGGCCGAGCGCTCCGGTCTCGATCGCCTCCATCGCATCGGCCTCGCGCTCGTCGATATGGTCATAGCCTAGCAGATGCAGCGTGCCGTGCACGATTAAATGGGTTGCGTGGGTTTGCAGATCGATGCCGCGCGCCGCCGCCTCCGTCGCGCAAACGCCATGCGCGAGGACGATATCGCCGAGCAGGACTTCGCCGTCGTCGCTGTTGCCGGTGACGGTTTCGAGCAGATCGGGCTCGACCATCGGGAAGGACAAGACGTTGGTCGGCTTATCCTTGCCGCGATACTGGCGATTGAGCGTCTGGACTTCGTCGTCGGTGGTGAGCCGCATCGAGATCTCGATTGCCGCCGCGACGGTCAGCAACTCGCCGTGCGGCGTCAACTGAATCGCCGCGCGCGCGGAGCGGGTGGCCAGCTCGTCCCAGTCCAAAGCAGGCCACGGCTCTTCGATCGACAGCGCAATATCGATCATGCGAGGTCCGTGTGGATGAAATCGCTTCCCTTGTAGAGCAAGCGGGCGCCGTTGATCTTGGCACAGGCATAGGCGAAGCAATCGCCCATGTTGAGTTTCGCGCGGTGGCCGGAGCCCTTGCCGTATTTTTCATAGGCATCGAGCGCCAATGACCGTTCGGCCTCGTCGATCGGCACGAGACGAAAAGGACCCAGCCCGGCGACCTGTTCGACCGCCCGCCGTGCGGTCGCGACGGAAAATTTCCGGGAAAAACAAAGGCTCGAAATGCTCTCCCAACACGACATAGCAGACCATAATATCTCGTCGGCCTCGCGGATCGCGGACTTGTAGACGTTCGCGTCGTCTTCCTGGGCAATCATTGCGACCAATGCCGAGGCGTCGACGAAGACGATCAAGCAGGTTCATCCCACAAACGGTCGAAAAACGCCTTGTCGGACTTCCTGCCGGTCGATGGAGGAAGAGGATTTTCCCGTTGCCACGCATCGAAACGTGCGATGAAATCGTCTGTCGCCTCGGCGGGACCCGGCCGCAATTCGCGCTCCAACGCCTGCATGCCACGGCGAACGGTTTCGGTCTGGGTAGTGCGGAGCCGTTGTGCCATTCGTCGTACCTCGGCGGCGGTCTTGCCATCCTTGATGAACAAAGAAGCCATAAAAACTCCTGGATATCCCAAGGGTAGTCTAGGATATCCTAACAATCAAGCCCGCGGTCCCTCATACGCTTCGACGATCCGTCCGACGATCGGGTGGCGCACGACGTCGGCGGCGGTGAAGCGCGACATCGCGATGCTCTCGATCCCCTCGAGTCGCGTGACCGCGTCGCGCAGGCCCGACGCATCGACGCCGCCGGGGATATCGACCTGGTTGGGGTCGCCGCAGATCACCATCCGCGCGCGCTCCCCGAATCGCGTGAGGAACATCTTCATCTGCGCGGGCGTGGTGTTCTGCGCCTCGTCAAGGATGATGAAGGCATCGGCCAGCGTTCGCCCGCGCATGAAGGCGATGGGCGCGATCTCGATCTCGCCCGACGCGATGCGCCGCTCCACCTGCTCGGCGGGCAGGCAATCGTTGAGCGCGTCGTACAAGGGGCGGAGATAGGGATCGACCTTCTCCTTCATGTCGCCGGGGAGAAAGCCGAGCTTCTCGCCTGCCTCGACCGCGGGGCGCGACAGGATCAGCCGCTGGACGCTGCCGGTGATGAGCTGCGAAACCGCTTGCGCGACCGCGAGATAGGTCTTGCCGGTGCCCGCCGGCCCGAGCGCGAAGATCATGTCGTTGGTGGTCAGCGCGCGCATGTAATGTGCCTGCGCGGGCGTGCGCGGGACAATCGTCTTCTTGCGCGTGCGGATCATGATCGGTGGAGTGGCGCTGGTCGCCGAGACGATGCCATCGAGCTCGGGCTCGGCCGCCATTGCGATCGACGCGTCGACCAGCCCGGTATCGACTTCCTCGCCGCGCTGAATCCGCTTGTAGAGATCGTTGAGCACGTCGCGCCCGATCGCGACTTGCTCGGCCGATCCTTCGAGCCCGACGCGGTTGCCGCGCGCGGTGATGTAGATGCCCAGCCGATGTTCGAGCGCGACGAGGTTCTGGTCGTATTGCCCGAAGAGTTGCGCGAGCAGTTGTGGCTTGTCGAAGGTCAGCTCGACCCGGCTGCGTTCACCGGATTGGGCGGGGACAGGCTTGCGGCTCATGCGGCTCCTTGAGTCTCGACGGTGTTGCCGACGCTAGGCTGCCGCGCGGACCTTCTCAACCGCCGAAAGCGAATTCGGGTCCGCGCGGACGATTTCGACCTCGATTATATCGCCAACCGCCGCGTCGGTGATCAGGTGGATCGATTGCAGCCAAGGCGATTTGCCGAGCATCTGACCGGGAAGCTTGCCCTTGCGCTCGATCAGCACATCGCAGGTGCGGCCGAGCGTGCTGGCGTTGAACGCTGCCTGGTCGCGGTTGAGCGCGGCTTGGAGGCGCTGGAGGCGATCGTCCATCACCTCGGCCGCGACTTGACCGTCCATCGTCGCTGCGGGAGTGCCGGGGCGGGGCGAGTATTTGAAGCTGAACGCCTGGGCGTAGCCGACCGAGTCGATCAGGCTCAGCGTGTCGGCGAACTCGGCCTCGGTCTCGCCGGGGAAACCGACGATGAAATCGCCCGACAGCGCGATGTCGGGGCGCGCCGCGCGGACTCGGTCGAGGATGCGCAGGTAGCTGTCGCGCGAATGGCTGCGGTTCATCACCTTGAGCACGCGGTCGCTGCCCGATTGCACCGGCAGATGGAGGAACGGCATCAGCTTCTCGACGTGCGCGTGCGCGTCGATCAGCCCTTGCGTCATGTCGTTGGGGTGGCTCGTCGTGTAGCGAATCCGCGCGAGGCCGGGGATGCGGTCGAGTTCGCGGATCAGCGCGCCCAAGTCGCGGTCGCCGTCGCGCCACGCGTTGACGTTCTGGCCGAGCAAGGTGATTTCCTTGGCGCCCGCATCGACCAGCGACTTCGCCTCGTCGACCAGCGCCTGCCACGGCCGGCTGATCTCGGCGCCGCGTGTGTAGGGCACGACGCAATAGGTGCAGAACTTGTCGCACCCCTCCTGCACCGTCAGGAACGCGCTCGGCCCGACCTTCCGGCGCGCGGGGAGGGCGCCGAACTTCGACAGGACGGGCATGTCGGTGTCGAGCCCGAGTTCGCCGCGCGATGCCTTGGCGACCAGATCGGGGAGGTTGTGATAGGCCTGCGGGCCGACCACGATGTCGACCTTGGCGCGGTGCGCGATCTCCGCGCCCTCGGCCTGCGCGACGCAACCCGCCACCGCGATCATCGGATTGGCGCCATGTTTCCTCAGGCGACCGATGTCCGAATAGACCTTCTCGGTGGCCTTTTCGCGGATGTGGCAAGTGTTGAGCACGACGAGGTCGGCGGCATTGGCGTCGTCGGTCGCGGTCAGGCCCTGCGCCACCATCAACTCGCCCATCCGCTCGCCGTCATAGACGTTCATCTGGCAGCCGAACGATTTGACGTGGAAAGTTTTCGGGGCGGTCTTGGTGGTCATGGGCCGGGCGCTATAGCGCCGGCATCGGGCGCGGCATAGGCCACCGGTGCGACATCATAGGCAAACGGGCGCAGCGGCTTGCCGAGCACGGCGACCAACGCTTCCTCGATCCGCCGCCGGCTCTCCGCGGCAATCGCCTTGCGGCCGGGGAAGTCTTCGGGGCGGAAGGGCTCGAGGAAATGAACCTTGAGAGGGAAACTGCCGCGCCGCGACAACAGGCGTTTGGCGTTGTCGAGGCCACTCTCGACGCCAATCCAGCCGATTTCCTGGGCGACCGCGCCGTATTCGAGCATCACTGGCTGGACCATCACGCCGGGCGGCGGGGGCTCGAGCACGCGCAGCATCGGCGTCTTGAACGGGAGCAGCGACTGACCGTCGGTCGTCGTACCCTCCGGGAAGACGGTGACCGACCAATTCTCGGCCAGCGCGTCGCGCAGCGCATTGATCTGTTCGGCGACCCCCATGCGGTTCTCGCGCTTGACGTAGACGGTGCGGTTGAGCGTCGAGAGCCAGCCAACCACGGGCGCCTGGCGCAGTTCCTCCTTGGCGACGAACGCGGTGCCGCTCGCGCCCGCGATCGAGAGGATGTCGATCCATGACAGATGGTTGGAGATGTAGAAGACGTCGCGCTTGAGCGGGACGCCGACGCGAGTGACTCGCGCGCCGGCGAGCCGTGCTCCCCAGCCGAGGAAGATGCGCGGCCAGGGCGATGACAGGCGAAACAGCCGCCAGAGATAATGGAGCGGAACGGTGACGAGCAGCGCGGCGATTAGGCCGCCCGCGCGGCGAAGGATGCGGAGCCAGCCCAGCGCGTCGATCGGCGGCGGGTTGCCGGCTGCGGCGGCGGCGCGATGTTCGGGACTCAGCTCTTGCGGTCCAGGCTGACCCCGTACAGCTCCATACGGTGGTCGACGAGGCGAAAGCCGAGCTTTTCGGCGATCTGCTTCTGGAGTTGTTCGAGTTCGGGATCGACGAATTCCATGACCTTGCCGGTCTCGATGTCGATCAGGTGATCGTGGTGCGATTCGGGCGAGGGCTCGTAGCGCGAGCGACCGTCGCCGAAATCGTGACGGTCGAGGATGCCGGCCTCTTCGAACAGCCGCACGGTGCGATAGACCGTCGCGATCGAAATGCCCGGGTCGATCGCGGAGGCGCGTTCATAGACCTTCTCGACGTCGGGATGGTCCTCGGCCTCGCTCAGCACGCGCGCGATCACTCGGCGCTGCTCGGTGATACGCAGCCCCTTTTCGTTGCAGAGAGCTTCCAGATCGATCTTGCGCGCCATGCCGCGGATATAGGCGCTTCGTGCTTATTGCGAAAGGACAGAGTCGTTCGCAAAAAGGGGGTCCGGCAATACAGCGAAAAGGCGCGGGCAAAGCCCGCGCCCTCGTCGGCCGGGTCTTCAGCTAGCTGAAGTCCGCCGTCCGGTCCGACGCGAGTCCCGCGCCAGCATTGGCGCGGGCCGCGTTCGGACTTACTTCGTCTTGCGGCGCTTGGTGCCGAGACCGATCTTCTTCGCCAGCGTGCGGCGCTGCTCGGCATAGTTCGGCGCGACCATCGGATAGTCGGCGGGCAGGTTCCACTTCTGGCGATACTGATCGGGGGTCATCTGATAGTGAGTCATCAGGTGCCGCTTGAGCATCTTGAGCTTCTTGCCGTCTTCGAGGCAGACGACGTAATCGGGCTTGATCGACGAACGGATCGACACCGCCGGCTCCTGCTTGGGCTCGGGGGCGGGTGTCGCGGGATTCAGCTTCGACAAGCCGCGATAGATGTTCTGGATGACCAGTTCGATGTCGGAAACGGCGACATTGTTGTTGCCCATATATTCGGCGGCAATGTCAGCGGTCAGCGTGACCAGCGTCTCCTGCAGGTCGGTATCGTTATCCATGAATGATTCCTTTGGCACATTTGGCGGAGTTCTTCCCCCGCGCGAGCTTTAGGGCGGGTTATTCCGCCAGCGCAAGGACGCAGTTTAGGTTTGCGACAATTTTATGGCACGTTCAGCGGGTGGCGCGGCGAAGGGTCAGCGCCGAATAGTTGTGACCGTCCGCGCCGCGATAGTAATCGCGCCGCTCGCCGACCTTGCTAAACCCCGAATTTCTATACAGTTTGATCGCATCATTGCCGTCGCGGACTTCGAGATGGAGCGACGCGATCCCCCGGCTCGCGCAATCGGCGATCACCGAGCGGAGCAACGCCGCGCCGACTCCGCCGCGCCGCATTTCCGGCACGACCGCGAGTAGCAACAGTTCGGCCTCGTCGAGCACGCCGCGAGTCAGCGCGAAACCCGCGGTCCGCCCGCCAAGCTCGGCGATGGTCAGCCACACGCCGGGCACAGCAAGAATCCCGATCATCTGATTGCGAGTCCACGCCTCGCCCCAGCGCGGGTCGAACGCTTGCGCCATCACGCGGTCGACTCGATCGAGGTCGCGGATGTCGCCTTCGCGCAATTCGAGGGCCGCAGTGCTCATGCGACAACCTTCGGCGCCGCCATCGGCTTGGCGTCGGGCGCGCGTCCGTAGATAGGGCGTGGCGCAAGGCTGGCGAGGACAGCGGGCAGCAGGATCACGGCGGCGGCATCGGGCAGCGCCTCACGCCCTCCCACATCCAGAAACCGGACGCCGTTTCCGACCGCCAGCGCGCCATCGAGCCGCGCCATCGCATCGGCAGGCGCGAGCGAGGCGAACTCAGCGGTGTGGGCAAATGGATCGGCGGCGAAGGGCTGCATGAACACCTCTCCGTGCCCGCCCTCGAGCACGATCGCAACCCGGTCTAGCGTTGGATCGCCGGCGAAGGCGGACGCGGCGATCAGGGGAAGGGATGAGAAGCCATACACCGGCGCATTCCAGCCGAGCCCAAGCCCGCGCGCCGCAGCGATCCCCACTCGGATCCCGGTGAAGCTCCCCGGGCCGCAATCGACCAGCACCGCATCGGCGCGGCCACCTTCGGGTAGCTCCGCGATCATCGGCACCAACCGCTCGGCATGCCCGCGCCCGACCACCTCGTGAATCGAGGCGACGACCCGACCGTCCGCGATCAGCGCGACCGAGCAGGCGGCGGTGGCGGTTTCGATGACGAGTGTGCGCGTGATTTCTACGTCACCCCAGCGAAACCCGGGGTCTCCCAGTTACAACGAGACCCCAGCTTTCGCTGGGGTGACAATGTTATGCAATGGTGTTGAACTTCTCGAAGTCGGGCCGCGGCGAACGATCGAAGATCGTTGCCGGATCGCCATAGCCGAGCGTCGAGATGAAGTTGGACTTCACCGCCGGCGTGTCGGCAAAGAACGCGGCGTCGACCTTTCCGTTGTCGAAGCCGGACATCGGTCCCGTGTCGAGGCCCAGCGCGCGTGCGGCAATGATCAGATACGCGCCCTGCAGCGACGAATTGCGGAACGCCGACGCTTCGCGCAGCGGCGAATTGCCATCGAACCAGCTCTTCGCGGTCTGGTTGTGCGGGAACAGCTCGGGCAGATGCTCGTGGAAGTCGGTGTCCATCCCGACGATCACGCTGACCGGGGCGGCGCGGATCTTGGGCGCGTTCTGCGCGCTGGCGCAAGCGGCGAGCTTCTCCTTCGCCTCGCCGGACACGCACCATACCAGGCGTGCGGGCAACTGGTTGGCTGAGGTCGGGCCGAACTTCATCAAGTCCCAGATCGCGCGGAGCTGGTCCTGCGTCACCGGCTGGTCGGTATAGCCGTTATACGTGCGCGCGGTACGAAAGATCGTGTCGAGCGCTGCGTCGTCGAGCGGCTTGCCCATCAGACCGCCCTCACTTCGGTGACTTCGGGGACGTAATGTTTGAGCAATTGCTCGATCCCGTTCTTGAGCGTCGCGGTGGAGGATGGGCAGCCCGAGCACGCGCCCTGCATGCGCAGGAACACCTTGCCCTTGTCGAACCCGCGATAGACGATGTCGCCGCCGTCGTTGGCGACTGCGGGACGGACGCGCGTGTCGATCAGCTCGCGGATTTGCGCGACGATATCGGCGTCGGCGGGATCGTCGGCGAGGCCCTCATCGTCGGCCGGGACCGAAATCCCGCCAGCGCTGGCCGGCTTGAACAGCGGCATATTGGCGGAGAAATGATCGAGCAGGATCGCCAGCACGTCGGGCTTGAGCCCCGGCCAGTCGACCCCGGGCGCGGCGGTCACCGACACGAAATCACGCCCAAAGAATACGCCGGTGATGTCGCCCAGATTGAAGATCGCCTCTGCCAGCGGGCTCGCCTCCGCTTCTTCGGGCGTCGCGAAATCGCGCGTGCCGGCATCCATCACGGTGCGGCCGGGCAGGAACTTCAGCGTCGCCGGATTGGGCGTGGTTTCGGTCTCGATTAGCATGGGGGCCATGTGGGCGGGATGGCCGCGCGGATCAAGCGCACATCGGGAAAGGATTGGTTTCCCGATGACGATCAGGCGTCGAGTTGCTCTATCGCCGCGTTCCACGCCATCACATTGGCGCGCGCTTCCTGGACGAAGGCGCTGCGGCGGATGACGTTGAGGAACGTGTCGGCGATCCATTTGCCGGGGTTGCGCAACGGGCGGCGGACCTGGATCAGCAGGACGACGCGCGTGTGCCTGGTGTCGTTCCACACTTCATGGTCGTAGGTGTCGTCGAACACCAATGTTTCACCGTCGGCCCAGCGCACGATTCGGTCGCCGACCCGCATCCGGGCGTCGCCATCCCTCGGCACGATCACCCCGAGGTGACACGTGATCAGCCCTTTGGTCACGCCGCGGTGCGCGGGGATGTGCGTGCCCGGCGCGAGTATCGAGAAGAAGGCGCTGTTGAGGTTGGGGATTTTGGCGACGGTCGTACTGGTCACCGGGCAGGCGGCCAGGTTTTCCTCGACGCAATAGCCATAGCCCCACAGGAAGAAGCTGCGCCACTTGCCGACCGGCGCGATCGAGCGGTGATCGGGCGAGATGCTCGACAGCGAGGGCGATTTGCGGCCGAGCACGGCACCGATCGCCTCGTCGCGGATCGCTTGCCAATTCTCGCGAAGATGCTGAGTCCAGGGAAAGTCGCGCACGTCGAGCACCGGGTCGTTGGGGACCAGCGAGGACGAAGCGATCAACCGGTCGAACACGCCGCGCAGGTGTTTGCCGTGGCGGATGATCAGCGGCCGCTTGCGGCCGGCCGATTGCTCAGCCGCCGCGTCGGGCAGGCACGCGCCCGACACGATCGTCATGTCGGGCACGCGACCATCGGCGAGATCCCCAGGCGGCCGGTCCTGCACGACGATCTTTTGCTGGACGCTCACTGAAAACCTCGATTGTCGCCATCTGCCCCCGGCGCTCGACCCGCGCCTTTTTCGGCGCGCTAAGCCGGGGCTAACCCGGACTTTGGACCAAATCGTGGCGAATTTTGGCGGTATCCGTGATCTTTGCCCGACGGCGCGCGCGGCATTGCCGGTGGCGGACCGAGTCCTTACACTGGAGCATATGCCGATCCTGTCCCGCGCGCCGCGCCTGTCGTTCGTTCTTGCCATCACCCTGGGTCTCGCGATCCCCGCGATCGCACAGGACACCGCCAAAAATTCGCCGAGTGCGGCCAAGGCTGTTCCCACTGTCCCCGCCGACGTCGACCGCTCGCCCTGGCTGTTCAAGGGCAGCGACATCACGCCCGATCTCAACTGGCATTTCGGCACCTTGCCGAACGGGCTGCGCTATGCCGTGCGCAAGAACGGCGTGCCGCCGGGCCAGGTCTCGATCCGCGTCCGCATCGACGCCGGCTCGCTGTACGAGGACGACAGCGAGCAGGGTTACGCGCACTTCATGGAGCACCTCGTGTTCCGCGGCAGCCAGTATGTCGCCGACAACGAGGCGAAGCGGACCTGGCAGCGGCTGGGCGCGACGTTCGGCAGCGACACCAACGCGCAGACCAGCTTCACCCAGACGGTGTTCAAGCTCGACCTTCCGGCGGCGACGGCCGAGAGCGTCGATGAGAGCCTGAAAATCCTGTCGGACATGATGGAAGCGCCGAGCTTCGACGACACCGTGGTCAACTCGGAACGCCCCGTGGTCGAGGCCGAGCAGCGCGAGGCGCCGGGGCCACAGGTCCGCTATGGTGACGCGATGCGCGCGGCACTCTTTGCCGGCCAGCCGTTCGCGACGCGCGCGCCGATCGGCACGACCAAGACGCTCGAGGCAGCGACCGCCGCCTCGCTGCGGGCGTTCCACGACAAATGGTATCGCCCCGAACGCGCGGTGGTGATCATCTCCGGCGACCTCGATCCGGTGCTGTTCGAGCAATTGGTCGACAAGAATTTTTTGAGCTGGAAGGGCAAGGGGCCAAACCCGGCCGACCCCGATTTCGGTACGCCTGCGACCAAGCAGCCGATCACCGCGAGCCTGGTCGAGCCCGGCCTGCCGACGCTGGTGAACTTCGCGACGCTGCGCCCTTGGCACTTCAACGCCGATCTGGTGATCTTCAACCAGAAGCGGCTGGTCGATCTGATCGCGGTGCAGATCATCAACCGTCGGCTCGAATCGCGCGCGCGCGCCGGCGGCAGCTTCCTGCAGGCAGGGATCAGCCTCGACGATGTATCGCGTTCGGCGAACGGCACTTTCGTCAGCGTGGTCCCGGTCGGCAACAATTGGGAACAGGCGATGAAGGACGTTCGCGCGATCATCGCCGACGCCATGACCAATCCGCCGAGCCAGGCCGAACTCGACCGCGAACTCGCCGAATATGATTCCGCGATGAAGAACGGCGTCGACACCGCGCGTGTCGAAGCAGGCGCGTCGCAGGCCGACAATATGGTCCAGGCGCTTGATATCCGCGAGACGGTCGCCGCACCTGACGTGTCGTACAAGATCTTCACCGACGCGCGGGCGAAGGGGATGTTCACGCCGGCGTCGATCCTCGCGTCGACCAAGCGCGTCTTTCAGGGCGACGCCACCCGCGCATTCGTGTCGACCCCGACCGCCGATCCCGCGGCGGCGACCAAGCTCGCCACCGCACTGACTGCGGACGTGTCGAAGCTGGTGCCCAAGCGCACAGCGCTGGCTGCGGTCGACTTCTCGAAGCTGCCGCCGCTCGGCGCGCCGGGCAAGGTCGTCAGCCGTGAGCCGATTGCCGACCTCGATATGGAAAAGGTCGTCTACGCCAATGGCGTACGGCTCGTGCTCTATCCCAATTCGGGCGAGACCAATCGAGTCTATGTCCGCGTGCGTTGGGGCGGCGGCTACAATGCGTTGCCCGCGACACGACGCACCCCGGCTTGGGCGGGCGATCTCGCGCTCGTCCAGAGCGGGATCGGCTCCTTGGGGCAGGAGCAGATCGACCAGTTGATGACCGGACGGCGGTTGGGGATGGATTTCGCGATCGACGACGACGCGTTCGTGCTCGGCGCGGTCAGTTCGCCCGCCGATTACAAGGATGAACTGCGCTTGCTCGCCGACAAATTGGCGAATCCGGGCTGGGATCCGTCGCCGATCCCGCGCGCCAAGGCGGTGGTGATCGCTGGCTATCCCGGGCTCGATTCGTCGCCCGACGGCGTGCTCAGCCGCGACCTCGAATATTTCCTCCACGACCGCGACCCGCGCTGGGGCTTGCCGCCGCGCGACGCGGTCGATGCACTGACCCCGGCAAGCTTCAGGGCGCTGTGGCAGCCGATCCTCGCCTCGGGCTCGCTCGAGGTCCAGGTGTTCGGCGACGTCACCGCAGACGACGCGATCGCCGCGGTCGGCGCGACGTTCGGGGCACTCAAGCCGCGCCCGGCGGCGCTCCCGGCGGCGCCGCCGATCCGGTTCCCCGCGCACAACGCGACGCCGGTCGTCCGCACGCATTCGGGCCAGGAGAACCAGGCGGTGGCATTGATCGCGTGGCCGACCGGCGGCGGCATCGATGGCATCGCGGATAGCCGCAAGCTCGAGGTGCTGGCGCAAGTGTTCAGCGATCGTCTGTTCGACCGGCTGCGCACCGAATCGGGCGCGAGCTACAGCCCGAGCGTCCAGTCGAGCTGGCCTGTCGGCGCGGCGAATGGCGGGCGAGTGATGGCGGTCGGCCAAGTGCCGCCCGACAAGACAGCTTTGTTCTTCCGTCTGGCGCGCGAGATTGCCGCCGACCTCGTCAAGAACCCGATCGGTGCCGACGAGCTGCAGCGCGTCAAGGCGCCGATGCAGCAATATGTGCTGCGCTCGTCGACCGGGAACACGTTCTGGCTCAACCTGCTGGCCGGCGCGAGCTACGACCCGCGCCGCATCGCCGCGGCGCGCTCGATCATGGATGATTACCAGGCGATCACCGCCGCGGACCTGCAGGCGGTGGCGGCGAAGTATCTGAGGCCCGACCGTGATTGGACGATGGAGGTGGTGCCGAAGGCGGTCGCCGCGAAGGAAGGGCTGACGGTCGCGGCGGGGCAGTGAAAACTATTTCCTCCTCCCTCGTAGGGAGGGGGTTCAGGTCCGATACAAGGCGTCCAGGCGCTCACCGTACACCTGCTTCAACACATGCCGCCGAATCTTCAGGCTCGGCGTCATTTGCTGGTTCTCGATCGTGAAGGGTTCGTCGGCGAGGATGAAGCGGCGGACGCGTTCGATCACCGACAGATCCTTGTTGACTCGCTCGACCGCCGCCATCAGCGCGGCGCGATAGTCGAGGTCGTCGATCAGCTTGTTCGGGTCGCACGGCGCGGCGTGCTTGGCGCACCATTCCTGAGTCCATTCCTGGTCGGGCACCAGCACCGCGACCATGTGCGGGCGGCGGTCGCCGGCGATCATCGCCTGGCCAATTTCGGGCTGGAGCGTCAGCATGCCCTCGACCTTCTGGGGCGAAACATTGTCGCCCTTGTCGTTGATGATCAGATCCTTCTTGCGATCGGTGATCTTGATCCGACCCTTGTCGTCGATGATCCCGACGTCGCCGGTGTGCAGCCAACCGTCCTTCAGGACCCGCGCGGTTTCTTCGGGGTTCCGCCAATACCCGTGCATGACGAGCTCGCCGCGCACCAGGATCTCGCCGTCCTCTGCGATCCTGACCTCCGTGTTGAGCAGCGGTGGCCCGACCGTGTCCATCTTGAGCCCTGCACGCGGCCGGTTGCACGAGATGACCGGCGCGGCCTCGGTCTGGCCATAGCCTTGCAAGAAGGTCAGCCCGAGCGATTGGAAGAAGATGCCGATCTCTGGATTGAGCGGCGCACCGCCCGACACCATCGCCTTGATCCGTCCACCAAATCTTTTGGCGATCTTGGGCATCAGCAGCGTCCTAACGATCAGGTTCATCGGCTGGTCGTAGATCGGCACCCCGCCCGCCGCCTTCTTGCCGCCGATCGAAACCGCGCGGTCGAGCAGATAGTAGGACAGCTTGCCCTGCTTCTCGATCGCCTTGACGATCCGCGTGCGCAGAACCTCGAACAGCCGGGGGACAACGACCATGATCGTTGGCCGCACTTCCTCGATATTGCTCGCAAGCTTCTCGAGCCCCTCGGCGTAATAGATCTGCGCGCCGAGCCCGATCGGAAAATGCTGGCCCCCGGTATGCTCGTAGGCGTGGGAAAGCGGCAGGAATGACAGGAACACTTCGTCCTCCCAGCCGAAGTCCTCTGCGATCAGCGTGCAACACGCCTCGACGTTGTGCAGGATCGCGCCGTGATGCTGCATCACTCCGCGCGGCGCGCCGCCGGTGCCGCTGGTGTAGATTATGCAGGCAAGGTCGTCGCGAGTCGCCGTCGATACCATTGCCGAGGGATCGGTCGCATTGTCGGCGACCAGCTTCGACCAATGGTGATAGTCGAGCGTCCCGGTCTGCATCACGCGCAGATCGTCGATGCCGATGATGATTTTGGCGTCGCTCGCGCGGATCGCGGCGGGGAGCAGCGGCCGGGCGAGCTTGGCGTTCGACACGATTACCGCGCGCGCGCCCGAATTTTCGAGGATGTGCGTATGATCGCGTTCGGTGTTGGTGATGTAGGTTGGCACCGTCACGCATCCGGCGGCCATGATCGCTAGGTCGGAGATGCACCATTCGGGGCGGTTCTCGCTGACCAGCATCACGCGGTCGCCGGGTTGCATCCCGATCGCCTTGAGCCCAGCGGCCAGGCTCGCGACCTGCCGCGCCGCCTCGGCCCAGCTGAGCGGCATCCACGCGTCGCCCGCCTTGTGCCACAGGAACGGCGCGTCGCCGCCTTGTGCCGCGCGCGCGAAGAACATCGCGACGAGGTTCGGGAACTTCTCGATCTGCCGCATCCGGCTGCCTCTCCTCCTGACGCGCCGCATTCGGCTACGCCTGATCCCCCGCGAGGGGCGTTATTCCGACGGCCGATTGTCCGGCATGCCCACGCGCTTGATCCAGCCGACCTTGCCGTCCTGGCCCATCGCGACGCCTTCGCTGCGCGGATCGGCCGCGCCGACCCAACGGCCGCCGACTCGCTCGATCGCGTTCGCCTTGAGCCCGAGCGGCCCGACCACGATCTTCTCGCCGAGCGCACGCAACGCGGGGGTCATCGCTTCCGCCTGGGTGCCCTGTTCCGCGACCGCCATCGGCCCGGGAGCGTAGATCAGCCCCAGCCCGATCGCGTCCTGCGCGCTCATCTTCCAGTCGATCACCGCGACGATCGCCTTCGCCACCTGCGCGATGATCGTCGATCCCCCCGCCGCGCCGATCGCGAGGCGGACCTTGCCGTCGGGGCCGTAGACGATCGTCGGTGCCATCGAGCTACGCGGGCGCTTGCCCGGTTCGACGCGATTGGCGACGAGGTAGCCGTCCTTTGCCGGCACGATGTCGAAGTCCGTCAGCTCGTTGTTGAGCATGACGCCATCGACCGACAGGCCCGAGCCGAACGGCCCCTCGATCGTGGTGGTCACCTCGACGACGTTGCCGGCCTTGTCGGTGACAGCGAGGTCGGTGGTCCCCGGCGTCTCGCTGGACGCGACTCGCTTGCGCGGCGGGGCTCCGGCGGGGACACCGGCGACGACGTTCGCCATCGAGCGGTCGGGCGAGATCAGCGCCGACCGTCGAGCGATGTATTTGGGATCGAGCAGCCCGGCGAGCGGCACGGTCACGAAGTCGGGGTCGCCGAGATACATGTCGCGATCGGCGTATGCGAGCCGCGAGCTTTCGGCGAACAGATGCCAGGCGACGGGCGAATCCTTGCCCAGCTTCGCCATGTCGAAGCGCTCGAGCTGCTTGAGGATCATCAACACGGTGAACCCGCCCGACGAAGGCGGCCCCATCCCGCAGATTCGATAGCCGCGATAGCTACCGCAGAGCGACGGGCGCGGCTTGGCGCGATAGGTGGAAAGGTCGCTCGCAGCCATTTTCGACGGATTACGCTGCGCGCTGTTGACCGTCGCGACGATGCGCCCGGCAGTGGGGCCGGTGTAGAAGGCTTCAGGACCCGCATTGGCGATCCGCGTGAACAAATCGGCTTGCGCCGGGTTCTTGAGCCAGGTGCCGACCGGCCACGGCTTGCCCGAAGCGTCCATGAAGATCGCGCGCGCCCCCGAATCGATGTGCCGCGCGAACTGCATCACCGAATTGTTGAGCCGCGGCGATACCGCAAAGCCTTCGCGCGCGAGCCGGATCGCGGGCTCGAACAGCCGCGCCCAGGGCAGCTTGCCCGATTGCGCATGCGCCATCGCCATGACGCGAAGCTGGCCCGGCACGCCGACGCTGCGCCCGCCGGGCACCGCCGCTTCGTGCGGCAGCGGATTGCCGTTGGCATCGTAGAACCAGTGCGCATCGGCGGCCTTCGGGGCGGCTTCGCGCCCGTCGATCGTGGCGACTCGGCCGGTCGTGGCGTCGTGGCGGACGAAGAAGGTGCCGCCGCCGACGCCCGAGCTTTGCGGCTCGACCACGTTCAACGCGAGCATCGTCGCGATCGCGGCGTCGGTCGCGCTGCCCCCGGCATTGAGGATTTCGACTCCCACGGCGGCGGCGCGCGGATCGGCCGCGCTGACCATGCCGGTGGCGGGACGGATCGCGGCGGCGCGCGTGGCCGGCTGGCGCGCCGGGGCCGAACCGGGGATCGACGCCACCAGCGGCAGGAGCAGCGCGGCGATGGGGAACAGTTTCTTCATGGCGATCGACCCTAGCGGCGAGGGCGCGCGTGGCAAGACGCGACGTCAGTCACGGCCGATCGCATCCTCGACGTTGGCGAAGCCGTCGCGCGCGAGAAGCGCGGCGAGGTCGTGAACGATACGGCTTGGAAGGCCGGGGCCGCCATAGACCAGACCGGTATAGAGTTGGACGAGGCTCGCGCCGGCGCGAATGCGGGCGTAGGCCTCGGCGCCGCTGTCGATCCCGCCCGCAGCGATCAGGGAAACCTTGCCGCCGGTCGCCGAACGGAAATCGCGCAAGCGTTGCGCGGCGAGCGGGGCGAGCGGCGCGCCTGACAACCCGCCAGCCTCGCTTGCGTCGGGCGAAGCGAGGGGAGGCCGGCCGACCGTGGTGTTGCCGACGATCAGCGCGTCGATCCCCGCGTCGATCGCGGCTTTGGCGATTTCGTCGATTTGCGTCGGCTCCTGGTCGGGCGCGACCTTGAGAAAGAGGGGCGTTGCCCCGCGCGCGGCGGTGGCGCGGGCGAGCAGTCCGACCAGCGCGCGGCCGTGCTGCAGGTCGCGCAGCCCCGGCGTGTTGGGCGAACTGATGTTGATCGTCACGTAATCGGCAATCGGCGCGGCGGCGGCAACGCCGGCTTCGTAATCGGCAATCCGGTCGACCGCGTGCTTGTTCGCGCCGACGTTGATTCCGAGAATCCCGCGCCGCTTCGCCGCCTTCGCGCGCGCCAGGGCGGCGGCAAGCCCGCCATTGTTGAACCCCATCCGGTTGATCACGCCGCGATCGGCGCGCAGGCGGAACAGGCGGGGCTCTGGATTGCCGGGCTGCGGCAGCGGGGTCAGCGTTCCGATCTCGACGCTGCCGAACCCCAAGCCGAAAAATCCCGCGATCCCACGCCCGTCCTTGTCGGCGCCCGCGGCAAGGCCGACCGGGTTGGGGAAGGTCAGTCCGGCGACCGTCACCGGCAACGCTGTCGACGCCGCCGCGAACGGTGTCCCGATTGCCCCCCATCCCGCCAGCATCTCGATCGACAGCCCATGCGCGCGCTCGGCGTCGATCGCGAACAGAAGCGGGCGCAACGCAAAACTCATCGCCGCGCCATGGCAGCCCGCGCGCATTTCGCAAAGCGGCGGCGAATCCGTCCAATACGACTCGGCCAGCCCCGGGTAGACAAAGCATGCGACCCGAAGGGCCCTGGGAGGGGTTCTTTCCCTCGACGGCCCGGTTTCCCTCGTGGAGACCGGGCCGCTTTTCATTTCGAGGCTATGGCCGAGTCGGCCGAAATCGTATAAAAGCGACACCAACGAAAGCATAACAGGGGCGCGTCTTTCGTGGGAGATATCGAGCTCGACTATCGGGTCCCCGGACCCGACGTCGCTGACTTCGCGACGTTATTCTATTTTTTTCGCACCGATCTTGCGGTGTTCGAAGACATGGAACGCGCCGATCATGCCCAGATGCGGTTCCGCCTCGACGATGGCGCCGCCCAATACCATTTCGCCGACGGCAATTTGCAACAAGCGACCCCGGTCCATGTGATCGGCCCGACCAGCGCGGCGTTCAAGGTGCGCGCGCAAGGCCCGGTGCGGCTGTTCGGCTGGGGCGTCACCGCAGCGGGCTGGGCGGCGATGATCGGCGGCGACGCCTGCAATGCGCTCAACCGCATGGTCGATGCGACGGCTTTGCTCGGACCGCGGATGCTGGAGGCGCGTGCGACGTTGCAGGCGGCGCCCGATTTCGACGCGATGGTGGCGGTCGGCACCGCGCTCATCCAGCAGTTGGTCAAGACGAGCAGCGGTGAGATGGTCCGCTTCGCGCGCCAGGTCGATGCCTGGCTGGAGGACGATCGCTCGCCCGAACTCGGCAATCTGATCGTCGCGACCGGGCTGTCGCGCCGCCAAGTCGAGCGCAAGTGCAACGCGATATATGGCGCCCCTCCCAAGTTGCTCGCGCGCAAGTTCCGCGCGTTGCGTGCCGCGGTGGCGATGCGCGGGCGCGACTTGAGCTTCGACGACGCCGTCGGCTGGGGTTTCTACGACCAGTCGCATTTGATCCGCGAGGTCAAGCAATTCACCGGGCTGACCCCCAAGCAGATCCGCGACCAGCCGACCGCGCTCGCCGCGATCACGGTTGCGCAACGGACCGCGCTGGGTGGGCAGGTCAAGTCGCTGATTTCCGAGACCTAGTTCCCTCTCTCCTTGTGGGAGAGTGAGGGAGCCGCGAAGCGGCGGAAGGGTGAGGGGGAGTGGCGATGCGTCCCCCCACATCCTTCCCACTCGCTACGTTAGCGGGCCCCTTCCTTCTCCCACAAGGGGAGAAGGATTTGCGGTTGACCAACCGGCTGGCATTCCCCACATGGCAATCGGATCGAATTGATCCGATTTGAGAGTCATTCGCAACAATGCGCCTTTCCAGCCTGGCCGATTATGCCGTGGTGATGATGTCCGCCGCCGCGCGGCACTGCGGCGGGATTGGGCGACTCAACGCCACGAGCTTGGCCGACGAGACCGGTCTGCCGCTGCCGACGGTGCAGAAGCTCGTCAGCAAGCTGTCGGCCGCGGGCCTGATCGAAAGCCAGCGCGGCACGGGCGGCGGGTTTCGCCTGTCGCGCCCGCCAGCGACGATCAGCCTCGCCGATATCGTCGAGGCGATCGAGGGGCCGATCGCGATGACCGCGTGCGTCGACCACGGCGCGCACGATTGCTGCGTCGAGCAAAGCTGCAAGGTGAAGCCGCATTGGAACGCGGTGAACGGCGCGGTGCGCGGCGCGCTGGCGGGGGTTTCGCTGGCTTCGCTCTCGGCCGCACCGTGCTCCGGCGAAGGCCGGAGCGTTGGACCAAGTAGCGATATTCTTTCCCTCCAACGCTCCGGCCTTCGCCGGAGCACCGCGGGACACGCATGATGGCGACGAAGAACGCCGAGGCGCATGCCGCCGCGAACAAGACCTATGAATGGGGTTTCTCCTCGGACATCGAACAGGAGTTCGCGCCCAAGGGGCTGAGCGAGGACACCGTCCGCTTCATCTCGGCCAAGAAGGACGAGCCCGAATGGATGCTCGACTGGCGGCTCAAGGCCTACCGTCTGTGGCTGACGATGGAGATGCCCGATTGGGCCAAGCTCAACGTCGACCCGATCGATTATCAGGACGCTTATTACTACGCCGAGCCCAAGGCGAAGCCGAAGCTCGGCAGCCTCGACGAACTCGATCCCGAAATCCTGCGAGTCTACGAAAAGCTCGGCATCCCGATCGAGGAGCAGAAGGTGCTCGCCGGGGTCGAGGGCGCGCGCAAGGTCGCGGTCGATGCGGTGTTTGACAGCGTCTCAGTGGCGACGACGTTCCGCAAAGAGCTCGAAGCCGCGGGCGTCATTTTCCGATCGATCTCGGAGGCGATCAAGGAATATCCCGACCTCGTCCGCAAATGGCTCGGCAAGGTGGTGCCGCAGCACGACAATTACTTCGCGGCGCTCAATTGCGCGGTCTTCTCTGACGGCACGTTCGTCTACATTCCCGAGGGCGTTCGCTGCCCGATGGAGCTCAGCACCTATTTCCGCATCAATGCCGAGAATACCGGCCAGTTCGAACGCACTTTGATCGTCGCCGACAAGGGCGCGTACGTGTCGTACCTCGAAGGCTGCACCGCGCCGATGCGCGACGAAAACCAGCTCCACGCCGCGGTGGTCGAACTGGTCGCGTTGGACGATGCCGAGATCAAATATTCGACCGTGCAGAACTGGTATCCCGGCGACGAAAACGGCAAGGGCGGCATCTACAATTTCGTCACCAAGCGCGCGCTGTGTCAGGGGCGGAACAGCAAGGTGTCGTGGACTCAGGTCGAGACCGGTAGCGCGATCACCTGGAAATATCCGTCGTGCGTGCTCAACGGCGAGAACAGCGTCGGCGAATTCTATTCGGTCGCGGTGACCAATAATCGCCAGCAGGCCGATACCGGCACCAAGATGATCCATAACGGCAAGGGCTCGCGCTCGACGATCGTGTCAAAGGGGATCAGCGCGGGGCGCTCGGACAACACGTATCGAGGGCTGGTCCGCGTCGCACCGGGCGCGGAGGGTGTGCGCAACTTCACCCAATGCGACAGCCTGCTGCTCGGCAGCGAGTGTGGCGCGCACACCGTGCCGTATATCGAAGTGCGCAACCCGTCGGCGCAGATCGAGCATGAGGCGACGACGTCGAAGATCAGCGACGACCAGATGTTCTACGCGATGCAGCGCGGGCTCGATCAGGAGGCCGCGGTGGCGCTGATCGTCAACGGCTTCGCGCGCGAGGTGCTCCAGCAATTGCCGATGGAATTCGCGGTGGAAGCGCAGAAGCTGCTGGGGATTTCGCTTGAGGGGAGCGTGGGGTGAACGTTTTCTTGATTCTTGGATTGCTCGCTACGCAAGCGAGCGGCGATCAGACGCTGGAGGGCAGTTCGAGCTTCACTGCGCCCCCGTCCATCAATACTGCCATCCGGAAGTATCTCGATTGCCTCCAGCCGACGTTGATGCGGAACAGCCAGAAGGCGGGGCGGCTACACGCTGAGGGGATACGCAAGATCATCGATCAGTCCGTTGGAGAATGCGCCGCAACACGTGCCGCGGCACGTGACCGTGTACTCAAACTGATCGCTCGCGATGCCTCCATTGCGGAGAGCGGACGTTTCGCGGAAGTCGATCGGGTGTTCAGCGCGGTCGATCATGCGTTCGATGGAATGGTCGACGCGATTGCGGCGGAAGACGCAAAAGCCGCGACCGAGGAAAAATGATGCTCAAGATTGAAAACCTTCACGCCGAAATCGACGGCAAGCTGATCCTCAAGGGCCTCTCGCTCACCGTGAATGCGGGCGAGGTCCATGCGATTATGGGGCCGAACGGCGCGGGCAAGTCGACGCTCGGCTATGTGCTCGGCGGCCGGCCGGGATATGAAGTGACGCAAGGGAGCGTGCGCTTCCTCCGCGATACGGCGGGCTCCGGCGAAGGCCGGAGGGTTGGCGATGAAGTCCAGGGCTCCGGCCTTCGCCGGAGCACGGAGGAGGACGGATGGGTCGACCTTCTCGCGCTCGACCCGCACGAGCGCGCCGCGGCGGGGCTGTTCCTCGGCTTCCAGTATCCGGTCGAAATCCCCGGCGTCTCCAACGTCCAGTTCCTGCGCGAGGCGCTCAATGCGCAGCGCCGGGCACGCGGTGAGGAGCCGCTGTCGGGCGGCGATTTCCTCAAGCTGGCGCGCGCGCAGGCGGCTTCGCTGTCGATGGATGCCGAGATGCTCAAGCGTCCGGTCAATGTCGGCTTTTCGGGCGGCGAGAAGAAGCGCAACGAGATGGTGCAGATGGGGATCATCGCGCCGCGCCTCGCGATCCTCGACGAGACCGACTCAGGCCTCGACATCGATGCGCTGCGCGTGGTCGGCGACGGCATCAACCGCATCATGCGCGCGCCCGACAAGGCGGTGGTGCTGATCACGCACTACCAGCGGCTGCTCGATTATGTTCGCCCCGATTTCGTCCACGTGCTCGAAGGCGGCCGGATCACGCGATCGGGCGGGCCCGAGCTGGCGTTGCAGCTCGAGCGCGAAGGCTATGGGGCGGTGGCGGCGTGATCTGGTTGTTGCTCACTTTGCTGGCGCCGCAGGAGTCGCCATATGAGCCCAAGACGCGGGCCGAACTTAACGCGTTGTCGGAGAGTTACACTGCGGCGCAATTCGACGTGGCAATAAGCGCCAACGGCCGTGTGTCATGCAATTCCACCCCGAGGGTCAACAGTGCAACGTTGTCGGTCCAGTCCTGCATCATGGCAGCGAACTGCGCTGAGAAGGGCGAGCGCGATCTCAAGAAGCTCGTCCGTTGTATCGAGCGCGGCAAACCGGGTCTGCTAAGAGCCTATCGGCGCGACTGGCTACGGGCGCACCCGCAGTGACGCTGCTCGCTATCCCGACCCGGCGCGACGAGGCGTGGCGGTATAGCGACCTCGACGCGCTGGCGAGCGCGTGGCCGCTGCCCGCGGCCGAGCATGTGCGCGTGGCGGCCGGTGAGGACTTCACCCGAGTGATCGTCCAGGACGCGGCCGATGGCGCGGTCGCGGTGCGCGATCTGTCGCTGGTGCTCGAAAAGGGTGCGCGGGCGAGCGTCAACATTCTCAACATCGGCGGCAAGCTCGGCCGCGTCGCGATCGACGTGACGTGTCACGAAGGTGCGCATTTCGAACTGGGCGGTGCGATCATCGGCGGGGGGGAGCAGACGCTCGAGCTCGTGACGACGGTCAACCATGTCGAACCAGACGCAATCTCGAACCAAATCGTGCGGTCGGTGCTCGGCGGCAAGGCGACGGGGTCGTATCTCGGCAAGGTCGCGGTCGCGCGCGACGCGCAGAAGACCGACGCCAGCCAGTCGGTCAAGGCGATGCTGCTGACTCGCACCGCCACCGCCAATGCCAAGCCCGAACTCGAAATCTTCGCCGACGACGTCAAGTGCGCGCATGGGGCAACCGTCGGCGAGTTGGACGCGATGGCGCTGTTCTACCTCGAAAGCCGCGGCATCGCCCCGGCCGAGGCGAAGAAGCTGCTGCTGCGCGCGTTTGTGGGGTCAGTGTTCGACCGGATTGCCGACGAGGATGAGCGAGACCGCGTCGAAGCGGCGGCGATAGCCGCGTTGGAGCGAATATTGTGAGGCGTTCCCTTCCCCTAATTAATCATGCTGAACTTGTTTCAGCATCCATCGCGGAACGACCGCTATCGTTGGTCGCGGAGGAGTGGGCCCTGAAACAAGTTCAGGGTGACGGCGCATGAATGTGATGGCCGACACACGCCCGCTCGACGTGCTCGCGGATTTCCCGGCAATCCATCCCGGCTGGCATTATCTCGACACCGCCGCGACCTCGCAGAAGCCGCAGGCGGTGATCGACGCGATCGCCCGCGCCTATGGCGAGACCTACGCGACGGTGCACCGCGGCGTGTACCAGCGGTCGGCCGACATGACGCTCGCCTACGAGGCGGCGCGCAAGCGGGTGGCGCGGTTCATCGGCGCCGAGGGGCGCGAGATCGTTTTCGTTCGCGGCGCGACCGAGGCGATCAACTTGGTCGCGCGATGCTGGGCAGGCGAGCAGCTGAAGGCGGGCGACCGAATCCTGCTCTCCACGCTCGAGCATCATTCGAACATCGTCCCGTGGCAGATGGTCGCCGAACGGATCGGCGCCGCAATCGACATCGTAGCGCTGACCGATGACGGCCGGATCGACCTCGACGCGATGGCGGCGATGATCACGCCGCAGCATAAAATGGTCGCGCTCGCGCAGGTCTCGAACGTGCTCGGCTCGGTGCTCGATGCTCGCCGCGCCGCCGACATCGCGCATTTGGTCGGCGCCAAGATCCTGCTCGACGGGTGCCAGGCGGTGCCGCGGATGCCGGTCGATGTTCGCGCGTTGGACTGCGACTTTTACGTCTTTTCGGGACACAAGCTGTACGGTCCGACCGGGATCGGCGTGCTGTGGGGCCGTTACGATTTGCTCGACGCGATGCCGCCATATCAGGGCGGGGGGTCGATGATCGACCGCGTGAGCTTCGCTAAGACGACCTACGCGCCGCCGCCGGGCCGGTTCGAGGCGGGAACGCCGCACATCGTCGGCGCGCTCGGGCTGCACGCCGCGATCGATTACGTCGAAAGCACCGGCCTCGATCGCATCCACGCGCATGAGGCGGCATTGGTCGAGGCCACCCGCGAACGGCTCGGCCAGATAAACTCGGTGCGGCTGTTTGGCCCCGAAGACTCCGCCGGGATCGTCAGTTTCGCGGTCGAGGGGGTGCATCCGCACGATGTCGCCACCATCTTAGACGAGAGCCAGGTCGCGATCCGTGCCGGGCACCATTGCGCGCAGCCGCTGATGGATGCGCTGGGGGTGCCGGCGACCGCGCGCGCGAGCTTCGGCGTGTACAATTCGTTGGCCGATGTCGAGGCGTTGGCCAGTGGAATCGAGAGAGTGACGAGGATCTTCGGATGAACGAAGAGAGTAGAATTGCGATCGAGGAAGTGACATCGGTCGAGGCGCCGCCCAAGGCCCGCGTCGACGATGCCGGCGCGACCGGGACGTTCGAGCGCAAGCGCGACTATCTCGCGGGGTTCCTCGCGCAAAAGCCCGAGCCGCTGGCGGGCGGTGATCCGGGGGGCGATTTGTACGAAGCGATCATCGCTGCGCTCAAGGAAATCTACGATCCCGAAATCCCGGTCAATATCTACGACCTCGGGCTGATCTACGGCGTCGAGGTGACCGACGAAGGCCATGCCGCGGTGACGATGACGCTGACCACGCCGCATTGCCCGGTGGCGGAGTCGATGCCGGCGGAAGTCGAATTGCGTGTCGGCAGCGTGCCCGGGGTCGCGATCGCCGACGTCAATCTGGTGTGGGATCCGCCCTGGGACCCGCAGAAGATGTCGGATGAGGCGAAGCTCGAACTGGGAATGTTGTAATGGCCACCACCTTGCGACCACGCCCCGCCGCGCTGATCCTGACGCCCAACGCCGAGGCACGCATCGCCGAGCTGATGGCCAAGGCGCCCGAGGGTGCGATCGGCGTCAAGCTGTCGACCCCGAAGCGCGGATGTTCGGGGCTCGCCTATTCAGTCGACTACGTCACCGAAGCCAAGCCGTTCGACGAGAAGATCGAGACCGCGGGCGGTACGCTCTACATCGACGGCGGATCGATCCTGTACCTCGTCGGATCGACGATGGACTGGGTCGAGGACGATTTCGCCGCGGGCTTCGTGTTCCAGAACCCCAACGCCAAGGGCGAATGCGGGTGCGGGGAGAGTTTTACCGTTTGATCGTGAAGCCCGGCGCGGCTTGATTGTGGTCGTGTTCGGGAGAATGGTGTCGACCCGATAGGCAGCTCCGCGAAGGGGGTCGATATGCACCGCGTGCGTTTGGCAGGGCCGGTCGTCGCGCTGGCCTTGCTGGGGAGTGGTCTGGCGGGCTGCGGCGAATCGGGCGCTGGATCAGGCGGTGGCTTGAGTGGCGGAACGCCGGCGCCGGCGCCGACGCCCGCGCCTGCACCGACTCCAACCCCGACCGCCACCACGATCACGCTGATCAATCAGCCGCCGGTCGACGTCTATTTCGCGATGCTGCTGACCGACGGATCGGTGATGGCCCAAGCCAATCCAGAGGGCACGCCAGGAACGAGTGCCGGCGACTTCTACCGGCTGACTCCCGATGCGAACGGCGATTACGCCAAGGGCATTTGGACCCATTTGTCCAAGCCGCCCACTGGATACGCGCCGTATGCCAGCGCGGAGGCGGTACTGGCCGACGGAAGGGTGCTGTTCGTCGGCGGCGAGTACAACCAGGACAACTACTCCTTTCCGTTCGCGCCGTCGGGGCTGACCAACATGTCCGCGGTCTACGATCCGGTGGCCGATAGCTGGCAGATGATCGCTCCGCCGCCGGGCGCTCCCTATATCGGCGACGTCCCGTCGGCGGTGCTCCCCGATGGGCGGTTCGTGTTCGGCTTGAAGCTCGGCCGGACGATGTGGGCGCTGGACCCCGCCGCCCTGACCTGGTCCTCGCTTCCGGCGACCAACAAGAATGACGATTTTGCCGAGGAAGGCTTCACAATGCTGCCCGGCGGCAACATCTTGACGGTGGACGTCGGCGCGCCACCGCGAGCGGAACACTATCTGACGGCGAGCGGCAGCTGGGTGTCGGACGGCGCGACGCCCGTCGTACTCACATCGCCGACGGGAACGCCGGGGGGCGCGGGATACGGGCCGGCGCCGGTCCAGGTGGTCGGCGGCATCACCTACGGGCCCGGCCCGACGGGCACCTATTTCCCGCCCGGTGAGATCGGTCCGCAAATCCTGCGTCCCGACGGATCGGTATTCGTGGTGGGGGCGATAGCGGGATCGGCGGCGGCACACACCGCGGTCTATCATCCCGGCGCCACGCCGGGCGTGTCCGGTAGCTGGACCGCGGGCCCGGACTTTCCGGCGATCGACGACGGCGACGATTCATCGGCCGCGCTCCTCGTCAGCGGCAATGTGCTCGTGGCGGGCGCGAGCGGCGCGCTGTACGAGTTCGACGGCACGAACTTCCGGACGACGTTGGCCCGGCCGTTCGCGAACCAGAACAGCGCAATGTTCCTGTTGCCGCTGCCCAGCGGGCAGGTGCTGATGCTTACCCCCGGTCTGGCCGCGCGCGCGCGCCTCTACGTTCCGCTTGGCGGCCCGCTCGCCGCCTGGGCACCAACGATTGCGTCCGTGCCGACCAATATCACGCGAGGCCAGACCTATGCGCTCACCGGCACGCAACTCAACGGGCTCAGCGAGGCGGCGGCGGTCGGCGACGAACTGACCGCCGCGACCAATTATCCGCTGGTCCGGCTGACAAACCAGGGGACCGGGCACGTCTGGTACGCGCGCACCCATGGCCACACGATGGGCGTCGCGACCGGAGCAGCATCGGTGACCACGCAGTTCGACGTACCGGCTGGGACCGAGACCGGCGCGACGACCCTGGTCGTGATCGCCGACGGGATCGCGTCATCGCCCGTCACCGTGACGGTCAGCTAGCGGCGCAGTCAGGCCGGGCCGCGGCGCAACATCGCCATCCGCGAACACTCGCACACCAGTTCGTCGCGCTGGTTGAGCATGCGGTGTCGCCACGTCACCAGCCCGGCGTTCGGGCGCGACTTGCTCTCGCGCAGTTCGGTCACTTCGCTCGTCGCGTGGAGCGTGTCGCCGATGAACACCGGCTTGGGCATCACGAGCTTGTCGTAGCCCAGGTTCGCGACGAGCGTCCCCATCGTCGTCTCCGCGACGGTGATCCCGACCATCAGGCTGAACGTGAAGGTGCCGTTGACGAGGATGCGCCCGAACTCGCTCGCCTTGGCGGCCTCGGCATCGAGGTGGAGCGGTTGCGGGTTGTGGGTCATGGTCGACCACAACAGGTTGTCGGTCTCGGTCACCGTGCGGTGCAAGGGGTGCTCGATCGTCTCACCGACGGTCCACTCGTCGAAGAACTTGCCCGGCATCACTGGGTCTCCGTCAAATAGAGCTTGAACCCGGCATGGCTCTTCGCCCAGCCGAGCTTTTCGTAGAAGGCATGCGCGCGGGTGCGGTCGTTGTTCGAGGTTAGTTGCGCCATGAAGCAGTCGTGCGCGCCGAACCAGGCGAGCGCCCAGTCGATCATCTGCGCGCCGAGCCCTTGGCCGCGCTTGTCGGCAGCCACGCGCACCCCCTCGATCTGCCCGCGCCACGCGCCGCGATTGAGCAGACCGGGAAGAAGGGTGAGCTGCATCGTGCCGACGACGGCGCGGTCGAGTTCGGCGACGATCAGGCGCTGGTTGGGGTCGCGATCGATCGCGTCGAACGCCGCGCGGTAGGCGGGGTCGAGCGGTTCGCTCGGATCATCTGCGCGGCCGCCGATCTGGTCGTCGGCCAGCAGGCGGACGATCGCGGGCAAGTCAGCCGCGGTAGCGTCGCGATAACTCAGCGTCGCCCCGGCGGAGGCCGGGACCGCTTGATGTGGCGCGGTGATCGCAGCGGCCCCGGCCTCCGCCGGGGCGACGGATTCAGTCATCCGTCTTCTCGATCCGCGCGAGCAGCGCGTCGACCTGGACTTGCGTGCCAGCCTCTGCGTTGAGTTCCGCGACCGTCCCGTCGAACGGCGCGACCAGGCCATGCTCCATCTTCATCGCCTCGAGCGTGAGCAGCTTCTGGCCCTTCGCCACCGCGTCGCCCGCCGCGACGTCGACCGCGATTACGCGCCCCGGCATCGGCGCCAGGATCGCGCCGTCGCCGGTGGCACCACCCGCGCCGCCGGTCGCGCGCCAGCGGCTGAGCTGCCACGTCTGGCCGTCCTCGGCGATCAGCAGAGCGTCGAGCGGCTCCGCGTCGGGCTCGCCCGTGCCGCGTTCGATCATCACCGGCTCCCCGTCGAGCAGGAAGGTCTCGGCCGTGCGCGGCGCGGCGTTGAGTCGGAACCCCGCCATCGGGTCGCTGCCGACCAGCGCGGCGGCGGCATCGGCCAGCGCTTCGTCCGACGGGCGCGGCGGCGGCATCAGCGCGTCACCCTCGCGCGCGATCAGCCCAGTGTCGACATCGCCCGAGGCGAAGGCTTCATGCTCGAGCGCCTCGACGAGAAAGCCGGCGTTCGACCGCACCGGCCAGACGATCGCATCGGTCAGCGCATCGGCGAGCTTTTCGCGTGCCTCCTCGCGATTCTCGCCCCACGCGATCACCTTGGCGATCATCGGATCGTAGAACGGCGAGATGTCGGCGCCTTGCTCCACCCCCGTGTCGATCCGCGCGCCTTCGCCGAGGTCGAACGCCTCGAGCCGCCCGATCGAGGGGAGGAACCCGCGCGCCGGATCCTCGGCATAAAGCCGCGCTTCCATCGCCCAGCCGTGAATCTCGAGCTCGTCCTGGCGGCATGGCAACGGCTCGCCCGACGCCACGCGCAACTGCCACTCGACCAGATCCTGCCCGGTGATTTCCTCGGTCACCGGGTGCTCGACCTGCAGCCGCGTGTTCATTTCCATGAACCAGATGCGGTCGGCCCTTAGACCTTCGCTCGCGTCGGCGATGAACTCGATCGTTCCCGCGCCG
Organism: Sphingomonas sp.; assembly: GCF_036269755.1. Classification (GTDB taxonomy): domain Bacteria; phylum Pseudomonadota; class Alphaproteobacteria; order Sphingomonadales; family Sphingomonadaceae; genus Sphingomonas. Next base: position 202,714 of record NZ_DATBDV010000023.1, on the reverse strand, counting down.
ACATAATCGACCGCTTTTGCTGCGCGCACCGCCGCAGCGCAAATCGCCGCGCGCGTTGCCGCGTCCATGCCGGGGGCAGGGGCTTCCTCGATCACTTTCTGGTGGCGGCGTTGCAGCGAGCAGTCGCGTTCGAACAAATGGACGACGTTGCCGTGGCTGTCCCCGAACACCTGCACTTCGATATGGCGCGGCGACAGGATGTATTTCTCGATCAGCACGCGCTCGTCGCCGAACGACGAGGCCGCCTCGCGCTGGCACGACTGCAGCATCTCGGCGAATTGCTGCGCAGCATCGACTCGCCGCATGCCCTTGCCGCCGCCGCCCGCGACGGCCTTGATCAGCACCGGATAGCCGATCGCGTTGGCCTCCGCCTGCAACCGCTCGGGTGCCTGGTCCGCGCCGAGATAGCCCGGCGTCACCGGCACGCCAGCCGCGATCATCCGCGCCTTGGCGGCGTCCTTGAGGCCCATCGCACGGATGCTGTCTGGCCTGGGGCCGACCCAGATCAAGCCTGCGTCGATCACCGCCTGCGCGAAGTCGGCATTTTCGGAGAGGAAGCCGTAGCCGGGATGGATCGCCTCGGCGCCGGTTTGCTTCGCGGCGGCGATGATCTTGTCGCCGACCAGATAGCTTTCGCGCGCCGGCGAAGGCCCGATATGCACCGCTTCGTCGGCTTGCCGCACGTGAAGCGCCTGCGCGTCCGCATCCGAATAGACCGCCACCGTCCGCACGCCCATGTCGCGCGCGGTGCGGATGATGCGGCAGGCAATCTCGCCGCGATTGGCGATCAGCAGCGAGCTCAGCATCCGCCGTCTCGCAACGCCGCAAACTTCTCGAAGTTCGCGCATGTGAGGCAAGGAAAAAAGCGAAGTTGCGGCGGCCGTTTCATCGTGGGGATATAGCGTAACCCGGGGTTTGTAGGACAGCGCAAATCATTGCGCGGCGACGCATCCCGTCGAGCGCTGCGACCAGGTCACGTTCTGCACCTTCCACTGGCCGTTTTCGCGGACCATGTCGAAATGGTCGACTCCGCACGTCGCGACCTTGCCGTCGACCGACAGCGTGAAGTCGCCCCATACCATCGCGATGTCGCCGTCGATCTCGATCGCGGGGGCGCCGGTGAATTGTTCGTGATATTTGTGCTCGCCGGATTTGACGTTGGCGAGATACTCTTCCCACGTCAGGTGGCGGACGATTTTCTCGCCATTCGCGCGCGTCGCCGCGACGGTCGCGCCGCCGCCACCCGTGATGCGAAGCTGCGCGCGGATCGCGGCGGCATCGGCCGCATCGATCCCGGCGAACCACGCGCGCAACGGGGCCATGACTTGCTCCTCCTCGCTCGCGGGCGGGGGGAGCGGGTTGGCGGGCGGGAGCTTGTCGGTAGATTGCTGCGCGGCGAGGGCGAGGAGGAGGGGGAGGAGCATTGAATTCATGGCGATTCTTTCAAGTGGTCGTGTCAGTGCCAATTTTCTGCTGAAAACAAACCTCTTAGGCGAGCCGTCTGTTGAGGAGAGTCAGCTACTTGTTGGGCGAAATAAAGTGGCAAGCTTTCTTCCAAGAGCAAGTTTCCAAAATCTGCCCAAGTCAGCTTCGACTGCGTGTCCAAGCCATCGTAAAATCGTCCGAACCACGGCCAAAAGCCTTCACGATCGGCGGCCATGTCCTCGATAACGGTTCCGACTAGAACTGCCCCCGACACGACGAATGCATCAAATGCGACATCCTGCGATTTTTCGGCAGCCTTCCTCGCTTTAGCCTCGCCGCCCATCACAAGGGAAATCACCCGGAGGCTGGCTTCCATATAACAACCGAAAGTGTCAAAGGCGCACTCTGCTATTTCTTGCTGCTTGGCATCCAGTTTACCGAAATCAACAACATACGAAGGAAGTGTCTCGGGCTCCTGCAGTTTGATACTAAGTTTTTCGATACGGTCTGGATTAAACCAGCTTGGCACAGGACGATTTTCTCGCTGAAGTTCTCGGCGTAGGTTGTCCATGTATCGCAAGGACGGACGGTTGTGATTGAGCTTGGTCACATCCGGAACACGCCGAAGCTCGCGCGTTCCGGGATCGGGGCGTTGAGCGTTGCGGCCAATGACAATCCCAGCACATCCCGCGTCTGCGCCGGGTCGATAATCCCGTCGTCCCACAGCCGCGCGGTCGCGTGCCAGGGCGAGCCTTGCGCTTCGTAATCGTCGCGGATCGGTTGTTTGAAAGCTTCGGCCTGTTCGGGGGTCCAGTTCGCGGCGTCGCGGTGGACGGTAGAGAGCACCGATGCGGCCTGTTCGCCGCCCATCACGCTGATCCGGCTGTTGGGCCAAGTGAACAGGAAGCGCGGCGAGTAAGCGCGGCCCGCCATGCCGTAATTGCCCGCGCCGAAGCTGCCGCCGATCAGCACGGTGATCTTGGGCACGCTCGCGGTGGCGACGGCGGTCACCAGCTTTGCGCCATGTTTGGCGATTCCTTCGGCTTCGTACTTGCCGCCGACCATGAAGCCCGAAATGTTCTGGAGGAACAGCAGCGGGATGCGGCGCTGGCAGGCGAGTTCGATGAAATGCGCGCCCTTGACCGCGCTTTCGCTGAACAGCACGCCGTTGTTCGCCAGGATCGCGACCGGCATGCCCCAGATGTGCGCGAAGCCGCAGACGAGCGAGCTGCCGTGCAGTGCCTTGAACTCGGCAAACTCGCTGCCGTCGACTAGCCGCGCGATGATCTCATGCACGTCGTACGGCGCGCGGACGTCCTGCGGGATGATGCCGTACAGCTCGTCGGCGGCGAACTTGGGCGGGCGCGGCTCGCGCAGTTCGACGTCGGGCGGGCGGTCGGGCCGGAGCGTCGAGACGATGTCGCGGACGATCGTCAGCGCGTGCTCGTCATTCTCGGCGAGGTGATCGACGACACCTGACTTGCGCGCGTGGAGATCGCCGCCGCCCAAATCCTCGGCGCTGATCACTTCGCCGGTTGCGGCCTGAACGAGGGGAGGGCCTGCCAGGAAGATCGTTCCCTGATTGCGCACGATCACGCTCTCGTCGCTCATCGCGGGAACGTACGCGCCGCCCGCGGTGCAGCTGCCCATCACGCAGGCGATCTGCGGAATGCCCTTGGCCGACATGTTGGCCTGGTTGAAGAAGATCCGCCCGAAATGATCGCGATCGGGGAATACCTCTGCCTGGTGCGGCAGGTTGGCGCCGCCCGAATCGACCAGATAGATGCACGGCAGCCGGTTTTGTTCGGCGATCTCCTGCGCGCGGAGATGCTTCTTGACCGTCATCGGGTAATAGGTTCCACCCTTTACCGTGGCGTCGTTGCAGACGATCATCGCCTGGCGGCCCGACACGCGGCCGATTCCGGCGATCATTCCGGCGCCGGGAACCTCACCGTCATACAGGTCGCACGCCGCGAGCTGGCCGATCTCGAGGAACGGCGATCCGGCATCGAGCAGCCGCTCGACGCGGTCGCGCGGGAGCAGTTTGCCGCGCGCGGTGTGGCGGTCGCGGCTCTTCTGGTTGCCCCCCAACGCCGCCGTCGCGACGTCGCCGCGCAGCCGCTCGCCCAGCGCACGATTGTGCGCGGCATTGGCGCGGAAGGTTTCGCTGTCGGCGGAGAGTTTGGTGTCGAGAACGGGCGCGCTCATGGGGCTCTGCCTAGCCGCGCATTTCGGCCATGGGAAGCCGCTGGCGCGCCGCGCGGCGTTGGTGTAGCCCCCGACTCATACACCATATCGAAAGAGGGCTTTTTCCAATGAAGCGCACCGTCCTTGCCGCCATGCTGCTCGCCACCACCGCTGGCGGAGTCGCCGTCTGGCAGGGGCCGGCGCTTGCCCAGAGCGTGATGGGCACCAAATCGGGGGTCGATCAGGCGCTGATCGATCGCACCGCCAATCCTGGCGACGACTTCAATGCCTATGCCAATGGCGTGTGGCTCAAGACCGCCGAAATCCCCGCCGACCGCTCGTCGATCGGCGTCGGGCTCGACGTGTCGAACGTCGCCGAAGCGCGCAACGCCGATATCATCCAGAATGCCGGCAACGCGCACGCCAAGGCGGGCACCGACCTGCAGCGCATCGCCGATTATTACGCGGCGTATGACGACACCGCCGGGATCGAGGCACGCGGCCTCGCGCCGCTGCGGCCGACGCTCGCGTCGATCGCCGCTTTGCGCACCAAAAGCCAGCTGTCGGCGATGCTCGGCGCCAACATGCGCGCCGATACCGACCCGTTCAACAACAACAATTACGCGTCGACCAGCAACCTGTTCGGGCTGTTCGTCAGCCAGGATCTCAACCGTCCGACGGTCAACGTGCCGTATCTGATGCAGGGCGGGCTGGGGCTTCCCGATCGCGATTACTACCTCTCCGACAAGAAGGAGATGGCCGAGCTACGCGACGGCTATAAGGATTACGTCGCCAAGCTGTTCAAACTCGCCGGGATGAGCGATCCGCAGGGCCGTGCCGACCGCGTACTTGCGCTCGAGATGAAGATCGCCGCGGCGCAGACCGACATCATCACCGCGCAGGACGCGCACAAGGGCGACAATCCGTGGAAGCGCGCCGATTTCGCCGCGAAAGCGCCGGGGATCGACTGGAACGCGTTCTGGACCGCGGCGGGACTGCCCCGGCAGCAGGACTTCATCAACTGGAATCCCGGCACCACGACCAAGCTCGCCGCGCTTGTCGCGAGCGAGCCGATGGCGACGTGGCAGGACTGGCTGGCGTTCCACCAGATCAGCCAGAACACCTCGGTGCTGCCCAAGGCGTTCGATGATGCGTCGTTCGATTTCTATGGCAAGCAATTGAGCGGCACGCCGGCGCAGCGCCCGCGCGACAAGCGTTCGATCAGCGCGGTCAACGGCGCGCTCGGCGATCCGGTCGGGCGCATCTACGCCGCCAAATATTTCCCGGCTTCGTCCAAGGCGGCGATCAACACGATGGTCAAGAACATCGTCGCCGCGTTCGATCGCCGCATCGCCGGGCTCGACTGGATGGCGCCCGCGACCAAGGTCGAAGCGCGCAAGAAGCTCGCGGTGCTCAAGGTCGGCGTCGGCTATCCCGACAAGTGGCGCGCTTTTCCCTATTTCGCGGTCAGCGCCAGCGACCCGTTGGGGAACCTGCAGCGCGCCCGGCTGTCCAACTATCGTTATCACGTCGCCAAGCTCGGCCATGCGCCCGATCGCGGCGAGTGGTGGATGACGCCCCAGACGGTCAATGCGGTCAATCTGCCGCTGCAGAACGCGCTCAATTTTCCGGCGGCGATCCTGCAGACGCCGTATTTCGACCCCAGCTTCGACGCGGCGGCGAATTACGGCGCGATCGGTGCCGTCATCGGGCATGAGATCAGCCATAGCTTCGACAATCTCGGATCGGATTTCGATTCGACCGGCCGGCTGCACAATTGGTGGACGCCCGCCGACCTCACGCGGTTCGAAGCGTCGGGCAAGGCGCTTGCCGACCAATATTCGGCCTATGAGGCGCTGCCGGGGCTTCACCTCAACGGCGAGCAGGAACTCGGCGAGAACATCGCCGACACCGCCGGGCTGACCGCGTCGTACGAAGCGTATCACGCCTCGCTCGGCGGCAAGCCGGCGCCGGTGATCGACGGGCTGACCGGCGACCAGCGCTTCTTCCTCGCCTTCGCGCAGAGCTGGCGGACCAAGATGCGCGACCGTTCGCTCCGCGCGCGCATCGCCACCGACGTCCACGCGCCCGCGCCGTGGCGAGTCGAGACGGTGCGCAACCTCGACGCATGGTACGACGCGTTCGGGATCAAGCCCGGCGACAAGCGCTACCTCGCGCCGAAGGATCGCGTGCACGTCTGGTAAGAAGCGCACGCCCCGCCTTGCCTTTGGCCCCGACACGCCTAAGCTTCGGGGAAAGCGATTGAAATAGGGGGCGTTGTGGTGAAGATCCGGCTGTTGCTGGCGGCGGCGTGCGTGACATTGGGCGACATCGTCGGCGTCGTCCCGGCTCATGCCGACGACGTTCTCCATGTCGGCAAGCAGCCGGCCTGGGTCGTGCCGGTCGCCGCACCCGCCGCCAAGCCGGCGGACGGGGCGGTCACCTTCCGGCTGGCCGATTTCCAGGTGCGGTTCGACGACAAGGGCATGCACCAGTTCGTGCGGCAGCTCATTCGGGTGAACACGCCCGCAGGGCTGCAAGTCGCGGGCACGGTCGGCCTCGCGTGGCAGCCGACGCTCGATCTCGCGACGGTCGATCGACTCGTCATCCACCGCGGCGCCGAGACGATCGACGTGCTCAAGGACGGCAAGGGGTTCCAGATCCTGCGCCGCGAAAGCGAACTCGAATCGGCGATGACGATCAGCGGAGTCTTGACCGCGGTGATGCCGCTCCCCGATCTGCGCGTGGGCGACGAGGTCGAATTCGCCTACTCGATCGACCTCGCGAACCCGGTGCTCGCGGGCCATGCCGAGGCGATGCTGCCGTTGACCAAGATGCCGGCGATGGATCGCATGAGCGTCCGCTATAGCTGGCCGCTCGGCCGGCAGATGCGGTGGAAAACGGGGCCGCAGCTTCCCCCGATCGTGCTGGCCAGGGCCGATGGGTTTCAGGTCATGACGATGACTCGCGACGGCTGGACCACGCCCGAACTGCCGGCGGGCGCGCCGGGCCGGTTCTCGAATGGTGCGCTGGTGCAAGCGGCGGACTTTGCCGATTGGGGATCGGTCGCCGCGCTGATGCGGCCGCTATACGCCAAGGCGACGACGATCGGCGCCGATTCGCCGGTGATGGCGGAGGTCAAGCGGATCGCGGCCTTGTCGCCCGATCCCAAGGTGCGCGCGACCGAAGCGCTGCGCGTCGTTCAGTCGCAGGTGCGCTATCTCGCGCGTCTCGACGGGCTGGGCGGTTACGTCCCCGAAAGCGCGGATGCGGTGTGGGCGGCGAAGAGCGGCGATTGCAAGGGCAAGACCGTGCTGCTGCTGGCGATGCTGCGCGCGCTCGACGTGACCGCGGAGCCCGCTTTGGTGTCGGCGACCGACGGCGACGGGCTCGACCAGTCGCTGCCGATGCCGGGGCGGTTCAACCACGTCATCGTCGAGGCGACGATCGGCGGCCAGACCTATTGGCTCGACGGCACCCGGCTCGGCGACCGCGGCGTCGACACGATCGCGGTCCCCGCGTTCAAATGGGCGCTTCCGCTCGATAGCGCGGCCACCGGGCTGACCGCGCTGGCGGCGACCGAACCGGCCGTGCCGGACAGCGAGGACCGGCTCGATCTCGACGCGCGCGCCGGGCTCGCCAAGCCTGCCAAGGCGAGCGGATCGATAATCTATCGTGGCGAAATGGGCAGCCAGATGCGGATCGGACTGTCCGTGATGTCGGCGACCGACCGCGACGAGATGCTGCGCAAGATCTGGAGCGACCGCTACAGCTGGATCACCGTCAAGACCGCCGACTATCGGGTCGACGACAAGACCGGCGAAGTCGTCTTCTCGTTCACCGGCACCGCAACGCTGGACTGGAGCAATACCGGCGCCGATTCGATCCAGCGCTACGTCGCGGACAATGCCCTGCTCGGGCGCGACTTGGCGCCGAAGCGCGACAAGAACCCCGACGCCGCGCCGGTGGCGGTCGATGGCGGATACACCACCTCGCGTGAGACGATCCTGCTGCCCGACGGCGGCAAGGGGTTCGCGGTCGAGGGCGAGGCGTTCGACCGCAGCTATGGTGGCGTCCGGTACGTTCGCGACTATTCGCTGAAGGACGGCAAGTTCGAGATGTCGGCGACGACCCGGAGCAGGCCCGGCGAAATTTCCTATGCCGATGCCAAGACCGCCGACAAGCAGACCGACGTCCTGATCAAGAAGGCGTTGTACATCACGGCGCCACCGACGTTCGGCGCGCCGGCCAGCGAGGTCGCGACCACCGCGCCGGTCAAGCCGGGCGACGCCGCACCCGATACCGGGCTGGCCGAGGTGACTCGGCTCGCACTGGCGGGCAAGAACGACGAGGCGCTCAAGCTGCTCGACACCCGGATCGCGGGCGGCGACAGGACCGGCAAGACGCTGGCGATGCGCGGACAGGTGTTGCGCGGGCTCGACCGCACCGACGCCGCCAGCGACGCCTACGACCAGGCGCTTGCCGCCGACCGCCGCGAGCCGCTTGCGATCACCGGCAAGGCGGAGATGCTGATCGCCGCGGGCCGCGACGAGGATGCGCTGATCCTCTATGACCGGCTGGTGCTGCTGTGGCCCGAGGCGACAGAGGGCTATCGCCGCCGCGCCGGCGTCCGCGCCGAGCTCGGCCAGATCGACGGCGCGCTCTCCGATCTCGGCATCATGATCGACAAGAAACCCGACGACCTCGATGCGCGCGCATCCCGGACCGAATTGTACCTTCAGCGCGGCCGCGGCGACGACGCGGTCGCCGACGCGCGCGCGCTGGTGAAGCTCAAGCCCGACGATGCCGCCGCGCATGCCTTGCTCGCCAACGTGCTTGCCGCGACCGGCAAGCGCACCGAGGCGATCGCCGAGACCGACAAGTCGATCGCGCTCAAGGCGAGCGGTACGCCCTATCGCGTTCGGCTGCGCTTCGGTCTCGAACCCGATGCCAAGGGGCTGCTGGCGGACACGGTCGCGCTGATCAAGTACGAGCCGTGGTCGGACCTGCCGCTAGCGCCGCTCAAGCGCGTGATGGGCGATCCGGCGGCGCGGACGGCGGTGCTGCAGGCCTATGATGCCGCGCTGACGGAGGACCCCGACAGCGCCGATTCGATCACCAGTGAGCGCAACCGCGCGATCGCCGTCGGCGGCGACGCCAAGGCCTATATCGCCGAGATCGACGCGCAGCTGGCGAAGAAGCCGACCGATGCAGCGGCGCTCAACGAAGCGTGTTGGGCACGGGCCTGGCTCAAGGTCGAGCTCGACGCCGCGCTGGCGCAATGCGACAAGTCGATTGCGGGGAGCCGCCAGGCCGCGACGTTCGACAGCCGCGGGCTGGTGCGGCTGCAGCGCGGCGAGTGGGACAAGGCGGCGGCCGATTACGGCGACGCGGTGGCGCTGCGCCCGACGATGGCGAGCAGCCTTTACGGCCGCGGCATCGCGCGCAAGCGGCTCGGCGACCTGGCCGGGAGCAAGGCCGACATCGCCGCCGCGACGATGCTCGATTCGAAAGTTGCCGAATCCTATGCGGCCTATGGCCTGACGCCCTAACCGCGCGCGGGCAGCAGCCGTGGGTTGCGCAGCAGCGCCGCCGAGAAAAGCGCGACGAGCAATCCCACGGGCGCGACTTCCATGAAGGTCATCGGCAGCCGGTACAGCGGGTTGGCGTACATCGCGCGCATCGAGTCGAAATCGGCCGTCATCTTCGCGATGTCGGCCGCGCTCTTGCCCGCCCCACGCGCCTTGGCGAGCGAGGTAGCGATATATTCGTCCATGAACGCATAGTGCGTCGCGGCGAGATAGGCTTCCCACACGAGCGCATAGGCGATGCCGGCGATCAGCGCGATCAGCAGCCCGAGCCCAAACGCGCGCCAGAACCGGATCACGCCGCCGCCCTCGAGGTCACGATAGCGCTTCACGCCGACGAAGATGAAGCTCATCGCCACCAGCATGACCGCATAGCCGAACGCCAGGCTGGCGACGAAGGCGAGCGCGTGGTGCAGCAGCCCGACGGCAGCGACGAACGCGGCGAGCACGGCGCCCGCTAGCAACCCGTAGATCAGCGAGTAACGAAGCGTCGGATTCATCGTGCTTCCCCCATGTTTTCGAACGGCGCCCGCATCGCCGCTTTCCCCGATCTGCACTATCGCCCGAACGGGTGATTTTCGCGAATCCGCTTATTCGATGAGCGACAGGAAGCGCGCTTTCTCGATCGCTTTCACGCGTCGGTCGACTTCGAGCTTGGCGAACACGCTGGCGAGGTGAGTCTTGATCGTGTGGGGCGACACGCCGAGCGTTCGCGCCAGTTCCTTGTTCGACTGGCCCGAGGCGAGCAGATCGAGGATCTGGCATTCGCGCGGCGTCAGCCCGAGCGACGCAATCGCGGCGCCGTTGCGCTCGAACCGCGCACGCGGCTTTCGAGCGGTCAGCCGATGCCCGACCCACAGCCCCAGAGCGGTAAAGCCGAGCGCGAGCAGGCCGACATAGAGTTCGGTCGAAATCGCGGTCTCGGCGAAGCGGAACTTGAGCTGTTCGAGCGCTATCGCCGCGGCTGCCAGCGCCAGACCGTAGCCGAGGACCGTCCGCCACATGGGCGTGTTACGATCCCGCCCCAATCAACTCACGCCCGATCAGCATACGGCGAATCTCGTTGGTCCCCGCGCCGATATCGAGCAACTTGGCATCGCGCGCGTAGCGTTCGACCGGCCAGTCCTTGGTGTAGCCGGCGCCGCCGAGCGCCTGGATCGCTTCGTTGGCGACCTTCACCGCACTCTCGCTGGCGAGCAGGATCGCGCCCGCGGCGTCGAACCGCGTGGTCTTGCCCTCGTCGCAATTCCTGGCGACGGCGTAGGTGTAGGCGCGCGCCGATTGCAGGGCCACGTACATGTCGGCGACCTTGGCCTGCATCAGCTGGAAACTGCCGATCGGCTGGCCGAATTGCTTGCGCTCGCGGACGTACGGGACGACCACGTCAAGGCAGGCCTGCATGATACCGAGCTGGATCCCGGCGAGCACGGTGCGCTCGTAATCGAGCCCCGACATCAGCACGCCGACTCCGCCGTTAAGCGGGCCCATGACGTTTTCCTCGGGCACTTCGCAATCGTCGAACACGAGTTCTGCGGTGGGGCTGCCGCGCATCCCCATCTTGTCGATCTTCTGCCCGATCGAGAAGCCCGGCATGTCCTTCTCGATGATGAAGGTGGTGATCCCGCGCGAGCCTTCGCCGGTCTTGGCGTAGACCACCAAAGTGTCGGCATAGGCGGCGTTGGTGATCCAGAATTTGGTGCCGTTGAGGACGTAGCCGCCCTGCACCTCGTCGGCGCGCAGCTTCATCCCCACGACGTCCGATCCTGCGCCGGCTTCGGACATCGCCAGGCTGCCGACATGCTCGCCGGAGATCAGCTTGGGCAGGTACTTGGCCTTTTGCTGGGCGTTGGCCCAGCGGCGGATCTGGTTGACGCACAGGTTGGAGTGCGCGCCGTAGCTGAGCCCGATCGACGCCGACGCACGGCTGACTTCCTCGCACGCGATGACATGCTCGAGATAGCCGAGCCCGAGCCCGCCATCCTCCTCGCCGACGGTGATGCCGTGCAGCCCGAGTTCGCCCATTTGCGGCCACAGCTCGGTCGGGAACCAGTCCTCGGCATCGATCTTCGCGGCGAGCGGCGCGATCTGCTCGCTCGCGAAGCGCCGAGTCACATCGCGGATCATGTCGGCATTCTCACCGAGGCCGAAATCTAGCGTCTGGTCCATATCCACTCCGTTCGCGCCGAGCTTGTCGAAGCGCCGTACTTTGTATTTAACCTCTGAAGAAAGAGCAGGCCTTCGACAAGCTCGGGCCGAACGGGGAGGGTGTGCATGGCCGGTCTTTTTCGCCGCAAGACGATCGTCGAGCAGCCGCCCGAGCATCGCCTAGCGCGGACCTTGTCGTGGCCGCATCTGGTCGCGCTCGGGGTCGGGGCGATCGTCGGCACGGGCATCCTCACGCTGATCGGGGTCGGCGCCGACCGGGCAGGGCCGGCGGTGTTGCTGAGCTTCGTCGTGGCGGGTGCGATCTGCGCGGCGGCGGCGCTCTGCTATGCCGAGATGGCGACGATGATCCCCGCCTCCGGCAGCGCCTATACCTATAGCTATGCGACTCTGGGCGAAGTGATCGCCTGGGTGGTGGGCTGGTCGCTGATCCTCGAATATTCGCTGGTGGTCGCGACGGTTGCGGTCGGCTGGTCGGGGTATGCGGTCGGGTTCCTGCACGGCTTGGGAGCCGACCTGCCTTGCGCCTTGACGCACGGCCCGGTGTTCGCCGGCAGGGTTTGCGATCATGCCGTCACCGCGACCGAATACGGCGTCAACTTGCCCGCCGTGTTCATCATCGCGGTGGTCGCCGGATTGCTGATGCTCGGCACGCGAGAGAGCGCGCGGATCAACACTGCGCTGGTGGTGCTCAAGATCGTCACGCTGGCGCTGTTCGTCGCGGTCGCGTTGCCGCATTTCAACGCCGCCAACCTGCACCCGTTCGCGCCGCTCGGCTATGGTAGCGCTGCCGGTGCCGGCGGCGTCAAGTATGGCATGATGGGCGCTGCGGCGATCATCTTCTTCGCCTTTTACGGGTTCGACGCGATCTCGACCGCGGCGGAGGAGACCAAACGACCCGAACGCGATCTCGCCATCGGAATCGTCGGATCGATGCTGGCGTGCACCGCGATTTACATGATCGTCGCTGCGGCCGCGGTCGGCGCGCTCCATTTCTCGAGATTCTCGAATAGCCCGGAGCCGCTCGCGCTGATCCTGCGCGAGATCGGGCAGGGCGGGGTGGCGACGATCGTCGCCGCCGCGGCCGCGATCGCGCTGCCGACGGTGATCCTCGGCTTCCTCTACGGCCAGAGCCGGATCTTCCTGGTCATGGCGCGCGACGGGTTCCTGCCCGCGGGGCTGGCCAAGCTGTCGAGCCGCGGCACGCCGGCGCGGATCACCGCGGTGACGGCGATGGTGGTGGCGGTGCTCGCCGCGCTGACGCCGCTCGACGTCATCGCCAGCCTCGCCAATGCGGGGACGCTCTGCGCGTTCGTCGCAGTCGCACTGTGTGTGCTCGTGTCGCGGCGCCGCGACCCAGCCGCCAAGCGGCCGTTCCGGACGCCGCTCGTGTGGCTCGTCGCGCCGATCGCGATCCTCGGCTGCCTCTATCTGTTCACCAGCCTGCAGAGCATCACGCAGCTCTGGTTCCTGATCTGGAACGCGATCGGGCTGCTGATCTATTTCCTCTACGCGCGCCGCCGCGCGTCAATTGCGTAGCGCCCAGCGCACCGTTTCCGCCATCCCGCGCGTGCCGAGGCGCACCGCCGGGCGCACCGGGTGCGGTGAGCGGAGGCCGTGCATCGCGCGCGCCCAGCCCGGCAGCAATTCGACCGCGGCGTTCATCGTCAGCGCCTGAAACGGCACCAGCATCAGGCTCGGGGCGGGCTCGTCCATCAGCACGCGAAGCACCTCGGCGCTGCGTTGGTCGGCGCGAAGTTCCGGACGGAAGTCGGCGATGATCGCCGCCGCCTCTGCGTGGCTCCTCGGCACCGGATCGGCACCCAGCATCTCCCCGATCACCGCGATCTCCGCGAAGTAACGATCCTGATCGGCCGCGCTCATCCGTGGCTCGCCGTAGCGCATCCACGCGTCGAGGAAGCATGTCGCCTCCGCGACATGCACCCAGGCGAGCAGGCGAGGATCGTTCGCCGAATAGGGTGTGCCGTCGGGCAGCGTCCCCGATACCGCGTCGTGGATGTGGCGCACCCGCGCGATCTGCGCTTCGGCCGATGCGCGAGTCTCGAACGTCGTCTGCGCGACGAACCGCGCGGTGCCGCGCAGCCGCGCCTTCATGTCGTCGCGAAAGCCCGAATGGTCCCACACCCCCGCCAGCACGCGCGGATGGAGCATCTGCAGCATCAGCGCGGCGACCCCGCCGACCATCATGCTGGTCACGTCGATATGGACTCGCCAGGCGACCGAATCGGGCGCGAACAGCCCGCTGCCGTCGCGCGCGATCCGGATCGGCGGGTTGGCCGGGTCCGAGAGGAGACCGCGGACCTGGCGTGCGATGGTGGAGCGTAGGCCGAGCATCGAGCGGAGATAGGGCGGGGCGGTGGCCGGTGTAAGACTTTGGTGCGGTCGCTTGCGCTGCCGTGCCGATGTCTCGCCCGCTGCTCGTGGTGAGGTCGCTTCGCTCCCGTCACCGAAGCACAAACGCCGTCCCGCGGCGTTTGAGTCTTTGGTGACCCCTACGGGAATCGAACCCGTGTTTCAGCCGTGAGAGGGCCGCGTCCTAACCGCTAGACGAAGGGGCCGCGAAAGCGCGAACGCGGCGCATTAGGGCGGGGCGGGCGGGGCGTCAAGGCGCGAGCAGACTCGCCGCCGAAGGGGCCGATCGCGACCGATCGTTAACCATTTCCGTCTACCCATCGATCCGATGTTCAGGGGCTGGAATTGGCTGCGCGGGATTGGCGCGGTGGCGCTGGTCGCGTCACCGCTGCCCGCGCTTGCGCAAAGCGCGACCGAGCTGTTCACGCCGGAAACCGTCGCGGCAAACGGCTACGTTCGCATCGTTGGGACCGACGGCGAAACCAGCTGGCTCGACGACGGCTATGGCAAGACACGGTTCGACGCCGCATCCGCTCGCAACTTTCGTCTCGATCCGGAGGCGGTCGAGGCCGATGTGGTTTGGACGCCGCGCTTCACGTGGGGGTTGAGCGGAACCGTCGTCGCGATCGCGCAGCAGGGGCAGGAAAACGTCGTCGACTTGTCCGAAGCCTATTTGACCTACAAGCCGCTGCTCGCCGGCGGCACCAAGCTCAACGTTCGCGCCGGGTTATTCTGGCCACCCGTCAGCCTGGAACATACCGGCCCCGAATGGCGCGTTCGCGACACGATCACGCCATCGGCGATCGGCTCTTGGATCGGCGAAGAGGTCAAGGTCGGCGGTGTCGAGGCGAACGTTACGCGTACTATCGGCGCGCAAAGACTGAGCGGCACCTTTGCGATATTCGGGCTCAACGACACCGCGGGGACATTGCTCGCGTTTCGCGGCTGGGCGCTGCACGACGAAAAAGCGGTGGCGTTCGGGACACAGCCGCTGCCCCCGCTCAATCCTTTCTTTGCCGCAGACGTGCAAGCGACGCGCACGCGCCCGGCGATCGAGTTGGACAATCGCCCCGGCTGGTACGCCAAGCTCGGCTGGACGCCGACGCCGTGGCTCGATCTCCAGGCGGTGCATTACGACAATCGCGGCAATCCCGAAGCGGTGACGCCGACGTTGCAATGGGGCTGGCGCACCCGGTTCGACACACTCGGCACGGTGCTGAGCCTGGGCGATTGGCAAGTCCGCGCGCAGGGAATGAGCGGGCGCACGATGATGGGCTTTCCGGAGGGTGACCGGCTGTGGGTCGATACGCGGTTCCGGTCGGGCTATGTGATGACGACGCGCAATTTCGGGCGCGGGTCCGCCTCGCTCCGCGCCGAGGCGTTCAGCACCACCAGCCTGGGGTCCGAACTCGGGCGTGACTGGTCCGAAAACGGCTGGGCGCTGACCGCCGCGGCTCGGCGCGACATCGGCAAGACCTGGACGGTGCTGGTCGAGGCGCTGCATGTCGACAGCCGTAAGGACGCGCGTGCTTCTGTCGGCCTGACGCCCGACCAGGACCAGACGCAGGTGCAGCTGGCGCTAAGGGTCCATCTTTGAAGCATTTGTTTACGCGCACGCGCTAGGATCGCGCGGTTATGCGCATCGTCGTCTGCCTGTCCGTTCTGCTGCTGCTCGGCATGGCTCCGCCACCGCCGCTCGCGGGCGTGAGCGTCGCCGTGCGCGGCGCCAACGGCCAACCCGTCGTTAATGCCGTCGTATCGATCCGATTGGTCGGGCGCGACACGCCCGGCCCACGCATGGGGTCGGGCTATGCCGTCCGCCAGCAGAACATCCAGTTCGCGCCATTCCTCTCGGTCGTGCCGATCGACGCGGACGTCGCGTTTCCGAACCTCGATTCGGTGCGCCACCAGGTCTATTCGTTCTCGCCGGCGAAGCGCTTCGAGCTCAAGCTCTATGCGCGCGAGCAGAACCGCACGGTGCGGTTCGATCGCGCAGGCGCGGTCTCGCTCGGGTGCAATATCCATGATCAGATGACCGCGTTTATCTACGTCACCGACAGCGTATTCACCGCGCGGACCGATGCGGCGGGCAACGTCAACTTGGCGGGGGTGCCGGCTGGGCCGATCAGCATCACTGTATGGCATCCCTATCTCCGCGCCCCGGGCAACCAGGTGTCGCGCCAGATCGATCTGGGCGGCGGTGCGCGCGAGACCTTCACCGCCGCGCTGCGCCCGCCGCCGCCGTCGGCCGGGTCATCCTACTGAGCGATGAGCGTGCGCATCCGCCTTCCCCAGTTCCGCCGCCTCCGGACGCGGTTGACGATCCTCTGCGTAGGATTGGTTGCAACTGCGATGCTCGCCATTTCGGTGACCTTGCTGGCGGTGGCCGAACATAGCGCGACCGACCAAGTCGAGCGCGAGCTTGCCGCAACCGGTACGGTGTCCGACCGGTTGTGGAGCCAGCGTGCCGCGCAGCTTGGTGGCGCTGCCGGATTGCTCGCGCGCGATTTCGGGTTCCGCGCGGCGGTTGCAACCGGTGACAAGCCGACGATCGTATCCGCGCTCGACAATTTGAAGCGCCGCATGGGCGTCCCGGTGGCGTTCGTCGTCGGGGCCGACGGCAACGTCGTCGGCGGCGGTTCGCAAATGTCGGCGGAGGCCGCCGGGCTGTGGAATGCGCTCGATGCGGGGCAGACGTCGGGCGTGACCCAACTCGGCGGCACGCCACACCAGGTCATCGCCGCGCCCATTCTCGCGCCCCAACTGATCGGCTGGGTCGTGTTCGCCACCGATCTGGACGTCAAGGAGATGCGCGGGCTGCAGAGTCTGTCGGCGATCCCGATTCAGGCTGCGGTGTTCCAGCGTCGAGAGAATGGGCAATGGGCGGACCCATTCGATCCCGAAAGCGGCGCTCTGTCGAGCTTCATCGAGCGCGCGGCAAAGGATCGATCGGCGTCCGAGGTAACGACGCCCACGGGCACCGCGCTCGCTTTGGTCAAGCCGCTCCCGACGATGGCAGGCGCGCCAGACGCGGTGCTGCTACTGCGCTATCCCCTGGACCTTGCTTTGGCGGGTTATCACCGGCTTCAGGTCACAGTCCTGCTCGCGGGGTTGCTCGGGCTGCTCACCACTTTGTTCGCCACCTTCCGTATGGCACGGTCGATCACGCGGCCGGTTACGCTGCTTGAGGCGGCGGCGGCACGGCTCGCGGCGGGCAACGAGGCGTCGGTCCCAGTCGAGGGCAATGACGAGTTGTCGCGCCTCGCCGAGAGCTTCAACCGCATGGCGACCGACATCGCCGAGCGCGAGCGGCGGATCACGCAGCTGGCGTTCAACGACACGCTGACCGGGCTGCCCAACCGCGCACACTTCCTCGAACATGTCGAGCATGAGCTCAAGCTCAGCGAGCGCAACGGGGGCGGGATTGCGGTGCTGATCGCGGATCTCGACAATTTCAAGTCGGTCAACGACACGCTCGGCCATCCGGTCGGGGACGAGCTGCTGCGTCAGGTGGCGGCCCAGCTCGACACTGTGCTCGGGCACAGCTTCGTCGCGCGGCTGGGGGGCGATGAATTCGTCATCGTCGCGCGTCAGGACCCCGACGATCCGATCGAGCGTCTTGCCAAGCGCGCGCTCGATGCGGTCGGCGCGCCGACGCGGATCGACGGGCACGACGTCACGCCCGGCGCGAGCATCGGCATCGCGATTTCGCCCGGCGACGGCACCGACGCGCGCGCGCTGCTCAAGAACGCCGACCTCGCGCTCCACCGCGCCAAGGAGCTCGGCCGGCGAACCTTCTGCTTCTTCGAGGAAGCGCTCAACCAGCGCGCGCAGGAGCGGCGGCGGATCGAGGGCGACCTGCGCATCGCCTTGCAGGAAGGGCAATTCGAGCTCCACTTCCAGCCGTTGTTCGACCTCGCGCGCGACCGTATCGGGTCGTTCGAGGCGCTGCTACGCTGGCATCATCCCACGCGCGGCTTCGTGTCGCCGGCCGAATTCATCCCGATCGCGGAGGAAATGGGGTTGATCGTCGAGATCGGCGCCTGGGCGTTGCGCGACGCGTGTCAGCAAGCGACGGCCTGGCCCGAGCATGTCCGAGTCGCGGTCAACGTGTCGTCGGTGCAGTGCCGCCGCCCGGGCCTCAACGAGACGGTGATGCGTGCGCTCGCCGCCAGCGGGCTTTCGCCGAGCCGACTCGAACTCGAAATCACCGAGTCGATCTTCCTCGAAGGATCCGACGCGACCTTTACCCTGCTCCACGGTCTGCGCGGGCTGGGGGTCAGGGTCGCGCTCGACGATTTCGGGACGGGTTATTCGTCGCTCAGCTATCTCCAGCGGTTTCCGTTCGACAAGATCAAGATCGACCAATCGTTCATCCGCGACTTGCTGACTCGCTCCGGCGCGGTGGCGATCGTCCGCGCGATCACGGATCTCGCCCGCGCATTGGGGATGGAAACCACCGCCGAGGGGGTCGAGGAGGAGGCGCAACTCGCCGAGCTCCGCAAGCACGGCTGCACCTCGGTTCAGGGCTATCTGTTCAGCAAGCCGGTCGACGGCGCGGCGGTCCAGGCGATGCTCGCCGACGACACGCCGCGGCGCGCCGCCGTGGGGTGAAACGACGAATTGCGGAACCTGCGGGCGTGTGGCGCGTCTTTCCGTTCCTGTAGCGTATCGTTTCGGTGACCGAGCGAGCGCTGCGCCAGAACAGGAAGGAAATATCATGCTTTGGACGATCGTCGTCATCCTGCTCGTTTTGTGGCTGCTCGGGTTTGCCGTGTTCCATATCGGCAGCCTCATTCACATTCTCCTCGTGATCGCGCTGATCGTCGTCGTCGTTCGCCTGATCCAGGGTCGACGCGTCGTCTAGCTGAGCCATGTGCGGGGCCTTCCCCGCGCTTCGAATGAGCGACGGTTCCGGTGGCCATGCTGCCGGAACCGTTCGTGTGTTCGCATCCGGCCGGATTTCGTGTCATGTCTCGCCATCGCGCCGCTTCACGCGGCGCTCTCGGGGGGACGAACATGATGATGGAACATCGCTGGACCGCTCTGGTCACGATTCTGGCGCTGCTGGTCTATTTCGGCATGGGGCTTCAGGTCGCCCGCGCGCGCGGCAAGTCGGGGATCGATGCCCCCGCGATGACCGGCCACCCGATCCTGGAGCGCGCGAACCGGGTGCACATCAATACGCTCGAATGGCTGCCGCTGTTCCTGGCGGCGCTGTGGCTGTTCGCGATCTATTGGGACGAACGCGTCGCGGCCGGTCTCGGCGTGGTGTGGATCGTCGGACGGGTCGTCTATTCGAGCGGCTACATGGCCGATCCAGCCAAGCGCAGCACGGGGTTCCTGATCCAGGCGCTTGCCGTCGTGGTTCTGCTGCTCGGCGCGCTCGGCAGGATCGTCTACAGCTTGGCGACCGGGGGAGCCTGACGCCCGGAAATCACGTCGCGACGGCCGGCGTGGCTTCCGTCACGAACCGCCTCGACAGCGCGTGATACACGCCTTCGCGGCAAACCAGGCGCGACGCCGCTCGGCCGATAAAGGCGGCAGCCATGACGGGCACGACCATGGCGTGGTCGTTGGTCATTTCGGTGACGATGACGAACGCCGTGATCGGCGCCTGCACCACCCCGGAAAAGTAGGACACCATGCCGAGCAGGACGAGCGCGGCGACCGGCGTTCCGGGGAACAGAACGGACAGGTTGGAACCGATCCCGGCGCCAACCGCGAGCGACGGCGAGAATATCCCGCCCGGGATGCCGCTGATCGCCGCGAGCGCGGTCGCCACCAGCTTGAGCAGCCCGAACGAGTGCGGAAGCGACGCGCCGTGATCGAGCAGCGGCTTCACTTGCGCATAGCCGGTGCCGTAGATCGTGTCGCCGGAGGCGAGGCCGCATAGCGCCACCCCCACGCCGCACAGCATCGCGAACACCACCGGGTGATGCTTGATGACGCGCCCGGCGGCGCCCGGCAATCCGCGGCCGAACTCAATCAGGATGCGGCTGAACAGCCCGCCGACCAGGCCGCCGACGACGCCGCAGACCGGCACCGCGAGCCACCCCAGCGGCCCCAGCCTGACCGAGGTCGTCCCGAAATAGGTATAGTCGCCGAACAGCGCGAGCGAGGTCAGGCCCGCTGCGATGATTCCGCCGATCAGCAGCATGCTGGTCCTCGCCTCGAACGCGCGGCTCATTTCCTCGATCCCGAACACGATCCCGGCAAGCGGCGTGTTGAACGCCGCGGCGACTCCGGCCGATGCGCCGGCGAGGATAAGGCCCGGCTGGCGTCGCGGCGACAGCCGGCCGATCGCGAACATGATCGACGCGCCCACCTGGACGGTCGGGCCTTCGCGGCCGATCGAGGCGCCGCACAGCAGGCCGAACAGCGTCAGCACGATCTTGCCGATCGCGACTCGGATCGACACGAGCTTGCCGCGCGCGTCGGCATCGGTCAGCTGTCGCGCCGCGATCGCCTGCGGAATGCCGCTGCCCTGCGAGTTGGGGAACAGCCGACGCGTGACATAGGCGATCAGCCCGAGCCCGAGCGGCGTGATCACCAGCGGGACATAGCGCCAGCGCAGGATCAGGCTGTGGAACGCTGCCTGGGCCTCGTCCGCGAGCAACGCCATCGCGACCGCCGATGCACCCACGGCGATACCGCCCAGCAGGAAGACGAGCTGGCGCTGCGTTCGGATCGAATGCAGGCGAATGCGCCTGGAAAAGACGAAGGATGGGCGAGCCATTTGATGCACCGGCAGGAGGAAGAGGCACCCCTTAGCCGCTGCCGGCGTCGCTGTCAGTGCTTGTCCAGCCTGCCTGCGTTGCCCGATCGGTTCCGCGCCCGGTTCAGCTGCGCGGGCGAAGGGGAGGGCAAGCGAAATTTCGGTGGTGCGTTCGTATCGTCAAGGCATATGGTGGCGCCATGAGCCGCCGTCCGCTCCCGCCCGCCCCGCCCCCCGCGATCGTTTCGCGGCGGAGCACGCTGGCGATGCTGTCGTCCTCCGCATTGCTCGCGGCGTGCGGCGGAAGCAGCGGCGGATCGCCGACGCCGAGCCCAGCGCCCGCACCCGCCCCCACGCCAACCCCCGCACCGGTCTCAGGCCCCGCCTGGTTCAGCTACGGCCACGACCCGCAGCACACGGCGGTGAGCGCGATCGCATCGCAGAATCTGGGCCGGATCGCGTGGTCGTCGGCAGTCGATCTCGTGCCGCAATATACTGCGAGCGGCGCGTTGCTCACGCACTACGGCTCGCCGGTCGTAACGACGCACAACACGGTGGTGATTCCGGTCAAGACGACGGCCACCGGCGGTTATCGTGTCGAGGGCCGCGACGGCGCGACCGGCACGCTGATCTGGTCGGCGATGACCGACTATGTCACGCCGCCGCACAATTGGGTGCCGCCGTACAATGTGCTGCTCACCCAGGGGGGCCGCCTCTATGCGCCGGGGGCCGGCGGCAAGCTGATGATGCGCGCCGACGCCGACGCTACTGGCGGCGCGTTTGCGTCGCAGCTGTTCTACGGCTCGGGCACGTACGCCGCCAATTCGGCGGCGTTCGACGGCAGCGTGTTCATCAACACGCCGCTCACGGCCGATGCGCTGGGCAACATCTTCTTCGGTTTCCAGGTGAGCGGCGCGAACCCGGCTGGTCTGGTGAGCGGAATCGCGCGCGTCGCGCCCGACGGCACGGGTATCTGGGTCAGCGCCGCGACGGCGGCCGGCGACGCGGCGATCCAGAAGCCCGCGATGAATTGCGCGCCCGCGCTCTCGATCGACGGCGCCACGGTCTACATCGCGGTGAACATCGCCGTCGGGGCCGGCACCCAGAGGGGCTATCTGCTCGCGCTCGACAGCACGACGCTGGCGACTCGCGCGAAGGTCGCGTTGATCGATCCGAACGCGCTCACGCCCGCGCGCGTCAGCGACGATGGCACCGCGTCGCCGGTGGTCGGCCCCGATGGCCGCGTATTCTATGGCGTGCTGGAAGCGCAGTTTCCGACGCACAATGCGCGCGGCTGGCTGCTCCAGTTCGACGCCCTGCTCAATCCGGTCGGCGTGCCCGGCAGCTTCGGCTGGGACGTATCGCCCAGCGTGATCCCGGCTTCGATGGTGCCGTCTTATGGCGGCGCGTCGACCTATTTGCTCGCGCAGAAGTACAACAATTATAACGGTGTGGGTACGGGCGACGGGCTGAACCGGATTGCCGTGCTGGACCCCAAGTCAAGCCAGCCCGACTCGATCGTGCCGAGCGTGGCGGTGATGCGTGAAGTGCTGACGATCCTCGGGCCGACGCTCGACACCGGCTCGGCGACGGCGCGGCGCGAATGGTGCATCAACACGATGGCCGCCGATCCGGCGCGCAAGTCGATCCTCGCCAACAACGAGGACGGCGTGCTCTACCGCTGGGACCTGACGACGAACACGCTGTCGCAAAGCGTGCGGCTCAACGCCGGGCTCGGCCAGGCCTATACCCCGACGCTGGTGGGCGCCGACGGTGCGGTCTACGCGATCAGCAACGCAACCTTGTATTCGATCCGCGCCTAGGACTTGCCGGCTTCACCGGCGGAACGGATCGCTGAAGCGGGCATCCTTGGTTAGCGCGGGGTCGTTCAGCGTCATCAGAAAGGCGACCAGCGCCGCTCGATCCGCCAGGCTGAGGTTCAAGCGCTGCGGTCGACCAGCTTGCCGCAGCCGATTGTCGAGCGCCGGCCCCGCCTGGATGCCGTGATCGTAGAAGCCGACGACGTCCGCCAGCGTCGCGAACCGCCCGTCGTGCATATAGGGGCCGGTCAGTCCCACGCTGCGTAGCGAGGGCGCCTTGAACAACCGCGTTTCGCCCGCGTCGAGGCCATTGCTCCGCGCATCCGCCGCCAGCGCGAAGGTCGGCGGAACGTGGCAGGACGAACAGCCGGCGCCTCCGTTGCCGACCCGAGTCATGAACAGGTGCCGCCCGCGATTTTCCTGGCCGCTGAAGTTTGGCAGGTCGACGTCCAGAGCGCGGTTCGGCGCGGCCGGCGAAAAGACTCGCGCATAGCCCGTGTCCCACCGGCTCGAGCTGGAGATCATCGCGCGCACGAACTGGGCAAGGGCGTGCTGGATACGCGGTTCGGTGATCGTGGCGCTGCCGAACGCCCAGCCGAACAGATCGGGGTAATATGGCGTCGCGGCCATCTTTTTGGCCAGCGTGTCGAGCCCGCCCGCCGCGCCGCCCCATCCCAATTCGCTCAAGCTGTGGATCGGAATGCTTGCCTGCGCCTCGACGCTCGCCGCGCGCCGATCCCAGAAGGCCGACCCCGGCTGCCAGTACCGGAGATTGCCGAGCCGCATCGCGTGAAAGTCGGTCGTCGCGGCGCTGCTGATCCCGTTGCTGAACCGCATCGAGTCGGTGAAGCCAAGCGCCTGTCGATGGCAGGAGGCGCATGAGGCGCGGTTGTTCGTGCTTAGCCGCAGGTCGTAGAACAGCACGCGCCCCAGCGTCGCCACCCGATCGTCGGCCACATTGGACGCCGGGCTGTTGTCGAGCGCGGTCACCGTCCGATCGAAAGAGGCGGGAAGCGCCGGGGCGGAATAGTTGGCGACGTGTGCGAAGTCGATGGTGGTGAGTGCCGCGACGCCCGCGGGCGTGGCGCGCGGCGGAGCGTGTCCCCTGCCGCACGCCGCCACCGCCAGGACCAGGGCGCTCACGATCAGCGGCCCCATGCTCCCCCAGCGCATCGCTCTCCCTTCGTCTCTGGGCCAGCGCTCTATCGCCGCTAAGCCGCCTCAGCCCTTCGCTGCCGGAGTTCGTCGTTCAGCATTTCCGCCAGCAGGAACGCCAGCTCCAGGCTCTGCCCCGCGTTCAACCGCGGGTCGCAATGCGTGTGGTAGCGATCGCCCAGCGACTGTTCGGTCACGGCGACCGCGCCGCCGGTGCATTCGGTGACGTTCTGTCCAGTCATTTCGGCGTGGATGCCGCCTGCGAACGTCCCCTCCGCGCGGTGCACCGCGAAGAAGCCGCGGACCTCCGCCAGAATGCGGTCGAACGGGCGCGTCTTGTAGCCGTTGGCGGCACGGACGATGTTGCCGTGCATGGGGTCGCAGCTCCAGATCACCGGATGCCCATCGCGCTTCACCGCGCGGACCAGCTTGGGCAACCCCGCCTCGATCTTGTCGTGGCCATAGCGGGTGATCAGCGTCATTCGGCCCGGCGTGCGCGCCGGGTTGAGCGTGTCGAGCAGCCGCAGCAGCAGATCGGGCTCGAGGCTCGGCCCGCACTTGACACCGATCGGGTTGCCGATTCCGCGCAGGAACTCGACATGCGCCGATCCGTCGAACCGCGTGCGGTCGCCGATCCACAGCATGTGCGCGGATGTGTCGTACCAGTCGCCGGTCAGGCTGTCCTGGCGAGTCATCGCTTGCTCGTAGGGGAGCAAGAGCGCTTCGTGGCTGGTGTAGAACACTGTCTGCGCGAGTTGAGGTACGGTTTCGGGATTGATCCCGCACGCTTCCATGAACTCGAGCGCCTCGCCGATACGGTCGGCGGTTTCCTCGTATTTCTTCGCCCACGGACTCGATCCGAGGAAATCGTGCGTCCAGCGATGGACCTGGTGGAGGTTGGCGTAGCCGCCTTGCGCGAACGCGCGGAGCAGGTTGAGCGTCGCGGCGGACTGGCTGTAGCCCTGGACCATGCGTTGCGGGTCGGGCGTGCGCCCTTCGGCGGTGAACGCGATGTCGTTGACGTTGTCGCCGCGGTACGAGGGGAGGGTGACGCCGTCGACGGTCTCGGTATCGCCCGACCGCGGCTTGGCGAACTGGCCGGCCATCCGGCCGAGCTTCACCACCGGCAGCTTCGACGCATAGGTCAGCACCACCGCCATCTGGAGGATCACTCGGAAGGTGTCGCGGATGTTGTTGGGGTGAAACTCGGCGAAGCTCTCGGCGCAATCGCCGCCCTGGAGCAGGAACGCTTTCCCTTCCGCGACGCGCGCGAGATCGGCGGTCAGGTTGCGCGCCTCGCCGGCGAAGACCAGCGGCGGATATCCCGTCAGCTGCGCGGTCGCGGCGTCGAGCGCGGCGGCGTCGGGATAGGACGGAAGTTGCCGTGCCTCGTGCCTTTTCCAGCTGTCGGGGGCCCAATTGGCGGCCATGATCGTCACTATTCCTCGAAAAACCGGGCCGTTTCCATGCGGGAAACACCGGCGTCGCGCAATCAAGGAAAGTTTGGCATGGGCGTGCGATGCGCTTGCCCCTGCCATTGGCCGCCCTCGCGATCCTGATCCCTGGCGCGGCATTCGCGAAGGACGGGGAAGTGTGGACGAGCGCCGGCGCGAGCGGGTCGCTGGGCGGCGATTGGCGAGCCTCGGTCGACGGCATCGCGCGGTTCGACGGCGACGGGCTGTACGAATGGGTGGCGAGCGGTGCGATCGGTTACCGGCTCGACCGCCACGCGACGGTCTGGGCGGGCTACGTCTACAAGACCGCCTATGCCAGCAACGCGGCGACGAACGAACAGCGCGTGCGCGAGGATCTGACGCTCGACGACATCGCCCGGATCGGGCCGGTGCGGATCGGTGGGCGGTTGCGCGGGGAAGAACGCTGGCGGGAAGGGCGGAGCGGGCTGGGCTGGCGCGCGCGGCCGATGCTCAGGCTCACGCTGCCGCTACGCAAGGACGGCCCGGCCTTGGTCGCGGGCGCGGAGGGGTTCTTCAACCTTGGCAGCGGCGCGGGTCAGCGCCGCGGCTACGACCGCATCCGCGAATCGATCGGCGTGCAGCTGCCGCTGGCCAAGGCGGTCAGGCTCGACGCAGGCTATCTGCGGCAATGGACTCGCGGCGCCGGGACGATCGGCGCCGCGACATTGGGGCTGGCGTACAAATGGTAGGCTAGCCGTTCGCCACCCAATTGCCGTGGAAGCCCGGCGGCACGCGGTGGGGGATGCGGATGCTGGCGACTGGCGCGGCCGCGAAATCCATCGCGTCGATGATGACGAGGTCGGTGGTCTCGTTGGGCAAGTCGATCACCAGCCCGACCATCCAGCCGTCGCCTTCGGCTGCATCGTCGCTGCGCGGGACGAACACGAACTCGCCCGGATAGCGGCCTCGACCGAAATCGTGAGTCTGCTTGCCGCCGGTTTCGAGGTCGTGTCGATACAGCCGGGTGTCGCCGATCGCGAAGTCGCCCGTGGGCAGCGCCATCGTGTAGGCGTAGCGATAAGGCTGGCCAAAGAAGCGCTCGTCGGGGCGCGGGAATTCTTGCGGCTTCGCATCGATGGTCCGGCGCGCGACGGTTTTGGCGACTGGATCGATCGTCCAGCGTTCGAGCCCCAGCGAGCGCCCTGAGGGGCCGCCCGTCATCTCCGCGAACATCGTATCGTACACGCACGCATCGAGCACGACCGTG
Source organism: Sphingomonas sp. (assembly GCF_036269755.1). GTDB lineage: Bacteria > Pseudomonadota > Alphaproteobacteria > Sphingomonadales > Sphingomonadaceae > Sphingomonas. The sequence goes on along the minus strand of NZ_DATBDV010000023.1, from coordinate 176,603 downwards.
CCGTCCGGCGCGTCATAGGCGTTGGCGACGTGGAAAATGTACGCCTGCGGGCAATCGACCCAGATCACGTCGCCCGCGCCGCCGTCACGCGGGAGCAACCCGATCCGCGCCTGATGCTCGGGATTCCAGCGATAGGGGAAGCTGTGCCCGCCGATCAGCGCCTTCATCGAGAAGGTGACCGGCAGATCGAGGATCAACGCATAGCGCGCGGTGATCGCGCAATCGTGGATCGAAGGGCCATGCTTGACCGGTATCGCCAGCTCGCGAGTCACCTTGCCATCGGGCGACAGCACGACGTGGCGCACTTCGTCGGGGACGGTCGCTTCGTAGCAGATCGCGTGGTGCTCGCCCGTCAGCGGATCGCAGTGGGGATGCGCGGTGAAGCTGCCGGCGAGCGTGTCGTCGAACGGATTGTAGGTCTGCTCGTCGAGTTCGTCCGACAGCTCGACCGGGTAGCTGCCCGCCTCGACCAAAGCCCAAGTGCGCCCGGCAATGCCGAGCACGTTGGTGTTGACCGTGTCGAACCCGCCATGGCGCGGGCCGGGGGCATGCTGCGTCCCGGTTTCCGCCTCGACTCGCTTCGATCGAATCCAGCGGTTGCGGTACCACAACGCCTTGCCGCTCTGGAGCGCGATGCCGTGGACCATGCCGTCGCCGGTGAACCAGTGATACCCCTTGGCCTCAGGCCGCGCCGGGTTGGGGCCGATGCGGAGGTAGCGACCGTCGAGTTCGGGCGGGATCGTGCCAGTGACGGGCAAGTCCTCCAGCGTCAGCTCGGCCGGCATCGGCTTGTGGATGCCGCTCAGGAACGGATGGTCGGTGTCGGGCATGCGCTTGCGGTTGAACTCGGCAACCGCGCCGATCCCCTTGGTGACGGTACCGCGGATTGCATTTTCGATGACACTGGCCATGACTGGTCTCCGACTCGATGTTTATGGCGTCAACATATCTGGTATGGTAACAGTGTCAACATGAAAGATTCGGCCGCCAAATCGTATCACCATGGCGATCTGCGCGCGGCATTGATCGCCGAGGGATTGCGCATGCTCGAGGAGCGCGAGGACGCCGATCCGTCGCTACGCGAAATCGCGCGCGCCGTCGGGGTCAGCGCGACCGCGGTATACCGACACTTTCCCGACAAGGAGGCGTTGCGCGCGGCGCTGGCGTTCGCGGCGTATGATCGGCTCGGCGAGGCGCAGCGCACGGCCGCGGCCGACTATGACGACGTGCTCGACCAGTTCCAGGCAACCGGCCGCACCTATGTGCGGTTCGCGCTCGACCATCCGGCGCTGTTCCGGCTGATGGCGGCGATGCCGCCGCACGACGATTTGTTCGACCTCGAAGCGCCCGAGGATGACGAGGCGGGGAAGCTGCTGCGCGCCTATGCCTTCAAGATTGCGGGGGAGGGCGCGAGCGTCGCGGCCGCGCGGACGATTGCGATGCGCGCCTGGGCGCTGGTTCACGGGCTCGCGGTGCTGATGCTGCAAGGGTATGTCCCGCGCGACGAGGCGCTGATCGACGCCGTGGTCGACACGCGCGGGCTGGGGATGGGCGGGCCCAAGTAACGGCTTGCCCATCGTTGGACGGCCTGCGATCCTTGCGGCAACTCGAAGTGCTGGGAAAAGCAAATGATCGCGGTGATGCTGATGTTGCAAGAAGTGACCGTTACCAATTTCGAGACGGGAAAGTCGCTGTTCGCCCGGTGCGTCAGCGTGAGCGCCGAGGATCAGGCGGCTTGCGCGGCGTACGTTACCGGTGTCGCCGACCTGGCCGAAACCGGTAAGGCCACCAAGTCGCTGCCGCCGCTCATCTGCGCGCCAGCGGGGACGACGCCTGACAAGCTCAAGGACGTGGTCGTTCGCTATCTCCGCGCCAATGCTGATGAGCGTTCATTAGCGGCGTCGGGAATTGTGATCGCCGCGCTGAGCAACGCCTTTCCCTGCGCGAAGCGCAAATAAGGTTCGGTCGATCGGCATAAGGCGGAGTTCGCTGGGTGTGGAGGCTCAATACCCAGCTTCGAGATCGACGACATTCTCCATCGGTCGACCGTTCACGAGCGCGTCGAGGTTGCGCAGGAAGAGCGCGGCGGCGCGGGGGAACATCTTGGTCTGGCTGCGGCCCGACAGGTGCATCGTGATCAGGCAATTGGGCGCCGACCAGAGCGGATGCTCGGGCGGGAGCGGCTCGGGGTAGGTCGGGTCGAGAAACGCGCCGGCGATCTTGCGGCCGTTGAGCGCGTCGAGCAAAGCGGCTTCCTCGATCATGTCGCCGCGTGCGATGTTGATCAGCCACGCGCTCGGCTTCATCGCGGCGAGTTCGGCCGCGCCGATCATCGCCTTGGTCGAATCGGTCGACGGCGCGGCGAGGATCACCCAGTCGAACGCGCCGAGTTTCGCCTGCCACTGATCGGGCTTGAGCGTGCCGTCGCGCCCCGACCGCGTGACCCCCGTCACATCGACGCCAAACGCCGCCAGCCGCTCGGCGATCAGCTTGCCGATCGCGCCCATCCCGACGATCAGCGCCTTGGTCTCGAACAATTCGACCTGGCCCGGCGCCTGCAGCGTCCATTCGTGCTTGTCGGCGAGCCGCACGACCTCGTCATAGCGCTTGGCCGCGACCAGCACGCCCATCACGGCATATTCGGCGACCGCGAGCGCGTTGATGCCGGTGCCGTTGGTGAGCACCGTGCCGTTGGCGCGCAACGCTTCGAGATCGAGGAAGTCGATTCCGGCAAAGATCGTCGACAGCCATTTGAGCCGAGTCGCCTTGGCCACCGCTTCGGCGGTCCACACCCCGCGCTGCATGTCGACCCAGGCGATGTCGGCATTGACGATCATCTCTCCCGCTTCCTCGCGGGTGGCGAACCAGGAGACGTGGATCCCCGCGGGGATTTGCGGCTCGAGCAACGGGCGCGCGAGCGCGGGGAGGACGGCCTTCACGCGATCCGCTGCTGATAGCGCGCGTTGAATTCGGCGTCGGACATGACGAGGTAGCGGATGAAATCGACGAACGCCCAAATGCTGGTGACCAGCACGCCGACGACCGTACAGGTCAGGATCAGCATGACGACGCCCGACCCGATCCGCCCGAGATAGAAACGGTGCACGCCGAACACCCCGAGGAAGAAAGCGAGCAACGCGGCGACGACCTTGTTGCGGTCGGTGCGCACGGCGGCGGGCGCCACGGCATGGCTGCCGGGCTGACGATAGATTCGCCGCGCGTTGCGCCCGTCCAGGTCGAAATCGATCAGCGCGCCCACCGATGGCCCGACGCGGTCGTTCCAATCGTCGGGCTTGAAGACGTAACGCTGGCCGTCGTCCCCCGAAATCTGGCCGTCGCCAGTCGTGACATCGACGCCAAGTACTTGCCCGCGCATTCCATCCCCCGAATCTCGTGGGCGTAATCTAGCCGGGGCGCCGGGGCTCGTTCAAGCGCGAGTCACTGCCCCTGCACGCGGCACACCTCGACGATCGCCGCCGCGGCGTCGAGATCGCCTTGCTCGAGCGCCATCTTGCGCGCCTCGGCGCACTTGCCCTGGAGGATCAGTTGCGAGGCGCTGCGCCCGAGAAAGCTGTGCTCGCGCGCGCGCATCTCGCTCCAGCCGCCCGGTTCGCCGCCGGTCCCGGTCATCGAATTGGGCGCGCCGTTCGGCGCGGTGTAGCGGGGGAGGTTCTGGTCGGGCTGGAACGGGAAGGCGGGCTTGCCCTGCGGATCGATGAACTCGATCCGAGTCACGCCCTTGTCGAACAGGCGCCTTGCGAGCTTGCGCACGCACGGGAAGTCGGCGTCGCTGCGCAGGATCAGCCGCACCGGGTGCCCGGCCTTCCATTCCTCGGTGCGCGCGTCGAATTGCGCGTCGGTCATCGCCTTGTCGGCGAAGCGCAGCGTGCAGCTGTCCCGCACCGCAGTGACGACGATGTCGTCGGGGCGGTCGCTATTGTCGACCGGCGCAGTCTGTAGCGCGAGGAATAGCAAGATGCTCATCATAATGTTGGCCTCCAGTCCCACCCCAGCGGGTCGCCGTCCATTACTTCCACACGGGCGGCGGCGAGTTCGTCGCGGATCGCGTCGGAGCGCGCGAAGTCCTTCGCGGCACGCGCTTCGCGGCGCCCGGCGAGGTGGGTGGCGATGTCCGCTTCGGTAAGCGTCGCGGCCGCGGGGCGGACGCGCAGGTCTTCGCGGCGCATTTCGCCAAGGCCGAGTCCGAGCACGGCGTCGAAATCGGAAAGCGCGGCGAGGCGGTCGGCAGGCGATACCGTCTTGTCGGCGAGCAGTTCGTCGAGCGCGACCAGCGCCTTGGCGGTGTTGAGGTCGTCCGACACCGCCCGATCGAGCCGCTCGCGATAGCCTAGCGCGGAGCCGGCTGAGGGCGCGGGCGGACGGTCGCGAAGCTGCGTCACGGTGATCGCCAGCCGCTTCAAGCGAGTGAGGGCGGCGAGCAAGTTCTCCTCGCTGAACTCCAGCTCCGACCGGTAATGCGCCTGCAGGCACATAAGCCGATAGGCGAGGGGGTGGACGCCGGCGTCAACCAGCTTTTGCAGCGTGCGGAAGTCGCCCGACGATTTCGACATCTTGCCGCTGCGCTCGACCAAGAAATTGTTGTGCATCCACCACCGCGCGCCGGTGTCCGAACAATCGCAATAGGCCTGGTTCTGCGCGATCTCGTTGGGGTGGTGGATCTCGCGATGGTCGATGCCGCCGGTGTGGATGTCGAACGGCGAGCCGAGATATTTCTCGCTCATCACCGAGCATTCGAGGTGCCAGCCCGGCGCGCCTTTGCCCCAAGGGGAATCCCATTCCATCTGGCGCTGCTCGCCCGGCGGCGAGGCGCGCCAGATCGCGAAATCCTGCGGGTGGCGCTTGCCCGCGACCGTGTCGATCCGGCCCTCACGGACATCGTCCTGCGCTCCCGCGAGCCGGCCATAATCTGGCACGGTCGAAACGTCGAAATAGAGGCCGCTGTCGAGTTGATAGCAGTGCTTCGGCGCGATCCTTTCGCCGAACGCGATCATCTCCGCGATGTGATCGGTGGCGACCGACCAGCGCGACGGCTGGCGGATGTTGAGGTCGTTGAGGTTCGCCTTGAACGCCGCGGTGTAATGCGCGGCGATGTCCCAGATACTCTTGGCCGAGGCTTTGGCCGCGGCCTCCATCTTATCGTCGCCGGCGTCGGCGTCCGACGTCAGATGCCCGACATCGGTGATGTTGATGACGTGGGTGAGGGGGTAGCCTTTCCACCTCAGCACCCGGGAGAGCGTATCGGTGAAGACGTACGCGCGCAGATTGCCGATATGCGCGTAGTTATAGACCGTCGGCCCGCACGAATAGACTCGCACATTGGCTGGATCGATCGGCTCGAAGGTTTCGAGCGATCGCGTCAGGCTGTTATAAAGGACAAGCGGAGCGCCGTGCGTCATGCCGCGCGGCTTAGCCAGCGGGCGGCTGCTAGGCAAACGGGCGGATACGGCATGCGGCCGTTCGGGTGCGATCCCGCTTGTAATGTTGGAATTGCTTCGTCAGCGTCGGGGGGTGACCTCCGTTCGCCCCGCCTGTCCGCTGACATCGCCACTCGGTTCGCCGCATTTTGGCGGGAGACGTCCCGTGACTTTCGTGACCTTCGCCAGCGACACCCCGTGAACCTTGTGAAGTTTGGCCGTGGCGAATCAGGTCGCGCGCTTGCCTTTCGCGGACACCGCTGTTAGGGGCACGCCCCTTGAACGCCCGGACCCGGTTCGCGGCGACCATATCTATTCGATTCGGAGTTGACGGGTTTTATGCAAATCATCGTGCGCGATAACAATGTCGATCAGGCGCTTCGGGCTCTCAAGAAGAAGCTCCAGCGCGAAGGCGTGTATCGCGAGATGAAGCTTCGCCGCCACTACGAAAAGCCCAGCGAGAAGCGTGCGCGTGAGCGCGCCGCCGCCATTCGCCGCGCCCGCAAGCTCGAGCGCAAGCGGATGGAACGCGACGGGGCCAAGTAGACCCGTCCTATCCGGGGCTTGCGGCTAGCGGCCCCCGCTTCTACCGACTGCGTGTCCCGGCCGTGGCAACGGCCATCCCGTCGAGGCTGACCCAATGACCGTGACCGCCGTTCCGCTTCAGCCCGTCAAGCGCAGCTACCTCGTCTATCTGTGGATCGGCATTGCCCTATTGGTCGCAGCGGCATTCCTGCTCGCGCGCCAGGGCGATTTCTACCACACCACCGCGTCGGGCCTCAAATATCACGTGCTCGCGACGGGCACCGGCGACAAGCCGACCGATAACGATATCGCGCTGGTGATGTACGAAGGGCGGCTGCCGTCGGGCGAGACGTTCGACCGTTCGCAGCAGCCGACGCCGATGCCGGTCGCCGCCGCCGATCCGAAGAAGGGTCGCGACGGCGTCGTCCCCGGCTTCTCCGAAGCGCTCAAGATGATGAACAAGGGCGCCAAGTACCGCTTCGTCATCCCCGCCAGGCTCGCTTACGGCGCCGAGGAAAAGCGCGATCCGAGCGGCAAGGTCGTGATCCCCGCCAATTCGCCTTTGATCTTCGACGTCGAGATGCTCGGGTCGATGCCCGCCGACCAGTTCCGCATGCTGATGCAACAGCAGCAGATGATGGGCGGCGCGGGTGGCGCGGGCGGTCCCGGTGGACCGGGCGGCCCTGGTGGGCCGGGCGGCGACACGGCGCCTCCGGGCGGCGAAAACCTGGTACCTCCGGGCAAGTGATTTTGCCCGCTAGGCGCGCTGACAAGCACGGCACGCCGGGCTGCACAGACTGCACTTGCGCCGCGGGCTGACGGGGCGCATCGGCGGCGGGCAAGGAGGTGGCGATGACAGCCGCTGAAACTGCCCTGTTGCTCGCTCGGATCCAGTTCGGGTTCACGGTCAGCTTTCATTTCATCTTCCCGAGCTTTTCGATCGGGCTCGCCAGCTATCTGATGGTGCTCGAGGGGTTGTGGCTGCGGACCGGCAAGCCGGTCTATCTCGACCTGTTCCGGTTCTGGGTGAAGATCTTCGCGGTCGCGTTCGCGATGGGCGTCGTGTCGGGCATCGTCATGTCCTACCAGTTCGGGACCAACTGGTCGGCGTTCAGCGACAAGGCCGGGCCGGTGATCGGGCCGCTGATGGCGTACGAAGTGCTGACCGCCTTCTTCCTCGAGGCCGGCTTTCTCGGCGTGATGCTGTTCGGGATGAAGCGAGTCGGGCCGGGGCTGCATTTCGCGGCGACCTGCATGGTCGCGCTCGGCACCTTCATCTCGGCGTTCTGGATCCTGAGCGTCAACAGCTGGATGCAGACCCCAACCGGGTTCGCGATCAACGCGCAGGGGCAGTTCGTCGTCGCGCGCGGCTGGGCGGAAGTGATCTTCAACCCGAGCTTCCCGTACCGGCTCGTCCACACGGTGATCGCGGCGTATCTTACGACCGCGCTGGTCGTGGGTGCGTGCGGGGCTTGGCATCTCCTCCGCGACCGCGCCAATCCGCACCACCGCAAGATGTTCAGCATGGCGATGTGGATGGCGGCGCTCGTCGCGCCGGTGCAGATCCTCGCCGGCGATGCGCAGGGGCTCAACACGCTCGAGCATCAGCCGGCCAAGGTACTGGCCATGGAGGGCGACTACGAGCCTAGCCCGAACGGCGCGCCTTTGGTCCTGTTCGGCTTGCCCTCGAACGCCGACGGCAAGGTGCATTACAAGCTCGAGATCCCCAAGGTCGGATCGCTGATCCTCAAGCACGACCCCAACGCGCCGCTGCCGGGCCTCAAGGACTTTCCGCGCGACCAATGGGCGCCGGTGCCCGTGGTGTTCTGGTCGTTTCGCGTGATGGTCGGATTGGGCTTCGCGATGCTCGGGCTCGGGCTGTGGAGCCTCGTCGCGCGGTGGCGGGGCAAGCTCTACGATTGGAAGTGGCTGCATCGTGTCGGTGTGGCGATGGGGCCGGCGGGGTTCGTCGCGGTGATCGCCGGTTGGATCACCACCGAGGTCGGGCGCCAGCCCTGGACGATCTATGGCCTGATGCGCACCAGCCAGGCGGCGTCTCCGCTGGCGGCGCCCGCGGTCGCGAGTTCGCTTGTCGCGTTCGTCGCGGTCTATTTCGCGGTGTTCGGGATCGGCGTCTGGTACATCCTGAAGCTGATGCAGGCGGGCGCGGTGCCGGATGAGCCGCAAATGGGCGATGCACCGATCCGCACCGCCGGGATCACCCCTGCGCCACAGCGGGGAGACGAATCATGACCGCCGATCCGACGCTCGCGCTGATCTGGGCGTTCCTGATCGCGTTCGCGGTGTTCATGTATGTCGTGATGGACGGGTTCGACCTCGGCATCGGCATCCTGTTCCCGGCGTTCGGCGTCGGTTCCGAGCGCGACCAGGCGATGAATGCGATCGCGCCGGTGTGGGACGGCAACGAGACTTGGCTGGTGCTCGGCGGCGGCGGACTGATGGCGGCGTTTCCGCTCGCCTTTGCGGTGCTGATGCCGGCGATGTATCCGCCGATCATCGCGATGCTGCTGGGGCTGGTATTTCGCGGCGTCGCGTTCGAGTTCCGCTGGCGCGATCCGCGGCACCGCGCCTTCTGGGACTTCGCCTTCACCGCAGGGTCGGTCACCGCGGCGCTGGCGCAAGGGATCGTGCTCGGTGCACTGCTCCAGGGCGTCAAGGTCACGGGCCGCGGCTATGGCGGCGGCTGGCTCGACTGGCTGACGCCGTTCTCGCTGCTCACCGGCATCGGTGTGGTCGCGGGATACGCCTTGCTCGGCAGCTGCTGGCTGATCTTCAAGACCGATGGCGCGACCCAGGGACGCGCGTTTCGGCTCGCGCGAATCGCGGGCGTGGCGACTGCGCTTGCGGTGACGGCGGTTAGCGCCGCCACGCCTTTCCTCGAACAGCGTTATTACGAACGCTGGCTCACCTTTCCGAGCATCCTATTCGCGGGATCGGTGCCGGTGCTGGTTGCGGCGCTATCGATCGGCTTCTGGTGGGCGCTGCTCAACAAGAAGGAGTTGATGCCGTTCCTCCTAACGCTCGGCCTGTATCTGCTGTGCTTCGCCGGGCTGGGGGCGAGCATGTACCCCGACATCGTGCCCGGCGCGGTGTCGATCGTCCAGGCCGCATCGCCAGCGAAGAGCCAGACCTTCATGCTGATCGGTGCCGGGCTGATGATCCCGATCATTCTCGCCTACACCGCCTGGTCGTATTGGGTGTTTCGCGGCAAGGTCGGTGACGCCGGCGGGTATCATTGATGGACGCGGACGCCGGTCCGTTGTGGAAGCGGCTCGCCTGGATGGCGGGCATCTGGGCAGCGAGCGTTGCCGCGCTCGGCGTGGTGGCGCTGGCGATCCGGAGCGTGCTCCACGCTTGATCGAGCGCGCGGCATGCGTCAGTAATGACGGCGCAAGCTGGGGGATCGATGCATGGCAACGCTGACTGTCGAGGATTTCGCGCCGCACGTGGGGACGGTATTCACGTTGCCCGCCGGTGACGGGGCGGAAGCGCTGCATTTCACCTTGGTCGAAGCGAATCCGCTCAAGGTGTCGACCCTTCCGGAAGGCGCGCGCCCACCGTTCGAACTGGTCTTCCGCGAGCCCGGCCCGACCGTCTACCAACAGGGAATGTATCGGCTGGTCCATCCGACGATGGGCGAGCACGACATCTTCATCGTGCCGAACGCCTATTCGGAGGCTGAAGGCGCGACTTATTCGGCGACGTTCAACTGACGACCGGTTCGGGCGACCATTCCATCGTCTGGTAGATGCCTTCGTCCGAGATATGGGTGAAACCCAGCCGGCGATAGAGATGAAGCGCCGGGTTGAACGTCTCGACCGAAATGCCGACACCCTTGCCGAGCGCCCCGGCATGAGCCAGCAGCCCCTCGAGCAATTGCGTGCCGACCCCCTGGCCGCGCATGTCGGGCATCAGCGCGATGTCGATAATATGATACGAACCAGACCGTGCTTCGAGATAGAGGCGGCCGACCGGCACGCTATGCAAGTCGATCACGTCGAATGCGGTGTCGGGGTAATAAGCGTAGTAATGGCGCCGCTGTGCTTCGAACTGGTTGAGCAGGAACGCCAGCTTTGACAGCGGCTCCCACGGCGCATGCTCCAGTTCGGCTTCGCGCGTGCTCGCGTAAAGCCGCGCGAGGAACGGAATGTCCGCGTCGGTTTCGGGCCGCAGCGCGAACCCCTGAGACACCAGCCCGGCGGGTAAAGCGAAAGCTGACGACGCCTCAGCCATATTCACCGAAGACGTCCGTCTAGTTGCGCGTCGGGAAGATACCCTGAATCGCGACGCAATAATTGATGCATAGCACCGGCTGGATGTTGTTGTGCACCTGTCCCCCGCCGGTGAATCCGATCGTTTGCACGGCCATCGGCGTCAAGTTCGCTGCCGTAGCGACATAGGCCTTGCCGGGCGAACTTCCGCCGAACATCGCTCCGGCCTCGGGCGTGCCGCTGACCTGGTTCGGCGCATTGGCCACCGTGCCGCCCATCATCTGATGGGTGTGGGCCGGCATCTCGGTGCTCAATAGCGTCACGTTCTCCGTCCCGGTCGTTTCGCCGAGTACATATTGGCTGAGGCCGGGCCCTTGACCCTGAGCGATCGCAACACGGCCGCGCAAATCGGGCAGCGCGAAGTTGGTCGTCCCATTGCCGCCATAGGTCGTGCCGAGGATCGAGAACAACGCGGTATACTGGGCGATGGGGAGCAACTGACCCGAAGCAAACATATAGTTGCGCGGTGGAAAGTTGAAACCGAACGCCCTGATCTCGCCGATAAAAGGTGCCGTCATGATAAGACCTTTCGAAGTCAGTTGCGCGAGGGGAAAACGCCTTCCAGCGCGATGATGTAGTTGACCGTCAGCAACGGCATGAGATTTTCGTGCGGCTGGCTGCCGCCGGTAGAAGCGATGTTCGCCGGGTTCATGTTGACCGGCGTGATCGGCGACGCCGCGCCAGGGATCACATAGAGCAGCGCGGACTGGCCTCCGACCGACTGCACCGCCTTCGCGGGTTGCGCGGTCGCGCCGGGACGATCGAGTGAGCCCGCGCTCGTGCTGGCGAAGAAAGTGTGTGAATGGCTCGGCATCTGATTGCTCGTGAGCGTGACCGTCTCGGTGCCGCTCATTTGTCCTACGACGTAATTGCTCAGCCCGGACCCTTGGCCTTGGCCGACCGGCAAGCGTCCCCGCAAGTCGGGTATGCCGAACGTGGTTTGGCCGTCCCCGCCAAAGGTCGTGCCGAGCAGCGCATAGAGCGCATCGTTCTGGGCGATCGACAACAAAGCCCCGTTGCAGAAGGCCCAGCCGCGCGGGTTGAAATTGCCGGCGAACAGCCTGATTTCACCAAGGAAGGGATTCGACATGATTTCCTCTTTCTGGCCGAGGCCATCCGGTCAGTTGCGTGAGGGGAACAGGCCCTGCAACGCTATGCTGTAATTCAATGCGGTGTACGGCTGGATATTGCTGTGCGCCTGCGTGCCGCCCGCGTTGGCGATCGTCGCCGGGGCGATCGGCTGCTGCGCGCTCGCATTGTACGGCGCGAGATAATCGACATCGGCGACATTGTCGTGCGCGAACATCGAATTCTGCACCGGCGCCTTGCCGGCATCATTGGTGCTGCCGACCAATTGGTGCGTGTGTTGCGGTATCTGATTGACCGTCAACGTGACGGTTTCGGTGCCGGTCTGTTCACCCCATGTATAGAAGCTGCCACCCGCCAATTGGCCAATGCCGACTGCCCCGCGGCTGCGCAGATCGGGCAACTGGAAGGTGGTCACGCCATTGCCGCCATATGTCGTGCCGATCAGAGCGAACAGCGCCTGATTCTGCGCGATCGGTAAGAACTGACCCTGGCAAAGCGCCCAGCCCCGAACCGACCAGTCCCACGGAAACAGCCGTATTTCGCCGACATATGGTTGGGTCATAGCGCCTCTCACTCCTTAGCCGGCGGCAGGGGCGGAGATTCAAGGCGTCCCCCCGAACGGCTTCGACGCGACCTTATGCCGGTTTTCGGCAGAGTCAAAGCCCAACGGTCATTTTGGAGCTGTTTTCGCTTGGCCTGGCGTAGTGTTCGCACCAAATTGCGGCGTAATACTGCGCCAAAGCAGTGATTACTTGACCCGGAGACGGCAGTGCGCGAAAAGCCGTTACGGACGCGATAATGTCGCGTACCGATTCTTGGGGAAAGGGTTGTCATGAACGCTGTCGAACAATCGCCAGTGCCATCGGAACGGACGCAGGGGCGCAAGCCTTGGGCGACGCCGACGGTGATCGTCGATTCGGCAAGCTCGACCCGATCGCTGGTCAACAATGCCGGACCCGACGGAGTCAGTTCCTACAGCAGCATTTCATACGGCTCTTAAAGGCGCCGCCGTTCAGGCGTTGCTGCGATCGACCCAAGCCACAAATCGCGCAATCATCAACGTGCGCACTGCCGCTGCGGTGCGGATGCGGTCGCGCTTGACGTGTTCGCGACCGCCGCGCGCGAGTAGCCGCTCGACTACCGCAAGATCGACATAGCGCGACATCGTCGAGTCGCGGTCGAGCGCGCGCGTTTCGGCCAGCAGGCGCGGCGCGGCCTCGCGCATCATCCGGAATAGGTCGGGCTGCTCGCGGTCGTTCGGCAATTGCCGCTCGATCATTCGGCGGGGCAGCCGGTTGGCGAAGACGGTGCGCGCCAGCCAGCGGTCGCGGCCGTCGCGAAATTGCAGCGACTCGGGGATCGCCAGCCCGAGTTCGACGATCCGCTTGTCGTGAAAAGGGCGAGTCAGGTCGAGGCCGGCACGCGCGGCCGGCGAGCCTTGTCCAGGCGCGCCCATCGCCACCTGCCGTAGCATCTTGAGCATTCGCGCCGGGCCATGCTTGCGGAGCGGATGCCCGTCATTCAGTTGCGTGCGATCGATAGTTCCCGCGGCAAGCGCGCGCGCCGCGAAGTCGCGGCTGATGCCGCGCCGGCGCCATGACGGGGCAAAACCCTGTTTCGCCGCCAGCGCCCAGGCAACGACCCGATTCGGCGTGAGCGAGGGCAGCACGTCGGAGCGCAGCGCCGAGCGCGGACGCTTGCCGGTGAAGCGCAGCTTCGCGCGAAACTCGCGTGCGAATCGCCCGAAATCGCCGCGCTTCAGCATCGCGCCGAGCCACTGCGTGTCGTAGACATTGACCGTATAGTCGCCGCCATGCCCGTCCATGACCAGCCGCGCGCCGCACCGTCGCGCGATGGCATGGATGCCGTCGCGCGCCATGGTACGCTGCGCCATGCCGCCGCTTTCCGCGAACGCGGCTTCGGGGTCGTCATAGTTGGTTTCGGCGCCGCGGACGAAATAGTGGATGTCCAGCCCCGGGCGGCCCCGAAAGGTCTCGACCGCGGGCCGTGCATCGCGTTCGGGATCGTCTTCGGCGAGCACCGATGCCACGGCGATCAGCTTGCCGCCATTCGCCACGATCGGTGCGGCAACGGCGGCGATGATTCCGCTGTCGAACCCGCCGCTGAACGCCAGGGCGGGCGGCGCGATCAGGCGTCGCACGCGGCACGCAACGGCCTCCTCGATCGTCGCACGATAGACCGCAACGTAGTGCGCATCGTCGCGTGCGACATGCTCATCCCCGGCACGCGGCTGCCAATAGGCAGCGAGGGTGGACCCGCCCGCGGCATTGATCCGCAGCGTCGACCCCCCCGGCAGCAGCGCGACGCCGGCATAGATGGTCTCACCAGGGTGCTTGACCGTCGACCAGAATAGCCGCCGGGCGACCTCCTGCTCGTTGATACGCCGCGGCACGCCCCCGGCGTCGAACAGCGCGCCGACCTCGGTCGCGAAGACGAAAAATTCTTCGCCCGCATGATAATAGACTTGCCGCTGCCCCATATGGTCGCGGCCGATCAGCAGCGTGCCCGCCGCGCGGTCGAAGATCGCAAACGCGAAGTCGCCGAGCAAATGCGCCGCGACGTCGTCGCCCCAGTGCCGCCACGCGTTGAGCAGCACGACGCTGTCGGGCATCGCCGCCAGCGCGTTGCTGGAAATGCCGAGTTCCGCCGCAAGCGCCTCGCGATTGTCGATTCGGCAATCGGCGACGAGCACGGCATCGCGCTCGACGATCGGCTGCGCCTCGTACACATCTTCGCGGTTGACGTGCATCAGGCAATGGCCGAGCGCGAGGCGGCCGAGCTCGATCGTCTCGATTCCGTCCGGCCCGCGATACGACATGCGGCGAGTCATCCGGGCGACGGCGCCGGCGGCGACATCCTCGCCGTCGAACCGCAGGATTCCGCAAATGGCGCTCATTTTCGACTCGCCGGCGCGGTCACGCCGCGGCGTCGATACGGGCCGCGCTCTCCTTCGCCAGCATCGCAAGGAAATCGTCGACCTCGCGCCGGCACTGTTCGGGAGTCACGTCGTATTCGGTGACCAATGTGGCGCACAGGTCCTCGCGCGACTTGGGCGTCTCGATCAACTCCCAGATCCGCGCGCCGACTTCGCTGAGGCTCAGATACTTGCCCTCGCTCGCGCTCATCATCACCAACTGGTCGCCGACCTTGGCACTCAACCAGTCTCCTTCGCGATGGATCATCTCGTCCCTTCCTTCATGCCCGTCGACGTGTCGCCGCATCGGCTTCGATAGCATAACCGAGCCGTCGCATCATCGGCGCGTGGTCGCGCTCGATGCGGGCGGCCTGGTCGGCATCGAGCTCGTCTCGCCAGCCCCCGGCCACGCCGCGACGAAAGAACGTCTTCGCCTTTCTGGGTGCTTCGCGAAAGCCGCTCGCGGCTTCCTGCCGCTGCAATTCATCCAAGCTCGCCCAGGCGATCGCACGGTCGAGCCGAGCCGGATCGGGGTCGACGCCGCAAAATTCGAACGCGGCGCGAATCGTCGGCACTGGCGCGGCGATCATGTCCTCATAGCGGACCAGGTGGACCGGGATGTCGGACTGGTCGAGCCAGCTTGCCGCGAACCCGCTCCAGTCGAGCAACCGCTGCCGCAGCTGGAACGGCTGACGGTCGGTCCCCCCGGCGAGGCAATAATCCGGGTTCGCCATGTGGCCGATCGTCGCATTGATCGACTTGGCGAGGTGGTTGGCGAACGAGCAAGCGACGTCGCGCGGATCGCGCACGAACAGCACGGCCCCGGCAGCCCCGTCGCGGCCCGCCAAGAGCGGCGTGCCATCGGACAGCCGGGTGTAAGCGTCGTGCGACTTGACCAGCCGCACCGGCACGCGTTGCTCGTCCGAGTCGTCGTGCGCTGCCCGGCGCGCGGCATAGGCGTAGAAGATCGGGCGCAGGCGATCGATCTCGTCATGGAAGAGCAGCCCGGTATCGACCAGGCAGCGTTCGTCGATCCGCGGCCGCGCGCTGGCGATCGAGTCGGTGCTATCGATCCGGTTGATGTCGATCGGCGAATCGCTGCCCGACCACAGATTGGCCGCCACGATTCGAAACCAGGTGTTGCCCGACTTGGGGTAGGAAGCGAGCCAATAGGTTGGCGTCACGCCGCCGCTCCGACCAATCCATTCTCCGCCCAATGCCGTTCGAGCAGCGCGATCGTCTCGGCGATCCGGTCGAAGCCAAGCGGGCGAGTCAGCGCGAACACCCCCGCCGCGTCGGCCAGCGCCGCGCTGCCGCGGAAATAATCGGCGCGTTGGCCGAGCTGAGCGATCAGGCTGGGCCGATAGGCGTTCGCCGTGATCAGCCGAGTCGCGTCGATCGCTTCGGCCCGCTCGATCGTCACGGTGGTGCCGTGGCGTTGTTCGACCAGCGCATAGATCGCGCCGACCTGCACCGCGCCACTCGCGGCGCCATCGGGATCGACGTAGAATTTGTGGAGGCGGTCGCGCATCGCGTCGCGGCGCCGGTCGGCGAGGTCGAGCTCGTCGATGCTGTTTTTCCACAAGCGTAGCTGGCGCCCGTCGGGATGGATGCAGGGAATGCCGTCTTCGCCGGTCGTGATCGCGCACTGATCGTCGGCGACGAGCGGATAGCCCGCCTTGCCCAACGCGGCGGCAAACGTGGACTTGCCCGCGCCCGACACGCCGCAGAACAAGACGGCCTTGCCGCCGACCAGCACCGCGCTGGCGTGAAGCACGATGTGGTTGCGCTGATGCAGCAGCATGCCGAACACGCTGCCCGACAGGAAAACCGCGACATCCTGCGGCGTCGCATCGCCTTCGGCCTCGAACGCGATCGATCGCCCATCCTCGAGCAGGAAGCGCGCGATAGTGGGAATGCGCACGAGGAACTGGCGGTCGCTGCGCTGCCAGGTCGGCCCGGTCGCGATCGCGCCGTCGAGCGCCGCCGGGACCGTGTCGTGGCGAATCGTTACCTCGGGCGGACGCGCGGGATCGCCGGCGATCAGCCCTGGGAGATCCACCTCGCTGGCGACTGCAAGTCCCGATACGCAATAGGAATACACGCGTCATCTCCCCCCGGGCTGCGGCATACGGACCTTCGCGGCGGCGTTCAAGCGAGCGGCGCGTCCGCGGCCAGCATGCGCAACTGGCGGTGGATCGCGGCGAGATGTTGGTCGGCCAGCGCGCGAACGGCATCGCTCGCCTCGTCCTGCTTGCCCCGGCTGTCGGGGCTGAAGGTGCTATTGGTCGCCTTGGCGTCGCGGGCCGTGGCGGCGCGCATCGTAGCGCGCTCGGCATCGGTCGGCACGATCCCGAAATGGGGGAGGATTCGCTCCTCGACCGCGTCGGGCAGCGAAGCATAGTCGACGAACATCCCGCCGCCGGCGCCGCGATGCTCGATCGCGGCGCCGCACACCGCGGCCAACGCGCGCGCGGCGAATTCGTCGGCGGGAATCAACGCGCTGTCATCGAACCCGTAGAAGCCCGGCGGCATCATGCCTTGCACCATCTGGCTGCCATGGATGCGCTTGTGCGAAACCATCACTTCCACCGGGTCGCGGAACAGGAATATCCACGGCGTGCCGGGAAAGGCCGCGCGGATCAGCGGCAGCGCGAGCGTGTGCCAGCTGTCGAGCTTGATCACGAACCGCGCGCGCTTGCCGAAGCGGTCGCGCCCCAATGCCGAGGCCATTGCGCGGATCAGTTCGATCCGATGGTCCGCCGGGAGATCGGGATTGGTGTGCGCGAGCTGAATCACCGCATCGAGCGGTGCCGCTTCGGAGACGACCACGTTGGTCGGGACCGCGGCGAGCATCTGCGACACCAGGGTCGATCCGCATCGTGACATGTGAAAGATCAAGGCGTCAGGCGCGCACTGTTCACCTGGGGGCATCGCGCTGGCCAGGGCATTGAGCGGCGTCCGCACGCGGCAGAGCTGATTGAGCGGCCGCCAATTGGTGCGGCGGCGCGTGTCCTCGAAGAACGGATCGGTCAGCGGCATTGCGCCGAAATACGCCCAATCCACCGCCGGCCCCGCGACGGTTGGGACGAGTGCGCTCGGCAGCCAGGCAAGCGGCGGCCAAGCCGTTTCGGTCGGCGGCGTTGCGTCGAATCGCGCGATACCGGCCGGATCGTGCCGGCAAGCCGCCGCGATGTCGGCGGGATCGATCGTCAAGCCAGCCTGGGCGGCGGCCGTTGCAGCCGCGGCGGCAAAATCGAGTCGATCGTCGATCGCGGCGAGATCGTCCTGCAACGAAGGATCGCCGAGGACGAGCACGCGTAGCCGGTCGATGGGTGAGGGGTCGGACATTCAAACCTTTGCAAGCGGGAAGGGGGGCGGATAGGGTCGTGTCGCCGGCCTGGAACAGGGCGGCAGGGAGGGATGCTAGCCTGCGCGACTGGACCGAACAATCGCCCGTGACGCTGCCCGACCGCGTTCGCCTGCCGCTGTCGTTCGACCCCGCGCGGCTGCGTGCCGATCTAGCGACGGTCGAGGCGCTGAGCTGGACAGACCATTTCGTGAAGCAGAATTACGAAGGCCGCTGGGACGTCCTCCCGCTCCGGCATCAATCTGGCGCGACTCATCCGATCATGCAGGCTTACACCCCGCCCGATGCGACCGAGTTCGTCGATGCCGCCGTGCTGGCGCGGACCCCGTATTTCCGCGAAGTGCTCGCAACCTTCGACTGCCCGCTCAAGGCGGTGCGGCTGATGCGGCTGACGCCGGGCTCGCGGATCAAGGAGCATCACGATCATGATCTCGCGGCCGACTGGGGCGAGGCGCGCATCCACATTCCGATCACCACTAACCCCGGCGTCACCTTCCTGCTCAACGGCACGCCAGTCGCGATGCAGCCGGGCGAGGCGTGGTACCTGCGCCTCGCCGATCCCCACGCGGTGACCAACGAGGGCGACGAAGACCGGGTGCACCTGGTCGTCGATTGTCAGGCGACCACATGGCTGACCGACCAGCTCGCGGCGTGAAGCGGCGCCGGCTGACGTTCGCGCAGCACCGGCTGCGCTTCATCCAGCGCCAGATCAACGAACGGCCACGGCTGCGCGAATGGCTGATGCGGCTGCGCTGGGGCGGAAGCGATCGCGACGTCGTGCTGTTCCAGCGCGTGTTTCGGATCAATGCGTTGCGCGAAAACGGCTATTTCCGCGCTTCGAAGCTTGCCGCCGCCAACAGTTTGCTACGCGACGAGACGCTGGTGCTGCAGCGAGTCAGCATGCTGCTCGGACCGGGCACGACGTTCGTCGATGTCGGTGCCAATATCGGGATCTTTTCGAGCGTAATCGCCGACGCCATGCGGTTGTTCGACAATTTCCGCGTGGTCGCGTTCGAAGCCAGTCCGGACACGTTCGCGCGGTTGATCGTCAATGCGGAAAGGTTCGGATTCGAGGCAGTGAATGTTGCGTTGGCCGACAGACCGGGCGAGCTCGACTTCATCAGCGGCGCGGTGTCGGGCGTTGCGACCGCACGCGCTCACGCCGGCAAGGCGCATATTCCGAGCCGTGAGTTTCGCGTTGCAGCACGGCGGCTCGACAGTTTCGGCCTGACAGGGCGGCTGGTGATCAAGATCGACGTCGAGGGAATGGAACTGGCGGTGCTCGAAGGTGCGCGCGCGCTGTTCGGCGCGGGCCGCATCGCCGCGGTCTATTTGGACGAATTCGGCGACAAGCCGGCGGTGCTCGATTTTCTGACGGGATATGGATTCGATCTGATCGCGCCGCCGCGGCTGACGCCTTACAACGGCCGCAGCCGGTCGCTGTTCGCGGTCAGACGCGGTGATATTCCCGGTACCAGTTGACGAAAGCGGGGACGCCGACCTCGATCGTCGTGGTCGGCTCGAACCCGAGATCGCGCTGGATCGCGGAAATGTCGGCATAGGTCGCCTGAACGTCGCCGGGCTGCATCGGCTGGTAATCGCGTACCGCCTTCACTCCGCAAGCTCGCTCGATCAGGTCGATCATGTCGCCGAGCTGCTCGGAGCGATGATTGCCGATATTGTAGAGCCGGTGCGGCGACACGCTGCCCCCGGCCTTGACCGCGTTGTCGTCGGGCGGAGGATTGTCGAGGCAAGCGACGACGCCGGTGACGATGTCGTCGATATAAGTGAAGTCGCGCTGCATATCGCCGTTGTTGAACACCGGGATGGGGCGCCCCTCCAGGATCGCCTTGGTGAAGATCCACATCGCCATGTCGGGCCGGCCCCAGGGGCCGTAAACGGTGAAGAAGCGCAAGCCAGTCTGCGGCAGGCGATAGAGATGCGCGTAGGTCTCGCTCATCAACTCGTCGGCCTTCTTGGTCGCGGCGTAGAGCGATAGCGGGTGGTCGACTCGGTCCTCGACGCGGAACGGCAATTGGTCGTTGCCGCCATAGACCGAAGAGGAGGAAGCGTAGACGAGGTGCTCGACCCCGCGATGCCGCGCGACTTCCATGATGTTGAGGTGACCGACCAGGTTCGACTGGACATAGGCGCGCGGGTTGTCGATCGAATAGCGCACCCCGGCCTGCGCGCCGAGATGGACAATCCGGTCGAACGCCTTCTTCGCCAGCGCTGCGTCGAGTGCCTTGTCGTCGGCGAAATCGACTTGGATGAATTCGAACCGGTTGGTGTTGAGGGCCTGGATTGCGGCGATACGATCGCGCTTGAGGTCGACCGAATAATAATCGTTGAGGTTGTCGATCCCGATCACGATGTCGCCGCGCGCGAGCAAGCGGCGAATCACCCAGGAGCCGATGAACCCGGCCGCGCCGGTGACGAGAACGCGCATCGATAAGCTCCTACAGCGTCCAGCGCGTCGCGCCGGTGAGGGTGGGCATCCCATTCTTGATGTCGGCGAACAGGCCGTCTTGCGCGACCAGCCCGGCGAGCTCGTCGCCCATTTCCAGATAGGCCGCGTGCGGCACCGCGAGCACGACGACATCGTATTGCCGATCGAGCGCGTCGCCATCCACGGTGACGCCATATTCGTGCGTCGCTTCGGCAGCATCGGCATGCGGATCATGGACGGTAACAATGTGGCCCAGCTCGGTCAGCCCGGCGATGAGGTCGGCGACCTTCGAATTGCGCAGATCGGGGACGTTCTCCTTGAAGGTCAGCCCCAGCACCAGCGCCGACCCGGCCTTCCCGGCGCGGTCGTGGATCCGCTCGGCGATCCAGCGCGCCATCCCGTCATTGGTGTCGCGCCCCGCCAGGATCACGCGTGGGTCATGCCCCAACTGCTCGGCGAGGTGGCTGAGATAATAGGGATCGACCCCGATGCAGTGTCCCCCGACCAGCCCGGGCTGGAACGGCAGGAAATTCCACTTCGTCCCCGCGGCGGCCAGCACGTCCCACACCGACAGGTCGATCGACCCGAAGATCCGCGTGATCTCGTTCATGAAGGCGATGTTGATGTCGCGCTGCGCGTTCTCGATTGCCTTGGCCGCTTCGGCCGCCTTGATCGACGCGGCGCGGAACACGCCGGCAGACGTGGCCTTGCCGTAGATCGCCTCGAGCGTGTCGGTGGTCGCTTCGTCCTCGCCGGCGATCACCTTGACGATCCGATCGACGGTGTGCTCGCGGTCGCCCGGATTGATCCGCTCGGGCGAGTAACCGAGCGTGAAGTCGCGCCCCCGCGTCAGGCCCGACACCGTCTCGATCTCAGGCCCGCACAGATCCTCGGTGACGCCGGGATAAACGGTGCTTTCGTAGATCACGACCGGGCGCCGCGCCGGTTCGATCATCTTGGCGACCATCCGCGTCGCACTCATCACCGCGCCCAGATCGGGACGGTTGGCGGCGTCGATCGGGGTCGGGACGGTAACGATATAGGCATCGGCGGCCGGGCAGTCGGCGGGATCGGAGGCATAGGTAAGGCTCGATTCGCGGAGCGTCGCGGCGTCGATTTCGCCGGTTCGGTCTTGGCCGTCGCGCAGCTCGGCGATACGGCGTATGTCGATGTCGATCCCGCACACCTCGAAATGGCGCGCGAGCGCGACGGCAAGCGGCAGGCCGACATAGCCCAGACCGACGACGACCAGCTTCACGCGCACTCCTTCGATTTCAGGCGGTTGACCGCCCCCGGTTCGCGCGCCTTAGCGGCTCGCCCCGCCGCGGCCAAGCTGGCTTGCGCGGCGCGGCTGCGCTAGCGGGAGCGCCATGAGGAAAGCGTTACGATCGCTGGCCGGGGCACTGTTGCCCGGCACACTACTGGTCGCCGCCGCCCCGGCGCCCGCTGCCGATCAGCCGGCTGCGGTCGTGCGCGCGTTGCTGGCGGACGATACCGCGGTCGCGACGGTAGGCTACCGTCTGGCAACCGCGAACGTCGATCTATGCGTCGAGCATATGGTCGAAAGCGGGATGCTGATCGAAACGCTGGCGCAATATGGCAGCGACTATCGCGCCGCCGCTGCCGATATCCTCAAGCTCACCGAGCGGCCGACCATAGCCCTGGTGGTGCCGGGCTCGCCCGCCGAGCGCGCGGAGCTGCAGCCGGGGGACGCCTTGATCGAAGCCGACGGCGCGCCGTTCGCGGAAACGCCACCGACAATTGCCGGAGGCACGTTCACCGCGGTCGAGGCGGCGATGACCGCGCTCGATTCGGCGCTGGCCGATGGCACGGCTCGGTTGACGGTGGTGCGGGCCGGTGAGCGCCGTACGATCGACGTGATCGGCACGCCCGCGTGCAAAGCCCGCTTCCAGCTGATCCCCGGCGACGATCCCGACGCCGTCGCCAACGGGACCTGGGTCCAGTTGTCGACGCGTATGGCGGGGTTCGCCAAAACGCCCGACCAACTCGCCGCGATCCTGGGCCACGAGCTCGCGCACAATGCGCTGGGGCACCGCAAGTCGAGGGCTGCGATCCAGCGTGCGCAGGAGCTTCAGGCGGACCGGCTGATGCCGTATTTGATGGCTCGTGCCGGCTACGACCCCGCGGCCGCGGTTGGCGTGTGGGCAAGCTTCAAGCGCCGCCACCTTGGCGGGCTAATTCAGGATGCCACCCATCCGAGCTGGAGCGAACGCCTTCGCGCGGTCGAAGCGGAGGTTGCGCGCATTGCCGAATTGAAGGCGCGTGGGGAGGCTATCGTGCCGCCGGCCGACCTGCGTCCGCGATAAGACTTAACATCGATCCATGGACAGCGGCGCCCGTGAGGGTGTAACCGCCTCCCGGCTTTGACGCCGGTACAGCGTAACAAGGGGACGACGATCGACATGCTGATGGGTCGAACCACGGCAGCCGCGCGCGCACGATCGAGCATATTCGAATCGTTTCGCATCGAAGCGTTCACCGTGCTCGTACTCGCCGTCGTCGTGCCGTGGCAGCTGTTCAGTCGCCCGTTTATCAACCAAAACCCGAACGCCGCGACGTTGGTTGGATGGCTCGACAACGTCATCCTCGGCTCGATCTTCGCAGCGATTCTCGGGCTGTTCCTGCTGCGCCGCGTGATCGCTTTCCCCGGCTCGCGCGTATTCAGCTATATCGTTCCAAGCTTCCTGACCTCGTACGGGCTTGTCGTGCTGGCGTTCCTGCTGCTTCGGCTCGATTACAGCCGCGGTTTCCTGATCACGTCCTTCGTGCTGGCGACCGCGACGTCCTACGCGATCCATTTCTACCTGCGCCGGCGCGGCACCAAGCCGTTCTATATCGTGCCCTTCGGCAAGACCGCGTCGTTGACGGAGATTGCCGACGTCGAATGGATTCCGTTGACCGAGCCGCGAGTCCCGCCGGGGCGCGAAGTCGTCATCGTCGCCGATCTGCGCTTCGACCACGATGATGCCTGGGAGCGGATGCTAGCCGAAGCCGCGATCAAGGGGCATCCGATCTATCACACCAAGCAGATACGCGAATCGCTGACCGGGCGCGTCTCGATCGAGCATCTTTCCGAAAACAGCTTCGGATCGCTGTTGCCCAACCTGGCCTACCGCAAGATCAAGCGCGCGATCGATCTGGTCTTCACGCTCGCCGTGCTGCCGATCCTGATCGTGCCGATGATCGTGGTCGCGATCCTCATCCGACTCGACTCGCGGGGACCCGCGCTCTTTCACCAGGAACGGATGGGATATCGCGGCAAGCCGTTCCACGTGTGGAAGTTTCGCACGATGACGGCTGCCAACAACGAGGCGGATCGCGATGGTTACATCACGCTCGACGACGACCAGCGCATCACGCGGCTCGGCCGGTTGCTGCGCCGGACGCGGTTCGACGAACTGCCGCAGATGCTCAACATCGTGCTCGGCGAAATGAGCTGGATCGGCCCGCGTCCCGAAGCGGTCGCCTTGTCGAGTTGGTACGAGCAGGAAATCCCGTTTTACTCGTACCGCCACATCGTCCGTCCGGGGATCAGCGGCTGGGCGCAGGTAAATCAGGGGCACGTCGCCGATCTCGCGTCGGTCCATTCGAAGCTCAACTACGACTTCTATTACATCAAGAACTTCTCGGGGTGGCTCGACCTGCTGATCCTCCTCCGGACGATCGGCACGGTGCTCACCGGGTTCGGCGCCAAGTAACGCCTCAGCCGCGCCAGATGCCCCGCGTGTCGTAGATCGCCTTGCCGCTGCGGGCATTGACAGAGACGTTCTTGAACGCGTCGTGATCGACCAGCACGATCAACACGCCGCATTCGTCGAGCGCCTGGTCGAGTTTCGCCAGCGTCGCGCCAGTCCCGTCGAACGCTGCCGGCAGTTCGGTGACGTGCGGCTCGACGATGCGGACTCGGTTGCCATACGCCTTGGCCAGCTCGACCGCGATTCCGAGCGCGGGGCTCTCGCGTAGATCGTCGATGTTCGCCTTGAACGCCAGCCCCAGGCACGCGATCGCAGCGTCGGGATGGGCGCCGGCCAGGGCGGCGGCGCGCGCGAACGAATAGTGCGCCTTGCCGTCGTTCACTTCGCGCGCGATGCGGATCAACCGAGCGTTTTCGGGGTCGCTATCGACGATGAACCACGGATCGACCGCGATGCAGTGACCGCCGACCCCGGGCCCCGGCTGGAGGATGTTGACTCGCGGATGGCGGTTGGCGAGCCGGATCACTTCCCAGACATCGAGTTTGAGCGTGTCGCAGACGATCGACAGTTCGTTGGCGAACGCGATGTTGACGTCTCGGAACGAATTCTCGACCAGCTTGCACATCTCCGCCGTGCGCGCGGTGGTGGCGATGCAGTCGCCGGCGACGAAGGTCCGATAGAATGCCACCGCGCGTTCGGCGCAGCGCCGCGACAAGCCGCCGATCGAACGGTCGTTGCTGACCAGTTCGTCGAGAATCTTCCCCGGCAGAACGCGCTCGGGGCAATAGGCGACGCAAACGTCGCTCGAATGTCCGTCGCCGTCGGGAAACGAAAGGTCGGGCCGCGCGTCGCGCAGCACGTCGCGCACCGCCTCGGTGGTGCCGACCGGACACGTCGATTCGACGATCACGAGGCTGCCGGTACGCAATGCCGGTGCGATCGAACGGGTCGCGGCGAGGACATAGCCGATGTCGGGCGCATGGTCGTCGGTGAACGGCGTCGGCACTGCGACGATGAAGACGTCGCTCGGCTCGGGCGTCAGCGCCGCGCGCAGCGATCCCGATTCGACCATCGCATGCACCAGCAGGTCGAGATTGGCTTCCTCGATATGGATCTTGCCGGCGTTGATCGTATCGACCACTGCCGGGCGCACATCGACGCCGAGCACTTGCGCGCCGCTCCGCGCGATTACCGCTGCGGTGGGCAGCCCGATATAGCCGAGCCCGACGACGCACACGTTGGCAGTCACATCAGGGCTCATGTCAGGCGAACGATTCGACAATGATGCGGGCGATTCGCTCGCTGCTCTTGCCGTCTCCGAAAGGGTTGTGGGCGCGGGCCATGGCTTCATAGGCGGTCTTATCGTCGAGAAGGCGTGAAGCTTCGGTAACGATGGTCTCCTCGTCATTGCCGACGAGCTTCGCCGTGCCGGCCGCGACTCCTTCCGGACGTTCGGTCGTCTCGCGCATTACCAGGACCGGCTTGGCAAGCGCGGGCGCTTCTTCCTGCACGCCGCCGCTGTCGGTCATCACGAAGTAGGACAACGACAGCAGCCGGACGAAATTGGGATAGTCGAGCGGGTCGATCAGCGCGACGTTGTCGGTCCCACCCAGCACTTCGACCATTGGCGCGCGGACGTTGGGATTCGGATGAACCGGGAAGATCACCGCGACATCGGGCCGCGCGGCGAGCCGCCGCACCGCGTGCGCGACCGATTCGAGACCACCGCCGAAATTTTCACGTCGGTGTGTCGTTACTGCAACAATGCGCTTGCCGGCGAACCGCGCCGCGATCGGCGCGACGACCGAAGCGAGCGACGGGTCCGAATCGACTCGCGCGCGGGTTTTCATCAGCGCGTCGATCACGGTGTTGCCGGTCACGTAAATGCGATCGGCGGGCACGTTTTCGGCGGTCAGCGCATCGCGAGCGGTGTCGGTCGGGGCGAAATGCTGGTCGGCGATGCTGCCGACAATCTTGCGGTTCACTTCCTCGGGCCAGGGATGATAGATGTTGCCGCTGCGCAAGCCCGCTTCGACATGGCCCACCGGCAGCTTGCGGTAATAGGCAGCGAGCGCGCCGACCATCGCGGTCGCCGTATCGCCCTGGACGATGACTCGATCGGGCCGATCCTGATCCATCACCGCGCCGAGCTCGCTCAGCAGCCGCGCGGTCAGCGCGTCGAGCGACTGGTTGGGCAGCATTAAGTTGAGGTCGTAGTCCGGCGTAATCTGCGCGATTTCAAGAACCTGGTCCAACATCTCGCGATGCTGGCCGGTGACGCAGACGCGCACATCCGTATCGGTACGGCGTAGCGCATGGACGAGCGGGAACAGCTTGATCGCCTCGGGCCGTGTGCCGAACACGATCAGGATACGTGGGCGGGCGGGCGAGGGCATCGCCGCCCTTTCCCGGATTGACGACCGTCATACAAGGGCTTTGTCGCGACGATCCGCTTGGCGCGGCAGGCGACCGACAGCAGCGATGCCGTCGAGTCACGAGACGTTAACGCTGTGGCGCCATTGCATCGCTCGAACGCAAAATCGCTCGTCAAAACGCATTTTGTGCAACGATTGACTCGCTCTTGCGTTGGCGATGATGTTGGCTGGCTGCCGGATAAAAGGGAACGCGAAATCGACCCTGAAACGCTCGGTGATATGGTTGACAGTCGGCGCGTTTGTGTGGCAAGCGCGGGGAAATTGGAACGAATAACCAAGGGAGTTTGCTAATGGTGCTGTTTAAGTCCGCTGTAGTGGCGCTTGCTTCGGTGGCGCTTGCGGCGTCGCCTGCGATGGCGCAATCCGCGCCTGCAAAGGGCAGTGTCATGGCCAAGGTCAGCACCGTTCGTGCTGGCGCCGACGCTCAGAACGCGAATCACATTCACGGCACGGGTGCGGTGGTCGGCATTCTCGCGTTGCTCGCAATCATCGCCGGCATCATCGCCGCGACCTCGGGCGACTCGAAGCCGAAGAGCCCGTGATCCGATAAGATCAGAAATTCTATTGGGCGCGCGATCTTCGGATCGCGCGCTTTTTTATTGGTGCAGGCTTGTGGCCGGGCAGGCGTGCGTGGCGACCGTCTGCTGCTTCGGTCCTTACCGCCTGCGCGGCGGCTCGGGCGAGCGAGAACGATGAGCGACACCGAGGAAACGGCAATATCGTGGCACGATTCGATCGCGCCGTCGTTTCGCGACGGCTATGAACGGTCGGCCGGTTTTCGCGATCGCCTTCGCACGTGGGGCGGCTTGATCGCGCGCTATGCGCGACCCGGCGATCGGGCGATCGATGCAGGCTGCGGCGCCGGTACGCTATCGTTCGAAGCGGCGAAGATCGTCGCCAGCGTCGAGGGGATCGACGGCAGCCCCCGGATGATCGAACTGGCGCGCGAGACCGCTGCGGCGCGAGGCGTCAAAAACGTCTCCTTCGACGTCGTGCTGTTCGAATCGCTTTCCGATCGCGCCGGAGGATACGATCTTGTCCTGTGTTCGAGCGTGCTCGAATATCTGCCGGATCTGGCGGTCGAACTCGCGCGGCTGGCAGCGTTGCTACGCCACGATGGGCGGATAATCGTCTCCTTGCCCAACGGGCGGTCGCGCTATCGCCGGCTCGAGCGGCTGGCGTATCGCCTGACACGGCGCCCCCGTTATTATCGCCACGTTCGCCACGTACCATCGGCAGCCCAAGTTCGCGATACGCTGCAGGGGATCGGGCTGAGCGTGCTGGACATGGTCTATTATGCCGAGCCGCCGCTGCCCCGCGCGCTGCGTTGGATTGCCGGATCGCGGCGGCGCCGCAAGACGATGTTCGCGATCGTCGCTGCGCGCGCCGCCAGGTCAGCGGATTCGGCGTAGCTCCAGTCCATCGACATAGACGGCGGGCGTGTCGAACGTGTCGCCGATCGACTCGCCGATCAACGCGAGCTGCTGTTGATCGCACCCCGTCGGCACGTCGAACTCCATCGCATATGTCGTCAACCGACCGGGGGCGGGTGCTATCGGCACTTGGCCAAGCGCGGCTTGATGCCCGGGCGTCATGCACACCAGTGCCCAGCGAAACACGGTCTTGTCGACCGCATCCTCGGCATAAGCCCGCCCGGAGAGCCGGTAGTGGCCCGGCGCGAGCACCAGTTCCTGGTCGGCGAACACGGTTTCCTTGTCGCCGGAAAACGAAACGAAGAGCGAATTGCCCATTCCGGCCGGGCCCGTCACGCGTTCGGCATAAACCGACTCGTGCGGGTAAAGTCGCCAGCCGAACGGCGGCGGCGCATCCAAACCGGCAAAATCGCCGTCGCGGAGCAGTCCGCGCCCGGCCGATCTGGCGTCGGGCGGCAGAAGTGCCAACCACTGTGCAAAGAGCGTACCGGGTGCCATCTTTGGCCCGGCCACGACAAAATAGGATTCGAGCTCGCCGCTGGTCGCCGGTGCGCCCAAGTCGGCCAATCGCTTGAACAGGGCGAAGGTCGCGGCGGGGTTCGGGTTGATCGTACCTAGTTTTTGCAGGAACGTTCCACGCCAATACGGTCCGGTGGCGAGCGTTTGCGCCAGCGGTTCGACGACGCGGATGTCGCGGGTCAGCGTGACCAACGCCGGCAAGACGAGATCCCAGTTCTCGACCTGCTGGCGCAGCACGATATCCGCCTCGTGCACGGCCGCCGCGGTCTGGCCGGTGCGGAAGCGGTAGCTCAGCAGCCAGGCATGCGTCAGATAGTCGCGAAGGCTCAGCCGCGCCGCCAGCGACAGCAGCTTCGCAGCCCCGGGCTCGTCATCGTTGGCCGCGGTGATGAACCCGATATCGCGGAGCGCGACGACCTCGTAAGGCGATCGTTCGAGCGTCCGCTTGCTGAAGGCGGTGAGCTGCGCGGCTTCGTCGCCCATCTGCACCGTCTTGAGCCATTCGTCCGCGCGCATGCTCATCGCGTCGGAGTTGGTCGGATCGATCCGCAGCGCGAGTTCGGCCGTGACCGGCGTCGCCAGGAAGAAGGCCAGTCCCGACCGAAGCGTGAACGATCCGCCGACGATCAGCAGCGCGAGCATCGCCGTCCGCGCCGCCCACGTCCCGCGCCGGATCGTGATCATCTTCACGGCGGCCGCCTCAGCCGGTCGCGCGTTTCAGGAACCCGATCCTCTTCTCGCCATATTCGTAATTGTAGCCATAGTCGTAGCCAACCTTCTTGGCGTCGAACTTGGTGAGCACGGCGCCCAGAATGTTGGCGTGGACGTCGGCGAGACGGCGCAGCGACACGCGCGCGGTGCGCGTGTGCGTGTTCTTGGCCGCGATCACGAACATCGTCGCCTCGGCATAGCTGGCGATCAGCGGCGCGTCGGCAAGACCCAGCACCGGCGGGCCGTCGACCACGATATGGTCGTAGGTCTCGAGCAACCGTTCGAAGGTTCGCGGCAGATTGGGCCCGGCAAGCAATTCGGCCGGGTTGGGCGGGATCGGCCCCGAGCTCATGATCGACAGTCGCTCGACCGGCCCGGGACGGATGAAGCTGCTCATGTCCTCGGCGCCGGCGAGGATGTTGGTCAGCCCGGCGGCGTTGGCGAAGCCGAGCATCTTGTGCACCGACGGGTTGCGCAAATCGGCGTCGATCAGGATCGTCTTGCGGCCCAGCGCGGCGAAGTTGCGCGCCACCGCCATCGCCGTGGTCGACTTGCCTTCGGACGGACGCGAGCTGGTCACGAACAGCACGCGCGGCGCGCCCTTGCTCGTGGTCAGGCGAAGCGCCGTCTGGAGCGACAGATAGGCCTCGGCCAGCGGGTTCTTGCTGTCTTCGAGCAAGTCGAGCGAGACGTCCGAATCGGGCACGCGCGGGACGCTGCCGAGCAGCGGCACGCCGAGCTTTCGTTCGAGGTCGTGCGGCGCGATGATCGATTCGTCGAGCTGTTCGAGCATGAATGCCACCGCAGCGCCGATCAGCGCGCCGAGCAACAGCCCGAGCAGCAGGTTCATCGTCGTGCGCGGAGTTACGGGGCCCCGCTGCGGGAGGCCGGCGTCGACGATCGACACGTTGTTGGTTCCGACACCGCCGGCGATGCCGATTTCCTTATACCGCTGGAGCAGCGCGTCGTAGAGTGCGCGATTGGTGTCCGCATCGCGCTGCAGCGTCTGGTATTGCACGCTGCGGCCGCGCAGATTGATGACGCTGTTCTTGAGGGTATCGACCTGACGTTGCAGGTCGTTCTGGCGTTGTGCCGCCGCCTGATAGGCGGAGCGTAGCGAATCGAGGACCACCGACCCTTGGCGGCCGAGCTGCTTCTCGATCTCGGCGATTTGCTGGCGTAGCGCGACCATCTGCGGGTAATCCGGGCGGAACGTCGCCGACAGCCGTTGATATTCGCCCTGGAGTTCGGCGCGTTGCGAACGAAGCTGATTGATCGTGTTGTCGGCCAGGCTCTCTGGGGCGTTGAGTCCGGCGCTGCGTGCCGCC
Organism: Sphingomonas sp.; assembly: GCF_036269755.1. Taxonomy (GTDB): domain Bacteria; phylum Pseudomonadota; class Alphaproteobacteria; order Sphingomonadales; family Sphingomonadaceae; genus Sphingomonas. The sequence goes on along the minus strand of NZ_DATBDV010000023.1, from coordinate 146,366 downwards.
TGTTGATACCGCGCCTCCGCTTGGGCGCGATCGATCTTGGCGGCGTTGAGCGCGTCGTTGAGCGCGCGAAGATCGGTCGATTCGACCGATTGGCCCGGCGTCGGCGCGCCGTTCTTGTCGACCCCGCCGCCCTCATAGTCGATGATGCGTTGCTGACCCGCATAAGCGACCAGCGCGCGTTCGGATGCTTCGAGCTTCTGCCGTGTGGCTTCGATCTGCTGTTGCAGGAATTGTCGCGCGTAGGCCGATGCCTGGAATCGGCGGTCGAGATTGGAGGTTATGAAGTTCTTGGCGAGCGCATTGACGATCGCCGCCGACAGATCGGGATCGGGACTGTCGAAGCTGAGCGAGACGAGGCTCGATCCGCGAACGGGTTCGACCGTCAGATGCGCCATCAACTGGCCGGCGGCGGCGAGTTCGCGCCGGCGACGGTCGCCCGTCAACGCATTGGCGGGAACCTTGCCGCCGCCATAGCCGTAGAGAAACTTGACGTTATCTGCGAGACGCAGGCTTGCGACGGTCTGTTCGGCCAAGGCACGGCTGCGCAGCAACCCGTATTGCGTCTGGTAGAATTCGTTCGACATTGCGGCGCTTTTGGGCGCGGTGTCATCGACGTTGACGACGCGGGCGGCTTCGCGGGCAATCTCCAGCGACGCGGTCGAGCGATAGAGCTTGACGGTGGTCGCGTTGATGAACAGCGCGGCGAAGATGCCGGCGGCGATGATCGCCAGCACGATCCAGCGCTGGCGGACCAGCACCTGGATATACTGAGTCAGCGCGCTTTCGGTGTCCTGCTGCTGAAGGAACTGCTCAAGCGCAAGGTTCGACCCTTCCGGGGTCGCGCCGCGGCTGCTGATGTCGAGCGGGAGGTCGTTCATGACTCGGGAAAAACCCTACCTTACAATCTGATAGAAGATGCCCGCGAGCGGGGCCGCGGTCAGAATATCGTGAAACAGGCGCTTGCCCGCGCTTTCGCCGATGACGATCACGTCATTGCCGTACACTTCCGGGTCGGGCGCGCGCGCGCCGCGAATGTCCCTGATGTCGAAGCGCGCGACCATGCGCTGGCCGCCGACCGTCCGAAATACGATCGCCTCGCGCAGCGACGCATAGTCGCTGGTGCCGCCCGCCAGAGCGAGCATGCGGATCAACGTGGAGCGGCCGACCACGGGGTATTGGCCGGGCCTGTTGACACTGCCTTCGACGGTGACGAGTTGGCTCACCGCCTCGGTCACGGCGACGCTGACTTGCGGATTTTTTACGTAGCGCCCGCCAAGCGCGGCCTCGATCTTGCGCGCGAACGACGAAGGCGTTTCCCCAACCGCGGCGATCTGGCCGACAAGCGGCATCGAGAAATTGCCCGCGCCGTCGACCGTACCGTTGGTCGTCAAGTCGGCGACGCCGAACACCGTCACCGAAAGCTTGTCGAGCGGCCCGATGCGATAGTCCGCCTGGTCGCGAGTCATGTCGGTGATCGACGGCGCAGGCAACGAGGTCTGAACTGCCGCCGCCGATGCGGCCTCAGGCTTGAAGTTCGTGCCGCAACCGCCCAGCAACCCGGCCAGTGCGCCGATTGCGATAATCCTGCCGTAAATACGCGCCTCCTTGCGCCGCGTTGCCGCGACGTTACTCGATGCCCGGTACCACATCCTGTTGCTCGTCATAGCCCGGAAAAGCCTTGTCCCCAAATCTCGGGCGCGAACGGCGCTCGCGCGCCGTGCGACTTTCCTGCGGCGCCGTCAGGCAAGCGGCCAGGAATGCAAAGACGGCAGCGATCGCGCCCGTCCGGATCGGATAGTCGCCCGCGCTGTGGAGCATCACCAGTAGCATGAACAAGGCCGCGGTGATCTGTTGCCGCCGTACGCGCGACGACGGATCGCCGTTTCGCCAGATTCCGACTACGCGAAGGACGTACCAGACGACGAACGCAGCGATCAGCGCGATCCCGACGAGGCCAGCCTCGATCGCGACCTGCGCATAATCCTGATGCGCCTGGTTCCAATAGCCGAAGCTGAGCGATTGCGCTTGCTCGTAGCTTTTGAACACCGGCTCGAAACTTCCCAGCCCCGACCCGAATGGAAAGAAATCGCGGATCACGCGCCCGAACTGCGGTAGCAGCCCGATCCGCTCCTGCGTGCCCTCATCGAGCGCGAACCGGCCCGACAAGAGGGTGCCGCTGAGCACCAGTCCGAGCCCGGTGGCCAGCCCCACCATGACGATCGCGGCCCCACCCATCACGTAACGACGCTTCAGTCCCACGCGCTCGAGCGGCAGCATCGCCAAGCCGCCGACCAAGGCGATCACTGAAAAGATCGCGCCCGCGCGCGAGCTGGTACCGGCGATGCCGAACAGCAGAACGACGATCGCCAGCGCTGCCGCGACTACGGCTGGCACGACGATGCGGCCGGTCGTCGCCATCGAATCGCCGAGCCACGCCAGCGCGATGATGATCCCACCCGCCAGAAACAGCCCGAGATGATTGGCATTGGCGAAGAAGCCGACGCTCGAATCATCGTTGGTAATATGGTAGAAATAGAGCGGGCTGCCCGCGCCGGCGGTCAATTGGCCGAGGCCGAGGATCGCGCTCACCACCGCGAGCATGAGGATCGCTCGCAGCATGACTGCGCGGCCGGCGAAGTCGAGATGCGCGCCGAGCACGTAGCCGGCGAGCGGCACGAACAAGGCGAGCAGGAAGTCGAGCGTTCGGCTTGGCGACAGGCTGATCGGCAGCCAGGGATGCACGCCGATCACCGTGTAGACATCGCGCGCCAGTCCGCGCCCCGGAAGCGCGGTCCAGATGTCCCAGGGCAATGGCACGAGCTGGATCAGCGGGACCGCGAACACCAGCCCCCAAAAGATCAAAGCTGCGCGCTCGATCCGGATTGGCGAGCCATGCCGGCGCCACATGACGTAGGTCAGCGCGATAAGCCCGGCGAGCCGCGGAACGATCGACGTCCCGACATTGTATCGCGACGCGCCGCCGAACAGGATGGCAACGGTCAGGAATATCAGCGCTGCGTAGAGCGTGTGAGGCCGGTTGGAGCGGAATAAACTTGGCATCGGTCGCTCGGCGGGCCCCGTCAGGCGCACATCGGTTGCGCGCGGTACGCGACTAGCGGCTGCGCGTCACGGTGCCAAGCCATCGCGCGCGGGCGACCTACTTGGTCAATCGGGTGAGCATGTCGGCGGTGTAAATCCCGCCCTTGGTCGAGGCGAGCTCGATCATCAGCCGTATCTTGATGCCCAGCCGGATCGCTTGCCACAGCACATAGCGAATCGCGCTCACCACGCCGTGCGGGCGTGGGCCGCATTCGCGAAAGTCGAACCTGCTGAAACCGCACAGCCGCCCGATCTGGATGAAGGCGGACGGCGTGAAGGCTAGCTCGTGGGTGATGTCCCAATAGCGAGTCATCGCGCCGAACGGAGAGCCGGCGTTGGGCGTCATCGCGATCAGCGATCCGCCCGGCTTGAGCACGCGCATGGCTTGGTCGAGCGTTGCCGCCAACACTTGCTTGTCGAGATGTTCGAGGATGTTGAGCGCGGTAATGCGGTCGACGCTGGCATCGGGCAATGCCGCGAGGCCGGCGACGATATCCGCCTCGACGAAGGTCGCCTGAGGCACGATGCTCCGCGCCAACTCGTTCTCGCTCGCGCTCAAGTTGATCCCGGTAACGCTGGCGGCGCCGCGTGCGACCGCTGCCGCGCACGTTTCTCCCATGCCCGAACCGAGGTCGACCACCACCTCGCCCTCTTGCGGCGCCCAATCGCCGAGCAGCCGTTCGAGCGTCACGATCTGACGCTCCATCATCGCCGGGGTGAACGATTCGCGCGACGACGTGGTCTCGTAATATTGGCGCACAACGCGCTGACTGGTGGTCAGATCGGCGGTTTCGGCGGTCATGCCGTCATTCTCCTCATCGCGGCATCGACCATCGCCGCTTGTTCGGGCCAGGTAAAGAAGCGCGGCGGCAACCGCGGATCGATCGCATAACCGGGCGTGTCGATTTCCTCGAGTGCCGCGCGCAGCAAAGCGGGGCTGTCTGGTGTCAGCAGCGGCGCGTGAAGGCGCTCGGCGGCCGACAGGCTTTCGCGCAATTCGCCGCCATAGGCGATCACAGGGCGGCGGCACGCGAGCAGCTCGAACAATTTGTGATGGAAGCCCCATCCGAAGAACACGTAGCAATTGGCGAGCGCGGACTGGCAGATTGCCGCCATTTGCGCGGGCGCGACATAGCCGGGGCTCGACACCGGCACGTGGCCATCGTGCCGCGTCGCCGATTCTTCGAGCATCGCGATCTGCGCGCCGAGATGGACGATCTCGATCGGGGAAGCGGCATTGCGGTTGAACGCCGCGACGCCATCGACGAATGCGTCGAGCAAATGCCGATGATACAGCGCGCCGACCAACGTGACGTAGCGGCGCGGGGGCGGCGGCGCCTTGGGAAAGAAGCAGGAATCGACCCCGCTATATACCAGCTCGGCGGGCTGGCCGAGCCAGCGCGTCGCGGCATCGGCGTGGAGTTCGGCGTTGCTCTGGAGCGCGCCGAACCCGCGCAGCCGCCACGCCAGCGCGCGCCGCAGCAGCCGCGGAACGTAGATGTCGGGGTTGTCCTTGACGTCGAGCAGCCACGGTGCGCTCGCGCCGCGCGCGATGCGCCGCGCGACGAACACGCTCTCCAGGCTGCCGAACGTCGTCCAGACGGCGTCGACGGGGAAGCCGGGCGCGAGGTGCCGCCAGCGCGTCAGCATCGCGCGGTACAGACCCACGCGGTTGCCGCCATGGCGCAACAGGCGAATCGCGGTGCCGAGCCGCGCGAACGCGCCCGCCGTCACCGGCGGCGCGGGGTCGGTCACGGCAGCGATATAGGGCATCGACCAATCGTGATCGGCGATCGAGTCGATCTGCTCGGCCTCGCCCGGCACGGTCGGGCAGAGCAGCACGCAGCGGTGCCCGAGCCGCGCGAGTTCTTCGGCAAACCGTCCCGCGCGAACGCCCGAAATGTGCGGTGTGCGCGGATGCGTGCCGCTGACCAGCAGGATGTTCATGTAAACGCGGCGGATCAGGCGGCGAGCCGGTCCACGGCCGCCGCCGTGCGGATCACCGGCGCGAGGAAATGCTGCTTCCACATTTCGTGGATGAACGGCTGCCATAGCTTCCAGCCGAGCTCGAGCTCACCGCCGCGGATACGGTCGAGCACCTTCAGCCACCAGCGCTGGTCCCACACCGCCGATTGCCGGAACGAGGCCGAGGTCAGCGTGTCCTGCATCAGTTCGAGGAAGGCCGGATCGGTGAACCACAGATCCTGCGGCGGGCGGAACCCCTGCTTGTTCCAGCGAGTTGCGATCGCCTCGGGGAGGAATTCGCGCAACGCCTCGCGGATCGGGCGCTTGGTCTGGACATCGCCCATCAGGAATTCTGGTGGCATCTGCAGCGCCAGCTCGGCGAGGCGATGGTCGCAGAACGGCAAGCGAACCTCGCGCGAATGCGCCATCGAATTACGGTCGCCGTAGCGCAGCAGGGTCGTCAGGTGACGCTCGAACGTGTCCTCGTACAACGCGTCGCGCAGCGCGTCGCCGCCATGCTCCCCGCGCGCGGCGTGATCGGTCACCGCCTCGCTGAACCCGCTCTTGAGCCCGAACCGCATGTCGGACCCGCGGTTGAGCAGATGCGCCAACGCGTGGCGCAGACGCTGCGGCATTTGCGAGCGCACCTTTCCCGCGCCGCCTTCGAGCGCGGCGGGATAGCGCCGCTCGATCTCGGGGAGCTCGCGCGCCAGCCGGGCGGTATCGCCACGTGCCTTGAGCGCTTCGATGTAAAACGCGAAATACTGCTCGTACCCGCCGAGCAGCTCGTCGGCGCCCTGGCCGTCGAGCAGCACGGTGACGTCGTGCTCTTTCGCCAGGTGGAACACGCACCATTGCGCGAACTGGCTCGACGATCCGACCGGCAGCTCGCTGTGCCACATGAAGCGCGGCAGGTCGGCCATGAAACGCCCGACGGTCGGTTCGACGATGTGGCTGACGACATGGCTGCGGTTGACCACCAGCTCGGCGAAGTGCCATTCGTCGGCCGACGTGCCGGGAAACCGCCCGGTGAAGGTGTGATATTTCGCGTCCGGCCCGAGCAAATGGCGCGCGACGCCGACGATCGCCGACGAATCGAGCCCGCCCGACAGGCACGACCCGACCGGCACGTCGGAACGCATGCGGATCCGCACCGAATCGACGAACAGATCGCGGAATTCGGCCATCGCGTCGCGCGGATCGGCAAAGTCGCGCGTCCTGGTCAGGTCGATATCGAAATAGCGCCAGGTATCGGTCGCGAGCGTGGCGAGGCTCACCTCCATCGCTTCGCCCGGCAGCAATTGCTCGATCGCGTCGAACGGCGTCCGGCGATTGCGGTCGGCGGAGGATCCCGGCGCGCATGTCTCGGTGACGATCATCAACTCGTCATGGCCATGGCTTACGCCGGGCAGCGCGAGCAGTGCCTTGTATTCGGACCCGAACGCGATGAAGCCGTCGCCTTTGGCGTAAAGGAACGGCTTCTCGCCGAAACGGTCGCGCGCGCACAGCATCGTCCCCGCCTGGCGATCGACCAGCGCCAGTCCGAACATACCGTTCAGGCGCGCGAGCACGTCCCGGCCCCAGACTCGATAGCCCTCGATGATGACTTCGCTATCGCTCTCCGACACGAAGCTTGCGCCGAGCGCGATCAGTTCGCGCTTCAGCTCGACATAATTGTAGATTTCGCCGTTGAAGATCAGGGCAAAGCGTCCGTCAGGGGACAGCATCGGCTGGTCGCCGGCATGGCTCAGGTCGATGATCGACAGGCGGCGATGCCCGAGCCAGATCCCGGCGCTGGCGTCGTGCCACTCGCCCTCGCCGTCGGGGCCGCGATGCGCGAGCAGGTCGAGCGCGGCGCGATACCGCGGTACCTCGATCGGCCGTTTCGCCACCACGCCCAGAATGCCGCACATGTTACGCTTCCTCTGCCGGCGTCGTCTCGGCACCCGGGGGCGGCACCAGCAACGCGACCAGCGCCGCCGTTACCACCCACGCGCCGAGCTGAATATAGCCCAAAATCGCGCCCGTCAGCGTATCCGCGAACCACAAAGTGCCGCCAATGGTGATCGCGGCGAACGGCACGAACAAGGCGAGCTGCTTCCACATCCGCCCGTCCGCGACCAGCTCCTGCTGGCGGGCGGTGACATAAGCGGTGGGCACCAGCGGGACCAGGAACAGCGCGAACAGGAAATTCTGCCCGCGGAACGAGGGCCCGTAGAGCGCGAGGATCAGGCTCGACCCGAGCACCGCGACGATCGAAAAGCCGAGCGCGACGGTGATGTTGAGCCACACGTGATAGCGCTGCAGCCGCCGGGTCTGCTCATGCTCCGACGCGCCGAGATAGCGGCCGAGCATCGGCAGAATTGCGCTCGCCAGCGACGCCATCACCACCAGGATCGGCGTGCGCCATTGCAGGCCGGTGTTGATGATGCCGAGCTCGCGATACCCCGCCGGCTGCCGGGTGAGGGCGTAATTGCCGATCCACACCGACAGACCGGTCACCAGCGACAGCAATCCGCTCGGCAACGAGAAGTCGAAGATCGCGCGTGCCGAGCCTAGCGCCTGACGAAAAGTGGTATGCGCGACGAGCGGCGCGCTGAGCCGCCGCGCGGGGATCGCGACGGCGATCAACCGGATTATGGCTCCTCCCGCGATCACCGCCATCACGGCGGTCAGCGTCGGTGCGTAGATCATCACCGGCACCAGCGCGGCGAGCGACAGCAAGGCGGTCGAGACTCGCGCGATCGCCAGCGTGCGGAATCGCTCGCTGGCTTGAAGCAGCGTGTCGCTGAGGCCAGCCTGCACGGTCGCGAGCAGGATCACGCCGCCGAGGATGATCGGCCAGGCATAATCGCCGCTGTTGAACAGCCACTGCGATAGCGGCCTCGCGAACACCGCCGATGCGATCAGCGCTGCCAGCGTCGTCGCCAGCGTCAGCCGCCGACCGAGCAGGACGATCGCGCCGGCCTTGGCCGGATCGCTCGCCTGGAACCGCGACACGAAATAGATCACCGAATAGGGCAATTGCAGGCTGACGATCGGCGACAGCGTGCTGATCGTCGAGAATAGCAGCCCATAGCGCCCGTAATTCTCAAGGTGGAGCGCGCGCGCGATGAGCACGGTCTGGGCAAGCGCGGCGGCGCGCTCGATCAGTGACGACGAGAACAGCCAGCCGGCGCCGCGCAGCCACGCGGCGACCGCGCTGTCGCTGCGCCAATAGCTCGGGCTGAACAGCTTGCGCGCGGCGCTCATCGCGGCCGCGCCAGCGCCGCCTCGATGCCGCGATGGATCCCGGCGACGCTCGCGGCGAGATCGCACTCGTCGAAAATTTCGAGCGAGCGGCGCCCCATCGCGTCGCGTCTCGGGCCGTCCGTGGCGAGCGTCTCGATCATCCCCGCCAGCGCAGCGATGTCGCCGCACGGGAACACCAATGCATTCTCGCCCTCGCGCGCGATGTCCGTCGGGCCGACCGCACCGATCCGATCGCTGAGGATCATCGGCAGCCCAATGCACGCGCCTTCGGAGCAGATCAGCGGGTGCGGGTCGGCGCCCGACGGATGCACCAGCATGTCGGCGGCGGCGTAGAGCGCGGGGAGCTGGTCGACGTTGACGAACCCGGCGAAGCGGGCGTCGACGCCGGTCGCTTCCGCGCGCGCCTTGGCTCCCGCAAGCTGGTCGCCATTGCCGGCGAACAGCGCCGTGACCTTCGCGCCTTTCACCCGCGCGACCGCCTCGATCAGGTCTACTGGCCGCTTGCGGCTCGACAGCTTGCCGACGAACAGCGCGACCACCGCATCGTCGGCGATCCCGTAGGTCGCGCGAGCCTCGGAGCGCAGTGCTGCGCGGTTGGCTTTGGCGGCGCGATACGCCGCTTCGTCGATCGTGAACGGGCAACGGAAGATGCGATCGGCCGGCGCGCCGTAGTGGCGATAGAAATCGGCGTTGCGGTCGCCCACCGACAGGAACGCCGAATAACGGCGGAAAATCCAACGGACGACGATGTCCTTGACCGCGCGTGTCAGCGTCGTGCGCTCGCGCAGCAACTCGCTGTCGCCGATCGTCATCAGCGGCACCCTGCGGCTCCGGCACCAGCGGATCGCGCGATGGACGTTGGCCTGGACGTGACCATAGACGAGCACCACGTCGGGCGCGAACGCAGCCAGGCGATCCGCCACCTTGGGCGAATTCGGTTCGCGCACGCAGGGCTGGCCGTCATCGGGCACCGGCCCGAGGAATTCGTGGCTATAGCCGCCCAGCATGTCCATGTTCCAGCTGATCTCGGCCTGCATTTCCTCGTCGAAATAGGCTTGGACGCCGATCGGCGCGCCGTACAGCACGTGGAGTTCGATCGCCGGATCGGCGGCAAGCGCGCGATAGAAGGGCACGAAATGCTGGATCGGGTGCGTGACGACGATCGCGAGGCGAGTCTTCATGGCCTTGCTCAGGCGGTCGGTTCGAGAACGATCACTGGTCCATGCCGATCGCGCAAGCTGAACCGCCCTGTCGCCAGAAGCGCGGCAATCAAGTCGTCATAGGTGCCGTAGGGCGAGAATTTGTGCGTCTCCATCACGATCATGCGGGCACGCGCTAGCGCATCCAGGTCGTGCTGGAGGATCCGCCACTCGACCCCCTCGATATCGCTGACCAAGGCGAAGTTGGTCAGCCCGTGGCGTTTGATCAGCTGGCCCAACGTGCACGCCGGCACCTCGATCGTCGGGAGCGATCCGCCATCGGCGGCGATCCGGCCGCTGACCGAGCTTTCGCCGAGCGCGAACGAGACGGTCTCGCCGGGATCGTAGCTGATCGCCGTCTCGATCACCTCGACGTTGTTGTCGCAGTGGTTGATCGCGAGATTACGCCGCAATGCTTTGGCGAGTCGCGGATCGGCTTCGACGATGAATTGGCGGCGCGCCGGATCGATCCGGCGGCGGATGGTGCAGCTGATCACGCCCAGGCTGCCGCCGAGTTCGATCACGTCGCAATCGGTCGGAATATATTGGCGCACGAAGCGATATTCGCTCGATTCATAGCCGCGCATCAGCAGCGCTGCCTTGATTTCGGGCGTCACGACGGGGCTCGACGTGTCGATCGTCAGCCCGCGATGCGGTATGCGGTCGCGAAGCACGCGCGCCGCCACGATCCCGGTCCAGCGATTGGCGAGCAGCGGGCCTATAAAGCGCTTGGCGTGGGTGGCGAGGCTCGTCATGCGCGCACGCCCATGGGTGAAGGGCCGGGGGCGGTCAAGGCGTGGAAGAGCCGCGCCATGTCGGCGCGTGCGGTGCTGGTCGCGACGAAACGCTCCGCCATCGCGCGCGCGCCGGCGCGCCAGCCGGCATATTCGTCGGGGGGCATCGTGGCCAAGCTATCGATCGCCGCGGCGATCGCGGCGGGGTTGGGCAATGCGATATCGAACCCGGCCTTGGCGGCTTCGAGCCCACGCCATGGGGTCCGGTCGCCGATCACGACCGGCGTGCCCGCCCCCAACGCTTCAAAGATGGCATGGCCGAAATTCTCGGAGCGCGACGGGAGCAGCAGCAAATCCTGTTTCGCCATCGTCTCAGCGACATCGTTGTTGGCGAGCTCGCCGGCACGATGCGCGGTGACATTGGCGGGGAGCGCGGCGATCAATTCCTCGCAACGTGCCCAATGCGCGCGGTCGCTGATCGGACCGAAGATCGTGAAGTCGACGCGGGCCTTGACCAGCGCCAGCGCTTCGAGCGCGACGTCGAGGCCTTTCACCGGCGAAATACGGCCGAGAAAGGCGACGCGGAAGAGGTTGCCGGGTGCGCGCTCCGGCAACGCGAAGAGCGGGCGAATGTTGGTGATCGTTTCCACCGGGTTGCGCGGAAACGCGGCGCGCACGTCGTCGGCCTCTTCGTCGCTGGTGACGTGGAAGGTCACGCCCTTTGCCAGCCCGAGCGCGCGGGTGATCGCGAGGTAGAGCGACTTGCGCGCGCCCTTGAGGCCAAGCGCGCCCGACGAGAATTCGCCACGCGGCGAGAGGATGACGGGCGTGCGCGGCGCCTTGCCCAAGCGCCGGGCGAGCATCGCGGGGATCGTGAATTCGCGATCGAAGAAGCCGTTGACGTAGAGCAGGTCGTGCGGCGTGTCGCGAAGCAGCGCGGCCAGTCCCTCGGCGCCGCGCTTGCCGACGGTCAGATAGTGAATCGTCGCCCAGCCGAGATCGTGCCATCGGCTGCTGTCGATCATCGCGCTCGCCGCGCCGAACGGGCGGTCGCGCGCGACCAGCAGGAAATCGAACTCGTCGCCCAGCGCCTGGCACATCGCCTTGACGCTGAGGTTGGGCCCGGCCGAATCGTGCCCCGGCCAGAACGCGCCGATCAGGATCAGGACGCGCGGCTTCACCGGTCCCACGCGATTCCCGTATCGGCGATGCCGTAGGTTTCCACTAGATAGCGCGGGAATTCGGCAAGCGAATGCGCAGCGATCCACGTCCGCGCCTCGTCGATCTTGGCGTCCATCAGCACGAAGAACCAGAAGCCGTGGAGGAAGTGCCAGACGAAGCCGAGCCGTCCGTCGAGGAACCCGAGCCGCAGGAAATAACGCTGCAGGAAATAGAGCACGGCACGCAGATAGAGCGGCGCGCCGCCATAGAGCTTGCGGAGGCCGCGGCGCTTCCTGGCGGAGGCGGTGAGCTGGCCGTCTTCTTCGCCGATCAAGCCATGCTCGCGCGCGATGAAGTCGATCATCTGCCGCGTCGCATAGGCGTTATGCTTGGCCGTCCACCAGCCGATGTCCTTGAGGCTCGCATCGACCAGGTCGCCACCCGTCAGCCGTTCGGCGCGCCCGCGCGTGATCAGCAGCCGCTCGTCCATCCAGCGCTGCTCCATCCGACCGGCTCCCGGGCGCCACATGCGGGTCAGCCAGGTGCGGTAATAGGCGCCCCAGCGGATGAACTTGCCCTTGAACAGCACCTTGAGCTTGAGGTCGAGCGCAGTGACGTCCGCGGGCAGCGCGGGGAGCTTTGCCTTGATCTCGTCGATCAGCGCGAGTTCGAGATATTCGTCGCAATCAATGCGGATGATCCAGTCGCTGTCGATCGCGATCGTGTCGAGCGCCCATTGCAGCTGCGCGGCCTGGTTGGTGAAGGCGTGTTGGTGCACTTCGGCCCCCATTGCCCTGGCGATCTCCACCGTGCGGTCGGTCGAGAAGCTGTCGATCACGATCACGCGGCTCGCCAGCGGCGCGATCCGTTCGAGACAGCGCCCGATATGCACCTCTTCGTTGAACGATAGGATCAGCGCGGTGATCGACGGCTGGCTCACTCGGCCCCGGCGATATCCAGCGTCGCGGCGCTCACCGCGATCAGCTCGTCGAGCGGGATCGGGGCAGGGGCGCCGTCGCGTGTCGCGGCGTAGAACGCCTTGACGAGCCCGGCCTGACCCTTGTCCTGCGCCGACGCCGATTTGGTCATGGTCTTGCCGCCGCGCGTGATGTGGAGCTTGCGGAAATCGTCGAGCCGGATGACCGTCCCGGCGGCGAATATCTCGAGATATTCCTTGGGCAGCGACGAATCGCCGAGCGAGGAATAGAGGATCGTGCCCGTCGATCCGTCGGCAAAACGCAACACCGCCGAGACGGTGTCGTGCACGCCTTCGGGGCTGAATGCCTCGACCGCGACCGGCGGTCCGCCGGCGAGGAAGGTGAGGGCGTCGACGAAGTGGCAAGCCTCGCCCGCAATCCGCCCGCCCCCTTCGCTGCCGTGCAGCCAGCTGTCACCCGGCACGTGCCCGGCATTGATCCGATAATGCATCGCGATCGGCCCGCCGCGATTGGCAAGCGCTTGCTTGGCCGCGATCATCATCGGCGCGAAGCGGCGGTTGAAGCCGACCGTCAGCACGCCCGGCGCGGCGCTCGCCGCCGCCTGCACTTCGGCGAGTTGCGCCTGGGTCAGCGCGAGCGGTTTCTCGACGAACACATGCTTGCCGGCGTTGAGCGCCTCCACTGCGAGCCGGGCATGACTGTCGTGACGCGTCGCGATGAACACGCAGTCGGTCTCGGCATCGCCCAGCACCGCTTGCGGATCGGTCGCGGCGTGCGCGAAGCCCTGGCGTTCGGCGGCGTCGTGCGCGGACAGGCCGGTCGAGGTGACCACCGTCGTCAGCCGCTCGTTACCCGCCTTCTTGAGCGCGGGGAGCAGCACCGATTTGGCGTAATTGCCGAACCCGATGAACCCGGTTCCGCGTGCGCCGCTCGTCGCGTTCTTGCCGGCGACCGGGATCGAGCGCTCGATCGGAGTCGGGGTGTCGGGGTAGGTCAGAAGAATCGCAAGGTACGGCGCGTCGCCGTCCATCAATTTGTACGCCGCCTCGGCCTGCTCGATCGGGTAGCGGTGCGTGACGAGCTTGAGCGGCGTCACCCGGCCTTCGGCGACAAGCTCAAGGAATGCCTGCATGTTGCGCTGCTCGGTCCAGCGGACATAGGCCAGCGGATAGTCGCGGCCTTCCAGCTCGTACGCCGGGTCGTGGCGGCCGGGGCCGTAGGACATCGACAGCCGCAGATCGAGCTCGCGCTTGTAGAATGGCTCGCGGTCGATCTCCATGCCGGTCAACCCAACCATCACCACGCGGCCCTTCATCCGGCTGATCTCGGCGGCCTGGTTGGGCGGGCCGGACGATTTGCTGGAGGCGGTGACGATCACCGCGTCGGCGCCATAGCCGCCGGTGAAGCCGCGCACCGCGTCGTCGAGGCCGTCCGACACCGCCACATCGGCGCCCATTTCGAGCGCGAGATCGGCCCGTGCGCGGTTGGGATCGAAGCCCAGCACGCGGCAGCCATTGGCCTTGAGCAACTGGACGGTGAGCTGCCCGATCAGCCCGAGCCCCATCACCACCACGCGCTCCCCAAGCGTCGGATTGGCGACGCGCACGCCCTGCAGCGCGATCGCGCCGATCGTGACGAAGCTCGCCGCCTCGTCGTTGACCCCGGCCGGGATGCGCACCGACAGGTTCTTGGGCACTGCGTTATATTCGGCGTGATTGGCGACCGCCGCGCCGGCGCAGGCGATGCGGTCACCGACCGTATAGCCGCCGGCATCGCCGCCCGCCTCGACCACCGTTCCGGCGAGCGAATAGCCAAGCGGAATCGGCGTATCGAGTTTGGCGAACACCTTCTGCACGGTTGGCAGCAAGCCTTCGTTGCGGACCTTCTGCAGCGTCTTCCGAACCAGATCGGGCCGCGCCATCGCCTTGCCCGCCAGCGAGCTGCGCGCGAGGTCGATGATCTGCTTCTCGGTCCCGGCGCTGATCAGCGACACGCGCGTCGCGACCAGATTACGTCCACCACCCGCACGCGGCACCGGCGCGTCGATAAGACGCAGCACACCGCTCCGGTAATTTTGTTCGACCTGTTTCACGCTTACTCCGTCGCCGTGTCGGCGGCCCCGATATCGAACTTTGCCTCAAAGCAATCGGCCGGGAGTGTCAAGCGGATGCGCTTGGCCGCGACCTCGACGCCCATGTCGGGCCACCACGCCGCATCCTCGACCGCAAGCGGCGCAGAACCGCGGATCGCAAGCGCGACATCGCCGCGCCGGATAATCGCGGTGTCACCGTCGAGATCGACCGTGCAGTCGGGATGGAGCAGTAGTCGCGAGGTTGCGGCATGCCAAGTCTCGCACAGGATACGGTCGTGGAGCGTGATGCCGTTGGCGTTGACCTCGACCCGCCGCTCGACCTCGGGATGACCCGGCAAGTGTCGATAGCCGTCATGGTGTCCGCGCAGGAGCATAGAATCCTCACCGCCGACGAACTGCATCACCGTCACCTTGGGCCGCCGCCCGCAGCGGAACGCACCGTAGAAATCGGCCGGCTCCGCGCCGTCTATCGCGAGGCAATTGTGGTTATGTGCGCTGCGCGAGGCCTGGCGGCGATCGCCCGCGACATATTCGAACACCCCCTGATCGACGATGAAGCGTTCGCCGGCGATCGACAGCTCGATGCTGCCGATGTCCCCGTGCGCGTGCGCGGGCAAGCTGTCGGGACCAATCGTGCCCATATCGGCGATCAGCGTGAAGCCGGGGGCGTGAAGCCCGAAATAGCCCGCCGCCGGTAGGCGGAACGCGCCATCGCGTGGCGGGATCGGCTGGCCGGTGACTCGCGCATAGGCCGCGAGGCAAACGTCGGGCCTATACGCCATCGTCAGCCCGGCATCATTGAACTGCGCCGGACTACCGTCGGGGTGGGCGAGCAACGCGGTTGCCGCTGCCATGCGCTGCAACGCCTGGTCCAGCGCGATCGTCGCCGGACCGAACCCGAGCGCGGCTCGAGTCTCGATCAGATCGGCGAAGACTTGCGCGTGGTAGGAGGGCGAGCGCTCGTAATGCGTGCCGTCGCGCAGAACCTGGGTCTGTAGCTCCCGGTTGAGCAGGTCAACCGCGAGCGTTCGCCAGGCGTCGCTGTCGGGCGCGGCGAACCATGCGCTCGCCCATGCCAGCGCCTTTATGTTCTTGATCAGGTGGTTGCCGCCGAGATCGCTTTCGAGGTTGCGCGTCAGGAAGTCGATCTGCGCGGCCAGGCTGGCGCGGATGTCCTCGACTTCGTCGGCCTCGACGCCCCACGCCGCGAGCCGCTGCATCCACACCACGACGCGAAGCGACAGCGCGTAGCTGTTCCAGGCATCGTGCCAGTAACCCGCTCGATAGGGCAGGTTGGCCTGAATCCACTGGCGAATCAGCGCGAGCCCGGCGTCGCGGTCGAGCTCTTCGAGATACTCCATGTAGTGGAGGTTCATCCGCCATAATTGGTCGGCGTCGCTGTGCCAATCGATGCTCTCGGCGAAATCGACGCTGCGGCCGACGAAGGTGAAGCGCCAGCCATCGGGCGTTCGCTCGACCATTCCGGCGCGTGGCGAGAAGATCGGACGGGGGAGGGTGGTTGTGGCGCGCGCGTGGTCCGCGAGCGTCGGGGGGCGCTTGAGCGACCAGCGCCGTCGCGCCGCCAGCTTGAGCCGAGCGACGATCTGGCGCGGCGGGATATGGCGCGCGAAGGCAAGGCTGCGCGTGATGTTCATCGCGCGACCGCCTCGAACGCGGCGAGATAATCGCGCGCGAGCGTCTCGCGGTCGAAATTCGCGCGGACATAGGCTCGCGCCGACGCGCCGATCCGCTCGCCCAACGTGCGGTCGTCGGCCAGTCTCTCGATCGCTGCCGCCAATTGGGTATCGTCCTCGGGCGTGATGGCGATCCCGGCGGCGCCCGCGTCCATCAGCGCCTTGGCTTCGCCCTCAACCCCCAGGATCATCGGCACGCCGAGCGCCATCGCTTCGAACATCTTCGACGGGATCACGGTCTTGAACGTATCGACTCGCTTGAGCAGCACCAAGGCCGCGTCGCTCGCGCCCCAGATCGCCGGCATCGCGGCCTTGGGCATCTGACCGACCATCACGATGTTGGCGAGACCGCGCTGATCGCGAGCCGCGCGCAAACGCTCGCGCTCGGCGCCGCCGCCCACCATCAGGATCGCGATATCGTTGCGGTGGCGTAGTCGCTCGGCTGCGGCGATCACCGTGTCGAGCCCGTGCGCCATCCCGTGCGTCCCGACATAGCTCGCGACGAACTTGCCGGTCAGGCCGTGCTCGGCGCGAAACGCGTCGGCCGCAGCCCGATCGGCGGTGAAGTGCGACAGGTCGGCGCCGTTCTTGATCACCGCGATCGGGCCATGGGGCCGTCGGGTGCGAATGTGCGGCACGAAGCCGTCGGTCACCGACACGACGAGGTCGGCATGGCGGTACGCGAACGCTTCGATCGCTTCGAGTAGCCGGATCGCGAACCCGCGCTTCATCGCGCCGACCATCACGATGCTTTCGGGCCACAGGTCGCGGATTTCGAGCACCCACGGGCACCGCCGCCGCTTGAGCAGCCAGCCGGCGAGCCCGCAGAAGAATTGCGGGCTGGTCGACATCACCATGTCGGCCTTCGGGAACCGCCACATCCAGACGAGTACCGACAGCATGTAGCTGACGTAATTAGCGATGCGGCGCACGAATCCTTCGTTCGGCGCGAGCCATGTCCACAGCCGGATCACGCGAATGCCGTCGATCGTCTCTTCCTGCCACAGCCGGTTGCGATAGCCCGGATAGAGCGCCCCCGCCGGATGATTGGGCGCGCACGTGACGACGGTGACCTCATGCCCCGCCTCGCGCCACACGTGCGCATGCTCGGACAGCCGCGAGGCGGGGGCGTTGACCTCGGGCGGATAGTAATGGCTGAGCGCGAGGATCCTCACCGCGCGAGTGCTGCGACGCCTTGCAGCGACCGCGAGGTCGCGACCTTGGCCCAGCTGCGCGACGCGCGGCGATCGGGGACGTGCGCGGCGTTGCCCGCGAGCCAATCGGCGACGGGGATCGCGAACCCAGTCTTGGACCGCTCGACGATTTCGCGCGGGACCGGCAGCGACGGGGCATTGGCGAGCAATGCCTTGCCCTCGCCGGCCCTGAGCGTGGCGATCCGAGGGCTGAGCGTCTTGAGTAGCGTGAAATCGACCAACGGCACGCGGATTTCGAGCGAGTGCGCCATTCCGGCCCAGTCGGCGTCGCGCAGCAACTGGTTGCGCATGTAATTGCTGCTCTCGAGCGCGCAGACGCGGCCATTGTCCGATCCCGGATCGGGCGTCACCGACCGTTCGATCGCGCCGAGCAGGTCGAGTTCGGCGAGGCCTTCGCGCGCCATTGCGGGGTCCATCGCCTTGTCGAGCTCGAACGGCAGCAGCACCGCGCGGCGCAGCAGGTACGCACCTGCCCAGTTTCCCGAATAATCGAGCACGCCCGCCGCCTTCGGGTTGCGCTTGGCCATTCCGGTCGCGCCGAGCAGCATGCGCGCCAGCGCGCCGGCACCCGGCACCTTCGCCAGCGGCCCGAACCGCCGCCGCATCGCCGGCACGGTGCGGAAGGTCGAATAGCCCGCGAGCAATTCGTCGCCGCCCAGGCCGGACAGCGCCACTTTGAGCCCCATCTCGCGCACCGCCTTGCTGACGAACCAGCTGTTGATGCCGTCGATGCTCGGCTGGTCCATCGCTTCGAAGATCGCATCCATGTCGGCGCGGAACTCGGCGGCGGTGATTCGGCGGATATGGTGATCGACGCCATATTGGCTGGCGACCATCGTCGCACCGGGCGTTTCGTCCTGGGGATGCCCGTCGAACTCGCCGAACGAGAGCGTGCAGGCGCGGATCCGGTCTTGCCCGCAATCGCGCATCAGCCCGATCAGCGCCGACGAATCGACCCCACCCGACAGGAACGCGCCGACCTCGACATCGGCGACGAGATGATGCGCGACGCTGTCGCGGAGCGCGGCGGCGACATCGACCGCGTGCGGATCGCGCTCGCGACCCTCCGCCAGCACTTGCGCGACATTGGCGTAGGACACCGGCGCGCCGACGCCGCTCGCATCGACCGTCAGCCAGCTTCCCGCCGGCAAGGCGCGGATCGCGCGCCACGCGGTGAACGGCTCGGGCACCGATCCCATCAGGTGGAATCCGGCGAGCCCGGCGGGCGAGGGCTGGCGCGAGATCGCGGGATCGACCAGCAACGCCTTGACTTGCGACGCAAAGGTCAGCGCGCCGCCGGTGTCGCTGTAGTAAAGCGGCTTGATCCCGAGCGGGTCTCGCGCGAGCAACAGCGTGTTGTCGCGCGCATCCCATATCGCCAGTGCGAACATCCCCCGCAACCGCGACAGCATCGCCACGCCGTCGCGGGCATAGAGGTGGAGCATCACCTCGGTATCGCTGTCGCTGGCGAAGCTGACGCCGTCGGCGATCAGCTCGTCGCGAAGCGTGCGGTAATTGTAGATCTCGCCGTTGAAGCAGATCGTCAGCCGCTGGTCGGGCGTCGCCATCGGCTGATGACCGCCCTCGCTCAGGTCGATGATCGACAGCCGCCGATGTCCGAACCCGGTGCGTGCATCATCGCTGACCCACACCCCCGTCCCGTCCGGCCCGCGCGTCGCCATCCGATCGCGGATCGCAATCAGCGTGTCGCGCGACACCGTCCGCCCGCTCGACGCGTGGGTGTGGAAACCGGCAATGCCGCACATCGCTCAAGCCAATCCGCGCTGCAGGATCGGTAGACGCGGCAGGAGCCTGTTGGCCAACTGACACGCGATATGGATGGCGAGCACCGCGCTCAGCGGACCGATGACGTCGGGCACCAGCATGCCGTCAACGCGGACGCCGGTCCGCATTCCCAGCAAGACGACCAACAGCAAATGCCAGGCGCCGCGTTCAAACACGATGGTCGAATAGATCGACCATAGCGTCAAAACGGCGCCAAAAAGGGTCGCGAACAGTGCGACGCCAAGCCACCCATAGTCCCAATACCCCTCGGAAGGCATCGACGGATTGGTCGACGAATCGTAGTTGCCATTCGCCATGTAGGTAAATTCGCGTGAAATATCGGTAATGTTGGGCTTGTCCGGGAACACAACCCGGGGAATCCAAACGATAAATATGTCGCGTAACGTATCGCCAGCCAGGCCCTGATCATGAAAGCTGATGGCTAACGTGCCGGCGTTTACATAACTCAGTCGCGCCCAAGCCAATTGGTAGTCTGCCCCGTCGTTACCCGTCTTCCTGCCGGCGGCGATGTCGCCCATCACGTCGACCGTGTCCGAAAGCACAGCGTTGCCATTGGAGAGATCGCGCTCGACGCGCTCGCGCGCGTCGTAGACCACCGAAGAAACGAACAGGTAGAATGGTACGAGAAATGCGAGGGAGAGGGCGATGCGTCGTGCCGTCGGGCGCTGATAAACATATGCGATCGGAATCATTAGCACCGGAAAAATCGCCGCATATTTTGTCAGCTCTAACAGACCGACGATAGAATCTATCGCCGCCAATACGATTATCGCCGCAATCCAACGGTAATTGCGATTTTGTAACCCCCAATAGCTGAGCAGAAAATACCCCACATAGGCCATTTGCCCAACCTGAGTGACGGCATTTGCAACGTGTATGCGGAGTATTCCCACGGCAGCCGGGTAGACAAGCAGGTAATTAGTCGCCAGTCCGACGCCGAGAAAGGCAAGGCCAACCATTTTCAAGGACAGACGGCAGCCCTCTATTGACAGAATCCTACTCCCCCGAGCGCGTGATCGACCTCGATATATTTGGATGACAATCCACGAAGTGATTAGAGCACACTCATGGAACATTGCGTTGACAAGGTTGAACTTGAGTAGGTCGCTCGGAAAGAACGCGAACAAACTTTGGATCAGGTCACGGGTATCGGCGTTGAAAAACGAGGTGATTGTCGAGCCGATCCCGAGATATGTCACCATCGCCACGCGGTACCAAAACAGCGGTGCCCAGATGGCGTGGATGTTGAGCCGGGTCATTCGCAGCGTCGATAGCGCGACAACGACCGCAAAGGCTGCCGGGCCGACGATGTTGATCAGGTCGACGATGCCGTAGCCATCGAACATCGCGACGCCGTACAGAACCATGATCACGCCGACGGCGACGAATTCGCCCCAATGCGGCGCCAGCCCCTCCATCTGATCGTCCGGTTCGCGCGCTATTCGCGTCGCTCCGGCTGGGCGGAGGCGACGTTGGGATCGTAGCGAAAGCAGTCCGCCAGCCATCAGCCGACTAGCCCGACTGGAGATCGTTCGCATACTGCTATTTTGGCCGTTCCTGATCGCATGCCTCGCAGCCTTATGCGCGATCCCCTGTCGATGCCACCCCTGAGGGAACGGAGATCCGCCACAAAGCGGCAGCAAATTCACGGAGCGATACCCGCAGCGAAGAGGGCGTGCTTGGCCGGGTAATCAGCCCGGCATTCGGTGCGCAGCCAGCAACCCGTCGATTTCCGCCGCTCGCGCGTGATACGAATAGGCCGGCACCGCGCGCGCGTGCCCGGCGTCGGCGATCGCCCGGCGCGCGGGTTCATCCGTCAGATAATGATCGACCTTCGCCACCAGATCGTCGGGGGTCGCGAACAGATCGACTTCGCGCCCGGGCTCGAACAATGTGCGCACCTCGTCATTGTCGATATGCAGCATGAACCCGCCGCACGCCGGTATCTCGAAGCTGCGCGTCGAGACCTCGTCCGCCCAGCCATGCGCTCCCCCAGGCCCGTGATGCACTGCGACATTGATGCGCGTATGCTCGATCGCGCGCGCGAACTGGTCGCCGTGAAGCGGACCCCCGAACACGTACGGTGCGAGCGGCGTTCCCGCCGCCAGCTGTTCCCAGCGATTGCCGACGACGATCATCGACCGGCCATTGAGGCTGCGCGCGATCGGCTCGAGCCAGGCGAGCTTGTCGGGCGACGCATTGCCGATGAACCCGACGTCCCACAAAAAGCGCGGGGTTTCGCCGGGCGGCGTGCGGCGACGATGAACTTCCGGCACGTAGCCGTGATGCACCATCGCAACGCGTTGGGCGCCGAGCCGCTCGC
The DNA here is from genome assembly GCF_036269755.1 of Sphingomonas sp. Classification (GTDB taxonomy): domain Bacteria; phylum Pseudomonadota; class Alphaproteobacteria; order Sphingomonadales; family Sphingomonadaceae; genus Sphingomonas. The sequence goes on along the minus strand of NZ_DATBDV010000023.1, from coordinate 124,889 downwards.
GCAACCAGGGAACCTGGTACGATTTGGTCGTCGCGACCAAGTCGTATTCGCCGATGGCATCGGCGCGCATGCCGTCATGATCGAAATCGCGGTCGGGATAGTAATTGACGGTGAATATGCCGCGCCGGCGCAGCGCGCGGATCGTTTCCGGCGCGATGAAATTGCCCTTCACCGTCAGCATGACGTGCGGGCGGACGTAATCGGCGGCCACGATGATGTCGTCGTTATGGCTGCGCCGCGCCTCGGGATAGAGCAGGCGTCCGGCGACCTTCAACTGCAGCCGCCGCGAATGGATCAGCGGGTCCGACGACGACACTTCGGTGACGTCCCAGCCGAGCAAGCGGAACCCCTCGGCCAGCCCCGCGCCGGTCTGCCACACAGTGAAATCGCCGACCATCAGCATCGAGGGCGCCGAGTTCCCCAGCGGAGCAAAGATCGATTCGGCCATGTCGCGGCCTATGTCCCTTGCTTCGCCGCCCGGCGCAAGATTGCGGACGGCGGCGCCAGCCTCTATCGCTCGCGGGCAAAGGGGCGTGTTTCCGGCCCCGTGCAGCGAGTTGGGACGCAGCCTTGGCGCTTTCGGTGTTGAAGAAGATGTTCGGCGGGTCGCCGCCCGAGCGCGCGCGCGGCGACGCCGGCATTCCCGCGGGCGAGCGCGTCTATGCGATCGGTGACGTCCATGGCCGGCTCGACCTGCTCACCGCGCTGCTCGAAACGATCGATCGCGACGACGCGGCGCGCGGCGAAGCGGCGACGCGGATCGTGTTCCTGGGCGACCTCGTCGATCGCGGGCCGCACTCGAAGCAAGTCATCGACCATATCCTGACTCGCGACTGGCGCGACCGCCCCGTGACCGTTCTAAAAGGCAATCACGAGGAAGTGTTCCTGCTGACGCTCGCGGGCGACCTGGAGGGCGCGCGGTTCTGGCTGCGGATCGGCGGCAAGGAGACGATGACGAGCTACGGCACCCCGGCCGAGCTCATCGAACAAGCCGGACCGCTCGACATCGTCGAGGACTTCGCGCGCCGCGTGCCGTCCGCGCATGTCGGCTTTCTCCACGGACTGTCCGATATGGTGAGCATCGGCGGCTATTGCTTCGTCCATGCCGGGATCAAGCCGGGCGTCGCGATCGATCGCCAGAAGCCCGAGGACGTTCGCTGGATTCGCGATCGTTTCCTCGATTACGAGGGCAGCCATGGGGCCACGATCGTCCACGGCCACTCGATCGCGACCGATGTCGAGGATCTGCACAACCGGATCGGGATCGACACCGGCGCCTATGCCACCGGCAAGCTGACCGCGGTCGGGCTCGAGGCCCAAGACCGCTGGTTTCTTTCGACGTGACTCGTCGCCGAGCGGAGCCGTCGGCGGAGTTGCGACTGGTGGCGGCGTGCTGCCGCTGGCCGATCGACGTTGCGGCGATCCGCGCCGCGGCGGCAATGCCGCTCGATTGGCCGCGCGTGGTTGCCCTCACTCGGCGACACCGGGTGACCGGTTTCGTGCACCTTGGGCTCGCCGCGGCCGGGCTCGCCGCACCGCCGGGATTGGCCGTACGCTACCAACGCGTCGTCCAGCGCAACATGCTGCACTGTGCCGAAGCCACGCGCATCGCCGCGCGGCTGGGCGAAGCGGGCATTGCCGCCGTGTTCCTCAAGGGCGTGGCGCTGGCCGAGCTCGCTTATGGCGACCTAGGCGTCAAGCAAGTGGTCGACAACGACCTGCTGGTCGCGCCCGCGGATGTCGCCGCGACGATCGTAGCGCTTCAGGAGGCTGGCTACGCGCTGTACAGCCCCCCCGAAATCGACTTGTCGCGACTCCCGCTGCTGATGGATTTCGTCAAGGAATGCGAGCTTCGCCACCGCGCGACCGGCGCGGTGATCGATCTGCACTGGCGGATGCATTCGTTGCGCGGGTTGATCGACGAACCTGCAATCGCCGACATCGCGCGCCCGGTGACCATCGGGGGCAAGCCGGTGCCGACGCTGACCGGCGAGCCGCTGATGATCTATCTCGCCATACACGGCGCACGCCATTGCTGGTCGCGACTCAAATGGCTGGCCGATTTCAACGCGCTGCTTGCCCCGATGCGCGACGACGCGGTCTCCGCGCTTCGCCGGCGCGCGCGCGCCGAGGGCGTCGGGCCGTGCCTCGACTCGGCGCTCGCGCAAGCCGGGCGGCTGCTCGGCGCGCGCGTGCCCGACGATGTCACGGCGACGGCGCGGGTGCGGATGCTGGTGGCGCTTTCCGACCGCCTGCTCTTCGGAGCGGGGGAGGCGGCTCAACAGACCGACGCGCCCGGCCGCTACATGCGGACGATCACGCTCTCTGCGATCGCGATGAAATCGCGGCCCGGCTATCTCGCAAAGCTCGCCTGGGACATGTGGGTGGCGCCCGGCGACGCGCTCGCGGTGCCGTTGCCGAAGCCGCTGCGTCCGCTCTATCTCATCATCAGCCCGGCGCGGCGGATGGGGCGCGCCGCCGCGCGCCTGACCCGCGGGTCGCGAATCGGCGCAAGGCCAGGGATGCCCGCACCGAACGGTTGACCCCAATACGTCGTCACGGGGCTTTGCGTGCGTGCGATCCGGGACTATGCGCGCGGCCCAGGAGCAAAGCCCCCGTGCGTCCGCACGCCAGGAGAAATGCATGTCGATCAAGCCGTTGCGCAAGGCCGTGTTCCCCGTGGGCGGGCTCGGCACGCGATTCCTGCCCGTCACGAAGGCGCTGCCCAAGGAGATGCTGCCGATCGTCGATCGCCCGTTGATCCAATATGCGGTGGACGAGGCGATCGACGCCGGGATCGAGCAGATGATCTTCGTCACCGGGCGCGGCAAGTCGGCGATCGAGGACCATTTCGACATCGCCTACGAGCTCGAGAGCACGATGGCCGAACGCGGCAAGTCGCTCGAAATCCTCGACGCGACTCGGCTCAGGCCGGGCGCGGTCGCCTATGTCCGCCAGCAGGAACCGATGGGGCTCGGCCACGCCGTGTGGTGCGCGCGCGACATCGTCGGCGACGAGCCGTTCGCGATCTTCCTCGCCGACGAGCTGATGGTCGGCGAGCCCGGTTGCATGAAGCAGATGGTCGACGCCTATCATCGCGTCGGCGGCAATCTGGTGTGCGGCTATGAAGTGCCGGCCGATGAAACCGATCGCTACGGCATCATCTCGCCAGGCAAGGTCGACGGTGACCTGGTCGAGGTCACCGCGCTGGTCGAAAAGCCCGCCAAGGGAACCGCGCCGTCGAACCTGATGATCCCGGGCCGCTACATTCTCCAGCCCGAGGTGATGCGCGTGCTCGAAACGCAGGAAAAGGGCGCAGGCGGCGAGATCCAGTTGACCGATGCGATGGCGCAGATGATCGGCGGGCAGCCGTTCCACGCCTTCAAGTTCGGCGGGCGGCGGTTCGATTGCGGCGACAAGGCCGGCTATATCCAGGCCAACATCGCGCTCGCGCTCGACCGGCCCGACATCGGCCCGGCGGTGCGAACGTTCATCGACGCGCTATAGCCATTACGCCACCTTCGCTCGGCGGGATTGAGCAGGTTAGTTTTTACCGTAGCGCTGCCTGCCGGCGTCGCGAACGCGAGTTTCGATCGCCTGCGAATAATCGTCCAGGTTCGATCGGGTCAGCAGGAATCGATCGTCGCGAACATCGGTCAACAATCTTTCCAGCGCGGCAGGGGCCGTCAGATGGACGGTGTCGCGATAGTTTAACGGGTCGCCGGTCAGTGCAGCGTCGGTATCAATGGCGTGGACGCGTATCGTGCTCAGCTTCTCTTCCGTTACGACTTGCGCGATGCACGCGTGGAAATGCGCCAGTTGGCGATAGTCGGAGCCCCTCGTCCAGAAGCTCATCATGATCGGTTTTTTCTGCCAGCTGTAGAAGGTTGCGAAGGGTATTGGCGGAAACATCAGGTCGATCCGAAGCCCCTTTTTCCGCGCCGCGCGTCCTATGGGCACGAGCAAGCGCGTAATGAAACGGTAGGATCGGCAGTCAGGCAGCCGCGGATTCAAAAACAGGTCCGGCGCAGGATGCGAGACTGCGTCGTTGAGCGTCGCGATCAAGTCCGGCTGGGTCGGCAACCGGGGCGCATCGTAATAGGATGCGGGCTCGATTCGCCAAGTTGGCGTGTCCAGCGGTTTTCCTGATGCCCGGCGTATTGCGGCCTCAATCATGCGTGGATTGAAATCGGGCATGTCAAACCAGCGCGCGTCGAACATCTGCATCGCGAGGACGCCAGTCAGGAAGGGCGCGCCGTCGTTACCCATTTGCGAATGGTCGACGCCCAGGATGACGCGCCGAAGCCCGGGGGTTTCTAACAGTTGCGTCAGGATCCGTGCCGAGTCGTCCGGCGAGGGCAGTGGGTATGAGAGGTTGACCGGCGTTTTCGCGCCGAACACCTTTCGGAGCTGCGCCGGCGTCACCGCCATCGTCGTCGATCCGCCGAAGACGACCAGGTCGTGCGGCTCGCGAGTGCGCGCCGCCATGAAATAGACGGTTTGAAGGCCCGGATAGTTGGCATCCGCGAATTTGGGGGGAAGTCCCCACGGGCGCAGGTCCAGGGGGTCTACGACCTGCAGAAGCAACACGATCGCCAAGCCAAAAATCAGTGGGATACCCGCGATCGGCAAAAACACGCGCGCGCCGGCCAATCGGCCGGCGATCCCTGATCTGGGGCGTGGGCCGCCATAGAGCAGCGCTGCCAACGAGGCGCGGAGGGCCATCATCACGTCAGAATACCTGATAGACGAAGGGCACGATCACTGCCATTTTTTTCATGGCGATAAGCAGGATGAACGCGGTGGCTACCCCCCATAGCAGAGTGGGACGCCACCGAAACTGGAAGAGCGCCAACGTCCGTGACGGATTGACGAACGAAGGAAGCCCGGCGCGATATCGCCGCATGAGCTCATAGGCATTCGGCATGAACATCGCGATGGCGTAAGCGACGACCAGGACGGGGATCGCGAACTGGTCCTGGTCGAGCGGCGCGGCCCCAGGCTGGCCTGCGAACACGTTGCGCAACAGGGCGCCGAATGTGGCGAGCGTCGGCGATCGAAACAGCGCGAAGGTGACGATCAGCAACGGAATGGCGATGACCGCTCCGCCCGCCAGTCGCCAATGCTCCGCAATCGCGGCGCGGCGCTTTTTCCACCGCCGCGCGCTCCGGAATTCGGTTTCGATGACGTACCACGTTCCGTGGATCAGCCCGAACAGCACGAACGTCAGTCGAGGCCCATGCCACAGGCCGATGATCGTGAAATTGATCAATAAGGGACCCCATAGCGACACTATCTTCGCGGGGACGCCCTTCATTCGGCGCCGCGCGGCGTAGCGCGATCCAGCAATCGACAGCGGCGAGAACAGGAATCGTGCGATCACTCGCGTCAGCGTCATGTGCCAGCGGCGATAGAAGTCGATAATTCCGGTCGCGCGCAACGGTGAATCAAAGTTGATCGGCAACGTGATGCCGATCATGCGAGCGACTCCCAACGCGATATCGGAATAGCCTGAAAAGTCGAAGTAGAGCTGCGCATAATAGGCGATCAGTGCCTCAAGCGCTTGATGCGAATTGACGGCGTTGCCGGCGGCGATCCGTGCATAAACCTGATCGACCCAGTCCGCACCGATCTGATCGGCCAGCACGAACTTCTTAAACACGCCGATCGACAGGAGCGTCACGCCGACCGCTAGATCAATACCGCGCAGCCTCCCGAAGCTGCGACGGGCGATTTGCGGCAGGACTTCGACCAGATAGGCGATCGGCCCGATCAGAAGCGTCGGGAACATGGTCGCAAAGGCGCCGTACCGCAGCATTCGATCTGCGCGAGAGGGCGCTTGCCCGCCCGGCGGGGCATCGAGCCCGAACGCGACATCGCGTGGTAGAGCCAGCGCGTCGAGCAACGCGACCGCGCGCTGGAAGGTGAGAAACGACAACGTCGTGGGGATCAACACGCCCAGCGTCGCTGACAGCGGTCCGATCCCCGGTAACCATTGCAGCCAGATCGAATATTTTACGACTGCCAGGAGCAGGATGTTGAGCGCGATACCCACACTGGCAATTCGCGCGCGCCGGTGCTGCGTCTGTGCAGGGGATACGGTGGCGAACAGCAACCCCGCATTGATCAGGGTACTCGCGATCATCACGATCAGGAACGGCGTGCCTTGCGACGCGGCGAAGAACAGCGAGGCGAGGATCAGTACGCCGAGCGCCCCGCGATTGCCGCCGATCCGGCCGGCCAGCGCGAAGCACGCCAGGAAGGCGGGCAGGAACAGGAAGAGGAAGAAAGGGTAGACGAGGGTCAAGTCAGGTCGTTCCAGGCCGCGAACGGCAAGTCTTTCGCTACGTAATCGTCAAGCGCCATTAGGTAGTAGCGATCTCCCGCAGCGGTTTCTTCGACCAAGGTGAAGCCCAGCCGATCGAACAATTCGCGGACCATGCCATTCTTCGCCGTGGGCGCGTAGTGCGCGCGGATCCGACGTCGACCACCGGCGCGCGTTGCCTCCACCAGCGCTTGAAGCATCGCTTCTTCCACGCGGCGGCCGAGCACGCGGCAACTCATCAGCCATGAGTCGATGTCGATCGTTTCGGCATCGGCGGCATCGGGCTGCGCGATGATCACGCCGATAATGCCGAAATCGCTGAATTTGTCCCGGAGCCGCACTTGCAGCGTGACGGCGCGCGTATCATTTTCAAATCCGGCCACCTCGGGCTCGGTGTATCGCCGCGAAGTCAGGTTGAACTGGTTGGATTTGTTGATCAGCTGCGCGATCCGGCTTCGGCCCTGCACATCGAACGGTTTGACGGAGAGTCTCATCTCCAGCGCCGCAAGATAATCGCCAAGGTCGCGGGACCTTTGCTGCACCTCGGCGCGCGCGGCATTGGCGATATAGCTGGCGCTGCGGTTGCGATCCTCGTCGGACCAAGCGACCGCTTCGAAATAGCCGGCACTCGACAAATAGGCGGGGTACCAGGCAGCGTCGGCAGGCAGTTCGGGCACGGCGACCGCCGGCAAAGCCGCGCGGACCTGGGCTCGCTCGGCACTGTTGTCGTCGAGGAGGACCAACGCGTCGAGCCCGATGTTCAATGTCGCGGCGATGGCCTCGAGATTGCTCGCCTTGTCGCTCCAGTTTGCCTGAAATACCGCGATGTCACTCTCGCGGAGCAGCATGTCGGGGTGTTCGCGGAAGGCCTGACGGGCAGTCTCGTCGAAATTCTTCGAAGACACTGCGAGGATGATTCCGCGGTGCTTGAGGTCGAGCGCGAGTTGTTGAACGGCGAGGAAGCTCTCCCCCTCCGCATTGCCGGAGCCGATCGCGATCCCCTCCATCCCGTCGTCGCCGATCACCCCGCCCCACAACGTATTGTCACAATCGAGCACGAGGCACTTGCGCGCCTTGCCCCGGATCGCGCCCAAAACGCGCGCGATCACGTCGGCGAGCAGGGGCGCGCATTGCGGCGCAACCGGTAGTTTGTAGAGGTTCCACATCACCGGATCGAACCACTCGGCGGTCCCGACTTGCTCGGCGGCCGAGGCGAGATCGAGCACTAGCGCACTGTTGTCCGACGCGATTTCCCCCAGGCGTTCGTTGAACGCCGCTATCTGCGCGCGGGGTGTCGCCGCGACCGCCCGATCGAAACTGCCGAACAGGGCGCCGGGCGGCGCCGGGAGATTGCTTACGACGATTTGTGCGCCGATCCCCTCGCGCAGCGCGTTGAGCACCATGTCGATGCGATCGATTGCCTGATCCACTGCCGCAGCGTCGTGACCGACGGCGAACCGGTCGAGACCCAGCCAACGATGGTCGACATGGACCAGCACGGCATCGGGCTGTTCGGCAAACACCTCCGCGTGCGGATCGATCGCAGTCTGGACGACCTGGTCGTATTCGGCCAGCGCCACATCAAGGGCAAGCCCGTGCCGCGCTGCAGCGGCGGGAAGCGCGGCCGCGACGATATCGAAAGTGCTCGAGGACAGCACGGCCAAGCGCAAAGGCGCGAGCGGATCGAGCACCACGCCGTCCGCGCGGAACTGCCGCATCGCCTTCCCGAACGCGAGCGACTGACTGGAATTGAGTTGGCTCGTCGCCAGCCGCTGGAGTTCGATCCCGTGCCCGCCGTCCGCGACCGCAATCGCCTTCAGCCGAGCCTTGAAATCCGCAGGCGCGGTCGGCAGCCACGGCATTTGCCAGGGAACGAACATCTGACTGGCCTCTGCTCAGCTCAGAGTCGTGCTCTTATCAAGTCGACCAACCCGCCAATATTCTTGAGCGACGTGATTTCCGAGGTTTGAAAACGTACCCCGAATTCTTCCTCGACGCCGATCATGATCCGGACATGCGCCAGACTGTCCCAGTCCTCTACCTCGTCGGCGCGGGTGGCACGGTTCAGCGTAATCGTCTCGTCATCAAGCTGATCGCGCACGACCTCCTGAATGCGGCGGATGATATCTTCGTCGTTCATACAATCCAGTCGTCTTGGGGCTTGGAGTCATTGGCTCGCGCGACACGCGAACCGGCTGTTTTCGCTCGCCGATTTGCCAGCCCAGCGGAAGCGGAGCCCGACGATTTCGCGGGGGTGACTAAGGGTTGCGCGGCACCAAGTCCAGCCCTATCGCCGCGACGATGAGCTCCGTTTCCGTCCCGCAGCAATGGCGTTTCGATCATGCCGGCGTGGTGGTGAAGTCGCTCGAAAAAGGCAGGAAGCACTTTTCCGAAGCGCTTGGTGTGAACGATTGGAGCCACCCGCTGGTGGATCGGGTCAACGGAGTCCATCTGCAGTTCGGCCGCGACGCGTCGCTCATGGTTTACGAACTCCTCTCGCCGCTCGACGCCGATAGCCCCGTCGCCGGCGCGCTGGCGGCACGCAAGAATTTGCTCAACCATGTCGCCTATCGCGTCCGCGATCTCGCCGAGGCAGCCGCCGCTTTGCGCGATGCGCGGTGCTTTCCGGCGGGGGAACCCAAACCCGCGATCGCGTTCGGAGGCGCGATGATCCAGTTTTTCGTAACGCCGATCGATACGATCGTCGAACTGATCGAGGCGTATGATTTCGCGCACGATTTTAGGCCGCTTGCCGTTAGCCAAGGTGAAAGATGACAGTTCCTGAGCCCTACCCCGCCACCCGCTCGCTGACCCAGGCGGTCGTCGCGTACTGGCCCCAGCATGCCACGTTCGTCGAGAACAGTTTTCGGGATCGCGAGCCGGCCTCGCTGGCGGTGGCCGAACGGCTGTCGGAGTGTATCTTGAAACTCGCCCAGGACGCGCCCGGCGGGCTCCAGGCGCTATGCGACGATTATCGCTTCCTGTGCGAGGATATCGTCCTGCCCGAAGAGATCCACTTTCGCCGCAACGGCGCATACCGTCTCTCGAACTTCGACGATGCCAATGCCGAATGCTACGCCAACGAGCCGTTCATGTCGCGCTACATGAACGGTCTGCTGCTATCGGATGTCCTGTGGGCCAATCACGCGAACGCTTTCGCGGCGTTCGTGAACGATTTTCTACCCCGATTGCCCGAAGGCGCGCGACATCTGGAAATCGGGCCGGGCCATGGCCTGTTCCTGTATTTCGCGGCGAGCGATCCGCGCGTCGCATCGATCAGCGGATGGGATATCAGCCCTGCAAGCATCGAGAAGACGCGCCATGCGCTCGACCTCCTCGACGCGCCGCGGCAACCGGACCTCACGTTGCGCGACTTGTTCGATGCGAGCGCCGACCGCGGCGATCGATTCGATAGCATCGTAATGAGCGAGATACTCGAGCACCTCGAGGATCCGACTGCCGCGCTTCGCGCTGCTGCCCGGCACCTTGAGCCAGGCGGGCTGATCTTCGTCAACGTGCCGGCCAACAGCCCGGCGCCGGATCATATCTTCCTGTTTCACGACGTTTCCCATGCGCGCCAAATCATGTTGGATGCAGGTCTCGATGTCCTCGATTCGGTCGCTTATCCGATGTCGGGTGCGACGCTCGACCGCGCGATCAGGCACAAGCTATCGGTGTCATGCGTCCTGACGGGCAGACGACCGGCCTAAGCGGCCGCGCAACGACAGCTCGGATCCTTGGGCAGCGCGATCGTCCGGAACCGCAGCGACAGGCCGTCGGCGAGCAGCAGCTTGCCCGCGCTGTCCTCGCCGAACGGGACGATCGCGCGGGTCACCTCGAGCGCGGCGAGGCTGCCCATCACCCCGGCCATTGCGCCGAGCACGCCGACATCGGCGCAGCTCGCGCCCTCGCGTTCGGGATCGCCGCCGACGAAGCAGCGATAGCAGGGCTTGTCCGGCTCCCATCCGCGATAGACGCCGAGCTGCCCCTCGAACTGCGCGACCGCCGCCGAGACGAGCGGGATACACAGCGCGAGCGCGGCATCGGCGACGGCGAGCCGAGTCGCGAAATTGTCGGTGCCGTCGAGCACGACATCGGCGCCGGCGATGATTTCGCGTACATTGTCGGGGTCTATCCGGGCGGTGCGCCGTTCGATCCGCACGCCAGGATCGATGTGCGCCAGCGCCGTGGCGGCGGCGTCTGTCTTCGGCGTGCCGATATCGCCCGTCCCGAACAGGGTCTGGCGCTGAAGGTTGGACAGATCGACGGCGTCGTCGTCGACGATCCCGATCCGTCCGATCCCGGCGGCCACGAGATATTGCAGCGCCGGCGACCCGATCCCGCCCGCGCCGATCACCACGACCTGCGCCGCGCGCAACCGCGCCTGGCCGGCGCCGCCGATCTCCTTCAACACGATATGCCGGGCGAACCGGGTCAGGTCCTGATCGCTGAGACTCACGGGCTCCAGCTAAGCATCATCCCGGTGCGATACCAGCGATCGCTCATACGCCGGTCGAGCCGAACCCTCCGTCGCCACGCTCGGTATCGCCGAGCTCGTCGACCTCGTGCAGCGTGGCGCGCTGAACGGGCGCGGGGACGAGTTGCGCGATGCGGTCGCCGCGCGCGATCTCGAACGGCTCGGTCCCCAGATTGGCGAGGATGACCTTCACCTCGCCGCGATAATCCTGGTCGATCGTGCCCGGTGTGTTGAGGCAGGTAATGCCGTTCTTGAGCGCCAGGCCCGAGCGGGGGCGGACTTGAACCTCATACCCTTCGGGGATCGCGATCGCGAACCCGGTCGCGACCGCGTGGCGCGCACCGGGGGCGAGCCGCAGGCTTTCCGCGGCGACCACGTCCATGCCCGCCGCGCCATCGGTGGCGTAAGCCGGAAACGGCAACCCGCCACCATTGGGCAAGCGTTTGATCTGAATTCGAATCGGATCGGGCATTGCGCGAGCGTATCGCAATGCGCCGCGCCATGCAGCCCCGCGTTTTGGCTGACGCCGCGTTAGCCATGACTGGCATTGCATCGGCAATCGATACGATGCCAGAACGATGGCGATGTCCGAGCAATTCCGCATCGCGCCCGTCGCGAACGATATCGACCTGTGCGCGGCGGCGGGATTGTTCGACGATTACGCGCGGTCGCTGCCGGTCGATCTGGGGTATCAGGAATTTGCCGCCGAACTCGCCGGACTGCCCGGCAAATATGCGGCGCCGGCGGGCGCGCTGTTGCTGGCGCGCGGCTCGAGCGGGGCGGCGGTCGGGTGTGTCGCGCTACGACCGCTCGGCGACGGGGTGTGCGAGATGAAGCGGCTGTTCGTGGCGCGCTCGGCGCGCGGTCTGGGGCTGGGGGCCGCATTGGCCGAAGCGATCGTCGCGGCCGCGCGCGATCGCGGGTATCGCGAACTCAGGCTCGACACCTTGTCGTCGATGGCGCGCGCAGCGGCGCTGTATCGTGCGATGGGGTTCGAGCCGATCGCGCCATATTACGGCCCGACCCCGGCGGGGACGGTGTTCATGGCATTGCAGCTTTAGCGGCCCTTACGCGAGCGCCGCATCGATCCGCGCGGCGATCCGGCGCGCCACCTCGTCCTTGGGCAAGCTTTCCCAGGTTTCGGCGCCTGCGGCGGTGACGATGTGCACCGCGTTGGCGTCGCCGCCCATGACGTCCCCCGACACGTCGTTGGCGACGATCCAGTCCGCGCCCTTCTTCGCGAGCTTGGCGGTGGCATGCTCGATTACGCGCTCGGTTTCCGCCGCGAAGCCGATCAGCAAGCGCGGGCGACGGGCATCTTTTGCCAGCGTGGCGAGGATGTCGGGATTTTCGACGAGGCGCAGGGCGGGCGGGCCATGGGTGCCCTTCTTGATCTTCTGCGGGTTCGCTTCGACTCGCCAATCGGCGACCGCCGCGACCATCACCGCGGCGTCGGCCGGGAGCGCGGCCTCGACCGCCGCCGCCATCTCGCGCGCGGTCTCGACGTCGATCCGCTCGGCCCCTGCGGGCGTGGCGAGCGTCACCGGGCCGGCGATCAGGGTGACGCGTGCGCCCAATGCCGCCAAGGCTCCCGCGATCGCGAACCCCTGCTTTCCCGACGAGCGATTGGCGATGTAGCGCACCGGATCGATCGGTTCGTGCGTCGGCCCGGCGGTGACGATGATGTGGCGGCCGTCGAGCATCAATCCGTCGCCCCGGCGGAGGCCGGGGCCGCGATGGTGTTGGCGGTGAGCCTGTCCAGGTGAAGCGGCGGCCCCGGCCTTCGCCGGGGCGACGATGGCGGCGACGTCACTTGCCCAGCATCTGCTGGATCGCCGCCAAGATCGCCTCCGGCGCGGGCAAGCGCCCAGGACCGAATTCACCGCACGCCATCGCGCCTTCATCGGGGTCGAGCACGGCCACGCCATCGCCGCGCAAGGTCGCGACGTTGCGCACCATCGCCGGATGCTGCCACATCCGCACATTCATCGCCGGCGCGGCGAGCACCGGCTTGTCGGTCGCGAGCAACAGCGTGGTGGCGAGGTCGTCGGCGATCCCGGCCGCCATCTTCGCCAGCAAGTCCGCCGTGGCGGGAGCGATGACGATCAAATCGGCCTCGCGGCTCAACTGGATATGCCCCATCTCGGTCTCATCCTTGAGATCCCAGAGCGACGTATAGACCTGTTCCTCGGACAGCGCCGCCAGCGTCATCGGCGTAATGAACTGCGCGCCGCCCGCAGTCAGCACGCATTTGACGCCGATATCCGCTTTCTTCGCCAGCCGGATCAGCTCGCAGGCCTTGTATGCTGCGATGCCGCCGCCGACGATCAACAGGATTCGCTTCATGGCGTGATCCTCGTGACCGTGATCTTGCGTTGTCTGGGGAAGGCGGCGGCGATCAAATCCTTGAGCCCGTCAGGCGCGAAGGCCAGGCCGACCAGGATCGCGGGCGCCACCATCAGCCCCCAATAGAAGGTGTCGACGCGCCCGAACAGGCCGATCAGCGCGGCGTAGAGCGCGAAGGTCACGAGCGCGCGCAAGCCGGTGCCGTCCCGCCACGCTGCCCAGCCGAACAAGGTGAACCCCATCAGCAGCGCCGCGAACCACATCGGCGCGAGCCGGAGCGCGGTCGACAGCGTGATCGCCTCGACGAAGAACCCGAACCCGAGCATCCCGCTCCAGCCGGGGGAGGCCGGGTCGAGGGGGCGGACGACTTGCGCCACCGCGTGCGCGTGCGCGACGACGACGATCGCGAGCAACGCGACGCCCGCGGCCCATCCGGCGGCCTCCTTGCGCTCGCCCTCCGCCAGCGCGAGCAGGCACATCGCCGCGACGTACAGCGCCGACGTCTCGCGGACCAGCATCGCGAGCGCGCCGATCCCTGCGGCGGCAACCCACTGCCCCGGGCGGCGCAGCGCAAGGCTGAGCGCGATAAGGAGCCCCGCCCACACTTCGTGGAAGCTCGCCAGATCGGCCTGGACGAATGCGCCGAGCCCGCCGGCAAGCAGCACCATCGCCAACAGCAGCGGCGGCGGCCGCGCAAACGCCGGCCGCAGCCGCCTGAACCACGCGACCATCACTCCGGCCGCGAGCACGTAGAGCAGAAGGACCACCGTCCAGCTCGGCAGCATCGCCTGTGCGACCGCGAGCGTCGGCAGGCGGAACGTGACGAACGGCTTCATCGGGTAATCGCCCGCGCGCAGCTGGTCTGCAGCGACGGTATAGTAATTGCCGCCATGCCGCACGCCGTCGACGATCGCTTCGTAGAGCACGACATCGGCCTGATCGTCGGCGCGCTTGGCCACGTCGCCGCTCACCGCGGGCGGCGCGGGGACGGCGAGCGCACTCAGCGTGGCGATCAGCAGGATCAGCAGCAGCGCCAGCCCGATCCGCGCGCGGCGCTTCGACAGCCCGGCGAACCGCGAGGGTTGGGAGAGCCAGATCGTCGCCATATCAGCCCCTCCCCTTCAGGGGAGGGGAAGGGGGTGGGGCGGAGCCTCGCAGAGACCGTCGCCCGTGATTTCCCCACCCCAACCCCTCCCCTGAAGGGGAGGGGCTTGAAGAAGGCGAGCCCCTCACCGCATCAAAACCCACGCCGCCGCCACAGCCACCACCGCGCTCAGCACCGCCACCGCCAGATACCGCCACCCTCCGCCAATCCGCACCACCTGCACCTCTGCGAGCGGCGGGGTTGGGGGCGCGCCGCCGGGCGCCGGATACCGCGCCTCGATTCGGCGAATCAGATCGGGCAGCCGCGCGACGGTGCGCAGGTCGGTGATCAGCCGGTCGGCCAGCGCCGCTTCGGGGCCAAGCTCGGTGCGGATCCATTCGCGGATGAACGGCGCCGCGGTCTCCCACATGTTGATCTCTGGATCGAGGCTGGTGGCGACGCCCTCGACCATCACCATGGTCTTTTGCAGCAGCAGCAGATGCGGCTGAGTCTGCATGTCGAAATCGCGGGTGATCTTGAACAATCCGTCGAGCATCATCCCGATCGACATGTCCTTGACCGGCAGCCCGCGCATCGGCTCGCCGACCGCGCGCAACGCCGTCGCGAACTCGCCGACATTGTGGTGCGGCGGCACGTACCCGGCCTCGAAATGGATTTCGGCCACCCGCTTATAATTGCCGGTGATCAGCCCGTAGAGGATCTCCGCCAGCCACACCCGCGCGCGCCGGTCGATCCGCCCCATGATCCCGAAATCGATCGCCGCGATCTTGCCGTCGGGGGTCGCGAACAAATTCCCCTGGTGCATGTCGGCGTGGAAGAAGCCCTCCGAAATCGCCTGGCGCAGGAACGCGTTGACCAGGATGTCGGCGAGCTTCTTGGGGTCGTGCCCGGCGGCGATCAGGCGGTCGCGATTGGCGAGCTTGATCCCGTCGATCCATTCGAGCGTCATCACGCGCCCGCTGGTGCGTTGCCAGTCGATCGCGGGAACGAGGAAATCGGGCTCGGCGTGCATCGCCTCGGCGAGCTCGGACGCGGAAGCCGCCTCGCGCCGCAGATCGAGCTCGCGCGCGGTCCAGCGCTTGAACGTCTCGATGACGAGGCGGGGGCGCAGCCGCGACAGCTCGCCCCCCATCGCTTCGGCTTGAGCGGCGGCCCATTGATAGGTGTCGATCGCCTTGGCGAAATCCTCCTCGATGCCCGGGCGCAGTACCTTGACCGCGACCTCGGCGCCGTCGAGCGTCACCGCGCGGTGGACTTGCGCGATCGACGCGGCGCCCACCGCAGCTTCGTCGATCGCGGCGAACAGCTCCGCGATCGGCCGGCCCAGCCCGGTCTCGATCGCGCGGCGGATCGTGTCGAAGGGGAGGGGCGGCAGCGCGTCCTGCAGCCGCATCAGATCGTGCGCGGCGTCCTCGCCGACCAGATCGGGGCGAGTCGCCAGCGTCTGGCCAAGCTTGATCGCGGCGGGGCCGATCGCCTGGAATGCGTCGGCGTAGCGCGGCGCCTCGGGTACGCGCGCGCCGAACCGCGCGAGCCTGACCAGCCGGCGCAGCCGCGGCGGCGTGTTGGGATCGCGCTCGATCCCGCGCAACGCCCCGTGCCGCGCGAGGATCCGGCCCCATTTGAGCAGGCGCCAGGTGTGGACGAGGGGGGCGGTCACCGGATTCCCCTCCCGCTTGCGGGAGGGACTAGGGGTGGACCTGTCAAAGGCGCCACCCGAACCAGGCCCACCCCCGGCCCCTCCCGCAAGCGGGAGGGGAGAAGATCGCCACCCATCAAATCTTCCAGCCGCTATGGATCGCGACCAGCCCGCCGAGCATCGGCTCGAATTTGGTCTGGACGAACCCCGCCTCGCCGATCATCGCCTTGAACCGCTCCATTGTCGGGAAGCGGCGGATCGATTCGACGAGATAGCGATAGCTTTCCTCGTCGCCCGCGATCGCCTTGCCGACCTTGGGGACGATGTGGTGCGAGTAAGCGTCATAGACGTCGGCGAAACCCGGCCACAAAGTCGTCGAGAATTCGAGGCAGAAGAACCGCCCGCCGCGCTTGAGCACGCGGTTCGCCTCGCGCAGTGCCTGGGGGATGTCGGTCACGTTCCTGATCCCGAACGCGATCGTATAGGCGTCGAAGGAGCGGTCGGGCCAGGGCAGCTCCTCGGCATTGGCCTCGCTCCAGACCAAGCCGTTGATCCCACGCTTCGCCGCGCGCTCGATCCCGACCTCGAGCATCGCGGGGTTGATATCGGCGACGGTCACCGCCGCCCCAGACTTCGCCATGCGAAACGCGATGTCGCCGGTGCCGCCGGCCATGTCGAGGATCGCCTCACCCGCGCGCGGCTTGACGCGGCGGACGAACACGTCCTTCCACACGCGGTGCAGCCCGCCCGACATCGCGTCGTTCATCAAATCGTATTTGGCGGCGACGCTGGCGAACACCCCGCCGACGCGGCGAGTCTTTTCGTCGGGCGAAACCTCTTCGTAGCCGAAGGAGACGGTGTCGGTCATGCGCGCGGCTCTAGCGAGCGCTTGTGACCGGAGCAAACGCAACCTAGCAGCACCGACATGCCCGAACTCCCCGAAGTCGAAACCACCGTCCGCGGGCTCGAGCCGGTTCTGAAAGGCCAGCGCCTGACGCATGTCGTCACGCGGCGCGGCGACCTGCGGCGCGCATTCCCGCCCGACCTCGCGCAACGCATGACCGGCGCCACCGTCAGTGCGCTCGGCCGCCGCGCCAAATACGGGCTGATCGAAACGACCCGCGGCGACACAATGATCTTCCACCTTGGCATGTCGGGGCGCTGGCGAGTCGATCCGGGCGCGCTGGAAAAGCACGACCACCTGGTGATCGAAACCGCGAGCGGGCGGCGCGTCGCGCTCAACGATCCGCGCCGCTTCGGGTCGGTCGATCTCGTGCCGACTGCCGAGCTCGCCGAGTTCCCCGCCTTCAGGGCGCTCGGCCCCGAACCGCTCGGGCCCGGTCTGACGGGCGCCTATCTCAAGCGCGCACTCAAGGGCCGCGTCGCGTCGATCAAGCTGCTGCTGCTCGACCAGCGCATCGTCGCGGGGCTCGGCAACATCTATGTCTGCGAGGCGCTCTACGCCGCGCGAATCTCGCCCCGGCGCGAGGGCGGCCGGATCAGCCTCGCGCGGCTCGACCGGCTGGTCGTCGAAATCCGCGCCGTGCTCGAATCGGCGATCGCCGCCGGCGGATCGAGCTTGCGCGACTTCGCGGCGCCGGGCGGCGAGCTCGGCTATTTCTCGAAACAATTCCTCGTCTATGGCCGCGAGGGGCAGCCGTGCGCGTGCGGCGGCACCGTTCGCCGCTACGTCGAGGGGGGGCGCTCGACGTTCTGGTGTCCGACTTGCCAGACTTGAAGAGCGCTACTGGCCGCGCCGAACCGCAACACCCAGTCCTAGGTTGACCGAATCCTTCGCCCTCGTTAAGGGCCACCGCTTCCGGGCGCGGCTTTTCGTCGTGCCCGTTCCATTTTTGCTAGATTCAGAGGGCTTTCATGGCGAACACGCCGCAAGCGAAGAAGCGTATCCGTCGCAACGACCGCCGGGCCGAGATCAACGGCAACCGCGTCGGCCGTATCCGGACGTTCGTCAAGAAGGTCGAGGCGGCGCTCGCGTCGGGCGACAAGGAAGCCGCGACCACCGCGCTTGCGGCGGTGCAGCCCGAATTGCAGCGTGGCGTCGCCAAGGGCGTGCTCCACAAGAATACCGCGAGCCGCAAATTTTCGCGCCTGACCAAGCGACTCGCGTCGCTGTAAAACGAATCGTTTCGAAGCAGGGCAGGTGCCCGCCGGCGACCGTTCGCCGGCGGGTTTTTTGTATTTCCGGCACCGCGCCATGCTGCGCGCAGACGGGAAACCATACCGCATGTTCGAACGGCAGCTAAGACTCCACGGAATCCGCGCGATTCGCATGCGTTAACAAAAGTTAATAAACGAAATACGAGGTATTTCAACGGCTTGACCAAGAAATGCTGGTTTTCCGGGGGGTTCGGCGAGTCAATATTTTTATTTCCGAATTGTGACAGTTCGCCCCCTTGATCGACTCGCCAAGCTGTTCCTAAACATCCCCCGTCACGCCGTTTCGCGCCGTGGCCGACCACTAGCAGATGTCAGTTCAGACGGATGATTTCCGGCTGAGGGGAATCGTCTGCGTGGATTTTGGGGAGGGTCGCGTGCGGGGGCGTGCGGCCGAAGCAGGGAAGGGGGTTTCGCGAGTGGCGGTTTCGGTAGCGAGGGATGGCGGCGTGCCCGGGGAAGTTCTCAATGCCTGGGCGCGAATCCGCAAGAACCTGCGCGAATCGGCCGGCGCTCGACTGTTCGAACAGTGGCTCAAGCCGATCGAGCTTGGCGATAGCGACGATTCGGCGGCTGTCCGGCTGACCTTGCCGTCGGCATTCACCGCCAATTGGGTCCGCAACCATTATGCCGACCGGCTGCTCCAGGAATTTCGCGCGGCGATCCCGGCGATTCGCACCGTCTCGATCGAAGTGCGCGCCGCCAATGCGCCGGTGCTGCGAGTCGCTGCCGAGGAACCGGCCATCGCGACCAAGCCGGCCGCGGTGCCGACCGAGCGCCCCTCGCTCGATTCGCGGCTGACCTTCGACCGCTTCGTGATCGACGCCACCAACCGAGTCGCGTTCAACGCCGCGCGCGCGCTCGCGGAACCGGGCAAGCCGCGGTTCAGTCCGCTGTTCCTCCATTCGGGCACCGGGCTCGGCAAGACTCACCTGATGCATGCGATCGGCCATGCGTTCCTCGCGGCGGTTCCCGACGCGCGCGTGATCCTGATGTCGGCCGAACGCTTCATGTTCGAATTCGTGGCGGCGATCCGCGCCAACGACACGCACGCGTTCAAGGCGCGGCTGCGCGGGTCGGATCTGCTGATGATCGACGATCTCCACTTCATCTCGGGCAAGAAGCCGACCCAGGACGAGTTCTTCCACACGATCAACGAGCTGACCGCGGCCGGCAAGCGGCTGGTGATCACCGCCGACCGGCACCCGCACGGGCTCGACGATGTCGAGGCGCGGATCGTATCGCGGCTGTCGATGGGCTTGGTCGCCGACATCAAGGTGCCCGACGTGACGCTGCGCCGCGCGCTACTC
Source organism: Sphingomonas sp. (assembly GCF_036269755.1). Classification (GTDB taxonomy): domain Bacteria; phylum Pseudomonadota; class Alphaproteobacteria; order Sphingomonadales; family Sphingomonadaceae; genus Sphingomonas. The sequence goes on along the minus strand of NZ_DATBDV010000023.1, from coordinate 105,512 downwards.
GACCATCGTCTGGGCGAATTGCCCGACGTCAACGTGCCCGACGACGTGCTCGAACTGCTCGCGCACAAGATCACCGGGTCGTTGCGCGAGGTCGAGGGCGCGCTCAACCGCCTCGTTGCCTATGCCCAGTTGACCGGCGAGGCGATCGACCTGGGGTTCGCGCAAGCGACGCTCGGCGATCTGCTGCGCGGCGGCACCAAGCGGATCACGATCGACGAAATCCAGCGCGCGGTTTCGACCCATTTCGACCTCAAGCCGGTCGACCTGGTTTCGGCGCGCCGCGCCGTCGTCGTCGCGCGCCCGCGCCAGATCGCGATGTACCTTGCGAAGCGCCTGACCACCCGCTCGCTGCCGGAGATCGGCCGCAAGTTCGGCGGCCGCGACCATTCGACCGTGATCCACGCGGTGCGCCGCATCGAGGAACTGCGCGGGTCTGATCATGAAATCGACGGCGCGGTGAAGTCGCTGATCAGGCAGCTGGAGGGGTAGGCATTAGCCCTCTCCCGCGTGCGGGAGAGGGTTGGGTGAGGGTCTTCTCACTTCTTCTCGGCCATCCGCCGGATCAACGCGTCGCGCAAAACATCGATCACGCCCGCAAGGTTGCCCAGCACATCGTTGTTCCAGAAGCGCAGTACTTCAAACCCTTGGGCCTCAAGAAATGCCGTCCGCGCAGCATCGCGCTTTTCGTCATGTTGTCCGCCATCGAGCTCGACAATCAGCATAGCTTCCAGACAGGCGAAGTCTGCGACGAAGGGGAGTAGGCTATGCTGAAAGCGGAACTTGAAACCGTCGATCTGACGATTGCGAACCGCCTGCCAAAATCGCTCTTCTGCTTCTGTCGGATCGTGGCGTAGTCGAGATGCGTGCGGGCTGATCTGACGGCGGACCGGGGGCATTGCGGCAATCTAGAAGAAAGAAGACCCTCACCCAACCCTCTCCCGCAAGCGGGAGAGGGCTAATCCTCAAACCTGCAGCCCGACCGCGTCCTGCGCCGTGCGCAGCGTCGGCGCGGCGATGGCGCGCGCCTTCTCCGCGCCGCGTTCCAACACGCGCCCAACCTCGGCGCGGTCGCCCAGCAATCCCGTCAGCCGCTCTCGGATCGGGCCGAGCTTCGCCACCGCCAGATCGGCCAGTGCCGGCTTGAACTGGCCGAAGCCCTGGCCACCATATTGCGCGATCACCTCGACCGGCGCGATGTCCGCCAGCGCGGCGTAGATCGTCACCAGATTGCGTGCCTCGGGCCGCGTCTCGATCCCATCGACATGCTCGGGCAGCGGCTCGGGATCGCTCTTGGCCTTCTTGAACTTCGACACGATCGTGTCGTCCGAATCGATCAAATTGATCCGTGACAGGTCCGAGGGGTCCGACTTCGACATCTTCGCGGCACCATCGCGCAACGACATGATCCGCGGCGCGGCCTTCGACACGAACGGCTCGGGCAGGGCGAACAGGTCGACCCCGAAATCGAAGTTGAACTTGGTCGCGATGTCGCGCGCCAGCTCGAGATGCTGCTTCTGGTCCTCGCCTACGGGCACATGCGTCGCCTGATAGAGCAGGACGTCGGCCGCCTGGAGCACGGGGTAATCGAACAGCGCGACGCTCGATCCCTCGCGGTTCTTGCCGGCCTTGTCCTTCCACTGCGTCATGCGGTTGAGCCAGCCCATCCGCGCAGTGCCGTTCAAGAGCCACGCCAGCTCGGAATGCGCGGGGACTCGCGCCTGGTTGAACAGGATCGAGCGATCCGGGTCGATCCCGCAGGCGAGCAAGGTCGCCGTCATCTCGACCGTCGCGTTGGCGAGCTCGGCAGGCACCACCGGCAAGGAGATCGCGTGGAGGTCAGCGAGGAAGAACAGGCAGGCATCGTCCGCGCCCATCGCATCCTGCATCGCGACCCATTGCTTGATCGCGCCGAGGTAATTGCCGAGGTGGAGGTTGCCGGTAGGCTGGATGCCGGAGACGACGCGCATGGGGGTCTCTTGTGTTACGGCGCGCGCTTGCGCCTCAGGAAGCTCAGGTCGTCGCGAGTGAACGCGCCGAGGACGAAGGTGGCGATGCCATAGACGAGCGCACCTGCGACAACCAGCACCGTCATCGCTCCGCCGCGGACCAGCCAGGTGCCATGCGTGAAGGGGGTGAGATAGCCCTGCAGCAGCCACAGGATTCCGCCCATCGCCAACGCGGCGAGCGCGAGCCGCCAGGCACGGCGGCGCAAGCGATGGTCGGGCTCGAAATGGCCGCGCTTGCGAAGCGTCCAGTAAAGCATGGCGACGTTGACCGTCGAAGCGATCGCGGTGGCGAGCGGCGGACCCATATGCCTGAGCGGCACGATCAGCGCGAGATTGCACGCCAGATTCACCGCCATCGAGACCATCGCGTAGCGCACCGGCGTCCGCGTGTCCTGCCGCGCGTAGAACCCCGGGGTGAGCACCTTGACGAGGATGTAGCTCGGCAGCCCGATCGAGAAGGCGGCGAGCGCCTGCGCGGTCGCGTGCGTATCCGCCGGCGTATATTTGCCGTAGCCGAACAACGCCGCCGCGATCGGCTCGCCGCACAGCACCAAGGCGACCGTGGCGGGCAGCGTCAGCAGCAGCGCGAGTTCCATGCCCCGGTTCTGCGTTTCCATCGCCGCCGCCTCGTCGCCCTGGCCGAGCTGGCGGGAGATCAGCGGCAGCAAGACCGTGCCGAGCCCGATGCCGATCAGGCCGAGCGGCAGCTGGTTGAGCCGGTCGGCCATGTAGATATAGGTCACCGAGCCGTGCGCGAGGAACGCGGCCGCCAAGGCGGTCGAGATGACGAGGTTGATCTGCACCGCGCCCGCGCCCGCCGCCGCCGGCCAGATCAGCGCCATCAGCTTCTTGACGTCGGCCGTCAATTGCGGCGGTCGGATTCGCAGGCGGACATTTTGCTGCCAGCAGGCCTGGACCAGCCAGACCAGCTGCAGCAGCCCCGATACGCTGACCGCGATCGCTTGGTTGCGTGCGGTCGCGAGCGGATCGTGCGTGTGGAAGAACAGCAACGCCGCGATCAGCGTCAGGTTGAGCAGGATCGGCGCGGCCGCATTGACCCAGAATTTGTGCAGCGAATTGAGGATCGAGCCGAGCAGCGACACCAGGCTGATCAGCATCAAATACGGGATCGTAAAGCGCGACAGCTGGACGGCGAAGGCGAATTGTTCGTGGCTGACGCCGTTGAACTTGCCCGACAGCGCCAACGTCACCGGCCACGCCAGCGCCTCGAGGATCAGCGTCATGACGAGGAGGATCGGCAACAAGACGGACAGCGCATCCTCGGCAAAGGCGACCCCGGCGGTCAGGCCGGGGCCGTCCTTGTCGGCGACCTTGCGGTTGAACATCGGGATGAACGCAGCCGAGAACGCGCCTTCGGCAAACAACGCGCGAAACATGTTGGGCAAGCGAAACGCCACGAGGAACGCGTCCGACGCGAAGCTCGCGCCGATATAGCGTGCGAACAAGGAATCGCGGACGAGGCCCAGGATTCGGCTGGCGAGCGTCAGCCCGCCGACCGATCCCAGTGCCTTGGTCAGGTTCATGGTGCGCCCGCCCCCCGGCCGCCGCGCGTCAGGCGTTGCCCGCCGCGCCCTCGGCCTCGGCCTGCTCGCGCGCCTGGAGCTGCTGCATGTAGAGCGCGGTGAAATCGATCGGGTCGAGCATCAGCGGCTGGAAACCGCCGTCGCGCACCGCATCGGCCAGCACGCGGCGAGCGAACGGGAACAGCAAGCGCGGCGCTTCGCCGAGCATGAACGGCTGGAGGTGCTCGTCGGGCACGTTGCGCACCCCGAACAGCCCGGCATAGACCAGTTCGACGATGAACGCCGTCTGCTCGTCGGTCTTCGAGCGCACCTCGATCTTGAGCGTGACTTCGTGGACTTCCTCGCCGACCTGGGTCGCGGCGATGCCGAACTCGACCTCGACCGCGGGCTGGTTCTGCGTCTGGAAGATCGCCGGGGCGTTCGGGCTCTCGAACGACAGATCCTTCACATATTGCGAGATCATCCCGATCGTCGGCAGATTGTCGGCGCCGTTGGCGAGCGTCGCGTCGGTGCCGGCACCGGCTTGGCCCGCATTGTCCTGATCGTCCATCTGGTCTGATATTCCCTGGCTGAATTGGTGAGAATCGCGTCCGCGCCACGGCCGGGCGGGCGAAGTCGGCCGCGCCTAGCAGGCGTGCTGCGCGAGTTCAACGTCGGGCCGATGGGGCCAACGTTTGAATAGTGCGTTTCTTGTGCCTATGTTGCACCCCGGTCAAGGTGGAGTTCCGGTGCTCGTTTATATCGTCATCCTCGCGATGGTCGCCCTGTTCATGGGCCTGCGACTCTATGCCGTTCTCGGCAAGCGGACCGGGCATGAGCAGGTTTTCCCCAAACCCGCCGACGCCACCGCGCCGCTGACGATTCCCCGCGTGGTCGAGCCCGCGACCGAACCCCGCGATCTGGGGCCGCAGGCGATCGAGGCGCGCGCGCAATCGGGGCTTCGCGCCTTGATCGCGGCCGAGCCGGGTTTCGATGTCGCGGGTTTCCTGGACGGCGCGCGGAGCGCCTATCGCATGATCCTCGAAGCGTTCTGGAAGGGCGACGAGGAAACGCTCGCCTGGCTGACCGAAGATCACGTTCGCGACGCCTTCGCCGAAGCGATCCGCGCGCGTGGCGAAGCGGGGCACGTGCTCGACAACCGGCTGGTCTCGATCGAGCGCTCGCTGATCGTCGACGCCGGCGTCACTGGCCGCGTGGCGCGAGTCTCGGTCGCATTCGACGCCGACATTGCCGGCGTCACGCGCGATGCCGACGGGACGGTCGTCGCCGGTTCGATGAGCGACGCGGTCACGACTCACGACGTCTGGACCTTCTCGCGCACGCTCAAGAGCGGCGATTCGGACTGGAAGCTCGCGGATACGGACGAAGCGTAGGCGGCGCCAAGGTTTAGCGCAGCTAAACCGCGAACAGCGCCACCTCGGCCGGCCTCGCGCGGGCGAGGTCCGACGACGCGGAATTTACTTCCGCGTCCGCCTTCCGCCGCCACCCGACCTTGTTTCAGGGCCTATGTCCCGTCATTAGCAATGGGCGTCATAGTTTCGTCGCACGGTGGATGCTGAAACGAGTTCAGCATGACGGGAGTGGGGTTGGGCGTGTCATACAAATCTCTAGTCCTCGGTGTAGCCATTGTCCTCTCCGCCTGCGGCGCGCGGATCGTCCCGCCGTCGGCGCCGGCGGCGAGGGCGCCGACGGCAAGAGTGCCCGCGCCGGTGCGCCAGCCCGTCGCCGCCACGCCATTGCCGCCAGTGACCAATCTCGGTGTGGTGACGGGCGGCGCCAACGCCGCCTCCGCCGGCCTCGCCGCAGGACCGTCGGTCGAGTCACTCGCGATCGATCCGGCCCGTGCCGCCGCCGCGCTCGCGGCGTTCCGGACGAGCTGCCGCGAGCTCATGCGCCGCAGCGACGCATCGGGGCTGACGCGCGGCACCGACTGGCAACCCGCCTGCGCCGCGGCGCAATCGGCGAGCGACCGCGACGCCGCGCGCTTCTTCGCCAGCAATTTCGAAACCGTCCAGGTCGGCGACGGCAAGGCGTTCGCGACCGGATATTACATCCCCGAGATCGAAGGCTCGCTCAGCCGCCGCAGCGGCTATGACGTGCCGATCTACGGCCGCCCGAGCGACCTGATCGACGTCGATCTCGGCAAATTTTCCGATGCGCTCAAGGGCAAGTCGATCCGCGGCCGAGTCGATGGCCGGACCCTCGTTCCCTATTACGACCGCACCCAGATCGAGAGCGGCGCGATGACCGCCGCGCCGATCATCGGCTGGGCGGCGGACCCGGTCGCGTTGTTTTTCCTCCAGGTCCAGGGATCGGGCATCCTGCGTCAGCCCGACGGCTCGACCGTGCGGATCGGCTATGACAGCCAGAACGGGCGCGAATATACCGGCATTGGCGCGTTGATGCGAACCCAGGGCCTGCTCCAGCCAGGCCACGCCTCGATGCAGGACATCGTTGCGTACCTTCGCGCCAATCCCGATCAAGGGCGCGAGATCATGCGCGCGAACAAGAGCTACGTGTTCTTCCGGCTGCTCGACGGCCCGCCGCTCGGCGCGATGGGGCTGCCGGTGATCGGCGGGGTCAGCGCGGCGACCGATCCCCGGTTCATCCCGCTGGGCGCGCCGGTCTTCCTGTCGATGGACCGCACCGATGCGACGGGGCTGTGGATCGCGCAGGACACCGGCGGCGCGATCAAGGGGGCCAATCGCGTCGACACCTTCTGGGGCGCAGGCGCCGACGCCGAAGCGATTGCGGGCGGCATGTCGGCGCACGGGACGGCGTTCGTGCTGGTGCCGATCGGCACGCTCGCGCGGTTGCAGGGAGGGGCGAGTGGGGCGACGCCTCAACCCTGACGAAGCGGCTTTGTGGGCGCGCGTGATGGCGACCGTGACGCCGTTGCCGGGCGCGAAGCCCGAAAAGCCCCTCCCCCTCGGGAGTTCGACGTCGGTTGAAACTGCCGGGGGCAGTTTCACCTCGAACTGGGTTGGGGTGGGGCAGTCAAAGGCGCCGCCCTCTGCGAGGCTCTCCCCCACCTCCATCCCAGCATCGGGTCGGTCGGGCTCCCAGCCCGACCTGAACCGCGCGGGGCGCGGTTCACCCGACGCTCCTCAAGGGGAGGGGCGAAAAAGGGATGCGAACACTACCCCCGGCACCACCCTCGATGCCGCCTGGGATCGCCGCCTCGCGCGCGGCTCGGTCGAGCCCGACGCGACGATCGACCTTCACGGCCACACCTTGACCTCCGCCTATCGCCTCTTGGACGACGCGCTCGACCGCGCGCGGTTACGCGGGGACCGAGTCATCCTGCTGGTCACCGGCAAGCCGCCGCGTCCCGACAGCGAGCGGCCGCACGCGCGCGGCGCGATCCGCGCGGCGGTGGGCGACTGGCTGCGGGCGTCGCGCCATGCCGGTGCGATCGCCGCGGTGCGCGGTGCGAGCCCGCGGCACGGCGGGTCGGGCGCGCTGTATATCGTCCTCCGGCGACCCCGCGCCGCACGGAAATCTTAACTCTTTCCGGGCAAATTCCGCCGCAGACGGGGGCCTTTCACGGCCGGGCGCGGGGACTTTTCTACGAACATGGAATCGGCATCACTCAAGGGCCGGGCGATTACCTTCGCCCTGTGCGCCGGCGTGGTGGTGTTCGTCCTGGCGGTGCTGGCGACATCGCACGGGGCGCTCAGCCTCGATAATCTCGAGCGGGCGCTGATCCCCGCGATCGTCTGCGCGGTGTTTTCCTGGGCCGCGGCCGAGCGTGCGATCGGCACCACGGCGGCCGCGCTCGACACCGCGATCGAACGCCTCGCCAAGGCGGCGCACGGCGATCTCGATAGCCCCGTCCCGGCCGAGATCGCGACCGTGGCCCCGCATCTGTCGCAAGCGATGGAGGGCCTGTTCCGGCAAGTCGCCACCAACCTCGACAGCGTCCACCGCCTGGCGATGTACGACCCGGTCACTTCGCTTCCCAACCGCACCCATTTCCGCCGCGCCGCCGAGCGCCAGCTTGCCGAAATGCCCGCCGGTACCGTCGCGGCGTTGCTGTTCATCGACCTCGACCGGTTCAAGGCGGTCAACGACACCAAGGGCCACGCGACCGGCGACATGCTACTCGGGATGGTCGCCAACCGGCTCCGCGCGGTCGCCGACGGCGTCTCGCTCGCGCCGGGTTCGGGCGTGCCGTTGATCGGGCGGCTGGCGGGCGACGAGTTCACGATGCTGTTTCCCAAGCTCGCCGATGCGCGCGAGGCGGCGCGGATCGGGCGCGGCGTGCTGTTCGCGCTGACCGAACCGTTCGACCTGGCCGGCACCGAGATCGAGATCGGCGCGTCGATCGGCATCGCGATGCGGCCCACGCACGGCACGACGCTGCACGACTTGATGCGCGCCGCCGATGCCGCGATGTACCATGCCAAGGCGAGCGGCCGGGGCCGCACCGAGCATTTCTCCGACGAGCTTGCAGCGCAGCTCGCCGACCGCGCGCAGCTCGAGGTCGATCTGCGCAGCGCAATCGAGCGCGGGCAGTTCGAATTGGTCTATCAGCCGCAAGTCTCGCTGCGCGACGGCCGCACCGTCGCGGCCGAAGCGCTGCTGCGCTGGCGCCACCCGACGCAGGGGATCAAGCTCCCCGCCAGCTTCCTCGAACGCGCCGAGGAGAGCGGGCTGATCGTCGAGATCGGCGAATGGGTGATCGCCGAGGTCGCGGGCACGCTGCGGCGCTGGGCCGTCGCGTCGATCGATCAGCGGCTGGCGATCAACGTCAGCCAGCGCCAGCTCGACCATGCCATGTTCTTCCGGCGGTTGCGCGAGGCGATGCATGCCGCGCAAGCCCCGGCGCGATTGCTCGAGCTCGAGATCACCGAAACGCTGGCGATGCATTGCAGCGACGACGTGATCGAGGCGATTTCCGCTTTGCGCGCCGACGGCGCGACGATCGCAATCGACGGGTACGGCACCGGCCATTCGAGCCTGTCGCGGCTTCGCGAGTTACCGATCGACCGGATCAAGCTCGACCACAGCCTGGTCGCGCAGATCACCGAAGATGGTGAGGCTCGCCAGATCGCGCAGTCGGTGGTCGGGCTGATCCACGGCCTTGGCTGCGAAGCGGTGGCGGAGGGGATCGAGCGCGCCGAGCAGGAGGACATGCTGCGCGTGATCGGCTGCGACGTCGTCCAGGGCTATGCCGTGGCCGCACCGATGGACGAGGCGGCGTTCATTGCCTGGTCGCGGGGTGGCGGCGGCCAATCGGCGGCGGTGCGAGTCTAATACCAGTTATCCCTCTCCCCTTGTGGGAGAGGGTTGCGCAGACTTGGGTCGCGCTCCTTCAGCGCGGCCCTAGTCGGAGCTGGGTGAGGGGTAAGCGGTCGCGCTTGCGGCCGCGCGGAGCTTTGCTCCGCTCACCCTCTCCAACCTGCGCTAGGCAGCAAGCTGCCAAGCTTCGCTATCCTCTCCCGTCAAGGGAGAGGAGAAAAGGATCAAGCTGCCAGCTTCCGCAGCACGTAATGCAGGATTCCCCCGTTGAGGAAATACTCGAGCTCGTTGACCGTATCGATTCGGCAGCGAGTCACGAACATCTCGGTCGAGCCGTCGGCGCGAGTCAGTTCGACCTCGACGTCCTGGCGCGGGCGGATCGCTGCGACGTTGCGGATCGTGAAGGTCTCGTCGCCGGTCAGCCCGAGCGTCTGGCGCGTGACGCCGTCGGCGAACTGCAGCGGGAGCACCCCCATCCCGACCAGGTTCGAGCGGTGGATTCGCTCGAAGCTCTCGGTGATGACGGCGCGGACGCCGAGCAAATTGGTGCCCTTCGCCGCCCAGTCGCGCGACGATCCGGTGCCGTATTCCTTGCCCGCGACGATCACCATCGGCACGCCGTCCGCCTTGAACTTCATCGCCGCGTCGTAGATCGGCATGACCTGGCCGTCATAGCGCGACATCCCGCCCTCGATGCCGGGGACCATCTCATTCTTGATGCGGATGTTGGCAAAGGTGCCGCGCATCATCACGTCGTGGTTGCCGCGGCGCGCGCCATAGCTGTTGAAGTCGCTGCGGCTGACCTGATGCTCCTGCAGGAAGGTGCCGGCGGGCGAATCCGCCTTGATGCTGCCGGCCGGGCTGATGTGGTCGGTGGTGATCGAATCGCCGAGGATCGCCAGCGGCCGCGCGGCGACGATGTCCTCGACCGGCGCCGGGGTCATGCTCATCCCGTCGAAATAAGGCGGGTTGGCGATGTAGGTCGACCCGGCGCGCCAGGTGTAGGTGTCCGACCCGAGCACGTCGATCGCGCGCCATTTGTCGTCGCCGGCATAGACGTTGCCGTAGCGGCTTTCGAACATGCCGCTGTCGATGTTCGCCGCCATCGTCTCGGCGACTTCGCGGTTCGTCGGCCAGATGTCGCGGAGATACACGTCCGCGCCGTCCGAGCCTCGCCCGATCGGGGTTTCGACCATGTCCTCGGTCACCGTGCCCTTGAGTGCGTAGGCGACCACCAGCGGCGGGGAGGCGAGGAAGTTGGCGCGAACGTCGGGCGACACGCGGCCTTCGAAGTTGCGGTTGCCCGACAGCACACTTGCGGCGACGAGGTCGCTCTCGTTGATCGCGGCTGAGATCTCGGGCGCGAGCGGGCCCGAATTGCCGATGCACGTCGTGCAGCCATAGCCGACCAGGTTGAACCCGATCGCGTCCAAGTCCGCGGTCAGCCCGGCCTTGGTCAGGTAATCGGTGACCACCTGCGACCCCGGCGCCAGCGAAGTCTTGACCCACGGCTTGGGGCTCAAGCCCTTCTCGCGCGCCTTCCTTGCCACCAGCCCGGCGGCGACCAGCACGCTGGGGTTCGAGGTGTTGGTACAGCTGGTGATCGCCGCGATCACCACGTCGCCGTCGCCGATATCGTGGGCGCGGCCCTCGACCGCGATGCGGGTCGGGCGCTCCTTGTAATAGAGCTTCGAGAGGTCGCCGTTGAACACCTCGTCGACCTTGTTGAGGCTGACGCGGTCCTGCGGGCGCTTGGGCCCGGCCAGGCTCGCCACCACTTCGCCCATGTCGAGCTCGAGCGTGTCGGTGAACACCGGGTCAGGCGAATCCGCCGCGCGCCACAGCCCCTGCGCCTTGGCGTACGCTTCGGTCAGCGCGATCGTCTCCGCCGGGCGCCCGGTCAGCCGCATGTAATCGAGCGTCGCGCCGTCGACCGGGAAGAAGCCGCAGGTCGCGCCATATTCGGGCGCCATGTTGGCGATCGTCGCGCGGTCCGCCAGCGTCATCGAATCGAGCCCCGGCCCGTAAAACTCGACGAACCGCCCGACCACGCCCTTCTGCCGCAGCATCTGAGTCACCGTCAGCACCAGGTCGGTCGCGGTAATGCCTTCGTTGAGCGCGCCCGTCAGCTTGAACCCGACCACTTCGGGGATCAGCATCGAAACCGGCTGCCCCAGCATCGCGGCTTCCGCCTCGATCCCGCCGACGCCCCAGCCGAGCACGCCCAGCCCGTTGATCATCGTCGTATGGCTGTCGGTCCCGACCAGCGTATCGGGATAGGCGATCATCCGCCCGTCCGCGATCTTCGTCCCGTCGGCATTGGCCTGCACCGAAGACCACACCGCCTGGCCGATATACTCCAGGTTGACCTGGTGGCAGATCCCCGTCCCCGGCGGCACCACCTGAAAATTGTCGAGCGCCTTCGACCCCCATTTGAGGAACTCGTACCGCTCGAAATTGCGCGCATATTCGAGGTCGACATTGTCCGCGAACGCCCGCGGCGTGCCGAACTCGTCGACCATCACGCTATGGTCGATGACGAGGTGGACCGGGACCAAAGGATTGATCCGCGCGGCATCCCCGCCCAGCCGAGTGATCGCGTCGCGCATCGCCGCCAGGTCGACCACGCACGGCACCCCGGTGAAATCCTGCATCAGCACGCGCGCCGGGCGATACTGGATCTCGCGGTCGGGGGCGTGGGGGTTGGCCTGCCAGTCGATCACCGCCTGGATGTCGTCGGGAGTGACGGTCACGCCATCCTCGAACCGCAGCAGGTTTTCGAGCAGCACCTTCATCGAAAACGGCAGTCGCGACACGTCGCCCATCTTCGCCGCCGCCTTGGCCAGGCTGAAATAATCGTACGCCTTGCCCCCCACGGTGAGCGTGTCTCGCGTTTCGAGCGAATCGTGGCCGATGGCGGTCATGCGGGTCCTTCCCTGGATGTGCGGCCAGTCGCGAGGCGCTGGCCGCGGAGGCGAGGGCGCGGGGCATGCCGCCGGCCCCTCGCGCGGACGCGCCCGGACGGGCGAATGCGAGAGTCGGACGGGCCTTAAGGCTCAAACCCGACACTGGCAACGCCCGCAAGGAGCGCCCAAATCACCGTCCTATTCCGACAGTTCGAGCAACTTCGCGCGGAGCCCCGGCCAATCGTCGAAATGCCAGCTTTCGGGCCGCTCGAGCCCGATGATCGGATCGGCCCGCGTGCTCATCCGGCGCCACGGAACATCGCCGCCATTGACGTACCGGAACACCGCAACCGCCGGGTGGAGCGGATCGCGCTCGGTCTCGTCGAGCACCACGCCGAGCAGGTTGCTCCGCATCCGCACCAGCGCCCCCGGCGGAAACGCGCCGACGATGCGCACGAAGGATCGCACGACTCGCTCGTCGAATTCGCCCGCCCCCGCGCGAAGGCGCTCGATCGCCTGGCTCGACGACCATCTCGCGATGCCCGGCGGCGGGGCGGTCATCTTGTCGTAGAAATTGCACACCGCCGCCATCCGCGCGTGGATGCTGAGCGCGTCGCCCGACAGGCCGTCGGGATAGCCCGCGCCGTCGGGCCGCTCGTGATGGTGGCGAACGACGTCGAGGACGAGCTCGGGCATCGCCGGCACCTCGCGCAGGATCTCATCGCCGCGATGCGGGTGCTCGCGCAATTCGGCCGCTTGCTCGGGCGATCGCGCCGCAGCCTCGTTGAGCAACCCCGACGGGATCGCCGACTTGCCGATGTCGTGCAGCAGCCCGGCCAGACCGGCATCGCGGATCTGATCGGCGGGCAGCTCGAGCTCCTGCGCCACCGCCACCATCCAGCCGCACACCGCGACCGAATGCATGTAGGTATATTCGTGCAGGTTGCGCAGCCGCGTGATGCTGGGCAAGGCGAGCGGGTCGCGCACCAGCGACGCCGTCACCGCATCGACGATTTCCACCAGCTCAATGGTCTTCAGCGGCTCGCCCGCGCGCGCCGCCGCCATCGCGGCGGCGACGGCTTCGGACCCGGCGCTGACGACGGCCTGGGCGCGGCCCTTTTCTTCGCGGTGCGTGCCGGGGCGGCTTCGCAAATGAAGCTCCCGGGCCTTGCCGAACGCGGGGCGCTGCGGTGCCGCGGTGCGGCCGGGACTGCTCGGCCCACGCCAATCGCCGGGGACCAGCCCGTTATTTCCGTCCGACATTGTCTGATCCCCCCGAGGTCCGCGAATGCGGCCAGCTACGCGTCGTAAGCGCTAATTGACGCAAATCAATTGGGAATTTCGGACAATCCGCTGTGCCGATCGAAATTTATTTTGCGCAGTTCGGGCCGGCGCGGGACCATCTCGCGCGGACGCGCCCGGACGGGCGAATGCGAGAGTTGGATGGGCCGATAGCAGGGGGAGGGGGAGGGGGTGGTGGTGGGTTGACCGGCGGCCTAATTTCCAGAACAATTTGGAAAAGAGGGGGGACGAATGAGACCGCCAGTACTTTCGTGGCCAGAGTCCGACAAGGCGCAAAGCGTTCTTTTCATTGCGCAGCTGATGCGTGAACTAGTCCGCCGAAATACATTCGAGAGTTTTCGCGTTCCCGCTCTCGATTGCGCATCGCGATTAGTCGAGTTGGGGCGGCTTTGCGATGATGTAATCGGAGGAAAAATTCCAGCCGTTGCTATTGAATCTGCAATTGTCGAATTCTCGGAATACCTGCACAAGGACCCAATTCTCTTCGAACTTTACCCTAATGAGATAAAGATATTTCAGAAGACCTTTGCTAAGCAGAAGATAAATGAACGAGAGGTTCACGATCTCCGCCGATTCTTGATAGGGCTGTCTCCAAAGATATCCGTCCTAGACCGCTCGGTTATAGAAGACAAAATTATAGAAGTTTATGGCGATAAGAAAAACCGAATCGCGTTAGACGAGCTAGTCACGATATATTGTTCCGTTCTCATAAATCACGGCTATTCACGGTCGTTTATTGGGTATACTGTATTCAAACGGTTTTTCTCAGAACAGGTACATAAAATAGAAAAGAGAACACTAAAGCGATTCTTTAGTCAGTTTAATGATAAAAAGCACGCATACGAAGTTATAACCCCAATATCCGATTCTTTAGCGGCCATTATCGAAGTTTCTCATCCATTCGGCCGTGTGCGAAGTATCGAGGATTTGCCAGACCACGCGAGAGAAAGCATAATTCAGCACGCCGGATATTCCGACGAGCATAAATACCTTGTTTATAAAACTGAAGCATTAGATCAATTTAATGCCATCCATTTGGTTGGGATGTTGTTATCAACTATAGCTTCGTCCACTATATTGGCTAGACGAGGAGCGGATCTTAAATGGTATAAACATTCTTACGTCAAGCTATACCGCGCGACCGCCGGTCGGATATATCTCCATGAGACGCCTCTATTACAGCGAAAGGTGCCGCGCGTCACGAAAAGCGTGGCAAGAGACATGGGGGCTTATACTAGGAAAATATTTCGCAACTTTGAGAGAAGTTCTACTCTGCGGTTAATGAACGCGCTGAACATGGCAGCGCTGTCAGGCACCTCGGCAAACCCGGAAAATCAAATAACGTCTTTGTGGTCGTCGGTGGAAGCTTTGTTAAGCGAGCCTCCGGCTGGAACCGCACGGATATCTCATTATGTAGAACAGGTTATACCCTTGATTTGTTTCAGGTATCAGCAGAGGTATGCTAAAGCAATTTTCGATGAGCTGGTGTTTAGTTATAGAAAAAGAATGAACAAATTTTTCAAAGATAATAATTTCGTCAAGGCAAGTCCATTTGATAACTTTATCGACCTTATGTTTATACCAGATAACAAACAGTATCACCAAGAATGGTGCAATCTATTTTCTAACAATCCCTTGGCTTTGTATCGCTTATGGCGGCTACACAAAAAATTCGGATTGCCTGCTGATTATCAGAAATCGCTGGCTGAGCACGAAAATCGGGTACGATGGCAATTACATCGGATTTATAGAGTTAGGAACCTGATTTCCCATAGCGGTAACGTACCCACATATATCTTGCCGCTAGTAATGAACGCCTATGAATACCTAAGTAGTGCGATAAACACCCTATTGGACGGACGTGCGGAGGGTGGAGAAGCTACCATCGATGGTGTGGTGGCTACGATCAACCTAGACTATCTAGTAGTTAGAGATCGTTTGCTAAATCTGCAAGAATTTAGCGCCGATGATATGCAATCGTTTTATCTTTAGCCATACGCGATATCAGGTAAGCGCCGCAGCTGCCCATGAGGTTCCGCCCCCGTCGTAGCTTAGGAGCCGCAATTTAGTTCCGGTAATGGGGCATCGCGCATTTTCATTTTCCTACACGCATGTGGATGAGATAACTGCCTCGCTCCTTCCACCCAGGGGAGCACCACCATGCCGCGCACCACTCGCGCCTACACCCAATGGACCGCCGATACCGAGATCGCCTTCGTCATGGCGCTGCGCTTTCACGGCCATGTCGGGCGCGCGCTGGCGGAGGTCGGGCGGACCGAATCGCCCGCTTATGACCGCCGCCGCCGCTCGCCGGAATTCGCCGCCAGATGGGACGATGCGCTCGACCAGTGGCGACGCGCCAATGCGGAGGCGCGGCGCGCGGCCAAGGGCCTGGATGCGGCGGACGTGCCCGCCGTGGTCGGGCATCACGACGGCTGGACCGCGATCCGGCGGCGCGCGTTCCTGCGGCTGATCGGCGAGGGCGAGAGCGTGACTGCGGCGTGCGAAACGCTCGGCCTGTCGTTCCCCGGCGCCTATCACTTGCGCGACCGCGACCCCGCCTTCGCCGCCGCATGGGACCGCGCGAAAGGGCAATCGACCGGCGTGCTCCAGCAGATCGCGGTCGAGCGCGCGGTCGACGGAGTCGAGGAACAGGTCTGGCACGCCGGCAAGGTGGTCGGCACGCGGCGGCGCTATTCGGAAGTGCTGCTGCGGACGCTGGTCACGCGCGACGCCGCGGTGCCGCGCAAGGACCGCACCAAGAAGGAACTGGTCGCGGCAGCGCACGCCGCGGCGAAGCTTGCCGGGGGATCGTTCGTGCCGAAGCAAGTGCGCACCAGCGAAGAGGTGTTCGCAAGCATCGCCGCCAAGCTCGACCGCGTGGCCGCGCACAACCTGCGCAAAGAAGCGGTGCGCGCGGAACGCTGGCTGGCGGAGGGGAAGATTCCCTGACGCGGCGGCCGCAGGATTTGGCGGCGCCAAATCCCGGCTCCAGCCGCGTCCGGACGGCGGCGCTACGGGCGCCGACCGACGGCGCGAATTCACTTCGCGCCGCTGACGCGCCACTCGAAATCCTCCCCGTTCACGGGGAGGGGGACCATGCGAAGCATGGTGGAGGGGGCGGGCCGCCGGCGGTGCGCTCGTGGAGGCCCCCCTCCGTCGCGCTACGCGCGCCACCTCCCCGTGAACGGGGAGGTGGCGCGCCCTCTAAATCCTCCCCGGGACGGGGAGGGGGACCATCCGCAGGATGGTGGAGGGGGCGGGCCGCACACGCGCCGCTCGTGGAGAACCCCCTCCGTCGCCTTCGGCGCCACCTCCCCGTGAACGGGGAGGATTTAAAAGAGGGTGGTCACCCCGTAGAACAACGCCCCCACCGCGGCGCTGGCGGGGATCGTGATCACCCACGCCACGACCACGTTCTGCGCCACCCCCCACCGCACCGCGCTCGCGCGGCGCGCGGTGCCGGCGCCGATCACGCAGCCGGTGATGGTGTGCGTGGTCGATACCGGAATGCCGAACAGGCTGGCGGTGAACAGCATCACCGTGCCGCCCGCCGACGCGCTGAACCCCTGGTGCTGCGATAGCTTGGTGATCCGGCTGCCCATCGTCTCGATGATCTTCCACCCGCCGGTCAGCGTGCCGACGCCCATCGCGGTGTAGCAGCTGAGCGCGACCCAGTGCGGCACCGCAAACTTGCCGGTCAGATGGCCCGTGGAGAACAGCAGCACGGTGATGATCCCCATCGTCTTTTGCGCGTCGTTGAGGCCGTGGCTGAGCGACAGCGTGCCCGCCGAGATCAGATGGAGGATTCGGAGACGGCGCTCGGCGGCGTGGTTGCGGGTGCGCGCGAACATCCAGCTCGTTGCGAGCATGATCGCCATCGACAGGAACATGCCGAGCACCGGCGACAGCACGATCGCGACCAAGGTCTTGTTGAGCCCGGTCCACTGGATCCCGCCGATCCCGGCATGCGCGACGCCGGCGCCGATGATCCCGCCGACCAGCGCGTGGCTCGACGACGACGGAATGCCTTTCAGCCAGGTGACGACGTTCCAGAACATCGCGCCGACCAGCGCCCCGAACACCACGCCGGGGGTGATCAAATTCTTCTCGATCAGCCCCTGGCCGATCGTCTGGGCGACCGCGTGCAGGCTCGGGATGGCGAGCGTCAGGAAATAGGCGGCGAAGTTGAACACCGCGGCGAACATCACTGCATGGACCGGCTTGAGCAATCGCGTCGCGACGACGGTGGCGATCGAATTGGCGGCGTCGTGCAGGCCGTTGAGGAAATCGAATGCCAGCGCGGTGACGATCAGCCCGATCAGCAGCGGGAGCGCGAGGTCGTGCATCGTCGGGCGGTCCTAGCGAGCGCGATCAGGAATGGTCGATGACGATGCCGTCGATCTCGTTCGCGACGTCCTCGAACGCGTCGACGATCCGCTCGAGATGCTTGAACACCTCGCGCGCGACGATGAAGCGCAGCGTGTCGCTGGCGCCGTACTGGTTGTACGCGCGCTTGAGCCCGACGCGGTGGATCTCGTCGGCATGGCTTTCCATCCGCACGATGCGCTCGGTCAGCTCGTGGAGCCGCACGCCGTTGCGCGCGACGTCGCGGAGCAGCGGCATCGCCTCGGCGGTGAGCCGCGCGGCGTCGACGATGATCCCGGCCATGTCCTTCATTTCCTGGGCGAAATCGCGCACCTCATAGAGGTCCATCGCCTGCACCGCGGCTTGCATCTCGTCGACCGTGTCGTCCATCGACCCGATCAACGCGGTGATCGTTCCGCGGTCGAACGGGGTGAGGAAGGTCTCGCGCACGGTCTTGAGCACCTGGCGGATGATCTCGTCGGCATCGTGCTCGCGCTCGATCACCTCGCGGATATGGTCGGCGCGCGACTCGCCCCCGTCCTGCACCAGCCGCGCCATCGCATCCGCCGCGCCGACGATCGTCACCGCATGCGCCTCGAACATCTCGAAGAAATTGCCCGTCTTGGGCAACAGGCGCTGAAACCAGGCGAACATGGGACTGATCCTCGATTGTGTAGCGGCGATCACGCCGGTGCGCCGCGTCGCGGCCTTGAATTCGGCGGCGCCGAACGATCGGATGAGGTCGGCGAGGTCAGGCTCCTCGACCATGCCGGCGGCTTGGGTGAGCGAAACCCAACGGCGCTCGCGCTCGCCCTGCTCCTTCCAATTGGCCAGTTCCTGGTTGACCGCGAGCGGGAACACATCGACGTCGACCATCAGCGACGCCCCGTTGCTCTTACGCTTGCGATAGCGATAGCTGCCGAGCGGAGTGGGGCAGACGAGACCGCGGACCCCAGCTTCCTCGTCGGCTTCCAACGCAGCGGCGGCGTGGGCCGAAAATCCCGACGGATGATTGCCCTTGGGGATGACCCAGCGCTTGTTCTCGCGGCTGGTGATCAGCAGCACGCGCACCGCCGAATCGATTGCTGGCCCGTCGGTGCGATACGGCAAGGCGGCGATCTGACGAATCGAAGGGTACCCCGGCGCAGGCATGGCGGCTTCCCTAGCAGCCCGCGGCGCGCTGTGCGATCTATTGCGCGATTGTGACACTCCGATGAAAGCGCGCCGATGCAGTGGATGGTGACCCTGTCGATTTTGCTGTCCGCGACCTTGGCGATGCCCGCGACCGCCCAAACCGTGTCCCCGGTACCGACGATCGCGACTCCTCCGCCGCCGCCACCGCCGCCGTGCCGCCGCGTCGGCGACGATCCCGCGATTCGGATCGACCCCGACGCGTTGGCGCGGATGGCGCAGATCGGGCTCGACCGCGCGGGCGTCTTTGAACGGATGCACGAGACCTCGATTCCGGAGACCACCGGATGCTGGGCCGATCCGGTGGGCAATTTCGACAGTCAGTTGATCTCGGTCGGGATGGCGCAGTGGAATTTCGGGACCGGCAGCCTTCAGCCGGTGCTCGCGGCGTGGCGGAGCCAGTTCCGCCACAAGCGCGATTTCAAGTGGGCGCGCGATGCGCTCGCGCCGACCTATGGCAAGTTGCTGTTCTCGAAGCCGTGTCTCGCAGTCCCCGTCGCCGACACGTGCCGCGCCGCGATCCTCGCCGCCGAGGACGACAAGGGCAAGCTCAACGCGGTCCTCGCCGCCGAACTTATCGCGTTGTTCGAAGGCGACGCGATGCTCCAGGTCCAGACCGACACCTATATCGCACTGCTCGACAAGGTGCGGCTCGATCTGCTGCGTGTGTTCGCGGGCGAGCCGATCACCGCGCGCAAGGTGCGCTGGGCGATCGACGTGCGAGTCCAGCAAGGCTTCCTTCCCCCCGACGAGGACGTCGCGCGGCTGCGCGCTAAGCTCGCGGTGCTGCCGGGCGCCGAACGCGCACCGAAGCTTCAGGCGATCGTCGACTGGTATGGTGCGCTGGCGCGGACGATCGACGAGGACGGCATCGCGCGCGACTGGCGATGGAATGTCGCGCAATGGACCTGCCTGATCGACGCGGGCCAAGTCGACGACGAGCAATACGAGCTGATGAGCCTGACCTTCCTGCGCAGCCGAGCCGCGATCGGCAATTCCGGGCGCTGGCAAGCATTGGCGTTCGAACGGCGAGCGAAGATCGTGCTCGGCCTGGGCAGCGTCAGTGGGGTGCGCGATGGGGTCTGCGCCGCGCCGGCGGCCTCATAATAACGTCACAAGAATTCGCGGAGCGCGTCCCACGCGGGCTGCTTCGCCGCGAGCCCTACCGTGTGGAGCGGGCTCGACGAGGGTAGGGCGATCAGCGGCAATGCGGTTCCGACAAGCCGGCGCGTGCCGATGCGATGCGCGGTGCCGCCGTTGAACGCGATCGCGCGCAGATCGGGAAGGGTGGCAACGAGCGCGGCGAGGTCGTTGGCGGCAAGATCGCGAATCGCGGCATCCCTGCTCCCGCTGCGCGACGCCGAAGCGACGACGTCCCACAGCCCGACATTCGCCGCGCGCAACGCGGCGAGACGCGCGTCATAGTCGAGCGTCGCCAGGTCGGCCCCGACCACCGGCGACAGCAATCGCCAGAACTGGTTTTGCGGGTGCGCATAATAACGCCGCGCGGCGAGGCTTCGCTCGCCGGGCAGGCTGCCGCAGATCAGCAGGCGCGTTTGCGCGTCGACAACAGGCGCGAACGAGCGTTTGCGATCAGGGACGGGGACGGGAGGCAATCTTGACGTCCGTCATGGCGAAATCATCCCCTTTGAAGAAGAGCGGCGCGTCCTCGGCCTTGGCCAGCGCGTAGCCGAACAGTCGCCGAAATTGAGCTTAACGACGTCGTTCAGGATTCGCTGGCGCTCCTCTATGGCGCTCGGCGTCTGGCTGCGTTCGCGGCGAAGGGCTTTTAAGCGTTCGCGCATCGCCTCGGTGACGGCAGGCGTGAGGGTCTCGCCGCTCTCGGCCGCGAGTTCCTCGGCAAGGCGCCGGGCTTCTTCGCTCTTGATGTTCAGCTGCACGCCCATCGTTCTACCTTTCGCTGACCGCTTTCCACCATATGCCAAGTTGGCAAGCAAATGTTGAGCCGGGCCGGAGTGGCGCTATGGTGGCGCGACAAGCGGGCGGGAGGGATCGATGCGGCGACTATTCTTGGCGGGAACGAGCCTGTTGGTGCTGGCCGCGTGCGGCGGCAGCCAGGATGCGGTGGGCGCCAATTCGCCCGACTCGATCACCACGACCGCGGTCGGCAACGTCGTCGCCACGGTCCCGAGCCCGACGCCGACTCCGGACGACGCCATTTCAAGCGGCGACAACATGGCCGCCGCGGACGCCACGATGAGCAACGACTCGGTCGCCGGCAACGCCATGTAGCGCGAGCGGCGCTTTCCCAATGCCAAGCCACGCTTCCTTGCCCCGCAGCGCGGCGCGCGCCATGAGGCGGCGATGACCGCTCTTCCCGGCACGCTCGCGCTCATCGGCAACACGCCGCTCGTCCGGTTGCAGGGGCCGAGCGAGGCGGCGGGCGCCGAGATCTTCGGCAAGTGCGAGTTCGTCAATCCAGGCGCCAGCGTGAAGGACCGCGCCGCGCTGTCCATCGTAGAGGATGCCGAAGCGCGCGGCCTGCTCAAGCCCGGCGGTACGATCGTCGAAGGGACCGCGGGCAATACCGGGATCGGCCTCGCGCTGGTCGCCAATGCCAAAGGCTACAAGTCGATCATCGTCATGCCCGAGACGCAAAGCCGCGAGAAGATGGACACGCTGCGCGCGCTCGGTGCCGAGCTCGTGCTGGTGGCCGCGGCGCCCTATTCGAACCCGTGTCATTTCGTACATACCAGCCGCCGCATCGCCGAGGAGACCGAGAATGCAGTGTGGGCGAACCAGTTCGACAACATCGCCAATCGTCGGGCGCATATTCAGGGCACCGCCGAGGAAATCTGGGAGCAGATGGACGGACGGATCGACGGCTTCACCTGTTCGGTCGGGACGGGGGGCACGCTGGCCGGGGTCGGGCTGGGGTTGAAGGCCAAGGACGAGACGGTGTGCATCGCGCTGACCGATCCGTACGGCGCCGCGCTCTACGAATATTATGCGTGCGGCGAATTGCGTTCCGAAGGATCGTCGGTCGCCGAGGGGATAGGACAGGGCCGAGTGACCGCCAATCTCGAAGGGGCCCCCATCGACACGCAGTTCCGCGTATCCGATGCGGAGGGGTACGAATGGGTGCGGCGGCTGCTCGACGAGGAAGGGCTTTGCCTGGGCCTGTCGTCGGGGATCAACGTCGCCGGCGCGATCCGGCTGGCGCGGCAATTGGGGACGGGGAGTCGAGTCGCGACGATCCTGTGCGACACCGGATTCCGTTATCTCTCGACGCTGTACAACCCGGTCTGGCTGGCCGAAAAAGGCCTGGTTTCCGGCTGATGCGATCGGCCGGCCCGGTCCTAAGGTCGACAAGCCGAGTCCGCAGTGTTACATAAACGACACAAATGAAAACGACGGTTCGCGATTCCATCCAGACGACGCAGCGAGTGAAAGTGGGGCTGATCGGCCTCGCCACCGTGGTGCTGCTCATCGGTCTGGCCGCGACGATCTTCGCGATTGTCAGCCGCGAAAAACCCGGCACTGCGGCGGGCGCGCCCAAGGCCGACGTTGCCGCCAACCTCACGCTGTCGAACACGCCCGTACCGAGCGATGCCGCCACCAGCGAGCCGCTCGCCGAACTCGGCGTGGCACCTGCGGCTACGCCGACCGCTGCGCCTGCTCATAGGTGAATCGTTTGGCGCTGGCTTGGGCAGATCATGGGAAAATGCCCCACCGCAGCCCGTCATCGGCGGAAAACCGCGGCTTTGGGCCCCGATCACGCGCTAGCGCTTACATCAGCAGGAATTTAGCCGAAGATAATTCCGGTTGTTTCGGAGCTACTTAGGCAAACGGCTTCTTCGTAGGCCCATAGTTACCCAAAGATTACCATTGTGTCCCATGCCGTCCCTTGATACGGAATGGGCAGCAAGAGGGGCGTTTTTACCCGGTCGAATCAGGATCGCGTTGGCGACGGCGAGGGCCGTTCCAGCGCCGGGGAAGACGTGCGTGTTTTGGGGTCAGGGTACGCGGCGTGACTGGACGTGGCATCTATACGGGAACGGCGCTCCAGCTTGTCGATGACAAGAGCCGGGTCTCGATACCCGCCAAATTCCGCGACGCGATCATCGCCAATAGTGACCCCGAAACGCTGAAGGGCGGCGCCTCCGTCCGCATCAACGTGCATCATAAATATCAATGCCTTGTCGGCTACGACCAAGCCCGTTTCGAGGAAGAGATTGCGCGCGCCACCGCGACCTCGCTCGATCGCCTCGACGAGAATGGCGACCCCGACGACAGCCAGTTGCGGCGCCTCTCCGGCGGCGGCGAGACGATCGGGTTCGATTCTACCGGCCGCTGCGTGCTGGTCGGCTGGCACAAAAGAAAGGCCAACATCACCAAGCACGCCTTCTTCTACGGATCGATTCATTATTTCGAAATCTGGGACCCCGAAACGCTGTTGGCCGACCCTCACGCGCCGGAAGTGATGAAGGACGCGTGCCGCGGCGCGCTCGAAGAAAAGGGCCTGTTGTGAGCACGCCCGCCCCGCACACCCCCGTGCTCCTTGATGCGGTGATCGACGCGCTCCTCCCCACCCCGGGCGAGCGCCATGTCGACGCCACCTTCGGCGCCGGCGGCTATACGCGAGCAATCCTTGCCGCCGGCGCCACCGTCTATGCGTTCGATCGCGACCCCGACGCGATCGCCGGCGGTCAGCCTCTCGCCGCCGCGAACGATCATTTGACGCTGATCGAGGCCCCTTTCTCGGCGATGCAAAGCGAACTCGATTCGCGAGACGCCGTGCCGGTCGACGGCGTGGTGATGGATATCGGCGTGTCGTCGATGCAACTCGACCAGGCCGAGCGGGGCTTCTCGTTTCAGGGCGACGGCCCACTCGACATGCGGATGAGCCAGGCGGGCGAGAGCGCGGCGGACTTCCTCAACACCGCCCCTGAGGAAGCGATTGCCGACGTCATCTATCGATATGGCGACGAGCCCAAGAGCCGCCGCATCGCGCGCGCGATCGTCGCGGCGCGGCCGCTGACGACCACCGGCCAATTCGCAAACGTCGTGCGCAAGGCGCTCGGCCATAAGCCGCACGACAAGAAGGATCCGGCGACCCGGACGTTCCAGGCGGTGCGAATCCACATCAATCGCGAGCTGGGCGAGCTGTCCGATGGCCTCGCTGCCGCCGAACGCGTTCTCAAGCCCGGCGGCCGGCTCGCGGTGGTGACCTTCCACAGCCTCGAGGACCGGCTGGTCAAGCGCTTCTTCCGTGAGCGCAGCGGATCGACCCCGGCAGGGTCGCGGCATCTGCCGCCGAGTGCGGCGAGCGAAAAGCCCAGTTTTGAAGATGTCGGCCGCGCAGTGCGCGCCGGCGACGAAGAGATCGCGGCGAACCCCCGCGCGCGGTCGGCAACGTTGCGGGTGGCCCGGCGTACCTCGGCCGCCCCCTGGTCTGGAGAAAAGTGATGGTAGTGGTCAGTCGCTTTCGCTGGTTCGGCTGGTTCGTGCTCTGCGTGGGTGTGATCCTCGGTTGCTATCTGATGTCGTCGCGAGTTGCCGCCGAGCGCAACAGGTTGAGCGACGTCGAGCGCTCGATCGCCTCGACCGAACGCGACATCCGGGCGCTCGAGACCGAGTTCGACACGCGCGCCAATCTCGCGCAGCTGCAACGCTGGAACGGCGACACGTTGAAGCTCTCGGCGCCGACCGCCGCGCAATATGTCCGCGACGATGCGCAGCTCGCCAGCCTCGAGTTCGGCGGCTCGCCGCAGGTCCAGACCGCCGCCGCGGTGATCCCGAGCGCGCCGCTCGCGACCGCGAAGCTTGAGACGACTCGGGCGGCGGCCACCGACTCGCTGCCCAAGGCCAAGCCGGCCAAGGCTATCCCCGCGGTCGAGACCGCAATGGCGAGCAAGCCAAGGCTCCAGCCGGCGTCGGCCAGCGCAACGGCCAAGCCGCGCGCGCAGATGGCGATGCTCGATCGCCGAATCATGGGTGGTTCGTCGCTCGGCGACCTGATGCGCCGCGTCGGCGTCGAGGACGGCCGCTGATGACGCTGACGCTCGCACGGCCGCTGTCGCCGCGCCAGACCGACGATCGCGGGCTGCACCGCGCAACCGCGCAGAAGCGGTTGATGATCATGATGCTGCTTTACGGCTTTGCCGTCGGCATCGTGCTGACCAAGCTGACCTTCTTCGCGGTGTTCGCGGGACCGGCCTCCGCCACCACGGTGGCCGGACGCGCCGCTCGCGGCGACATCGTCGACCGCAACGGCGCGCCGCTCGCGCGCACGATCGATGCCTGGGCGATCGGCGTCCACCCCGACGAAATCCTCGGCGACAAGCGCGACATCGCGCAGCGCCTCGCCGGCATTCTCGGGCTCGACGAGGCCAGGATCTACGGTCAGCTTACCGCCAAGAACTTCGCCTATATCGAACGCGACGCCTCGGCCTCGCTGGTGACCGAGGTCAACGCGATCGGCGAGCCGGCGCTGGTGTTTGAACGCGAGCCGCAGCGGCTCTATCCGCAATCCGAACTCGCGGCCCCGGTGCTCGGCTTCCTCGACATGGGCGGGCGCGGCGCGTCGGGAATGGAGCGCGCGCTCGACCGCAAGCTGACCGACCCCGCCACCAACGGCCAGCCGATCGCGCTGTCGATCGACGTCCGCGCGCAATCGGCGCTCGAGAACGAGCTCGGCCAGCAAGTCACCGCGCTCAACGCTAAGGGCGGCGCCGGCGTGGTGCTCGACGTTCGCACCGGCGAGATCATGGCGCTGGCCTCATTCCCGACCTTCAACCCCAACAATCCAGGCATGGCGCCGAAGCCGCAGGTTGATTCGAGCGGCAAGACGTTGCCGGGGCCGTTCTACAATCGAGTGACGACCGCGGCGTACGAATTGGGATCGACCTTCAAGCCGATCACCGTCGCGGCGGCGATCGACAGCGGCACGGTCACGTCGATGGCGAAGCGATTCGATGCGACCGTCCCGTTGGCGATCGACCGCTTTCTGATTCACGACGATCGTGGCGACGAGCAGAAGCGCTGGCTCAATATTCCCGAAACGCTGATCTATTCGTCCAACATTGCGACGGCGCGGATCGCCGACGAACTGGGCGGCGACAAGCTGGCACACATGTTCCGTCTGATGGGCTTCGACCAGCCGATGCCGTTCGAACTGCCGGCGCGCGGGCGGACTCAGTTCCCGCAAAAGTTCAGCCGCATCACCACGATGACCTCGGCCTATGGACACGGGGTCGCGGTTACCCCGCTTCACCTCGCGGCCGCTTACGCCGCTCTGGTAAATGGCGGCGTCTGGCACCCGGCGACGCTGATGAAGGTCCAGCCCGGCCAGGCGGCTCCCGGCCGCCGCGTGATCAGCCAGGCAACCAGCGACCGGATGCGCCAGCTGCTTCGCCTTGTCGTGCTGCAGGGAACCGGCAAGAAGGCCGATGCCGCCGGCTTCCGCGTCGGCGGCAAGACTGGCACCGCCGAAGTCGCGACCGGCGGCGGCTATTCGAAGAAAGCCAACGTATCGACGTTCGCGGCGGCTTTCCCGATGGACGCACCGCGCTATGTGGTGATCGTGATGCTCGACTCGCCCAACGGTGCCGTTAACACCGCGGCTTATACCGCCGCGCCTGTGGTCAACCGCTTCATCCTCCGCGCCGGACCGATGCTCGGCGTGATGCCCGACGCAACTCGCGATATCGACGTCAACGACTTGCTGCCGCTGATCTGGCACCACCCCGGCGAGAAGCCGCAGACGATCGCGGATCCCGAATGAAGCTCGGCGGGCTGGTGGCGGGCGGGGGCGACGCCAGCGTCACCGGCTTCGCGATCGACCACAGGAAAGTTGCGCCCGGCACGGTCTTCGGCGCGTTCGAAGGGGCCCAGGTCAACGGCGAGGATTACATTCCCGCCGCGGTCGCAGGCGGCGCGATCGCGATCGTCGCGCGGCCGGGAGCGAGCGTCGCAGGCGCGCTCCACATCCCCGACGCCAATCCCCGCCAGCGATTCGCGCAACTCGCCGCTGCGTTCTTCTCCCCGTTCCCGGAGACATGCGTCGCGGTTACCGGCACCAATGGCAAGACCTCGACCGTCGAGATGACTCGACAATTGTGGCGGATGGCCGGGCACCATGCTGCCTCGATCGGCACGCTCGGCGTCACCACCTCCGACGACAGCGTGTCGACCGGGCTGACCACGCCCGATGTCGTCACGTTCCTGTCGAATGTCGCTGGACTGGCGCGCGAGGGGGTCACCCATGTCGCGTTCGAGGCGTCGAGCCACGGTCTGTCGCAATATCGCACCGAGGGGCTCCGGGTGGCTGCGGCAGCGTTCACCAACCTCAGCCGCGATCACCTCGACTATCACGGCGACATGGCGGCGTACCTGACCGCCAAGCTGCGGCTATTCTCCGAAGTGCTCGCAGATGAGGGCACCGCGGTGGTGTGGGCCGATGATCGGCGCGCGGCGCGGGTGATCGATCTCGCCCATGCCCGGCGGCAGTCGCTGGTGACGGTGGGCGAGAATGGCGGCACGCTGCGGCTGGTGAGCCGCGACCCGACCTTGCTTGGGCAGGGGCTGGTGATCGAAGCCGAGGGCAGTGAGCACAAGGTGACTCTGCCGCTGATCGGTGCGTACCAGGCGGCGAACGCGCTGGTCGCGGCTGGGCTGGTGATCGCGACCGGCGGGGATGTCGCGCAGACGATCCAGAATTTGGCCAGGCTGCAGCCGGTGCGCGGGCGGCTCGAGCGCGCAGTGATCAATCGCGCCGGCGCTCCGGTCTATGTTGATTACGCGCATACGCCGGATGCGCTCGAAGCCGCTATTGCCGCGCTCAAGCCGCATACTGCTGGGCGGTTGATCGTGGTATTCGGTGCCGGCGGCGACCGCGACGAGGGCAAGCGCGAGTTGATGGGCGAAATCGCCGAGCGCCAGGCCGACATGGTGATCGTGACCGACGACAATCCGAGAAGCGAAGACCCGGCGGCGATCCGCGCTGAAGTGCTCAAGCGCGCACCGCACGCGACTGAAATCGGCGACCGGAGGCGCGCGATCGGCGAGGCAGTGGCGGTTGCCCGACCCGAGGACATCGTGCTGATCGCCGGCAAGGGTCATGAGCAGGGGCAGATCGTCGGGGATCTGGTGTTGCCGTTCGACGACGTCAGCGTCGCGCGCGAGGCGGCGGCGACATGATGGGGACGGCAAACGAATTCCCCTCCCGCTTGCGGAAGGGGTTAGGGGTGGGCCTGAGTCTCAGGCCGCTCACCAAGCAGGCCTACCCCCGAACCCTCCCGCAAGCGGGAGGGGAGAAGTGAGCCTCTGGACCTCTGACGAAATCGCCCAGGCGACCGGCGGCACCGCCTCTGCGGCGTTCGACGTATCCAGCGTGACCTTCGATTCCCGCGAGGTCGGCCCCGGCGATCTGTTCGTCGCGCTGACCGGCGAGGTCACCGACGGTCATAAATTTCTCGACCAAGCCTTCGAGCGCGGCGCGGCCGGAGCGCTCGTCAGCCGGGACACGTCGCACCCGCACGTCCGCGTCGGCGACACATTCGCCGCGCTTGAAACCCTCGCCGAGGCCTCTCGCGCGCGCACCAACGCGAAGATCATCGGCGTCACCGGATCGGCGGGGAAGACCGGCACAAAGGAGGCGCTATTCGCCGCGCTCGACCGGTCGCCGGCGAAGCGCGCGCATCGTTCGGTCAAGTCATACAACAACCACACCGGCGTACCGCTGAGCCTCTCGCGGATGCCGCCCGAAGTCGACTACGGCGTGTTCGAGATGGGTATGAACCATCCCGGCGAGCTCGCGCACCTGACCACGCTGGTGCGCCCGCACGTCGCGATCGTCACTGCGATCGCCCCCGCGCACGCCGCGTTCTTCCCCGACGAAGCCGCGATCGCCGATGCCAAGGGTGAGATTTTCCAGGGCCTCGAACCCGGCGGTGTGGCGATCGTCCCCTACGACAGCCCGCACCGCGACCGGCTGACCGACGCTGCGCGACCCCATGCCGGCCGGATCGTGACCTTCGGGGTTGGCGAGGGTGCCGACGTAGTCGCGCTCGAAGCGGTTCGCGCCGGCAATGGCGGGACCTTCGTCACCGCGCGGATCGGCGACCGCGAGCTGAGCTATACCGTGTCGCAACCCGGCCAGCATTGGGTCACCAACTCGCTCGCGGTGCTGGCGACGGTCGACGCGGTCGGCGGCGACCTTGCGCTCGCCGGGCTGGCGCTCGCCGAGCTGGGCGGGCTCGCCGGGCGTGGCGACCGCTTCTGGATCGCGGCGGGAGACGGCCGCGCGCTGGTGATCGACGAAAGCTACAACGCCAATCCCGCCTCGATGCGCGCGACGCTCGAGGTCCTGGGTGCGCAGGAGGCCAGCCGGCGGGTCGCGGTGCTCGGCGAAATGCGCGAGCTCGGCGACAAATCCGCCGACCATCATGCCGGGCTGGCAGGGCCGATTCGTCACGCCAACGTCGAACTGGCGCTTTTGGTCGGTGAAGCGATGAAACCGCTCGCCGAAGCGCTTGAGGGGCAGGTCGAAATCGTCCATGTCCCCGACGCCGCGGCCGCGCGCGACCGTCTTGGGGCGGTGCTTCGCGCGGGCGACGCGGTCCTCATCAAGGGTTCGAACGGGGTCGGGCTGTCCGCATTGGTCGCGGCGCTTGGCGATGGGAAAACGTAATGCTGTACTGGATCGCCGCGCAGCTTGGGTTTCCCCACGCCCTCAACCTGATCCGCTATCAGACGTTCCGGACCGGCGCCGCGGTCGCCACCGCGCTGCTGATCGGCCTGATCATCGGGCCGAAGTTCATCGGCTGGCTGCGCGTCCGCCAGGGGAAGGGCCAACCGATCCGCAGCGACGGCCCGCAGACTCACCTAGCCAAGCGCGGCACGCCGACGATGGGCGGGCTGATGATCCTGACCAGCATGGTAATTTCGGTCCTGATATGGATGGACCTGTCCAACCCGTTTGTTTGGGCGTGCCTGTTCGTGACGCTGGGGTTCGGGACGATCGGGTTCCTCGACGACTATGACAAGGTGCGAAAGGCGAGCGCCGCGGGGGTTTCGGGCAAGGCGCGACTGCTCGGCGAGTTCATCATCGCCGGGATCGCGAGCGCGATCATCATCCACGCCAACACCAAGAACGGCACCTTATTCTACCTGCCATTCTACAATGGCGGCGTGATCGACCTCGGCTGGTTCTACGTCGCGTTCGCGGCGTTCACGATCGTCGCATTCGGCAATGCCGTGAACCTGACCGACGGACTTGATGGGCTGGCGACGATGCCGGTGATCATCGCCAGCGTTGCGTTCATGATCATTGTCTACCTTGCGGGTAACCTGAAGTTCGCCGACTATCTCGGTATCCCGCACATTCCGCGCGTCGGCGATCTTGCGATCTTTTGCGGCGCAATGATCGGGGCGGGGCTGGCGTTCCTGTGGTTCAATGCACCCCCGGCGGCGGTGTTCATGGGGGATACCGGCAGCCTCGCGCTGGGCGGCGCGCTCGGCGCGATCGCAGTGACCGCGCACCACGAGATCGTGCTCGGCATCATCGGCGGGCTGTTCGTGGTCGAGGCGATGAGCGTCATCATTCAGGTCTTCGTCTACAAGCGCACCGGCAAGCGCGTGTTCAAGATGGCGCCGATCCACCACCATTTCGAGCAAATCGGCTGGGCCGAATCGACCGTCGTCATCCGATTCTGGATCGTCGCTCTGGTGCTCGCGCTGGCGGGGCTGGCGACGCTGAAACTGCGGTGATCATCAGCCCGGCCTGGCGCGACAGACGCTATGCGGTGCTCGGGCTGGCGCGGTCGGGCGCGGCGACGGTCGAGGCTTTGGTGTCGGCGGGCGCCGACGTCTACGCCTGGGACGCGGACGAGACCGTGCGCAAGGCAGTGATCGAATACCATCCGCACGGCGTGACGCTGGCGGATACCGCGACGATGAACTTGACCAGCTTCGACGGCGTGGTGGTGTCGCCGGGCGTACCGCTCAACCGTCACCCGATCGCGGCGAAGGCGCGCGCGGCGGGGGTGCCGATCATCGGCGATATCGAACTGTTCGCCGAGGCCCGCGCCGAGCTTCCGCCGCATCGCGTCGTCGGCATCACCGGCACCAACGGCAAATCGACCACCACCGCGCTAATCCACCATATCGTCGAGACCGCGGGAATCCCCGCGCGGTTGGGCGGCAATATCGGGCTGCCGATCTTGGGTGAAGACCCGCTGCCTGAAGGCGGCGTCTACGTGCTCGAACTGTCGAGCTACCAGCTCGATTTGGCCTTCCATCTCGATTGCGACGTCGCGGTCCTGCTCAACGTCACCCCCGACCATCTCGACCGCTATGACGGGTTCGAGGGTTACGCCGCGGCCAAGGCGCGAATTTTCACGATGCAATCGCCGCAGCATGACGCGGTGATCGGGATCGGCGACGAAGCCTCCGCCGCTATCGCGCGGTCGCTGTCCGCACGCGGCGAGCATCTCCACAAGGTCGCCGCCGGCGTGTGCATCGACCAGTCGCGCTGGCCGAGCCTGCAGGGGCCACACAACGCGCAAAATGCGCTCGCCGCAATCACGGCATGCCAGGCACTCGGCATTCCCGAAGTCGCGATCGACGCGGGGCTCGAAAGCTTTCGCGGCCTGCCGCATCGGATGGAGCAAGTCGGCGTGGTCAATGGCGTCGCCTACGTCAACGACAGCAAGGCGACCAACCCGGATTCGGCCGCGCCCGCGCTCGCCGCGTTCGATCATATCCACTGGATTTTGGGCGGGCAGGCCAAGGCCGACAATCTCGACGCTTGCCGTCCATCGTTCAGCCATGTCCGCGCGGCGTACACGATCGGCGAAGCGGGGATGCTATTCCGCGACATCCTCCAGGACGCGATCCCGACGACCTATGCCGGCACGCTGACCGACGCGGTCGATCTCGCGCACGCCGCCGCGGAGCCGGGCGACACCGTCCTGCTATCACCGGCCTGCGCGTCGTTCGACCAGTTCCGCGATTATGAGGATCGCGGCGACACGTTCCGGCGCTTGGTCGAGGCGCTGGCATGAGCCGCATGCCCAAGGACGGCCTGCTCCAGCGGATGGCGCAGCGTGGCGGACGCGCCGACCGATCGGCGCTGGGCGCGTGGTTCTGGGATATCGACTGGCTGCTGCTGATCCTGACTTTGTTCCTGATCGCGATCGGGTTGGTCGCGGTCGCGGCTGCCTCGCCCGCCTCGGCGCATCGCTATTCGGACGCCGCGCATCACATGGCGCCGCTGCATTATTTCTGGCGCCAACTGATGTGGGTGTGCGTGTCGCTGCCCGTATTGTTCGTCGTCTCGATGTTGCCCGCCGATCGCGCGCGGCGGTTCGCGCTGATCGGCTGCGCCGGGTTCCTCGTCATGCTGATGCTGGTCCCGCTGGCCGGGGTGGAAGTGAATGGCGCGCGGCGCTGGCTCGGCGTCGGCATCGCGCAGTTCCAGCCGTCGGAATTCCTCAAACCGTGCTTCATCGTCGCGGTGGCGTGGCTGTTGTCGATGAAAGGCAAGGAAGGACTGTCGCCGTTGATCGTCGGGTTGCTGACCGGCGCGCTTACCGCGATGATTGCGACGTTGCTGATGCTCCAGCCCGATTTCGGCCAGACCGTGGTGTTCTGCACCGTATGGTTCGCGCTGTTGCTGATTTCCGGCGTGTCGGCGCGCATAATTGGCTTGATGGCGGGGGCGATCCCGATCGGACTGTTGTCGGCCTATCTGTTCTATTCGACCGCGCGGACGCGGATCGACGCCTTCCTGTTCCCGGGCTCGGCCGACCCCGCGGACCATTTCCAGACCAACGCCGCGCGTGCGACTTTAACCGCGGGCGGCTGGCTCGGCACCGGTCCCGGCGGGGGACAGATGAAGTTCCGCCTGCCCGAAGCGCATACCGACTACATCTTCTCGGTGATCGGCGAGGAATTCGGCCTGATCGCGTGCGGCATCATCGCGGTGATCTTTCTCGCGATCGTCGTGCGCGTGTTCGTCAAGTTGTTGGACGAACAGGACGATTTTCGCCTGCTCGCCGCTGCCGGCCTTGCCATCCAGTTCGGTGCGCAGGCGCTGATCTCGATGGCGGTCAATACCGGCCTCGCGCCGTCCAAGGGGATGACGATGCCGTTCATTTCGTATGGCGGCTCCTCGATGATCGCGCTGTCGATCGGGATGGGGTTGCTGCTTGCTTTCACGCGCCGGAACCCGTTTGTGAGCCGCTCACCCTATGTCGTGAAATGGAGCGGCGAATGACGAGAATGCGGCAGTTCGTGCTGGCCGCTGGCGGGACCGGAGGCCACATGGTGCCCGCCGCCGCTTTGGCCGAGGAGCTCAAGCGGCGCGGGCATCGCGTTGCGTTGGTGAGCGACGAGCGCGGCGTGCGGTTTCCCGGGCTGTTCGAAGGCGTCGAGACTCACGTGCTCCCCGCCGGGCGGATGCAGGGCGGGCCCGCCGGCTGGCTCCGCGCGGGCCGCGCGATGTGGGCGGGGCGTAGCCAGGCGATCGAATTGTACGAAAAGCTCCAGCCCGCCGCGGTGATCGGGTTCGGCGGCTATCCGGCGCTGCCGGCGCTGGCGGCGGCGTTCGCGCACCGCATTCCGACGGCGGTACACGAGCAGAATGCAGTGCTCGGCCGAGTCAATCGGCTGGTCGCGGGGCGAGTCGATGCGATTGCGACCTCGTACGCCAAGGTCGAGCGGCTGGCCGACAAGTATCGCTCCAAGGTCAAGCTGACCGGCAATCCGGTGCGCGACGAGGTGCTGGCGCTACGCGACCGGCCCTATCCGCTGCTCGAGGAAGACAGCATTTTCCGCGTGCTCGTGACCGGCGGCAGCCAGGGCGCGAGCGTGCTGTCGCAAGTCGTGCCCGACGGTCTGGCAATGCTTCCGGTCACGTTTCGCAGGCGGCTGCAAGTGACGCACCAGGCGCGAGTCGAGGATATCGACGCGGCGCGCGCGAAATATGCCGAGCTGTCGATCGCCGCCGACCTCGCGACCTATCTGCCCGATCTGCCCGAGCATCTCGCCTGGGCGCACCTCGTCATCGCGCGCGCCGGTGCCTCGACCATCGCCGAGCTGACCGCGGCGGGGCGGCCGGCGATCCTGGTGCCGCTGCCGAGCGCGACCGACGACCACCAGACCGACAATGCCCGCGAAATCGCCGATGCGGGCGGGGCGCGTGTGATCGCGCAGGACCGGTTCACGCCGGTCGAGCTCGCCAAGCAGATGCAGAAACTGGGCCTCGACCCCGAAGCGCTCCAGAACGCCGCCGCCCGCGCGCGATCGTGCGGCCACCCCGACGCCGCGCGCGACTTGGCCGATCTGGTCGAGGAAATCAGCAATCCCGCGGGCGACATGCCGGTCGGGCTGGCGCAACCCGCGCTCGACACCGGCGGAGCCGCGTTCGCATGACCGGGCTCAAGACCGATATCGGCGCGATCCATTTCGTCGGCATCGGCGGGATCGGCATGTCCGGGATTGCCGAGGTGATGCACAATCTTGGGTACAAGGTGCAGGGCTCGGATGTCGCCGAAGGATATGTCGTAGAAGGGCTGCGCGAGCTCGGCATCGAGGTGAAGATCGGCCACGCCGCCGACAATCTCGGCGATGCCGCGGTGGTGGTGACAAGCACCGCGATCAAGCGCGCCAATCCCGAGGTCGAGGCCGCGCTCGAGCGCCGCATCCCGGTCGTTCGCCGCGCCGAAATGCTTGCCGAACTGATGCGGCTGAAGTCGAACGTTGCGGTCGCCGGCACCCACGGCAAGACTACGACGACCAGCATGGTCGCGGCGCTGCTCGATGCTGGCGGGATCGACCCCACGGTGATCAACGGCGGGATCATCAATTCGTACGGGTCCAATGCCCGGCTCGGCGCGAGCGAGTGGATGGTGGTCGAGGCCGACGAGAGCGACGGCAGCTTCCTGCGCCTCGACGGCACGATCGCGGTCGTCACCAACATCGATCCGGAACATCTCGACCATTACGGCAGCTTCGATTCGATCAAGGACGCGTTCGTCCAGTTCATCGAGAACGTGCCGTTCTACGGCGCCGCGATCCTGTGCCTCGATCATCCCGAGGTGCAGGCGGTGCTGCCGCGAGTCCGCGACCGCCGCATCGTCACCTACGGCTTTTCGACCCAGGCCGACATTCGCGGGGTCAACGTCACCCCGATCCCCGGCGGCAACCGGTTCGAGGCGATCGTCCGCCAGCGCGACGGGACGGTGCGGTCGATCGAGCATATCGAGCTGCCGATGCCCGGCCGCCACAACGTCCAGAACGCGCTTGCCGCGATCGGCGTCGCGCTCGAGCTCGGGGTCGACGACAAGACGATCCAGCAGGGCTTCCACAAATTCCACGGCGTCAAGCGGCGCTTCACCAAGGTCGGTGAAGTCGGCGGCGTCGCAATCATCGACGATTACGGCCACCATCCGGTAGAGATCCGCGCAGTGCTATCGGCGGCGCGAGAGGGCGTCGCCAATCGCGTGATCGCGGTGGTCCAGCCGCACCGTTTCACGCGGCTCGGCAATTTGATGGAAGAGTTCCAGCAAGCGTTCAACGACGCCGACATGGTCTACGTCACCCCGGTCTATGCCGCTGGCGAACAGCCGATCGAGGGCGTCGACGCACAGGCGCTGGTCGATGGGTTGAAACGGCGCGGGCATCGCTCTGCGGCGACGATCGGGTCGGCGGAGGAACTCGCGAGCGAACTCGCGCAGGCGATCCAGCCGGGCGACATGGTCGTGTGCTTGGGCGCGGGCGATATCACCAAGTGGGCGGCGGGGCTCGCGGCGGGCATCGAGGCGGCGCGGTGAGCGTGTGCTACGCCATGCCGCCTGTGCGTGGACGCCTGACCCACGGCGCGCCGCTCGCGCCGCTCGTGTGGTTCAAGAGCGGTGGCGCGGCGGAGTATTTGTTCGAGCCGGCCGACGTAAAGGACCTGAGCAATTTCCTCTACGCGCTCGATCCTGACGTGCCAGTGATGGGGTTGGGGCTGGGCTCGAATCTGATCGTCCGCGATGGTGGTGTGCCGGGCGTGGTGGTGCGGCTCGGCAAGGCATTTTCGACGGTCGAGCGGGTCGACGGAACCACGCTCAAATGCGGTGGTGGCGCGCCGGGTATTCTCGTCACCTCGAACGCGCGTGATGCCGCGATCGGCGGGCTCGAATTCCTGCGCTCGATCCCCGGCACCGTCGGCGGGTTCGTGCGAATGAACGGCGGCGCGTATGGGCGCGAGGTCAAGGACGTCCTCGTCGAGTGCGAGGTCGTGCTGCGATCGGGGGATATCCGCACGCTGGCGCTTGACGAGCTCGGCTATACCTATCGCCACAGCGAATTGCCGGCGGGTGCGATCGTGGTGTCGGCGACCTTCCGCGGGCATCCCGAAGCGCCCGAAACAGTGCAGGCCGAGATGGACCGCATCGCCGCCGCCCGCGAGGAATCGCAGCCGCTGCGCTCGAAGACCGGCGGGTCGACCTTCAAGAACCCCGAAGGCCACAAGGCCTGGCAGTTGGTCGACGAGGCAGGCTGCCGGGGCTTGCGTCGTGGCGATGCGCAAGTATCGGAGAAGCATTGCAATTTCCTGCTCAACCTCGGGGACGCGACGAGCGCCGACATTGAGGGGCTGGGCGAGGACGTGCGTGAGCGGGTCAAGGCGAAGTCGGGCGTGAGCTTGGAATGGGAAATCCAGCGTGTGGGGGTGGCGAAGTGAGCCTGCACGTTGCGGTCCTGATGGGCGGATGGTCGGCCGAGCGCGAAGTGTCGTTGATGTCGGGCAACGGCATCGTCGAGGCGCTGGAGTCGCTCGGGCATCGCGTGACGCGGATCGACATGGACCGCGACGTCGCAGCCAAGCTCGCCAACGCCAAGCCCGATGTCGTGTTCAACGCGCTTCACGGAAGCCCGGGCGAGGACGGCACGGTGCAGGGCATGCTCGACCTGATGGGGCTCAAATACACGCATTCCGGCCTCGTCACCTCGGTGATCGCGATCGACAAGGTGCTGACCAAGCAGGCGCTCGTCCCGCACGGCATTCCGATGCCCGGCGGGCGGATCGTCAGGTCGGCGGACGTGTTCGAGGCCGATCCGCTCAAGCGGCCCTATGTGCTCAAGCCCGTCAACGAAGGTTCCTCGGTCGGCGTTGCGATCGTCACCGACGATGGCAATTACGGCAACCCGATCGGGCGCGACGTCGCGGGGCCGTGGCAGGAGTTCGAGGAGCTGCTCGCCGAGCCCTATGTGCGCGGGCGAGAGCTGACCACGGCGGTGCTCGGCGGCAAGGCGCTGGGCGTGACCGAACTCAAGCCCAAATCGGGCTGGTACGATTACGACGCCAAATATACCGACGGCATGACCGAGCACGTCTTCCCGGCGCAGATTCCCGACCACATCGCCGCAGCGTGCAAGCGCATCGCGCTCGAGGCGCATCGGCTGCTCGGCTGCAAGGGCGCGTCGCGGTCGGATTTCCGCTGGGACGATGAGCGTGGCGAAGACGGGCTATTCCTGCTCGAGGTCAATACGCAGCCGGGGATGACTCCGTTAAGTCTCGTGCCCGAGCAAGCACGCCACTGCGGCATCTCGTACCCCGAACTCGTCCAGATGATCGTCGATGAGGCGCTGCAATGAGCAAGCGTCCGATTAGCCGGGCTAGGCCAAAGGGGCGTCCTACGCGCAAGAAGAAGGCGTCGATCGTCGACCGCCTGCTCGCGCGCATTCCGCTCAGCCATGCGGCGCTTCACCGCATTGCGATGTGGGCGATCGTGCTCGGCGTGCTCGGCGGCGGATATGCGGTCGCCAACGTCTTCGGCATCCCCGGCGCGGTCGGCACCGCGCTGGCGGAGCAGATCGGCAAGGCTGGCTTCCGGGTGGAGCAGATCGAGGTGCGGGGCGCCAAGCGGATGGACGTGACAACGGTCTATGCCGTCGCGCTCGATCAGAAATCGCGCGCGATGCCGCTGGTCGACCTCAACCTCGTGCGCGACCGGCTGCTGCAATATGGCTGGGTCAAGGATGCGCACGTCTCGCGCCGGCTGCCCGATACCCTGTTCATCCGCATCGAGGAGCGAGTTCCCGTTGCAGTGTGGCAGAACCAGGGGCAATTGAGCCTGATCGATCGAGACGGGGTGTTCCTAGAGCCGGCGTCGGCCAACGCGATGCCCGACCTGCCGCTGGTGATCGGCCCCGGCGCCGACCGGCAGGAGCCCGCCTATCAGACGCTGATGGTCGCCGCGCCCGCGCTCAAGCCCAAGGTCCGCGCCGCGACCTGGGTCGGCAATCGCCGCTGGGACTTGCTGTTCGACACCGGCGAGACGCTATCGCTGCCCGAAGGCGACGATGACTCGGCCAAGGCGCTGCGCAAGTTTGCCGAGATGGAGGGCACCAATCACCTGCTCGGCGGCAATTTCATCAAGTTCGACCTGCGCGACCCGACCCGCATGGTGGTGCGCAAGCGCGACGGCTCGACCGATCGCTCGCTGGGCAACGATTCGACCGGCACAAATACCGCGCCGCGCGGCAACCAATCCGATGGCGCGGACACGCGCACGCAAGTGTAGGGGGACAACATGGCCAAGGCAGCACCCGAAGGACTTATCACCGCGCTCGACATCGGATCGTCGAAGGTGTCGGCGATGATCGCGCAGAAAGGCGACGGCGGCGAGTTGATCGTGCTCGGCACCGGGCAGCGCGAGAGCCGCGGCGTCAAGCGCGGCTGCATCGCCGACATGGGCGCGACCGAGGTTGCAGTGCGCGAAGCTGTCGAGCAGGCCGAGCGGATCGCGCAGACCAATATCGAGAATGTCTGGGTCGGCTTCTCGGCCGGCGGCCTTGTCAGCGATGTCGCCTCGATCGAATTCGAAATGGGCGGGCACCGTATCGAGCAATCGGACATCGACGCGCTGCTCCGTGCGGGGCGGGAATCGATCGACCCCGCCGGACGGATGGTGCTCCACGCCCAGCCGGCGCTCTACACGCT
The DNA here is from genome assembly GCF_036269755.1 of Sphingomonas sp. Taxonomy (GTDB): domain Bacteria; phylum Pseudomonadota; class Alphaproteobacteria; order Sphingomonadales; family Sphingomonadaceae; genus Sphingomonas. The sequence continues at coordinate 66,994 of NZ_DATBDV010000023.1, read as the reverse complement.
CGACGGAATCACCGGGGTCAAGAACCCGCTCGGGCTCCATGCCGACCGGCTCGGCGTGCATATCCACGTCGTCGCCGCCGACGGATCGCCGGTGCGCAATATCGGGCTGTGCGTCGCCAAGGCACATCTCGAGGTTAAGTCGATCATCGCCGCGCCCGTCGCGACGGGACTCGCCTGCCTCAGCGCTGAGGAGCGCGAGCTCGGCACCGCACTGGTCGAGATGGGGGCGGGGATCACCAACGTCTCGTTGTTCGCGGGCGGGATGCTGGTCGGGCTGACCACGATCCAGATGGGCGCCGCCGACATCACCGACGACATCGCCTCGACCTTCGGCGCCAGCCGGGGCCAAGCCGAGCGGATGAAATGCTTCCACGGCTGCGCCAATGCGACGCCGCGCGACAATCACGAGGTGATCGAGATCGCGCCGCTATCCGAGGACGGATCGAGCGATGGCCCGCGCATCACCAAGGCGCAGCTGATCGCGGTGATCCGCCAGCGGCTCGAACTGCTCATGGGTGAGATCGGCAAGGCGCTGACGGCGATGAAGTTCGACGGCAATGTCGGGCGCCAGGTCGTGCTGACCGGGGGCGGCGCCGAGCTGAAGGGTATCGCCGATTACGCGCAATCGTCGCTCGGGCGATCGGTGCGATTGGGTCGGCCGCGCGGGCTGGCGGGGCTGCCTGATGCCCATTCGGGGCCTGCGTTCGCGACGCTTGCCGGCCTCGTCCACCACGCCGCGAGCAACCCGGTCGACCTGCGCGCGCTGGGCGTTGCCGACCACCAGATGGTGCATCGTCCCTCGCGCTTTTCAATGGTCCGCCGGTTGATCCGCACGGCGCGGGCGAATTATTAACAAAATAAGTAACCGGCCCCCCATTTGTTGTGGATCGCGGGGGGGCGATGGTGCAAGAAGTTGTGGATTCAGGGGGTCCCCGGCGTTTCGGGGGACATGTTCGGAGATGGTTACCATGGTCGAATTTCTTCCGCCGGAAGTTGACGAGCTGACCCCGCGGATCGCGGTGATCGGCGTCGGGGGTGCGGGCGGCAACGCGATCGCGAACATGATGCTCAACGACGTCCAGGGGGTCGACTTCCTGGTCGCCAACACCGACGCGCAAGCGCTCAAGCAAAGCAAGGCGGGGCAGCGGATCCAGCTCGGCGCGAAGATTACGCAAGGCCTCGGCGCGGGCAGCCGGCCGGAGATTGGACGCGCCGCCGCTGAGGAGACAATCGACGCGGTCGCTAAGACGCTCGAGGGCGCACACATGTGCTTCATCGCCGCCGGGATGGGCGGCGGCACCGGCACCGGCGCCGCTCCGGTCATCGCCAAGGCGGCGCGCGACATGGGCATCCTGACCGTCGGCGTCGTGACCAAGCCGTTCGCGTTCGAGGGCAATCGCCGCGCCAAGGCCGCCGACGCGGGCATCGACGAGCTCCAGAAATATGTCGACACGCTCATCGTCATCCCCAACCAGAACCTGTTCCTGGTCGCCAACGCCAACACCACCTTCAAACAAGCCTTTGAAATGGCTGATGAAGTGCTCCAGCAGGGCGTGCGCGGGATCACCGACCTGATGGTCATGCCCGGCCTCATCAACCTCGACTTCGCCGACGTGCGGTCGGTAATGCAGGAGATGGGCAAGGCGATGATGGGCACCGGCGAGGCCGAGGGCGATAACCGCGCCATCGAAGCCGCGTCGAAGGCGATCGCCAATCCGCTGCTCGACGGCGTCAGCATGAAGGGCGCGAAGGGCGTCATCGTCTCGATTACCGGCGGCGAGGACATGCGCCTCCTCGAAGTCGACGAGGCCGCCAACCACATCCGCGAGCTTGTCGACGAAGATGCCAACATCATCTGGGGATCGGCATTCAACCCCGACCTCGAAGGCAAGATCCGCGTGTCGGTCGTCGCCACCGGCATAGAAGCCGACGCCACCGCTGCAGCGGTGCCCGAGCCTGCGACGCGTGCCTTCTCGTTCGGTCGCCGCACCGAAGCGGTCGCGCCGGTCACCGTGCCCGAGACGCCGGCGGCCGAGCCCGCTCCAGAGCCCGAAGCCGCGGCCGCCATCGAAGTCGAGCCCGAGCCGCTCGAACTGTCGGAACCGGTTGCCGAATTCGAGCCCGAGGCCGAAGCGCCCGTACACGAGCCGATGGCGGAAGCGGACGACGACGAACTGGTGCTCGACAGCGGGGCCGAAGTCGATGCGGCGCCGCCGACGCGCCTGACCTTTGGCGAGGAAGAATTCCCCGAGCCGCGCGCGACGATCGCCGATGGTTCGGTGGAGGAAGCCGCGCCCGCCCCCAAGGTGAAGCTCGGCGGCACCTTGTTCGAGCGGATGCAGAACGTCGCACGCGGCGCGTTCGGCGAGAACGAGGAAGAAAGCGACAAGGATTCGCTCGACATCCCGCGCTTCCTCCACCGCCAGAACAATCAGTAAGCAATCGCGAAGGGGCGTGGCGGGCGTTCGTCGCCGCCGCGCCCCGTTTCGGCGCGAGTTGGCCTTGGCGTCATTTCCCGTTCAGGCCGTGGCTGGCTTAAGCTTTCGTCCCATATGACCTTGCGCCGGACCCTGACCCTTGCCGCATTCGGATTCGCGGTGGTGGGGGCTGCGCAGGCGCAGACCGCCGCCGACAATCGCGATGCCGATTCGCTTGCCGCCGATATGCGGATCCTCGCCGCCAACCCAATCGATATCGAAGCGCTGATTACCGCGGGCGAATTGACGCTGCGAATGGGGGACACCACCGCGGCGGCGACGTTCTTCGGCCGCGCCGAAAAGCTCGACCCCAACAATCCGCGGATCAAGGCGGGGTGGGGCAGCATCATGGTTCGCGCCGAGCGGCCGGGCGAAGCGCTGCGCCGGTTCCAGGACGCCGAGCGCCATGGGCTCGATCCGAGCAAGTTCGCCGCCGACCGCGGCCTCGCCTACGATCTGATCGGCGAGCAGGAACGCGCGCAACGCGATTATCGCCTCGCGCTCAGGGCGGGTTCCGACGACGAAGTGACTCGTCGCTATGCGCTGTCAGTCGGGATTTCGGGACGCAGGGACGAAGCGCTCGCGCTGCTCGACCCGCTGCTCAAGCGAAGCGACCGCGCGGCGTGGCGCGACCGCGCGTTCATCCTGGCGATGAACGGCGACGCCAGCGATGCCGAAAAGATCGCGGCGTCGATGCTGTCGCCAGGGCTCGGCGCCGGGCTGACGCCCTTTTTCCAGCAACTGCCCCGGCTCGGTGCCGCCGATCGCGCGTTCGCGGTCAATTTCGGCGAGCTCCGTGCGACCCCCGAGCGCGTCGCCGACGCACGTCTGGTCCCTGCGTTGCCGCGGCTCGGCCCCGACCCCTATGCGCCTAGAGTGGTCGCGGTCGTGACGCCAGTTGCGGCACCCGCCGACGAAGGGCGCAAGCGCAAGCGCCGCCGCCGGGACGACCTCGCGCCCGCGGTCACGATGCCCGCGCCGGCACCGACCGAGGTGGCGGTCAACACCCCGCCTGAAGCGCCACGTTCGCGATCGGAATCGGGCTCGAAGAGCATAGCATCCCCAAGCCGGGTCGCCATTGCTACGCCGCAGCGCCCGATCCCGACTCCGGCGCCCGCTCCGACACCTGTCGAGACGCGGCCGGAACCCGCGCCGACGCGGATCGAGACACCGGCAGCCGCGCCAGCGCGTGTCGAGACGCCGCCGCCCGCGTCGAGCCTGGCGCTTTCACCTGCCGTTACGCCATCACCGCCCCCCAGCCCAACGCCGACCGCGCCGATCGTCGTAGCGGCAGCGGCGCCTCCCGTCACGACAGCGCCAGCGCCCAATCCCGGCGTCACCGACCAGCCGAGCGCGGTCGAAGCGGGTGTGCCCGAGCCTACCGCCACGTCGCGCGTGAGCGAGGATGCCGTGCTCGCGCGGATCGTCGCCTCTGTGGCGAACGCCGCGCCGCCGCCTGAGCCCGCACCGCGCCGCCGCGCGCCGCCGCCGGTCGTGGCCAAGCCGGAGGAATTCCGTACCGCACCGGTCGAGACGCCCAAGCCGGTCAAGCCCGCCGTCCGAACGCGCGGCAAGACCGCGCCCGACGTAGGGGCTGCGGTGCCCGATACGGTCGCGGACGACAAGAAGGGCCGCCGCAAGGCCGACCTCGCGGACGCCGAGGACACGAAGGGTCGCAGCCCCAAAGCGAAGGACGAAGAGCCCGCGCTCGACAGGAACGGCTGCCCCATCCTGGTCAAGACGAGCGGCAAGGGCAAGGCATCCGCCGCGAAGACCAGGACCGCGACCACCGCGCGCGAGCGCGCCAACGAGGCACGCTGCAAGGCCGCCACCGACAAGGCCAAGGCCAAGGCCGAGGCGGAGGCGAAAGGCGAACCGGCGCGGGTCTGGGTGCAGGTCGCGGGCGGCGCGAACGAGGGCGACCTCGAAAAAGCCTGGGCTGCGCTCCGCGTCAAGGCGCCGGACCTGTTCCGCGGTCGCCAGGGCTGGACAACGCCGTTGCGCGCCACCAATCGCGTGCTGGCGGGCCCGTTCAAGTCGAGCGACGAGGCGCAGGACTTCGTCAACCACATGGCCAAGGCGGGGCTGTCGGGCTTTGTGTTCACCAGCGCCAAGGGGCAGATGATCGAGCGGCTGGGCGGGAAGTAGCCGGCGGAGGGCGAGGGCGGCGGTTGCTTCGAAACGCTCGCCCGCTAAAGCCTGCGCCATGCCAGCGTCCTACGCCTCCGATCCGTCGCTGACCCGCGGGCGGCTCTATCCCGAGGACGAGACCACCGCGCGTGGCCCACGCGACGCGTTCCAGCGCGACCGCGACCGCATCGTCCACTCGATCAGCTTTCGGCGCTTGCGGCACAAGACCCAAGTGTTCCTCGCCCCCGATGGTGACCATTTCCGAGTCCGGTTGACGCACAGCATCGAGGTCGCGCAGATCGGCCGCACGATCGCGCGGACACTTGGGCTCAACGAGGACCTGACCGAGGCGCTGTGTCTTGCACACGACATCGGCCACCCGCCGTTCGGGCATGCCGGGGAGGATGCGCTGAAGGCGGCGCTCGAAGGGCAGGGCGGGTTCGATCACAACGGCAACACGCTGCGTGCGCTGACGGAGATCGACAGCCCGTATCCGCGCTTTCCAGGGCTCAACCTGACCTGGGAGACGCTGGAAGGGCTGGCCAAGCACAACGGCCCGGTGACGGCACCGCAATGGGCGCTCGCAGCGGCAGACGATGCGTTCCCGCTCGAGCTCGAAACCTATGCCAGCCTCGAGGCGCAAGTCGCCGCGATCGCCGACGACATTGCCTACGACAATCACGACATCGACGACGGCCTGCGCGCCGGGCTGCTCAGTCTCGACCAATTGCTCGCGGTGCCGATGATCGCGATGCGCTGGGACCAGTGCCGCGCGCGCTTCCCCGAAGTTGCCGCCGACCGGCTGACCGGCGAGCTGATCCGCGGGCAGATCGGCGCGATGGTCAACGACTTGATCGACACGAGCCGCGCGGCAATCACTGCATCCGGCGTCAAATCGCCCGACGATGCGCGCGATGCTGGCCGCGCGCTGATCGGCTTCTCCGACGCCATGCGCGACGACGAACGCGGGCTCAAGCGCTTCATGTACGCCAATCTCTATCACCACCCTTTCCAGCTCGCCGCCGCCGACAAGGCGCAGGCGATCGTCGCGGGGCTGTTCGCCGCCTACTATGCGGAGCCATCGCTGATGCCGGGCGACTGGCCCGCGCGGCTGCCGCAGGCCGAGCCGTGGATCAGCCGCCACATCGTCGACTTCATCGCCGGCATGACCGACCGCTATGCGATCACCCGCTATCGCGAGGTGGTGGGCGAGATCGACATGCCCGACGCCTTCTAGCGAAGGATCGCCGCCGCCGGCGCGTTAGGCCTGCGATATTTGTGCGACAAAGCTGATATAGGCCGTCGCATCGCATGGAGTGACGCGGGAATGGCCGACGCCAGCATCGCGCTCAATCGGTTCGGGCTGGGCGCCCGGCCCGACGAGAGCGAGCCTTCCGACCCCAAAGCCTGGCTCAAGCGCCAGATCGAGACGTTCGAGCCCAAGCCGGCCGCGTTCGCCGCCGTACCGACGCGCGCCAAGGTAGCGGGCGAACTCGCCGATTACATCGAGCAGCAGCGCCAGATGCGCCAAGCGGGTTTGGGGCGGCGCCAACAAGCTGCCGCCGCGCCAGCCGCTGCGCCGATGCCGGGGATGGCGCCGCAAATGGCGTCCCCCGCGATGCAGCCCGGCACGCCCGAACCAGGCGCGAAGTCCGACGATGCCGGCGATCCCTTGAAAGCCGCGCGCCGCTTCATCGGCGGGCAAGTGCGCGACGACTACGCCACCGCGGTCGGCGCGCGAGTCACCGCAGCGCTCACCAGCCCAACACCATTCGCCGAGCGGCTCGCGCATTTCTGGGCCAACCATTTCGCCGTGTCCGCCGACAAGCTTCAAGTGATCGGGCTGTCGGGGCTGCTCGAGTTCGAGGCGATCCGCCCGCATCTGATGGGCAAGTTCGGCGATATGCTCAACGCCGTCGAGCGGCACCCGGCGATGCTGCTCTATCTCGACCAGGCGCAATCGATCGGCCCCAACAGCATGGCCGGACGCTTCATCGCGAGCCGCCCGCGGGCGAATGGTCAGAAGGCCGGGATCAACGAGAACCTCGCGCGCGAGATCATGGAGCTCCACACGCTCGGCGTGCGCACCGGTTATACGCAGGCCGACGTCACCGAGTTCGCGCGTGCCTTGACCGGCTGGACCGTGGGCGGGATCGGCCGCGGGCCGGGTGCGCGGCTGATGGGGACCGACGGCACGCCCGGCGACTTCGTCTTCGCCGAGCGGCTGCACGAGCCGGGCGAGCGGACGATCTTCGGCAAGCGGTATGCCGATGGCGGGGAGCGTCAGGCGCAGGCCGTACTCGACACGCTCGCGACCAGCCCGGCGACGGCCGAGCATGTCTCGACCAAGCTCGCGCGGCATTTCGCCGGCGATACGCCGCCGCCGGCCCTAGTGGCGCGGCTCAAGGCGAGCTTCCTCAAGACTGGCGGCGATTTGCCGTCATTTTATCGGGTGTTGATCGACAGTCCTGAATGTTGGGTAGCGGGGCCGGTCAAGTTCAAGTCGCCTTGGGAGTGGACGGTGTCGACCGCGCGCGCGCTGGGGATGAGGCAGATGCTGCCGCTCGCCGCGGTCGGCCTGCTCAACCAGCTCGGTCAGCCGACCTGGAAGCCGGGATCGCCCGCAGGCTATGACGACATCGCCGCGAGCTGGGCCGGGCCCGACGCGCTTGTGCGGCGGGTCGAGGCGGCGGAGCGTTTCGCCACGCGCGCCGGTGCCGCGATCGACGCGCGCGCACTCGCCCCCAAATTGTTCCCCGGCGCGCTGACCCCGGCCACCGAACAGGCGCTGGCGCGCGCGGAAAGCCCCGGACAGGGGCTCGCGCTGCTGCTCGTCTCGCCCGAAATGTTGAGGAGATAGGTCATGCTCGACCGCCGTTCCTTCCTGGCCACCGGCGCCGGCCTCGCCGCTATGAGCCTCGCGCCGCGCATCGCGTTTGCGCGCGCGGAGACCGACCGCCGTTTCGTCTTCATCATCCAGCGCGGCGCCGCCGACGGGCTCGGCACGATCGGCGCGGTCGGCGACCCCGCCTTTGCCGGAGCGCGCGGGACACTCGGCGAGGACTTCGCCACCGCAAAGAAACTTGACAGCACGTTCGCGTTGCACCCGGCGATGGCCTTGCTCGGCCAGATGTACGACGGCGGCGAGGCGTTGTTCGCGCACGCCATCGCCTCACCGTACCGCGACCGCTCGCATTTCGACGGGCAGAACGTGCTCGAGAGCGGCGGGACTGGCGCGTACCAGGTCAAGGACGGCTGGCTCAACCGCATGCTCGGGGTGATCCCGTCGGGCGAGGCCAAGGCGATTGCGGTCTCCGCGACGATCCCACTGGCGTTGCGCGGCGCCCATGAAGTGACGAGCTACGCGCCGTCGGCGCTGCCCCAGGCGTCGGACGATTTGATGGCGCGCGTTGCGGCGCTCTATCAAGGCGACAGCCAGCTCCACGGGCTGTGGAGCGAGGCGATGGACACACGCACGCTGACCGGCGACCTGACCGCCGCCAATGCGGCGAACGCGGCCGCCACGGGGAGCCTCGCCGCCAAGTTGCTCGCCCCCGCCAACGGCGCCCGGATCGCGATGATCGAGACCGGCGGTTGGGACACCCACGCCGGCCAGCGACCGCGATTGGCAGCGCAGTTAAGGGGGCTCGACGCGATGATCGCCGCGCTCAAGACGGGGATGGGCCCGGCGTGGAGCGACACGATGGTGCTCGTCGCGACCGAATTCGGCCGCACCGTCGCGGTCAACGGCACCGGCGGCAGCGACCATGGTACCGGCTCAGCCGCGATGCTGGTCGGCGGCGCGGTCAAGGGCGGACGCGTGATGGCCGACTGGCCGGGGCTGGGGCAGGCGGCGCTGTTCGAGGGGCGTGATTTAAAGCCGACTTTGGGGCTCGATCAATTCGTCGCCGGCGCGGTCGCCGGGCATTACGGAGTCGAGCCCGGCCGAGTGATGGCGGCGTTGTTTCCCGAGACGAAGGGTGCGGCGCCCGTGATGGGGATGAGCAGGGCGTAATCTCTCTCGCCCCTCGCAGAGGGGAGAGGGTTGCGCAGACTTAGGCCGCGCCCCTTCGCGCGGCCTTTAGTCGGAGCTGGGAGAGGGGTTGCCGAGCCCAGCTCGGCGCGAGCCTGCGGCTCACTCGTCCCCTCTCCCAACCTCCGCTAGGCAGCGAGCTGCCAAGCTTCGGTATCCCTCTCCCCTTTCCAGGGGCGAGGCGGGGTTTGCGCAATGGCCTTGGTATCCGCTACACGCCCCGCTTCCCTACCATCGGACCCGCAATGACGCTCTACACCCGCTTTGCCGCGCACATCGACGCGGCGCTCGACGCCTTGGCCGCGGCCGGCGATTTGCCGGGCGGGCTGGCGCGCGGGGGTGTGACGGTCGAGCCGCCGCGCGACGCGAGCCATGGCGACCTCGCGACCAACGCGGCGATGGTGCTGGCCAAGCCCGCCGCCACCAATCCGCGCGTGCTGGCCGAGAAGATCGCCGCCGAACTCGGCAAGCTCGACGAGGTCGCATCGGTCGCGGTGGCAGGCCCCGGGTTCATCAACCTGACGCTGACCGACGACACGTGGCGCAACGAACTCGCCGCGATCAACGACGGCGGTAGCGAGTATGGCCGTTCGACGCGCGGGCAGGGCCAGACCGTCAACATCGAGTATGTCTCGGCCAATCCGACCGGCCCGATGCATATGGGACATTGCCGCGGCGCGGTGGTCGGCGACGCCTTGGCGTCATTGCTCGAATGGGGCGGGTACAAGGTCATCCGTGAGTATTATGTCAACGACGCGGGGGGCCAGGTTGATACGCTCGCGCGCTCGGCACACCTGCGCTATCGCGAGGCACTGGGCGAGGATATCGGCGAGATCCCAGAAGGGCTGTATCCGGGCGACTATCTGGTCCCGGTAGGCCAAGCGCTCGCGCAGGAATTCGGCGACAGATACGTCGATGCACCCGAGAGTGACTGGCTAGCGCTATTCCGCAAGGCGGCGGTCGCCGCGATGATGGCGCTGATCAAGGCCGACCTCGCGTTGCTCGGCATCCACCACGATTTGTTCTCGTCCGAAGCCGCGTTGCAGGCCGCGAAGAAGCCCGAGGCGGCCGAGCGCGAGTTGCGCGCGCGGGGCCTCATCTATGACGGTGTGCTCGAAGCGCCGAAGAGCGAAACGCCCGAGGATTGGGAGCCGGTCGAACTGCCGCTGTTCCGCTCGTCGCAATTCGGCGACGATCAGGACCGGCCGATCAGGAAGTCCGACGGCAGCTGGACCTATTTCGGCGCCGACCTAGCCTACCATTGGCAAAAGGCGCAGACCGCCGATGCGCTGATCGACATCTGGGGCGCGGACCATGCCGGTACGGTCAAGCGGATCGTCGCCGCGGTCCAGGCGCTGACCGGGGGCAAGACTCGGTTCGACGTCAAGCTGGTCCAGATGGTGCGGCTGCTGCGGGCGGGCGAGCCGGTCAAAATGTCGAAGCGTTCCGGTAACTTCGTGACGCTTGCCGATGTCGTGCGCGAAGTCGGCAAGGATGTCGTGCGCTTCACGATGCTGACTCGTAAGGCCGATGCCCAGATGGACTTCGACTTCGCCAAGGTGGTCGAGGCGTCGAAGGACAATCCGGTATTCTACGTCCAATACGCGCACGCCCGAGTCGCGTCGCTCAAACGCCGTGCGGCGGAGGCCGGGATCGAGCCCTGCGCGGTCGATCTGTCCCGGCTTGATACGGAAGACCTCGCACTGGTGAAGCTCGCTGCGCAGTTCCCGCGCGTCGTGGAGACTGCGGCGGCGGCGCGCGAGCCGCACCGGATTGCGTTCTATCTCTATGACTTGGCGGCGGCCTTTCATGCGCTGTGGAATGTCGGCAACGACCGGCCCGAGCGGCGCTTCCTGTTGACCGATAATCACGATCTCACCTGCGCGCGGCTTTTCCTCGGCGACGCGATCGGGCAGATTGTCCGTAACGGCCTCGCGATCATGGGGGTGGAGGCGGTCGAGGAGATGAATTGATGGCGCGCGAGAAATGGAGCGAGCCCACGGTCACCGACGACAATCGGCTGCCCTGGCTCGAAACCGCGGCGGACGAGGACGAAGGCGCGCCGCTCGGACGTGTCGTCGGTATGGTGCTGATCGGACTGGTCGCGCTCGCCGCGGTGCTCGGCGGGATATATTGGTTCAAGCATCGCGGGCCGGCGCCGGGGAATGGCGACCTGATCGCGGCGCAGCCGGGAGATTATAAGGTCAAGCCCGATGATCCCGGTGGGATGAAGGTCGCTGGTGAAGGCGACGCGGCGGTCGCGACCAGCGGTGGCGCCGCGGGCGGTAACGGATCGATCGCTGTGTCGAACCTGCCCGAAGCGCCAATCGTCGGCACCAAGGCGGCACCGGGCGCCCAAGCCGGTCCGGGATCGTCAACCGCGACCGCCAGCGTCTCCGGCCCAGGCGGCAAGCTGACCGCGCCGCCCCCGGGCCGGCCGGTGTCGGTATCGGGCACCGGCGGCGGCGGCGCGCTCGTCCAGCTCGGCTCGTTCCCGACCGAGGCCACGGCAAACGCGGCGTGGACGCAGGAATCGAAACGGTTCGGGTATCTGGCCAACCTCGGCAAGTCGATCGAGAAAGCCGAGGTCAACGGCCGGACCTTCTATCGGCTCAAAGTCAATGCCGGCAGCGCGGGTGCGGCGCAGGATCTGTGCGGCAAGCTCAAGGTCGCCGGCGAGGCGTGCATCGTCACGAACTGAATTCTGTTTCCCCTCCCGCTTGCGGGAGGGGCTAGGGGTGGGCGGAGAAAAAGTCGGGGTCGATCCCGGGCTTTTTCTTTGTGACGCCCGCGGGAGCTCGCTACGCTCGCACCCACCCCCAGCCCCTCCCTTGAAAGGGAGGGGAGCTAGAAGAGAAGAATGAAACCCGTCATCTACGGCCTTTCCGGCCTTGCCCTGACCGACGACGAACGCGTGTTCTACAAAGACGCCGATCCGTGCGGATACATCCTGTTCAAGCGCAACATCGACACGCGCGACCAGGTGCGCGCGCTGACAGACAGCTTGCGCGAGCTGTCAGGGCGCGACGATGTGCCGATCCTGATCGATCAGGAAGGCGGCAAGGTGCAGCGGCTCCAGCCGCCCGAATGGCCGCAGTTCCCCGCGGGGCCGGGGTTCGACCGGCTCTACGACGTCGCGCCGGTCTCGGCGATCGAAGCGGCGCGCGCCAACGCTCAGGCGACCGCGCTGATGCTCGCCGAAGTGGGGATCAACGTCGACTGCTGGCCGCTGCTCGACATTAGCCAGCCCGACACCACCGACGCGATCGCAATCCGCGCGCTCGGGCACGAGCCGATGCGAGTCGCCGCGATGGGCCGCGCGATCCTCGATGGCCTACGTTCCGGCGGCGTCGTCGGCGTGGTCAAGCACATGCCGGGGCATGGTCGCGCCAAGGTTGATACGCATTACCATCTGCCGACGGTCACCGCGTCGGAAGCCGAGCTCGAAGTCGATCTCGAGCCGTTCCGCAGCCTCGCGCACGCGCCGATGGGGATGACCAGCCACATCGTGTTCGACGCGTGGGACAAGGAACGCCCAGCGACGCTGTCGCCGATCGTCGTGGAGCACGTCATCCGCGGCCTGATCGGGTTCGACGGGCTGTTGATGACCGATGATATCGACATGAAGGCGCTGTCGGGCACCGCTGGCGAGAAGGCGGCGGGGGCAATCGCCGCGGGGTGCGATCTGGTGCTCGATTGCTGGGGGCGGATGGACGAGATGGCGATGATCGCCGACTTGCTCGGCGACATGCCGGCCAAGTCGATCGAGCGGCTCGATCGGGCGATGGCGACGATCGCGGGCGCGACGCCGGAGGGCGATTTCGACGAGTTGATCGCGAAGCGGGATGCATTGCTGGCGCTGGTCTGAGGTTTTCCGTTCGCCCTGAGGCTTGTCGAAGGGCCGTACTTCCTCTCTTATCCACAGATGAAACAAGGCAGGGCTTCGACAAGCTCAGCCCGAACGGTAGTTTGCGCGGCAATGGACGCCACCTCTGACACGCTGACGCTCGACATCGAGGGATGGGAAGGCCCGCTCGACCTGTTGCTGGCGCTCGCGCGGTCGCAAAAGGTCGATCTTAAGCAAATCTCGATCCTCGCCTTGGTCGAGCAATATCTGACCTATGTCGAGCAAGCGCGCGCGCTCAAGCTCGAGGTCGCGGCCGATTACCTCGTGATGGCGGCGTGGCTGGCATATCTCAAATCGGCGCTGCTGCTGCCGCGCGATCCGGAGGTCGAGCCGAGCCCCGAGGAACTCGCGCTGCGGCTGCAGATGCGGCTCGAGCGGCTCAACGCGATGCGCGACGCGGGCGCCCGGCTGCTCGCGCGTGACCGGCTCGGCCGCGACGTGTTTCGCCGCGCCGCGCCCGAGGGGCTGCGCACGGTGCGCAAGGCTCAGTGGCAGGCGGAAATCTACGATTTGATCGCCGCCTATGGCCAGATCAACGCGCGCAACCGCCCGGTCTTTCACGTCGTCCACGAACGCGCGGTGATGACGCTCGACGCCGCGCTCCAACGCGTGTCGCGGCTGTTGGGCACGCACGTCGAGTGGGCAACGATCGAAAGCTTCCTGCCTGAAACGCTCGACGGGCCGTTCCGCAAGTCGGCGCTCGCCTCGAGCTTCGTCGCCGCGCTTGAACTTGCGCGGATGGGCAAGGCCGAGTTGCGGCAGAAAGCGCCGTTCGCGCCGCTTTACCTGAAGGCGACCGCATGACGATCGACCCCGACGATCCGGCGCGCGCCGTCGAAGCGGTGTTGTTCGCCGCCGAGGAGCCGCTGACGCTTGAGATGATCCGAGCGCATGTCGGCGAGGGCGCCGATGTCCGCGCCGCGCTCGACAGACTCGCCGAGCAATATGCCGGGCGCGGGATCGAGATCGTCCAGCGCGGCGACCGTTGGTATTTCCAGACCGCGGGCGACCTCGCGCACCTGCTCCGCCGCGATCGCGAGGAGGCGCGCCGGTTGAGCCGTGCGGCGATCGAGACGCTGGCGATCATCGCCTATCACGAGCCGGTCACGCGCGCCGAAATCGAATCAATCCGCGGCGTGCAGATATCGAAGGGCACGCTCGACGTGCTGATGGAGGCGGGCTGGGCGCGGCCGGCGGGGCGAAGGGAGACGCCGGGCCGGCCGTTGACTTACACGACGACGCCCGAATTCCTCACCCATTTCGGGCTCGCCAGCCGCCGCGACTTGCCGGGAATTGACGATCTGCGCGCCGCCGGCCTGCTCGATCCGATCGACCTTGCGATGGCGGAAATGGCGATCGGCGAAGATTCGGAGGAAGCGGTGGCAAACGCGTCCGAACAGGACTAGGTTGCGTATATTCCCGGTAGGAGATTGGTAATGGGTTTTGGTAGCCCGATTCACTGGATCATTTTGGGTGTGCTCGCGATCCTGGTGTTGGGTGGCGGCCGCTTTTCGAACATGATGGGCGACGTCGCCAAGGGCATCAAGCAGTTCAAGAAGGGGATGTCGGAAGACGACGAGGCGCCGGCCAGCCGGCTCGAATCCAAGCGTGCCGACCCCGTGATCGACAACGAGCGCGAGCGCGTTCGCGACGCCGAGCGTTAATTCCCGCCGGAAAGAGATCCGGTGCTGATCTTCGATATTGCCCCGACCGAGCTGCTCGTGCTGGGCGCGGTGGCGCTACTCGTCATCCCGCCCAAGGATTTGCCGCGCGCGATGCGCGTCGCCGGCAAGTGGGTTGGCCGCGCGCGCGGCATGGCGCGCCAATTTCGGTCCAGCTTCGACGATATGATCCGCGAATCCGAATTCGCCGAGATGGAGCAGAAGTGGAAGGCGGAGAACGAGCGCATCATGCGCGAATTTCCCCAGACCTCCGACATGGCGCAATTGATGGCGCCAGTGCCGCACGACGTGCCCGATCCCCCCGCCGATACCGACGCGCGGCCTGCGATGTCAGCCTCGCCCGATATGGAGCACGAGCCGGCCCCTCAGCCTAAGCCGAAAAAGCCACGGGCAAAGCCAAAGGCCAACGCGAAGCCCAAGGCCGACGCGAAGAACGCCGGCATCGAGCGGCTTTGACTCGATGAATGGCGAGGACGAAATGGATGCGAGCCGCGCCCCGTTGCTCGATCACCTCATCGAGCTGCGCAAGCGGCTGCTGATCAGTCTCGCGACGCTGGCGGTGCTGTTTTGCATTTGTCTCTATTTCGCCGAGCCGATCTTCGGGTTGCTGGTCAAGCCGTTGCTCGCGGCGGGGCAGAAAAAGGTCTATTACACGCAATTGTTCGAAGCGTTCTTCGTCCAGTTGAAGGTCGCGTTCTTCGCCGCCACGATCCTTTCGTTCCCGATCGTCGCCAACCAGCTCTGGCAGTTCGTTGCGCCCGGTCTCTATCGCAAGGAAAAGCGCGCGCTGCTGCCGTTCTTGCTGGCGACCCCCGTGCTATTCGCGGCCGGCTGTTCGATGGCCTATTTCATCTCGATCCCCGCGGCGCTCCATTTCCTGCTCAGCTATCAGACCGATGTCGGCGGCGTGCAGCAGGAGGCGCTGCCCTCGGTAGGCAACTACCTGACCTTCATCATGCAGTTCCTGTTCGGGTTCGGCGTCGCGTTCCTGTTGCCGGTGTTGCTGATGCTGATCGAGCGAGCGGGGTTGCTGACGCTCAGGCAATTGGTGCGCGCGCAGCGTTATGCGATTCTCGGATGCTTCGCGGTCGCGCTCGTGCTCGCGCCGCCCGACGCTGGATCGATGATCATCCTCGCGCTGCCGTTGGTGGCCTTGTACGAATTGACACTGGTCGCGATCTGGCTGACGCATCGCCGACGCCCGAAGCCCGATCCCGAAATCGCCTAGCCTCGAGACGAAATTAGGCCCGGAAGCGTCACCGGGGGGGAGGGGTTGACGCTTCCGGGCCTATGTCATGGATAGCGAGAGCGGGGGGGCATAAGGTCGCTATCCGAAGATCAAAACGAGCTTGGTGACGTTCGGTTCCCGGCAAAAATCATTTTCTCAAAAACTTTTTTGCACGCGCGGAGAAGCGATCGGCCGGGGTTGGCTTAGTCTTTCCCCGTGACCGCGATGGCGATCTCGTACGACCCCGCCAGCGGATCGTGGTGCAGCGGCGCGCGCAATTGCCGCGACAGCCCCTCCATCACCCGCGCGTAGCGCTGCGCGAGCGCTGCCCGCAGCGGCTCGCCGTCGACCAACGCAGACGAGCTCGCGCGCAGGATCGCAGTGTCGGGCCCGGTGTCGGCACGCACCGACAGCCGCAATTGCGCCGTCGGATTGATCCCGATCGCCAGCTCGACGATCTCGGTCAGCAGGAACGCGATCGCGATCGCCACGTCCTGATTGACCAAATAGGGCTCGACCTCGAGCAGGATGCCGAGCCGCGCACCTTCGGGGCTGGTCGCGCGAATGTTCGACGCGAGTTCGCCGATCACCGCGCGCAGCGACAGCCCGCGATGATCCTCCATCTCGGCGAAATGGTGGCGATGAACGACCGACAGCGCGTCGACCCGGCGCTGGATGGAGGCATAGGCATGCGCTGTCTCCTCGGCCTTGGCGCCGCGAGAGTGGAGATTGATCAGACTCGAGATCACCTGGAGGTTGTTCTTGACGCGATGGTGCACTTCGCGCGTCAGCTTGGTCTGCCGCACCAGTCCCTCCGCAAGCCCCGCCTCGTGCAGGATCAAGGTACGGCTCAAGGAGCGGAAGGTCTCGCCAAGCTCGCGGATCTCCTGCGCGGGGAGCGAGCGCACGTCCGCCGAATCGATCGCCTCGCCGGGACGGTACGCCGCGACTCGAGCGCGCAAGGTGCGCAGCGGCTGGATCAGCAGGCGGTCGACCACCAGCCAGGCGATGCTGGCAGCAGCGATCCACATCAGCAGCGGCAACAGCATCGCGATCAGGATCGGCGAGGTCAGCACGTCGCGGCGCATCTGCAGCTCGACGGTCAGATCGCCGATGTTGAGCGGTGCAATCACCGACGAGTGGCTGTCGATCAGCGTATCATGCTCGATCGATCGCAGCGTCAGTTGCTTGCCGTCGGCGCTGCGAATCGTCTCGGCATAGTCGCTGCCGAATGCGCCGGGCCTGGCGATCCGTGCCAGGAACGCAGTGGGAAAAAAGGCGCTGCCGCGGACGCTTCCGTCGTGGTTCGCGATCGCGAGCATCACGCCCTTGTCGGTCACGACTCGCCCCGCGGCCTGGCCGCCAGGGATTGCCGTCGGCGCGGGGTAGGGCGGCGGCGACCCGCACCACAGCCGCCCGCTGCGGTTGCTGATCGCGAACGTGGCGCCCGCCGCGCTTTGTTGGGCGAACACTCCGCCCGCGCGCGCGCAGCTCGGCGCGTCCCCGGGATCGGTGGCGAGCGAATTCATCGCGGTGGTGAGTACGGTCATGTCGCCGACTAGCTCGATCGCAAGGTTGCGCGAGCTTTCCTGCGCGGCGACGCGCAGCTGCGAGCGCGCTTCGAGTCCCGCTTGGCGCGTCGTCGTCAGCGTCGCCAGGATCGCGATGATCGCGAACGGCAGCAGCGCGCCCAACAGGATGAGGAAGATCTTGGCGCCGGTCTGCATCCGCGCGAACCGCGCGCCGATCGTCATGCCGGCGCGCTGACCGGCGGTCAGCCCGTTCACCGGCTAACCCAGCTTGCGCAGCAGATCGAGCATTTCGTCGGGCACAGGCTCGCTGACGGCATTATGATAGACCGAGCGTAGCGCGGTCCCCATCGCTTCGTCCTTCGCCTTCTTGCCGCCTTCATCGCCATTGCCGGGTTCGCCCCGTTTCGATGATCGCCGGTCAGGCAACACTTTCCCCCTTAAAACCATGCCGGCCATGCCGGAACCGAAAACGGCCCGCAAGGGGGCCGCACGGCGTAAACGCTACGCTCATCATTGCGTCGTGAAACCAAAAACGCACTCGATTGTTCCGCACACGAACAGAAAAATGTCGTGTTGCGTAAACCGGCGCGCGCTCGCACAAGAGCCGCGCCTTATCGGGGAGATACCTTCTACATGTCGCTTGGTCAGCAACTCGCGCCGCATCTGCCGTTCCTCCGCCGCTACGGCCGCGCCTTGACTGGGAGCCAGGAGCATGGCGACCGCTATGTGCGCGCCGCGCTCGAAGCGATCGTCGCTGCGCCCGAGGAGTTCCCGCGCGACGTCGATCCGCGGCTGGGGCTGTATCGCACGTTCCAGGTGATCTGGCGCACAACCAACCGCGACGACGAGCTCGCCTTGAGCGACGACGGCGGCGAAGCCGACGGCAAGGAGGCCGTGGCGCGCGCCCGGCTCGCCAAAATGACGCCGCTGTCGCGTCAGGCGTTGCTGTTGACCGCGATGGAAGGCTTCACGCCCGAGGATGCCGGCTACCTGATCGACCATGACCCCGAAGAGGTCGAAAGCCTGGTCGCCGAGGCGCTCGGCGAGATCGAGAAGCAGACGCGCGCGCGCGTACTCATTATCGAAGACGAGCCGATCATCGCGATGGATATCGAGACGATCGTCCGTGACCTTGGCCACGACGTGACCGGCGTCGCGGTGACTCGCGACGAAGCGGTCGCATCGGCGATGGACGACCGGCCCGGGCTGGTGCTTGCCGATATCCAGCTGGCCGACGACAGCTCGGGGATCGACGCGGTCAAGGACATCCTTGCCGAATTCCGCGTGCCGGTGATCTTCATCACCGCCTTCCCCGAACGCTTGCTCACCGGCGAACGACCAGAGCCGACCTTCCTGATCACCAAGCCGTTCCAACGCTCGACGGTGAAGGCGGCGATCAGTCAGGCGCTGTTCTTCGACGAAGCCACGATCCCTGCTTGAGAAAAAGGGCCGCGCCGAGGCCGCTTCTTGCTCACGCAAAAAGTGCGGCGTGGCCGCCTCAAAAGTTCCATCGGTTACGGACCCTAAACGGGATTGAGGCGTTCGAGCGGCATGGCTGAATCAGATCCTTCCGAAACCCGCGTACGCAGTGAAGGCCCCGAAGCGCGCGCTGGTGAGACGTCGGGGCACGTCCGCATCGTTCTCGGCATCTCGTTGACGCTGGCGATCCTGATCCTGTCCGCGATCGTCTGGGGCCCGGCTCTTTTCAATCACTGATAACCGGCCGCAATGGTTTCCGCGGCAGCCATCCTTATGTAACCATGCATGGCGCGCGCCTGCGTTCGTAATTTCGGAGCTTCATGATCACTACCGACACTGCAACGAACGAGGGGGAAGCGGTCGAGCACGTCGCGCTGTCGGATTCCGAGTTCAAGGACCAGCTGGCGCAGGTCATCCCGCACTTGCGCGCGTTCGGACGGTCGCTGTCGGGCAGCCGCGATCTCGCGGACGACCTCGTCCAGGAGACGCTGATGAAGGCATGGGCGGCGCGGTTGCGTTTCCAGGCCGGCACCAACATGCGCGCCTGGACCTTCATCATCCTGCGGAACCTCTATCTGAGCCAGATGCGCCGCGCGCGGTTCAAGGGGGAGTGGGACGACCTTGTCGCCGACCGCGTGCTGGCGGCGCCGGCGAGCCAGGACAAGCATGTCGAACTTGGAGATATGCAGCGTGCGTTGCTGCAATTGCCTCAGCCGCAGCGTGAGGCGCTGATCCTGGTCGGCGCGGGCGGGTTCGCGTATGAGGAAGCCGCGGAAATCTGCAACGTTGCGGTCGGCACGATCAAGAGCCGAGTCGCGCGCGGCCGAGTCGCGCTCGATGGGATTCTGAGCGGCGGGTCGTTAACCTCGCGGCGCCATGCGCCCGACAATCACGGCCGCACCGCGCTCGATACGATCATGGACGAAGTCGACGATCTCAGCGGCGAGCATCACCCCGCGCCCGACGAAGCGGACGACGACGATCAGTCGTTCTGATTGAGCCGGCTGAGCAGCTTGCCGATATCGGCGGGCAAGCTCGACGGATGCCCGAAAATCTGGCGCAGTGCGTTCCCCACGCCGTCGCTCTCGCGCGGACGGCGTACCACATGCCGCATCCCGTTATTTGCGGTGCCGCAGTTGGAGGGTGGTGGGCTCATAATTGGCGAAACGTGCAGTTCGGTCGTTTGTTGCCTCTTTGTTATTGCAGGTGCGATTAATTTGAATCAATCCGTAACGATCGCGCGATTCTATCGGCGGTCGGCTTGCGCTAGGGTACAGCGGTGACCTCGCTCCCCGATTTTCCTACAGCCATCGCCCGCGCGACCGAGCATGCGCCGTTTCTGCGCGTCGCGCTGGAGCAACAGACTGATCTTGCGGCCGAGCTTGCGCGCGGAATCGTGCCAGAGCTTGCGCCGTTCGATGCCGATCTCCCGATCGGCGTCGGGTTGCGCCGAGCGCGCAAGCGCGAAGCGACGATCGTCGCGATCGCCGATCTTGCCGGTGCACTCGACTTGAGCGGAGTGACACGGCGCCTGACCTCGTTTGCCGACGCTGCGCTCGATGCCGCGATCCGCGCGGCGATCGCCGAGCGCACCCCCGGTGCCGAGCCGGTTGGCTTCGCCGCGATCGCGCTCGGCAAGCAGGGCAGCCACGAACTCAATTATTCGTCGGACATCGACCCGATCCTGCTGTTCGACCCGATGACGCTGCCGCACCGCCCGCGCGAAGAGCCGGAGGACGCCGCGGTCCGCATCGCACGGCGTGTGGTCGAATTGCTCCAGGCGCGCGACGGGGAGGGCTATGTGTTGCGGGTCGACCTCCGGCTCCGCCCATCGCCCGAGGCGACGCCGATCGCGCTCCCGGTCAACGCGGCGATTTCCTACTACGAATCGCAAGCCTTGCCGTGGGAGCGTGCCGCGTTCATCCGCGCCCGCGCGGCGGCAGGCGACCTCGACCTCGGGCGTCATTTTCTCGACGCGATCCGGCCGTTCGTGTGGCGCCGCGCCGTCGATTTCGGCGCGGTCGGGGAAATTCGCGAGATCACGCGTCGAATCCGCGACCATCACGCGCACGGCCAGGCGTTCGGCCCCGGCTACGACCTCAAGCGCGGGCGCGGCGGCATCCGCGAGGTCGAGTTCTTCGCGCAAATCCACCAACTGATCCATGGCGGCCGCGAGCGCGAGCTGCGCGCGCCCGCGACGCTCGACGCGCTGGCGGCGCTGGCTGGCGCGGGGCGGATCGCGCAAGACGAGGCGCGCGCGCTCGCCGACGCCTATGTCGCGCTGCGCACCGTCGAACATCGGCTGCAGATGGTCGACGATCGCCAGACCCATGCGCTGCCGCGCGCGCAGGACGCGCTCGATAACGTCGGGCTGCTCGCGGGATACGCCACCGGCGCATCGCTGATCGCGAGCCTCAAGCCGCACGTCGTCGAGGTGGGGCGCATCTACGATTCGCTCGACCCGCCCGACACGGCTTCGCTGTCGAGCGATCCCGACACGCTCCGCGGCCAGCTCGAGGGTCTGGCGTTCGCCGATGCCGCGACCGCGGTGCAGCTCGTCGAGCGTTGGCGTCGGGGGGCGTATCCGGCGCTGCGCAGCGCGGCGGCGCGCGAGGCAGTCGAGGCGGTACTGCCGCGGCTGATGGCGGCGCTGGGGGAGGCGCCCGATCCGCGCGCGGCGCTGGTCCAGGCGGATGCGATGCTGTCCCGGCTGCCGAGCGCGATCAACTTCTTCCGCTTGCTCGAGGCGCGGCCGCAACTCGCGCAGCTGGTGGCGACGATCCTCAGCCACGCGCCGCCGCTCGCCGAGGCGCTGGGGCGGCGGCCGGCGTTGCTCGACGGTCTCATCGATGCGACCGCGCTGGCGCCGGTCGGCGATGTCGCGGCGCTGGTCGCGGAAATGGCGCGCGGCGAGGCGGGCGACGACTACCAGGCGGCGCTCGAACGCGTGCGACGCGCGGTCGGCGAGAAGAGGTTCGCGCTGGGCGGGCAACTCGTCGCGGGCACCAGCGACCCCCTAGACGTGTCGCACGGTTACGCGCGCGTTGCGGAGGCGGCGGTCGAGGTGCTGACCGCCGCGACGATCGCCGACTTTGCGGCCGCGCACGGCCGTGTGCCCGACAGCGAGCTCGTCATCCTCGCGCTCGGGCGGTTGGGCGGCGGCGCGCTGACGCACGCCTCCGACCTCGATGTGATCTACCTCTTCACCGGCGATTTCGCCGCGGAATCGGACGGCGCCAAGCCGCTGGGTGCGGTGCACTATTACAACCGCCTGGCGCAACGCGTCAGCGCCGCTTTGTCGGTGCCGACCGCGGCTGGGCCGCTCTACGAGATCGACACGCGGCTGCGGCCGTCGGGCGCGCAGGGGCCGCTCGTGGTGTCGCTCGACGGCTTCGCCAAGTACCAGCGCGAGGACGCGTGGACGTGGGAGCATATGGCGCTGACCCGCGCGCGCGCGATCTTCGGTTCGCCCGCCGCGCGCGCCGCGGTCGACGCGATCATCGGGGAGGTCCTGACCGCCCCGCGCGACCGCGCCAAGACCATCGCCGACGCGGTCGAGATGCGCGCCGAAATGGCGCGGCACAAGCCGCCCGCGGGGCCGCTCGACGCCAAGCTGCTGCCGGGCGGTCTGGTCGACCTCGAATTCGCAGTCCACGTCGCGCAACTGGCCAACGGCGGCGTCGGCTTCGCGCCCGACCTCGATCCGGCAATCGCTTTGCTCGTCGAGCGCGGCCTGATCCCCGCCACGATGGCCGAGGCCTATCGCCTGCTCACGCGCATGCTCGTGTTGCTCCGCCTCGTCGCGCCCGAAAGCCAGCCGCCGTCGCCGGCCACGCGAGCGCTGATCGTCCGCGCGCTCGACGCCGGCGACTGGGACGCGCTGGTTGCGCGGTTCGATGCGACTCGGCAGGAGGTCGCCGACACCTGGGCGAAGGTCAGCGGAGGATCGAGCAATGGGATTTAGCGATGGGACTTGATGTGGGCGACGAGCTCCCGGACCTCGAACTGACTGGCGCGGACGGTCCGATCCGGTTGCGCGATTATGTCGGCAAGCCGCTGGTGCTGTATTTCTACCCCAAGGACGACACCGCCGGCTGCACCCGCGAAGCGCAGGATTTCAGCGCGATGGCCGTCGAGTTTGCCCAGGCCGGTGCGGCCTTGCTCGGCGTGTCGAAGGACACGCCCGCCAAACACGCCAAATTTGCCGCCAAATACGGGCTGACCGTCCCGCTCGCGAGCGACGAGCAGGAAGTGATCGAAGCCTTTGGCGCGTGGGTGCCCAAAAAGCTGTACGGCCGCGAATATATGGGCATCGACCGCTCGACCTGGCTGTTCGATGCGACCGGAAAACTGGTCAAGGCATGGCGCAAGGTGAAGGTGCCCGGGCATGTCGAGCAAGTGCTGGCGGCGGTGAAGGAGCTGGGATGAGCCCGATGAGGGCATGATGACGGTCACCATCGCCCAAGCGGTCCGCTCGGTCCTGCTCACCGCCGACCCCGCGACCAAGGTCAAGCGCGCGCGGCAGGTCGTGCGCGACTGGCGGAGCGGCAAGTTCGCGCACGCTTTCGATTTCGCGATGCCCGATCGCCCGGCGCGTCCGGCCGAGCCCGAATTGCTCCCGCCCAACCGCATGCCCCGGCGCGGCAAGGGCGGGTCGGAGCGCGGGCGGATCGCGCTGATCCACGCGCTCGCACATATCGAGTTCGTGGCGATCGACCTGGCGTTCGATATGGCGGGGCGGTTCGGCGACCGCTTTCCACGCAGCTTCGTCGACGATTGGTTCGCGGTCGGCGCCGATGAAGCCATGCACTTCGCGCTGCTCGACCGCCGCTTGCGCAGCCTCGGCAGCCGTTACGGTGCGCTCCCCGCGCATGCTGGCCTGTGGGAGTCGGCGGAAGCCACCGCGCACGATCCGCTGGCGCGGCTGGCGGTGGTGCCGATGGTGCTCGAAGCGCGCGGACTCGACGTCACGCCCGCGACGATCGAGCGCTTTGCAGCTGCCGGCGACACCGCGACCGCGCGCATCCTCGACCGCATCTTCCGCGACGAAATCCGCCACGTCGCATATGGCACCAAATGGTTTGAAAGTGCGTGCAACGACTTGAATCTGACGCCCGAATCACACTGGCAGGCACTCGTCACTCGCCACTTTCGGGGCGTGCTGAAGCCGCCATTCAACGACTCGGCGCGCGAAGCTGCCGGTCTGACCCGCGATTTCTACGCGTCTATTGCATGAAAACGACAGTCGGGCAGGGAAGGTTCCCATAACCGGGCGCGGAGGGGCTGGGTCCGGACGTTCATGCAATCAGATCGCCGTGACGTGCGGTGATCGTCGCCAGGGCCACCGGGGACAGATGATCAACATTTCAGGTTTGCGCGGCGCGCTCGCGCGGTTGGGCCAACATTTCAAGACTCGCGATTTCATCTTCCACGATGGCCGCGATCTGCGGCGTTTCTCGATCGCCGGGCGAACCCAGGCCGCTCTCGCCGCCGCCGGTGCGGTGACGTTGGTGTTTTCGGCCTATGGTGTGGCGCAGGCCGGCGCGAGCGCGATCGCACTGACCGGGCTGACTGAAGCGCCGCTGTCGCCGCAGGCCAAGGTCACCAAGATGCAGGCCGAAGTCGCCGACATGCAGGCGAAGATCCAGCAGATCAAATACGTCGCCGACGTCCGCGCCAAGCGAGTCGAGGCGCGCCAGGCGATGATCGCCGCCGCGCTTAACGGCCAGGGCAATGTCCAGCCGGTCGCGTACCAGCCGATCGACGCCAAGGCCGCCGCGCTCGCCGCCGACGTCGTCGCGCCGCTCGCCCGCGTTGAAACCGCGCAGGTCGGGCTCGCGATCAAGGCGCGGATTACCACCGAAAAGCGCTATCTCGCCGTTGCCGAGCGCGCTCGCTCGCTCGGGATCGACCCCGCCCGTTTTCAGTCCAAGCCGGCCGCAATGGGCGGGCCGCTGATTGCCGCCGACAGCGCCGAAGCCGCCGCCGACATGGCCGCCGACGCGCAATTCCGCGCGCTGTTCCAGACCTGGAAGAAGCTCGACACGCTCGAGGACGGGCTGATCTCGATCCCGTCGGTTCAGCCGATCGCCAACATGAGCTTCACCAGCAATTTCGGCATCCGTAGCGACCCATTCCGCGGCACCGCGGCGTTCCATCCGGGCGTCGACATCCAGTGCAAGACCGGGACCCCGGTCTATGCGACCGCGGACGGCATGATCGACAAGGCCGAGCGGTCGGGCGGTTACGGCAACATGGTCGAGATCGATCACGGCCGCGGCATCCAGACTCGCTTCGGGCATCTCTCGAAGATCCTCGTCACCGCCGGCCAGCATGTGAAGCGCGGCCAGCTGATCGCTTTGTCGGGCTCGACCGGCCGCTCGACCGGCCCGCACCTCCATTACGAGGTCCGTATCGACGGCCGCGCGGTCAACCCGATGCCGTTCCTGACCACCGCCGATTATCTGACCGCGCTCAAGAGCCCGCAGCTCAACACCGTCCCGGTCAGCACCGAGACCTCGGACGACAGCGCCGACTGATTTTGACGCCTTTTGGGGAGAGGATGGGCCGCGCCGGGGGTAACTCGGGCGGCCCTTTTCTTTGGCGCATTGCCCCACGGGCTACGCGCGCCTATCTCCGCGGCATGGCCACGATCGCTGCCGATATCACGCTGACCCCCGCCGCCGCGAAGCGCGTGGCGTGGATCGCCGAGCGCCAGCACAAGCCGGCGATGCTGCGGCTGTCGGTCGAAGGCGGCGGCTGTTCGGGGTTCCAATACAAGTTCGGCCTTGCCGAGGCGTCCGAGCCGGGCGACACGATCGCCGAGACCGATGGCGTCCGGCTGGTGGTCGACGATATGAGCCTCGACCTCGTGCGCGGCTGCGCGGTCGATTTCGTCGACAATCTCGGCGGCGCGCATTTCACCGTCGACAACCCCAACGCGGCGTCGGGCTGCGGGTGCGGCACCAGTTTCTCGGTTTAGCGCTTGATGACGGTGCCGGCCCGCTACCCCACCCGGCCTCCCCAATCAGGATATTCTATGGGAGGCCGGGTGGGGGAGCGGGCCGGCACCGCGATAGACAGGGACTCCGCGTGAAAATCGTCACCTACAACGTCAACGGCATCAAGGCGCGAATCGAACGGTTGGTCGAATATCTGGCCGAGGTGCAGCCCGACGTGGTGTGTCTCCAGGAGATCAAGTCCGCCGACGAAGGCTTCCCGATCGATACGATCCGCGCCGCCGGCTATGGCGCAGTGTGGCACGGCCAAAAAGGGTTCAACGGCGTCGCGGTGCTCGCCAAGGGGCAGGACCCGGTCGAGCGCCATCGCGGCTTGGCCGGCGATCCCGACGACGAGCATAGCCGCTATCTCGAATGCGAGGTCGACGGCGTGGTGATCGGCACGATCTACCTGCCCAACGGCAACCCGCAGCCGGGGCCGAAGTTCGACTACAAGCTTAAGTGGATGGATCGCCTAGCCGATCACGCGCGCGATCTGCTCGCCGAGGAACTGCCGGTGGTGCTGGCGGGCGACTACAACGTCATTCCGAACGACGACGACACCTTTTCGGTCCGCGCGATGCAGCATGACGCGCTGATGCAGCCCGAAAGCCGCGAGCGCTATCGCGCCTTGCTCGCGCAAGGCTGGACCGACGCGCTGCGCACGCGATATCCCAAAGGCGGGATCTGGACATTCTGGGATTATCAGGCGGGGGCATGGCAACGCGACGCCGGGTTCCGCATCGACCATCTGCTGCTGTCGCCGCTCGCCGCCGACCGGTTGCTCGACGCGGGAGTCGACAAGCAATATCGCGGGCGCGAGAAAGCAAGCGACCACGCGCCGACCTGGATACGCTTGCGTTGAGGCGCGCGCTGGTCCTCGCCGGGCTGATCGTCGCCAGTCCGGCCTGGGCCGACGATCAGGATCGCGATTACTGCCCGGCGCGTCCGGGCCTCGGGACGCCCGCCTGCACGATCTCGCCAGGTCGGGTGTCGGTCGAGACATCGCTGGCGGATTGGTCGCTCGACAAGCAACCCGGCGAGCGCACCGACACGGTGCTGATCGGAGATACCCAGCTGCGTATCGGGCTCAGCGACAGCGTAGAGGCGCAGATCGGCTGGACCCCGGCCGGATTCGTCCGCGACCGCACCGGCAGCACGATCGATCGCGTGACGCGCACCGGCGACGTGACGCTGGGGCTAAAGGCCAATTTCGCGCATCCCGACGGCAAGGGCTTTTCGATCGCGGCGCAACCGTTCGTGACGCTCCCGGTCGGCCGCACGCCCATCGGTGCCGGCGATTGGGGCGCGGGGCTGGTGGTGCCGATCACTTACGACCTGTCCGACAAGGTAAATCTCGCAGTGACCCCCGAAGTCGACGTCGCGGTCGATCAGGACGGCCACGGCCGCCATTTCGCGGCGAGCACCGTGGTTGGGGTCGGCTTTGCGCTCAACGACAGGCTGACGCTGACGGTGGAGGGCCAGGCGATCCGCGACGACGATCCCTCGGGGAAGTCGACCCAGGGTCTCGCCTCGGCGTCGCTCGCTTACATGGCCAGCAAGGATTTGCAGTTGGATGTGGGCGGTGTCGCGGGGCTGACGAAGGATGCGCCTGACGTGGAACTGTACGCGGGCGTGTCGAGGCGATTCTAACTCCCCCCGGCAAGCGGGACGGGAGTGAAGCTCAGATCGCCTTTTCGTAGATCTGGTACACCTTGTTGACTTGGGCTTCGATCGCGTCGGCGATCGCGTTCATGCCCTGATTGTCGTCGAGCACCCAGCCGATCTCGCCGCGCTGGGCTCCGTAGCGGGTGATCGCCGCGCGGCGGATATATTCGATCATCATGAAGGCGAGCTGGCTGGCGAGCCGCGATGCCTGCAACTCCTTGACCACGCCCATCAGGGGCACCCGCATCGTCTTGACCTTGGGTTTGCGCAGCCAAAGCAACAACTTGGCCCAACCGAACGGCAGCAAATTGCCGTTGAGCGGCTTGATCGCTTCGTTGAGGTCGGGGAGCGTGATCATGAACGCCACCGGCTTGCCGTCATATTCGGCGATGCGGATCAGGTCGTTATAGACGATGGGTTTCAGCATCACGCCGATGTCGTCGATCTCGGGCTGGGTGAACGGCACGAACCCCCAATTGTCCGACCAGGCGTCGTTGAGAATGTAGAGGATGATCGCCGCTTCCTCGTCGAACTTGGACTTGTCGACTTCGCGGATGCGTATGCGCTCGTTGCGCTCGCCCATCTGGACAATGCGCTGGATCAGCGGCGGGAAATCCTTGGTAACGTCGAGGTCGTAGGTCTTGACCTGCTTGACAGGCTTGTACCCGGCGCCCTCGATCCAGGCCTGATATTCGGGCTTGTTGTGCCCCATCATGATCGTCGGCGGATGATCGAAGCCCTGGATCAGCAGCCCGGGCTCCTCCCAGATCGACGCGCTGATCGGGCCGAGCACGCGGTTGGTGCCCTGGTCCTTGAGCCAGCCTTCGGCGGCGGCGATCAGCGACTTGGCGGTGTCCGCGTCCTCGGCGTCGAAATAGCCGAACTGCCCGGTGCCGGGACCGAACCCCTGATCGGCGGGCATTTCGAGCGCGAGCGTGTCGATATGCGCGGAAATCCGCCCGACGACACGGCCATCTCGCTCGGCGAGGTACAATTGCTGCTTGGCGTGGCTCAGCCAGCCGTTCTTGCCCGGGATCAGCTTCTTGGTCGCGTCGCCCTTGAGCGGCGGCACCCAGTTCGGGTCGTCCTTGTAGAGCCGGAACGGCAGATCGACGAATTTCTTGAGGTCGGCGCCCTTCGTCTCGATCGGTCGGATGGTCACTGGGCCGGGCATCGTCACCTCGCTGAGCTAAGTCGCCGCTGGGTAGGGGAGGGCTGCGGGTTCGACAATCCCGAACGCGCGGGTTCCGCATTTCCGACCGAACGACCGCCCAGCTCCACCGTTGTTTGGTTTGCCACCGTATCGCCACTATATCCCGGCAATGGCCCAACCCATGGAAACCGTTGCGACCTTCGACCGTCCGGCTGCCGGCGCCGCTACGGCTGCGCCCAAGCGGCGGCCGGTCGATGACGACAAGGCGATGCTCAAGGCCGCGGCCGACCTGACGCGCGATCTCAACGTGCCGCGGCCGGCGATCTATTGGAGCGACATGCTCGCCTCCGCGGTACTGGGTTATGGTGCGCTGGCCGCGGCGATTCTGGCGCCGTCAATGGGCTGGACGATCGTTGCGGGCGTGGTGGCCGCGCTCGCGCTCTATCGCGCCGAAAGCTTCATCCACGAGCTCACGCACATCAAGCATGCCGCGGTGCCGGGCTTTCGGCTCGGCTGGAACCTGATCGTCGGCATTCCGCTGCTGACGCCGAGCTTCATGTACGAAGGCGTCCACAACCTCCACCACGCGCGCACGCGCTACGGCACCGCGGAAGATCCCGAATACCTTCCGCTCGCGCTGATGAAGTGGTGGACGCTGCCGGTATTCATCCTGATATCGGCGCTGGCGCCGGTCGCGCTGCTCGTCCGCTACGCGATCCTGACTCCGCTATCGGCGGTGATCCCGTCGCTGCGTCGAGTCGTCGTCGCGCGCTATTCGGGGCTGCAGATCAACCCGTCGTTCCGCCGTCGCCCGCCCGAGGGACCAGCGCGCGCGCTGTGGCACCGGCTCGAAGCGGGCGCGAGCATCTATGCGATCGCGTTGATCGCCCTGACCGCGACGGGCGTTATCCCGCTCAAGGCGTTCCTGATCTTCCTTGCGGTGACCTCGGGGCTGGCGGTGACCAATCAGGTCCGCACGCTGGTCGCGCATCTGTGGGAGAATGAGGGTGAGGCGATGAGCGTCACCGCGCAATATCTCGACTCGGTCAACGTGCCGCCGCCTGCGTTGCTGCCGATGCTGTGGGCGCCGGTGGGCTTGCGCTATCATGCGCTGCATCACTTGCTGCCAGGCCTGCCGTACCACGCGCTCGGCACCGCGCATCGCCGCATCACCGCCGCGCTCGACGCGGAGTCGGTGTATCACAAGGGCAATTACAAGGGGTTGCCGGTGCTGGCCGCGCGGCTCGCCAGAAGCACCGTCACGCGTCGCTGAAAATTGGGTTCCCGATCAGCGGCCGATCCGGGGCGCTTTTATAAACGTTACGATGGCCGAATGAGCAAAGCTCATGCCGTCGGTCGGCGCTGTAGCGCCGCCGGCCGGCGCGCCGCTTATCTCGATTTAGCGCGGCTAAATCTTGGCGGCGCTATTCCTCGGTCCGGATCAGCACCGCTTCGCCGATCATCAGGAACAGCAGGAACGGCGCCCAGGCGGCGAGGAACGGCGGGTAGGCGCCGAGATTGCCCATCGCCAGCGCGAAATTGTCGACGACGAAATAGGTGAAGCCGAGCGCCATGCCGATCACCGCGCGGATGAACAATTTGCCCGACCGCGCGAGACCGAACGCCGCGACCGCGCCGAGCAGCGGCATCAATACCGCCGATAACGGGCTCGACAATTTATGCCATAGCTCGCCCTCGTAGGACTTAGTCTGGCGCCCGGCCGCCTTGAGCGCGCTAACGGTGGATTTTAGCTCGAGGAACGACAGCCCCTCGGCATCGACGTTGGCGAGCGTGAACTGATCGGGGCGAACTCCGTCGGCGACAACCACCGATCCCATGTTGCTGAGCTGCCCGGTCGCCACGTCGAACTTGCGCGCCGGCCAGATGCGCCAGCCCTTGCCGTCGCGTTGCCCATGGTCGGCGGTGATCGTCGAGATCAGCCGGCCGGCCGCGTCACGGTCGTAGAAGGTGACGCCAACCAGCGTCGGGGCATCGGCGCCCTTTTTGACGCTCGTTACGTGGATCAGGTCTTCGCCTGCCTTGGTCCAGACGTTGCCGCGGTCGCCATGGTCGACCGGAACTTGCGCGTAATCGACCTTTTTCCAGGCATCGAGCGTTGCCGTCGCGCGGCTGACGATGCGATCGTCGAACGCGAAGCTGAGCGCTGCGACGCCGAACGCGGCGACGATCATCGGCGCCAGGATCTGGTGCGCCGACAGGCCGCTCGCCTTGAGCGCGATGACCTCCGAATTCTGGTTGAGCGTCGAATAGGTGATGATCGCGCCGAGCAGCACCGAATAGGGCAGGAACCGCGAAATGATCTGCGGCGTGCGCATGCTGATATAGCGCCAGACCTCGGCCTGACCGTTGCCGGGGTGCGCGAGGATCGTGCCCGATTCACTCAGCGCATCGAGGAACTGGAGCACGAGGACGAGCGCCGCGAGCACCGCGAAGGTGCGCACGATGAACGTCTTCGCCATGTAGAAGGACACCGTCCGCGACGGGAAGAATTGCATCGCAATCATGCCGGCGCTCCGATCGCGGGGGGCGTGGCTTCGTCGATGTCGTCATCGTCGTTGGGTGTGGTGAGCCGTCGACCGGGCAATCGGCGGCGCACCGCCTTCGATATCTTGGCGAACACGCGCTCGAGCGCGCCGATCGGCTGGCCGCCGGGCACGAAGGCGATCGTGTAATACATCCACCCCACCAACGCCGCGAAGATCGCGAACGGAACCCACAGCGCCAGGAATGGATCGATCTTGCCGAGCCCACCGACTGACTGGCCGTATTCGTTGACCTTGAAATAGGTCACGATGATCACGATCGCGAGGAATACGCCCAGCGCCGAGGTCGATCTTTTGGGCGGCACGCCGAGCGCGAGCGCGAGCATCGGCAGCAGGAACATCGCCGCGACCTCGGTCAGCCGGAAATGGAACGCCGCGCGGCTGGTATCGCGCAATTCCTCGTCATTGTTGGTCGGTCGTCCGAGCGCGGCGAGTTCGGGCAACGTGCGCTCGAGGTTCTTGCCGCCACGCGCGCGGAACTGCTCGTATTTGGGCAGCGGGATCGGCACGTTCCACAGATCGAAGCGCAGCACGCGTGGGACGGGAACCCCGACCTCGGTGCGCACCAGCGTGCCCTTGGTCAGCTGAAAGATGATCTCGTCGGGATTGGGGGTGCCGTAGAACTTGCCGCGCTCCGCGGTAACCGCGAGCGTGTTTCCCTTCCTGTCGGTCTGCTGGAGGAAGATACCGCTCAGCTCGCGGCCTTCGTCCTTGCTCTGCTCGATGCGCACGGTCGGGCCGTTGTTGGGAAAGGTGGTGAATTCCCCGACCTTGATCGACGCGCCCAGCGCCCCGGTGCGCAACTCGTAGCGCAGATTTTCGTAGGCGTAGCGCGACTTGGGCTGGACGTAGCCGACGATCGCCAGGTTCAAGATCGCGAGGACGACCGCATAGATATACGGCACCAGCAGCAAGCGGTGATAACTGACCCCGACCGCACGCAGCACGTCGAGTTCCGACGAAATCGCGAAGCGCCGGAAGGTCAGCAGGCACCCCAGCAACAGCCCGATCGGAATGCCGAGACCGAGATATTCGGGCAGCAGATTGGCCAGCATCCGCCAGATCACGCTGACCGGCCCGCCCTCGCTCGCGACGAAATCGAACAGCAAGCGAATGCGGTCGAGCACGAGCAGCATCGATGCGATCACCAGGTTGGCGAACAGCGGCACCGCTATTGCCCGCGCCATGTAACGGTCGATCGACAGCATCATCTGGCGGCTGACGAGAAAGCCCGCGCATTGTCAACATCAAAGGCGGTTATGCGGCGGCTGGTCGCGGTGACGCGTTGCGGCTCGGCTATTCGGCGGCGATCTGATCGGTCAGCGGGCGATCGACCTGCACCGCATCGACGATCGCGCGTTCGAGCCCGGCGATCGTGAACGGCTTGCGCAGCACCGGGCGCCCGCCGAAATCCGCCGCCGATCCGTCGCCGGCATAACCGGTGACGAACAGCACCGCGAGGTGGGGGTAGCGGTCGAGCAGCCCCGCGACCATTTCGGGGCCGGTCTGGCCGGGCATCAGTACATCGGAGACGATCAGATCGAACGGGCCGAGGTCGTCGACGATCCGCGGCGCGTCGAGTGGATCGGGGCAGGGGACGACATGGTGGCCGAGCTCCTCGAGCGCGCCCACCGTCGCGGTCAGCACGCGCGGATCGTCCTCCACCACCAGGATGCCGAGGCCCGTTATTGCGTGGATCGGCGCGCTCGCGGGCGCGGCGGCGTTCGTCTGGGTCGCAATGGCGCTCGTCGCATTGTGGCGCGGCAGATAGAGCGTGACGACAGTGCCTTCGCCCGGCGTGGATTCGATCGCGATCTCACCGCCCGACTGGCGAGCGAACGCAAATATCTGGCTGAGCCCGAGCCCGGTGCCCTGGCCCACGGGCTTGGTCGTGAAGAACGGCTCGAACACGCGGTCGAGCAATTCGGGCGCCATCCCGCAACCGGTGTCGGCCACCGCCACCGCAACATGGTCGCCGCCGAGGCAATGCCCGATCTGGCCGGGAGTCAGCGTCACCGCGCTGGTGCGGATCGACAGCCGTCCGCGCCCGTCCATCGCGTCGCGGGCGTTGACTGCGAGGTTGAGGATCGTGTTCTCGAGCTCGTGGCGGTCGGCCCAGATCCGCCAGCCCGACCCGTCGTCGACGCGCTCGACGGTGATCGCGTCGCCCAGCGTGCGGTCGAGCAGATCGGACATGCCAGCGATCGCATCGACCGGCTTGATCGGTTCGGGGTTGAGCGCTTCCTCGCGCGAGAAAGCGAGCAGCCGCCGAGTGAGCGCAGCGGCGCGATTGGCGCCCTCGGTGGCGTTGTCGAGGTGCTTGGCAACGCTCGCCGGATCACTGTCCAGCCCGCGCCGCGCGAGTTCGAGCCCGCCGAGCACGACCGCAAGCATATTGTTGAAATCGTGCGCGATGCCGCCGGTCAGCTGGCCGACGGCTTCCATCTTCTGGACCTGTCGGAGCTTGGCCTCCTGCTGGCCGAGCGCGCGCGTCGCCGCTTCGACCGCTTCCTCGAGCACGGCGGCACGTTCGCGCTCGCTGTCGGCCTCGACCTGCGCTGCCGCGCGTTCCTTGATCGCGGCGATGGTGAAGAAGCCCAGCACGATCGCGCAGAACACGATCAGCACGCCGAACACCGTCAGCACGCGCTGGATCGCGGTCGACCGGTCGACCGACGCTTTTGCCGCCGCGGTGCGCGCGTCGAGCAAGGCGTGCTCGGTCGCGATGATCGCTTCGAGCTGGCGGTCGATCTCGCGCAACGAGGCGGATTTGCCGGCTTCGTAATAGCGCGCATAGGCCTGGCGGTCCTTGCGATAGGCGGTGCTGAGCGCGGTCACCGACAATTCCGCGCTACGCGCCTGATACGCCGCGCGCAGCCGATCGATCGGCGCCTGTTGCGCGTGATTGTCGTCGGTGATCGAAGCCAGCCGGTCGATCTGGTCGCGGGCCTGGTCCCATTGATCGGCGAAATCGCGGCCATTGCCTTGATCGCCGCTGATCACGTAGCGGCCCAGCGCCGCCTCGGCGCGCGCGATTGTCCCCGACAGCGTGCGGGTCAGGATCATCACGTCGTAGCTGTGGCGCTGAAGCTGGAGCGCGCGGTCTCGCTGATCGTTGGCGTTCGACTGGACGATGACCAGCGCGACCAGGATCGCCGCGCCGAGCAGCGCCATTGCCGCCAGGGTCAGTCCCCGCCAGATTGCGCGCGCCTTGTCGACGAGCCGTGGTTCGGCGTCGCTCCCGCCCATCGCAACAGTGTAGCGAACCGGACGAATCGAGGGAAGCCGGAGCGTTCCCTCAACTGATCGCGTTTGTGATTCGTCCTGCCGCTTCGAACATCCCCAGCACCCGATCGATTTGCTCGGTCGTGTGCTCGGCGCACAGCGAGCAGCGCAGCAGGAACGTGCCCGCCGGGGTCGCGGGTGGGCGCGCCATGTTGACGTAGAGTCCGCTGTCGAGCAGCGCCTGCCACATCGCGACGGCCTGCTCCTGATCGTTCAGGATCACCGCGATGATCGCGCTGTCGGGGTTCTCGGTGCCGAGCCTGAAGCCGAGCTTGACCAGCCCCCCGTGCAGCTTCTTCGCATTCTCCCACAAGTGCGCGCGCTTGTTGTGCGCGTGCTTGAGCTTGCGGATCGACATCGCCGCGGTCGCGACGACCGAGGGCGGCAGGCTGGCGGTGAAGATGTACGGCCGGCAGGCGAGGCGGATCGCCTCGAACTTGGGGTGGTTCGATACGCAGAACCCGCCGACGGTGCCGACCGATTTGGAGAAGGTGCCGACGATGAAGTCGACATCGCCTTCGCAGCCCTGTGCTTCGTACACGCCGCGGCCGTTGGGGCCATAGAAC
Source organism: Sphingomonas sp. (assembly GCF_036269755.1). Taxonomy (GTDB): domain Bacteria; phylum Pseudomonadota; class Alphaproteobacteria; order Sphingomonadales; family Sphingomonadaceae; genus Sphingomonas. The sequence continues at coordinate 32,292 of NZ_DATBDV010000023.1, read as the reverse complement.
CCCATCGAGTGCGCCTCGTCGCTGAGCACCATCGCCTTGTGCTTCTTGGCCGCCGCGACCATCTCCTTGAGCGGCGCGATGTCCCCGAGCATCGAATAGACGCCCTCAAGTACGACCAGCTTGCCCGCTTCCTTGGGCAAGCGGCCGAGGCGCTTGTCCAAGTCCTCAACGCTGTTGTGGCGGAACCGGACGATCTCGGCATAGCCCTGCTTGCAGCCGTCATAGATCGAGGCGTGGCTGTCGGCGTCGAGGATGACGTACTCGCCCTTGCCGGCGAGCGTCGAGATCATCCCGAGATTGGCCATGTAGCCGGTCGAGAAGACGATCGCGCCGGTGGTCCCGTAGAAATCGCGCAAGGCGTCCTCGACCTCGATATGGTCGCGGAAGGTGCCGTTGAGCATTCGGCTGCCATTGGTGCCCGAGCCGAACTGGTCGAGCGCGTCCTTGCCCGCCTGGATGACGTCGGGGTCGAACGTCATCCCCATGTAATTGTAGGTGCCGAGCAGGATCGTGTCCTTGCCCTTGATGACCGCTTCGGTCGGCGATTTGACCTGCTCCATCACGATCGCGAACGGATCGGTCACGCCGGTATCGATCAGTGCCTGGCGCTCGGCGATCAGTCCGTCGAACTTCGACATCAGGTCGGATTCGGGCGCCACCGCCGCGGGGTCGGTCGAAAGCCTGTCGCTGGTCATATCGGCGTCGGTCATGCGCTTACGCCTTCAGCTTCTGCACCGCATCGACCAGTTGGCCGACGGTCTCGATCTCGGCCTGCATGTTCATCGTGATGATGATGTCGAACTCGTCCTCGATCGCCGCGACGAAATCCATCACCGTCAGCGAATCCCATTCGAGGTCGTGCTGAAACGTCGTCGCATCGGACAGCGCGACGCCCTTCTTGTTGAACGGCTGGATCAGGCCGGTGACCTTGTCGAAAATGTCTGCGCGGTCGGTCATTTGCAGTTCCCCATTGTTGCCGCGGGCGGTGCCAGCCAATTGCGGCGGCTTTATAGCAAGCCTTGGGCGCGATACCATGCCGCGGTGGCGGCGAGCGCGGCAGGCGTGTCGGCCTGCGGGGCCCAGATGTCGCTGGGCGGCCGGGCATGGCTGGCCCAATCGCGGTGGCAGAAATAGCGGACCCGGTCGGCGGTGAGCTTGGCCTTCTTGCCGCGAAACAGGCGGTCGAGGCTGGACATGACGCGAAGCACGACCCGGGGAAGCGGAAGCGGCAGCACGCGCTTGCCCATCGCCGCGCCGATCGCGCGGGCAAGGTCGCGATGGTCCCAGCCGTCGGGATGACCATCGTCGGGCTCGACGATCGTCCGGGTGAGCGCGTTGCTGACCGGGAGCATCACCAACAGCCGCGCCAGGTCTTCGACCGCGATCACCGATGCTCGTCCGCCGGCCGGCGGCAGCGGCACCGCGTGCCATTTGGCGAAGCGGAACAGTTCGAGCATTTCCTGGTCGCGCGGTCCGAAGATCGCGGGCGGGCGGACGATCGTCCAGTCGAGGTCCGAGGCCATCAAGAGCTTGTCGGCCTCCGCCTTCGACCAGCCATAGTCGGACAGTCCCGGCTCGCGCGCCGCGAGCGACGAGACCTGGATGAAGCGCCGCACGCCCGCCACTTGCGCCGCGGCGATGACGTTGCGCGTGCCCTCGATATTGCCCGCAGCGAACCCCGCGCGGTCGGGCGCGTTTATCACCCCGGCGACGTGAAGCACGGCATCGGCACCCGCGACCAGCGTGGCGAGGGTTGCGGTGTCGTCAAGCGCCCCGGCAATCCAGGTCACCCCTTCACGTTCGGGCTGCGGCCGACGCGCGAGCGCACGCAGTTGGTACCCCGTCGCGAGCATCCGATCGATCACATGGCTGCCGACGAACCCGGTTCCGCCGGTCAGTGCGATGACGGTCATGCCATCACCATGTGATTGCGATGCACCAGCGCGGCGCGCGGGGCGTAGCCCAGGATCGCGGCCGCTTCGTCGCTGCGTTTCCCCGTCAGGCGTGCAGCGTCGGTAGCGTCATATTCGGCCAGGCCGTTGGCGACCACGCCCTCGGGCCCGGCAATCGCCACCCGATCCCCGCGCGCGAACCGCCCCTCGATCCGCACCGCCCCCGCGGGCAACAGGCTCTTGCCCTGCGCCAGGGCGGCCACCGCGCCGGCATCGACGTGAATCGTCCCGCGCACGCTCAGCCTCCCGCCGAGCCACGCCTGCCGCGCCGACGCCGACCGTTCGGCGGCGAACAGGGTGCCGCGCCCGCTTTCGGCGTAGCGCGCGAGCGGATGATCGACTCGCCCGTTGGCAACGGCGAGCAAGATTCCCGCGCGCGTCGCGATCTTCGCGGCTTGCACCTTGGAGATCATCCCGCCCGATCCCATGCCGGACGACGATCCGCCCGCCATCGCCTCGATCGCATGGTCGATGCGGGGAACCTGCTCGACCAGGGTCGCGCCGGGTTGCGCAGGATCGCGGTCGTAAAGCCCATCCACATCGGACAACAGCAGCACGCCTTGCGCGCCAGCCGCCTGCGCTACGCGCGCGGCGAGCCGGTCGTTATCCCCGAATCGAATTTCCTCGGTCGCGACGCTGTCGTTTTCGTTGATCACCGGCACCACGCCGAGGCCGAGCAGCCGCCCCAGGGTCGCCGCGGCGTTGAGATAGCGCCGCCGGTCCTCGAGATCGTCGAGCGTCACCAGCATCTGCGCCGCGATCAGCCCCTCGGCGGCGAGGCATTGGGCCCAGACCTGGCTCAGCGCGATCTGTCCTGTCGCCGCGGCCGCCTGCGCGTCCTCCAGGCTGGCGCGGCCGCCCCTTGCGAGCTTCAACCGCCGGGCGCCCAGCGCGATCGCCCCCGACGACACGACCGCGATCTGCTGCCCGGCCTTCGCCGCGATGGCGATGTCGCCGGCCAAACTCCCCAGCCACTCGCGCCGCACCTCGCCCTCGGGCGTCACCAACAGCGACGAGCCGACCTTGACGACGACACGCACGTTCGAAGGAGGAGAGAACAGTTGCATGGCGTCGTCCGTTAGCGTGGCAACGAGAACACGCCAATGCGGATCGCCAACCTCAGCCGAACAGTCTCCGAAACAGGCCGGTTGGTTTTCCCGAAGCTTGTCGGCGTGTAGGTATTTCACGCTCGACCCATTCGGGGTCGCCATCTGCAACGAAATAGGCCGGGTTCTTATTGGTCGATACGAAATCCGGCGAGGGGGTCTCGTTGAAATAGTCACCAGTGATTGGGCGGGCATCGGCCGCATTATAGGCCTCGTGCTGCATGAAGTCGGTCCGGCCGTTCATCACAAAACGCCTTCCATCGGGCATTTCGATGAGCGACGGCGAGAAGCCCATCCGCATTTCTTCGGCGCGACTGCTTGCTTCACGAACCCTGTATGCCAGAGCAAACTTGCTCGGCGATACGCGTTTGACCTCGCTCGCCAGCCTATAATCGAACCAATGCTCGACCGGCGCGCCGCGCTGGACACAAATTGCCGCGATTTCAATCGTCTCGCCCGTTGTTGTCTCGACCGAGCACGGCGTGACTCGTTGCCCGCGACCATTTCCATAAAGATCGGGCGGCGTCGGGCGAATAGCATCCAGACTCGCGGCGATTTCGGAAGGCAAGGTAATTGCCGCCTCGTTCCACCGCAAAATCAACGGCAACCGTTCCGGTAGGACATAAGTCATCAGCTGGGCCGAGTCGTCCAGGTGCCAAGGTTCGTTGCAGACTTTGCAACGATATAGGCTGCCGCGCCGAAGCGGCATCCATTCGACAAAGGCGTCGATATTGCGCTCGATCCCGATTTCGGCATGCTCGCGAGCGTAGGCCCAGTCGAAGGAAATCAGCCCGCCGGCGCCACATGCCTCGCACTGCCGGTTAGCGCCCAATCTCGATGTGCCTATAATCTGCATAGTCTGATGCGGCTGATCACACCGGCGACCATTCGATCGCGTCCTCGCCTTGGTCATCGGCCGCCACCGCGCCCTGTGCCGGGCCGATCGCGTCGAGCAATCTGTCGAGCGCCCAATCGACCCCGACGCCGCTCGCGCCCGAAATCGGGATGACCTCGGCGCCGCTCGCCTCTTCCAGTTCGGCGGAGAGGGCGGCGATCAGTTCGTCGTCGAGCGTGTCGATCTTGTTCAGCGCGACGACCACCGGCTTTTCGTCGAGCCCCGCGCCGTACGCGGCGAGTTCGTCGCGGACGATGCGATAGCTTTCGGCGACGTCCTCGTCGTTGGCGTCGACCAGGTGGAGCAGCACGCGGCAGCGCTCGATATGGCCGAGGAAGCGGTCGCCGATGCCGGCGCCTTCCGCCGCGCCGGCGATCAGGCCGGGGATGTCGGCGACGACGAATTCGCGCTGGTGATGGCGGACGACCCCCAATTGCGGGCGCGTGGTGGTGAAGGCGTACTCGCCGACCTTGGCCTGCGCGTTGGTGACCTGGTTGATGAAGGTCGACTTGCCGGCATTGGGCAGTCCGACCAGCCCGGCGTCGGCGAGCAGCTTGAGCCGTAGCCAGACCCAGGCTTCTTCGTGCGGCCAGCCGGTGCCGTGCTGGCGCGGGGCGCGGTTGGTCGAGGTCTTGTAGCTGGCATTGCCGCGCCCGCCGTCGCCGCCGCGCAGGAACGTCACGCGCTCGCCGCCCTTGGTCAGGTCGAGCAGCAACGTGCGGTCCTCGTCGTCCGCCAGGATCTGCGTGCCCACCGGCACCTTGATGACGAGATCGTCGCCGCCTGCGCCGGTGCGGTTGCTGCCCGATCCGCCCATCCCGCGCGGCGCGCGGAAATGCTGCGTGTAGCGAAAGTCGATCAGCGTATTGAGCCCGGCGACCGCCTCGAAGATGATATCCCCGCCCTTGCCGCCGTTGCCGCCGTCGGGGCCGCCATATTCGACGAATTTTTCACGACGGAACGACACCGCGCCGGGGCCGCCGGCGCCCGAGCGAACGAAGATTTTCGCCTGATCCAAAAAATGCATGGCGCGGCGCTTAGCGGTTTAGCACGGCTAAAGCGACACCGGGGTTAGCGGCGAGGCGCTGGCGGGGCTGGCGGAGGGGGCGGTTCGAAACCGGTCAGGTCTGCCGCCACGCACATGCCGTTTGCGCACAGCACGTTCGCGCGTTCGACCATCGCCACGATCCGGCTGAGCGTTGCGCAGTCCATCGAAGCGGTATCGATTACCAGCCGCGGTTGCGGATCGAGCCTTGTCGTTGCGAACAGGTAGAGCTGCACATGCTCCTCATCGACCGGCACGTGGTTCCAAGTGATGCGTCCTCGCTCGAAACGAAGCGTATTGTGTAACAGGCCCGCTTCGGGAACTCGGTCGCTCCAGTTGGAGGGCGGCGGGCAGGCCGTGATGCCCGGCGCCGCCGCCGACAGGAGGATCGCCGTCAGCATTATGACTGCGCTTCGGGGCCGCCGCCCGCAACCAACGCCTGATACGCCAGTTCTCGCGCGCGCTCGCGCGGCAACCCGAGCACGCGCGTCAGCGGCGCGCCGAACAGCGCATCGCCGAGCGCCATGATGACCAGTTGCAGCGTTTCGTCCTCGATCGGTAATTCATCGTGGTGATCGTCGCGCAGTTCGTCGACCAAGTCGTGGATCGCCTTCAGGATCGGGTCGAGCGCATCCTCGTTGCCCGACAGGATCATCCAGCTGGCAAGCGCTCCGGCGCCCCCGGTGTCGAATGCGTCGAACGCGAGATCGACGACCTCTCGCGGGTTGTGCTCGCCCGCGCGCTGGCGGAGGACGGTGTCCTTGATCGTGGTCGTGATGAACTCCGCCATCCGCTCGATCAGCGCGTGCTGCAGCCCCGCGGCCGAGCCGAAATGGTGGAGCAGATTGGCGTGGGTGCGCCCGATCCGCGCCGCGACCGCCTTCAATGTCACCGCCTGCGGGCCAAGCTCGACCAGCACGTCGCGCGCCGCATCGAGCGCTGCCTCGCGCGATTCCTCGGGCGATAGGCGGCGGCGGACGGGGAGGGGGGTAACCGACATGGCGCGTGTGTCGGCGGTTTGGGGGGGATTGGCAAGGATTCGCCAACGCCTCTCCCCTTGCGGGAGAGGATAGCGAAGCTTGCGAGCTTGCTCGCTAGCGCAGCTTGGAGAGGGGTGCGGCGCTTCGGCGCCGCGCGATTGCTACGCATTCGCTTACCCCTCTCCCAACTTCGACTAGGCAGCAAGCTGCCAAGTCTTCGTATCCCTCTCCCGCAAGGGGAGAGGGGTTTATGCCGCGATCGGCATTCGGCTCGGTTCCCCCTCGAACGTGAGTTCGAGCGTCGCGCACTCGACGTCGGTGCCGCGCGCCAGGCAGAATTGCTTGCCGCGTCCGACGGGGCGGAAACCGAGCTTGCCGAGCACCTTCGCCGAGTCGGGATTGTCGAGGAAATGCCGTGCGTTCAGGCGCTTCAGCCCGATCGCCCAGCGTGCGATCCCAAGCATCGCGTGCCCCGCCTCAGTCGCATAGCCGCGGCCCCAGGCGTCCGGCGTCAGCCAGTATCCGATCTCGTGCCCGCCCAGATCCTCGGCCGGATGCAGCCCGATCCCGCCGACCAGCCGCGGCGTCGCGCCTTCATGCGCGAGGATCGAGAGCGAGATGTCACCCTCGGCGCGCGGGCGCGCGAGCCAACCGGCGGCGTCCGCCTGGGTGTACGGCCACGGCACGCGCGACAGCCTGGTCACGACTCTTTCGTGCGCGATCGCTTGCGTGATTGCTTGCGCGTCCTCCGGCCAGTGGGGGCGCAACGTCAGTCTCTTGGTCCGCGCGAACATCTCACTCTCCGCCAGTTGCGGGCGCCCGTGCCACGCCATTGTGACTCGTTCGCCAACGTGGGTTGGAAAGGGAGCAAGAAAAAAGGGAGCCGGGGCGACCCGTCTCCCTTGTTTTGGATTTCGCTTGAAACCCCGGATCGCCCTGGTGGGCGACCCGGTTGGTCACCCGATGTTATTCGGCCGCAATCGGCATGTCGACCGAACAGAACTTTCGGCCAAGCTTGCCGTCGTGGAACACGACTCGGCCGTCGACGAGCGCGAACAGGGTATGGTCCTTGCCCATGCCCACGTTACGGCCCGGATAGAATTTGGTCCCGCGCTGACGCACGAGGATGTTGCCGGCGATGGCTTCCTGCCCGCCGAACTTCTTGACGCCGAGGCGGCGGCCGGCCGAATCGCGACCGTTGCGCGACGAACCGCCTGCTTTCTTATGTGCCATCTCTAACTCTTCCTCGTCTCGAACTTAGGCCTGGGCGGCTGCGGGGGCGTCGCCCTCGGCCTTCTTGGCGGCGGCCTTCTTGGGCGCCTTCTTCTCGGCCGCGCCGATCGCCACGATCTTCAGGATCGTGTGGTTCTGGCGGTGGCCGTTCTTGCGGCGATAATTGTGCCGGCGGCGCTTCTTGAACACAACGACCTTGTCGGCCTTCGCCTGCGCGATGATCTCGGCAGCTACCGTTAGGCCATCGACGCTCTTGAGTTCCGAGCCTTCGCCCGCGAGCAGCACGTCGCCCAAGGTCACCGACGACCCGGCTTCGCCGTCGATCTTCTCGACGACGATCTTGTCTCCGGCGGCGACGCGATACTGCTTGCCGCCCGTGCGCACGACTGCGAACATGGCTTTCATCACTTCCAAATAAACGGGCCCCGGCAAGCGACAGCCCGCCCGGGAAAGACCGGCCGCCTAAGCGAAGGGCAGCGCGGTGTCAACCGCCAGGGGGCCTGCGAAGCCTTCTTAGCCGTGTTGCCCGTCCGCCACACCAAATGTGCGTAATGAGCGGGTGCAGCATAACTTTATTGTTACATTTGAGTGACGGCATAAGGGTGCGTGCAGCGGTTGAGGGAAGAGAGGGCCCGATCCGCCTTGATGTTAGTCATATGGGGAATCGGTCATGCATCGCGCCATCATCTCATCGCTGTTCACCGTGTCCGCAATCGCGCTGGCGACGCCCGCCCTTGCGCAGGAAACGCCGGCCGGGCCGCAAGCGACCGCCGACCAGGGCTCGGACATCGTCATCACCGGGTCGCGCATTCCGGGGCGCACCGTCGCCGATTCGCCAGTGCCGATCGACATCATCGGCGGCGACCAGCTCGCCAATTCGGGCTTCACCGAAACCAACAAGGTGCTCAACCAGCTCGTCCCGTCGTTCAACTTCCCGCAGCCGTCGCTGACCGACGGCACCGATTCGCTGCGCCCCGCCACGCTGCGCGGCCTCGCCCCCGATCAGACGCTAGTGCTGGTCAACGGCAAGCGCCGCCACCAGGCCGCGTTGCTCAACCTCAACGGCTCGGTCGGCCGCGGATCGAGCGCAGTGGATCTGAATGAAATCCCGCCGATCGCGATCGACCGGATCGAAGTGCTGCGCGACGGTGCGTCGTCGCAATACGGCTCTGACGCGATCGCGGGCGTGATCGACATCGAGCTGTCGAAGAAAGTCGGAGTCAGCGGGTCGGTGACGTTCGGCAAATACGACACGACGATGGACGGCGTGTTCGACGTGACCGGCGTCGCCACCGGCGCCGGCGGACTGCCGACGGTTCTGACGGCGGGCAGCAATGCCCAAGCCGATGTCCTCCAGCTCAACAACGGCAAGGAGCGCCAGCGCCACGACGGCGATACGCTGACGCTCGCCGCGCGGGTCGGCTTGCCGGTCGGGCCGGGCGGCTATCTGACGCTGTCGGCGCAGTTCCGCGACCGCGATCCCACCAACCGCTCGGGTCCCGACCCGCGGCGGCAATATTTCACCGTCGGCGATCCGCGCGAGCTGACGATCGATCGCTTCACCCACGGTTATGGCGACGGCAAGGCGATCGACTACAACCTGTTCATCAACGCCGGGATCGATCTCGGGCCGGTGTTCCAGCTCTACACGTTCGGCAGCTACGGCATTCGCGACGGCATTGGCGCTGGCTTCTATCGCCGCTCGAACGACGTGCGCAATCGCGACTTCTCGGCGTCGACCACGGTGTTCGTGCCCTATTATGCCGACGGCTTCCTGCCCAAGATCCAGAGCCAGATCGAGGACGTGTCGGGCGCGGTCGGGATCAAGGGTGCGGTCGGCGGATGGAACACCGACCTGTCGGTGGTCTATGGTTCGAACCAGCTCGATTACCAAACGATCGACAGCTTCAACACCTCGATCGGCGGGGCGGCCTCGCCGCAGCGGTTCGATGCCGGCGGGATTTCTTTCGGCCAGACCACCGCCAACCTCGACGTCAGCCGCAAGATCGAAGGCACCGGGTTGTCGAGCCTCGGCGTCGCGTTCGGCGCCGAGTGGCGCAACGAGAATTTCAAGATCCGCCCCGGCAGCGTCGACAGCTACATCAACGGTCCGTTCAGCGCGAACGGCGCGGCCGGCGGCGCGCAGGTGTTCCCGGGCTTCCGGCCCAACAATGCGATCGACATCAGCCGCGACAGCTATGCCGGTTACGCCGAAGTCGATGCCGACATCTCGAAGGCGTTCACGCTCCAGGCCGCCGGCCGTTATGAGCATTTCAGCGACTTCGGCAGCACCTTGAACGGCAAGCTCGCGGCGCGGTTCGAGCCGATCAAGGGGATTGCGGTCCGCGGCTCGGTCTCGACCGGCTTCCGCGCACCGAGCCTCGCGCAGCAATATTTCGCGACCACGTCGACCAACAGCACGGTCGTCGGCGGCGTCGCGCAGCTGATCGAGGTCGGCACCTTCCCCGCGACCAGCCCGGTCGCGGTCGCGCTCGGCGGCAAGCAGCTCAAGCCCGAAAAGGCGCTCAACCTTGCGGGCGGGATCGCGCTCACGCCATTCAGCGGGTTCAGCTTCACCGCGGACTATTACAATATCCGCATCAAGGACCGCGTCGTGCTGACCGAGAATCTGACCGGTGCGGCAGTGGTCAGCTTGCTGGGCGCCGCGGGGATCACCAACGTCACGTCGGCGCGATTCTTCGTCAACGGCGCCGACACGCGCACGCAGGGGCTCGATATCGTCACGACCTATCGCGTGCCCGATTTCGGCGCGGGCAAGTTCGTGCTGACCGCGGGGTACAATTACAACGAGACCAAGATCATCCGGCGCGCCAACCTGCCGTCGCTGCCGGGGATCATCCTGTATGGCCGCCAGGAATCGTATCGCCTGACCGATGGCCAGCCGCGCACCAAGCTCAACCTTTCGGTCGATTGGGATCTCGGCAAGGTTGGCGCGACCGTTCGGACCAACCGCTACGGCACCGTCTGGACAGCCGCGAACGGATCGCTGACCGCGCCGCTCGGGACGGTGGCCGGCGATTTCGAGATGACGCCCAAATGGGTCACCGACGTCGAGCTGCGCGTCCACCCGATCGACGCCGTCACGCTGGCGGTCGGCGCGGACAACGTGTTCGACGTCTATCCCGACCGCTTGCCCACCGGCGGCGCGACCGGTGCTGCCGGGTTCACGCCGAACAGCTACTTCATCCCATACTCGCAGCTGTCGCCGTTCGGGTTCAACGGGCGGTTCCTGTACGGAAGGGTCGCGTTCAACTTCTAGCAGCGGGCGGCTTCGGATTGCGTGAGCAATCCGAAGACTCGCCACGGCGGGCTGCGAGGTCGCGCAAGCGACTTCGTCTGACGGTGTGACGCGATGAAACAGGGAGGGGGCTGCGGCCCTCTTTTCCTTGGCCGTACTACCGCCACGCCGTCAGACGGGACGAGCTACGCCCGCCCGCTGCCCGCCGTGGCGAGTCCGCGATTTGCTGTCGCAAATCGCCGCCCGCCCGCACCTAGTGCCGGTGCTCTCTGCGCAGGTTGTAGCGCCCATCGACCAAGCCGCTGAACAGGCCGTCGATCGCCGGATGATCGACCGGTTCGTCGCTATCGTCGTGGAGCAGATTCTGCTGGCTGACATAGGCGACGCAGCTCGATTCGTCGTTCTCGGCGAGCAAGTGATAGAAAGGCTGGTCCTTCGCCGGGCGCACCGCCTCGGGGATCGACTGGTACCATTCCTCGCTGTTGGCGAAGACCGGGTCGACGTCGAAGATCACCCCGCGAAAGTCGAACATGCGGTGGCGTACGACTTCGCCGATCGCGAAGCGCGCGGTGGCGACCGGCGGCATCGGCGCGCCGGCTTCGGACTGCAATTCGCGGGATTCGGTACGCGACATGTCGGCAATGTAGGGTTTCTGCCGCATCGCACAAGCGTGGCGCTTGCACGTGGCGAAGTCGTGCGTTAGGGCGCCGCCTTCGACCCGCCCCCGCGCCTTTCGGCGTGCGTTCGGTGAGGACCTGCCGACGCGGAGAGGTGCCAGAGTGGTCGATTGGGACGGTCTCGAAAACCGTTGTGCCGCAAGGTACCGTGGGTTCGAATCCCACCCTCTCCGCCATGGCCGTTCAGCTCTGATGTAACGGGACCAGGCGCGGGTGATGGCTTCGTCGCCTGGCACCAGCTTCAGCGTTCGAGCGGAGCGGATCATTACGGCTGCGACTGACTAGCGCAACAGACCAGTGCTCCAATCTACCCGGGATCGACCCGTATATTATTGAATGCCGCAAAAGCCGTAGTGCTCGGCACGCACAAAGCCACGCACAAAGCCACGCACAAGGCGAAGTTCCAGTCCGATTCGGACTTTTTGTCCTTCATTCGCCAATTGAGTTCCGCTCGGCGGTATGTTCGTAGCGAACAGTGGCTTTCGGCCAACACTAAATAAATATGTCAAATTCTTTCTCATTGGGGGATTGACCGACTCGACTCGGATATGCCCCATTACGGGACAGTAAAGGGGGCCTATGTCGGGACTTATTGATTCAGCGACCGCAGTAATGCGGGGATCGTCAGCGCGAGTCGATCGCGCCGCGGTCAACGTCGCCAACGCGTCGACGCCGGGGTTCAAACGGCAATTGCGCGCAGGCGACGCGGACGGGTTCGGCGCCACCCTGGCGCGCGTGCGGGTCGACCTTGCCGCCGGTAAACTGGTCGAGACCGGACGCCCGCTCGATCTGGCGATCGGCGGGCCGGGGTTCTTCGAGCTGCGCGCGGGCGACCGGATGGTCTATTCGCGCCAGGGCAATTTCACGCTCGATCCCGAGGGCAAGGTCGTGACCCCGCAGGGTTATGTGCTGCAGCAAGCCGGCGGGGGCGACCTCGTGCTCGACAGCGCAGCAGTCAAAATCGACGCGGACGGCACGGTGACCGACGGCGACAAGCCCGCCGGCCGTATCGCCGTGTTCGGCACGGCGGTGCCTGAAGATGCGACGCCGATCGATGGCTCATTGTTCTCGATCGCCGGGGACGCCGCAGAACCGCTTTCGACGCCGTCGCTGCGTCAGGGCGCGACCGAATCCTCGAACGTATCGCTGGGAGACGAAATGACTTCGATGATGTCGGCGCTGCGCGGCGCCGAAACCGGCGCGCGCCTGGTGCAAGTCTATGACGATCTGATGGGCAAGGCGATCGGCACGTTCGGGCAGGTCGGGCGATGAACGGCGCCTTCTACGTCGGCGCGGTCGGGCTGCGCGCGCAGGAACGTGCGCTCGATATCGTCTCCAACAACATCGCCAACGTGAATACGCCTGCGTTCAAGCGAACCGATGTGCGCTTCTCCGCCATGCTTGCTGCGCGCAACGACCCCGATGCGCCGGTCAGCAGCCCCGACGACGCGCTTGCCGCGGCCGGCGTGATGGCCTCGGCCGCACCCGCGCTCGACGAAGCGGGCGAACTGCAGTCGACCGGGCACGCGATGGATATTGCGATCCGCGGCCGCGGCTTCATCGAACTGATGGGAGCCGACGGGCAGACCATGTTGTGGCGCGGCGGCACGCTCAAGGTCGGCGACGACGGCATGCTCGCGGCGGCGGACAGCGGCTTGGCGCTGAAGGCGGCGATCACCGTGCCGGCGGACGCCACCGCGGTGACGATCGACACCGACGGGACGGTCCGCGCTACCACCTCGACCGACGCCGATCCGGTCGAAATCGGCAAGATAGGCCTGGTCGTCGCCGACGATACCAGCGGGCTGAGCGCGGTCGATGGCGGGCTCTATCGCACTGACGACGAGACTCGATTGAAGGACGCGGTGGCGGGGGAGGACGGCTCGGGCGCGCTCGTTCAGGGCTCGATCGAGCGCTCCAACGTCGACATGTCGAGCGAGATGATCGAACTGTTGATGGTACAGCGCGCCTACGCCGCAAACGCCCAGATCGTCCAGGCGGCCGATCAGTTGATGTCGATCGCCAACGGATTGCGGCGCTAGGATGATCGCGCTTGCCGTGATGGCCGCCGCAATCGGCGGAGCACCGGTCGTGCTGACCGATCGCGCGTCGATCGCGGTGTCCGGGCGCGCGATCCGGCTGCGGGACGTCGTTGCCGGGCGGTACGCCTTGGGCGCAGCGGGGGCGATCGAGATCGCGCGAATTCCCGCCGGGGCGGTGCGCCTGACCTTGTCGCGCCGGATGATCGCCACCATCGTCCGTCGCATGGTCCCCGGCCTCACGGTGACGGGCGCGAACGCCGGGACGATCGAGTTTCGCGCGCCCCCGATAGCCCGCCGTGCGCCTGGCAACGCAAGCGACCTGCCCAAGCCGGCGATTGCGCGGGGCGAGGCGATGACGTTCGCGGTGCGAGTCGGGCCGGTGACCGTCGAGCGCCCGGTCGCGGCGATGCAGCCGGGCCGTGTCGGCCGGCGCGTGTTCGTTCGCGATACGGCGGGCAATGTCTTTTCGGCACGGCTTTCGGAGACCGCACGATGAAGCGCGCAGCATTCGTCTTGGTCACGCTGGCGATGCTGCCGTTCCAGGCGGCCGCCGACGACCTTTACAAGCGCAACAATTGGTCGGCGATGAGCGCCGATCGCCGCGCCAGTGCGGTGGGCGACCTGTTGACCGTGGTGGTCTACGAGAATTCGGAATCGAGCAATACCGCCAAGAGCGACTCCAGCCGCAGCACGAAGATCGGAGGATCGGTTTCCGGCGGCTCGCTCAACGAAAGCGGCAATCTTCAGATCGGCGGCGGCTATACCGGCGGGGGCGGGGTCTCGCGCAGCGACAAGTTGGTCGCGCAGATCACCGTCCGGATCGTCGGGGTGCTGGCCAACGGCGACATGCTGGTGTCAGGGCAGCAGACGATGAAGATCAACGGCGAAAGCACGCTGATCGGGATCGAGGGCCGAGTCCGCGCCGACGACATTACCGGCGACAATCGGATCCTGTCGAGCCGAGTCGCGGATGCGAAGATCATCTATGACGGCAAGGGCTTCGTCGCGCGTAGCGCCAAGCCGGGGCTGATCGCCCGGGTATTCCGCTTTCTGGGGCTCGGTTGAGGATGCGCGGTAGAACGCCTCTGTTGATCGCTGCGCTGTTGCTGACTGCCGCCGCCCCGGTAGCGGCGTCCGCGACGGCCGTGCCGCTGTCGGGGCTCGGCCGGTTCCAGGGTTGGCGCGACAATGCGCTGATCGGCTACGGGCTGGTGACGGGGCTCGCCGGTTCCGGCGATACGCGCCGCAACGGCTTTACCCGCCAAGCGCTCAAGAACGTGCTCGGCCGCCTCGGCACCAGCGTCGGCGAGGACGACATCAACAGCCGCAACGTCGCGGTGGTGATCGTCACCGCGACCTTGCCGGCATCGGCCAATGTCGGCGACCGGCTGACCGTCACGGTATCGTCGATCGGCGACGCGCGCAGCCTCGCCGGCGGCACCTTGCTGATGACTCCGCTGATGGGCCCCGACCAGCACGTCTACGCGCTGGCGCAGGGCGCGCTGCTCGCCGGCGGCTACGATTTCAAGAGCGACCTCAACCGCGAACAGCGCAACTATCCGACCACCGCGATGCTCGAAGCCGGCGCGACGGTGGAGACCGCAGTCGATGCGCAACTGCTCGCCGCCGACGGCACCGTCGGGTTCGTCTTGAGCGAGCCGAGCTTCGAGGGCGCCGAGCGCGTTGCCGAAGCGGTGAATATGCAATTCGGGCCGGGCGCGGCATCGGTCAAGAATGCCGATGAGGTGCGCATCGCGTTTCGCGGCGACCGCGACCAGTTCGCGCCGTTCATGGCGCGGCTCGAAAACCTCGCGGTCGAGCCGGCGCGGGTACCGCGTATCGTCATCAACGAACGCACCGGCACGATCGTCGCGGGCGGCGACGTTCGCATTTCGAGCGTGGTGATCGCGCAAGGCGACCTCAAGGTCACGATCACCGGCGAGCGGACGGCATCGCAGCCCAATTTCGCCAACGGCTTCGCCAGCGATATGCCCGGCGTGTCGAGCCTGGTCGTCGCCAACACCAAGCTGACCGTCGAGGATCGCAAGCGCGACACCGTCGTCAGCTTCCCCAACACCACCGTCGCCGATCTCGTCCAGGGCCTGTCGCGGGCCAAGGTCGACACGCGCGGCATCATCAGCGTGCTCCAGGCGGTCAAGGCCGCAGGCGCGCTCCACGCCTCCATCCTCGTGCAATAAGGTCGCTTTCCGTTGGATCCAGTCTCCGCCGCCTTGATCACAAAGTCGCTCGACGGGCTCGCGCTTCGGCTCGACGTCACCGCGTCGAACATCGCCAACGCCAATTCGCGCAATTTCCGTCCGTCGCAGGTGAGCTTCGAGGACAGCCTGCGCACCGCCGCGAACCAGGGCCTCGACGCGATCGCCGCGGTCAAGCCGCGGGTCGAGCCGATGGCGGCCGGCCGGTTCGGCGATGAGCCCCGCACCGACCTCGAGCTCGACACCGCAACGGCGACTGCGGGCCGCTACTCGGCGCTGGTCGAGATACTCGGCCGCGAACTCGACATTTCACGCACCGTCATCCGCGGCGGCCAGCAATGAGCGATGCGATGGCAATCAGCCGCTCGGGGCTCGACGTCGAGTGGCAGCGCCTCCAGGTGATTGCGCAGAACCTCGCCAACATGGACACCAGCCGGACGGCATCGGGCGATCCGTATCGGCCGATGCGGCTCGTCTCCGGCCCCGACCAGAGCTTCGCCGCCGCGCTCGCGCAGAAGGGTGCCTCCGACGTGCCGGCGGCGGTGCGAGTCATGGGAGTCGAAGCGATCCCGGGCGGCGTGAAGCGAGTGTACGATCCCAGCGATCCCGCGGCGGGTGCCGACGGCTTCGTCAGCCTGCCCGATATCGATCAGGCCTCCGAAATGACGCTGATGATCCGCGCCTCGCGGTCGTATGAGGCGAACCTGACCGCGCTTGCGATCGAGCGTCAGATGTTCTCGCGCGCGCTCGACCTGGGGCATGCGTCATGACCTCGATCGCCGCCATCGACAGCGTCCTCGCGACTGCGCCCGAACTGACCACGCTCGGCCCCGCCGTTGTGGCACCGGCGCAGCCAGTGTCGGGGGCCAGCTTCGGCGATATCCTCGCTGCCGGAATGCAGGGCGTGGAGAACAAGCTCGCCACCGCCGACGACCTCATCAAGCGCTTCACGCTCGATCAGAACGTGCCGATCCACCAGGTGACGTACGCGCTCGAGCAAGCGCGGCTGTCGGTAGAGCTGGCGATGCAAGTGCGCGGACGGCTGCTCGACGGCTACCGCGAAATCATGAACATGCAACTCTGAGCGCGGGTCTGACCAGTGAGTGAAGACGTCCCCGCCCGGCGCGTGCCGATCCGCCTGATCGCGATAGTGTTTGTCGGCATGTTCGGCATGCTGGCGCTCGGCTACGTGATGTTTCTGCGCCCGGCCTATGTGCCGGTGTTCAGCAACTTGCGTCCCGCCGACGCCGCGGCGGTGGTCGCGCAGCTCGACGCCAAGAGCATCGCCTATCGGCTGGGCGATGGCGGCACGACGATCACGGTCCCCGCCGACCAGGCCGACCAGGCGCGGCTGGCGATCGCCGGCTCGGATGTGGCGTTGAAGGGCGGCGTCGGGTTCGAGCTGTTCAACAAGTCCGACATGGGGCTGACCGACTTCGCGCAACGGATCAACTATCAGCGCGCGCTGCAGGGCGAGCTCGAACGTACCATCATGATGATGGACGAGGTCGAGACTGCGCGAGTCCATCTCGCGATGCCCGAACGCGCGCTGTTTCGCAGCGAGCGCAACCCGGCCAAGGCCGCGATCGAGTTGATCGCCAAGCCGGGGCGCCAGCTCGACGGCGATCGCGTCGCCGGTATCCAGCGGCTGGTCGCGTTCGCGGTGCCCGATCTCGCCCCCGCCGACGTCGTCGTGCTCGACGGCGACGGTCGCGTGCTCAGCGAGTCGAGCAGCGAGGACGCCTTCCTGTCGCCCGACGCCGAGGAGCAACAGGGGGTGCAGCGTTACTATCGTGCCCGCGCGCGCGCTGCGCTCGAGCCGGCCTTCCCCGGCCTTGCGATGGACGTGAAGGTGCTCGTGCTCGGCAAGAGCGACGCCGCGCCGCCGACCCCCGCAGCAACACCCACACCCGATGCCGCCAAGCCGGCGGCTCGCAGCTTTCGGTTGCGCATCATCGTGGCGACCGCCGCGCCGCTTAGCCAGGAGCAGACGGCGACCGCCCGCGGTCTCGTCGCCACTGCCGTCGGGCTGGACGAAGCGTCGGGCGACGAATTGGCGTTCGAGGTCGGGATCGGCCCGTCCGGCGCCACCGCGGGCCCGCCGCTACCCAGTGCGGCAGCGAGCATTGCGCCGACGGCCGCGCGGCCGCCGAGCGACAGTGCGTGGAGCTATTGGCTGGTCGCGATTGCGGTCGGGATTGCGGCACTGTTGTTGATCGTGCCGCGCCTGGCCGGGCCGCGCCCGCGCCTGACGCGCGAGGAGCGCGACGCAATGGTCGACCGCATTCGCGCTGCGCTCGGCGAGCCGGAGGCGCTCCATGCCGGCTGACTCGATCGCCAGCGTCGCGCGCGACCTCGCCTCGCTCGCCGCGAGCGACCGCCGCGCGATCCTTGCCGCGCTCGCGCGGGAGGACCGCGATCGGCTACGCGCGGCGATGCGGGGAGAGGCAGCGCCGGTTGCGCAAAATACCGGCGCCGCGAAACACTCGCCGTGGTTCGCTGCGCTGGTCGTGGCTGCGCGCGATCCGCAAGCGGAGGGCGCGCCGAGTGCCGCCGCGCGTGCCGCCTTGCTCGATGCCGTGGGAGCCGAGGCCGCGGTCGTGCCGCATGCCCCGGGGCGGTCGCTGCTGCAGGCGGCGGGCGGGTTGCTCGCCGGGGCGCGGGCGCGATGACCGGACTGATCAAGCGCGCTTCGGCCGGCGACGCGGCAATGCCGCTGCCGCGCCCGGCCACCGTCGCGGCGACCGACACGGAGACTCTGACGGTCGACCCGCGGATCGCCGAACTCGAGACCGAGGTCGCGCGGCTCCAGGCCGAACTTGCCGATGAGCGCCGTGCCGCGGCCGAGGCGATCGCCGTCGCACGGCTGGCGGGCCGCGGCGACGCGGCTGCGGATGACGAGGGGCGCACCGCTGCGGTCGAGCGCGGGCTGGGCGATGCGCTCGCGGCGTGGACCGATCGCCTGGCCGAGATCGACCGGCTCGCAGTGATGCTGGCGCGCACCGCGCTTGCGAAGGTGTTCGGCGACGACGACGACCGCGCCGACCGCGTGGCGCGAACGATCGCGCATCATCTTGGCCGGCTCGGCGAGCAGGCGGTGATCGGCGTCCGGGTGAGCGCCGCCGATTTCGCCGACGAGCAGCTCGCCGCCCTCGACAGCGCCCGGGGCCGCGTGGCGACCGATGCGGTGCTCGCTGCCGGCGAATGCCGTATCGACCTCAAGCTTGGCGCGATCGACGTCGATCCGGCTTTGCAATGGGTGGTGCTCGACCGCGCGCTCGCCGAGCTGGAGCGGGCGGCATGAAGCCGCACCGCTTCCTCGACCAGCTGCGCGATGTCGAGACCGCGCCGCTCTATGGGCATGTCGAAGAACTCGCCGCCGGCCTCGTCCGCGCGAGCGGCCCGGCGGCGCGGCTCGGCCAATTGTGCGAGATCGGATTGAGCGATGGCCGTACGACTCCGGCCGAAGTCGTCGCGGTCAGCGAACGCGGCATCACGCTGATCCCGCTCGAACTCGATGTCAGCCTGGCGCTTGGCGCGCGCGTGACGGCGACTCCGCACGACCGGCGGATGCTCGCGGGCGATGGCTTTGCGGGCCGCGCGGTCGACGCGCTCGGTCGGCCGATCGACGGCGCGGGGCCGGTTGCCGGCGGCGTCAGCCATATCTCCGCCGAGGTGTCGGCGCTCGACCGAGTCAATCCGGCGACCGTGATGGCAACCGGGGTGCGCGCGATCGACGGGCTGCTGACGCTCGGCGTCGGCCAACGCATCGGCATCTTCGCGGCCAGCGGCGTCGGCAAGACCAGCCTGATCGAGCAACTCGCCGCGCAGATCGACTGCGACCGTTGCATCCTGTGCCTCGTCGGCGAGCGCGGGCGCGAAGTGTCGGGGCTGTGGGACATGGCGCAGGCGACCGCTGCGCCCGAACGCTTTACCCTCGTCGCAGCAACATCCGACGAGAGCCCGGTGATGCGCGCGCGCGCAGTCGACCAGGCGCTGGCACTCGCCGATCACTGGCGCGCGCGCGGCGAGCATGTCGTGTTGATGCTCGATTCGATTACGCGGCTGGCGATGGCGCTGCGCGAGATCGGGCTGGCGGCGGGTGCCCCGCCGACAGTGCGGGCCTATACGCCCAACGTGTTCGCCGCGCTGCCGCGGATCGTCGAGCGCTGCGGTGCGGTGCGCGGCGGCGGCGCGATCACGGCCATCATGACCGTCCTGAGCGAGACCGACGATGTCGACGATCCGATCGTCGAGGTGATGAAGTCGCTGCTCGACGGACATATCGTGCTGTCGCGACTGCTCGCCGACCAGGGGCATTTTCCCGCGATCGACATCGTGCGCAGCGTCAGCCGCCAGGCCGCGCGGCTGGTCGAACCCGACCATCTGGCGCTGATGCGCAACGCCGTCGGCCTGCTCGCCGCCTATGACGAGAACCGCGTGATGATCGAAAGCGGCGTCTATCGCGCGCGGTCGAACGAGCGCATCGACGCGGCGATCGCGGCGCGTGCGGCGCTCGCCGGCTTCCTGCGCCAGCCCAACGACGAAGCGGTCGCCCCGGCGGCGACGCTGGCTTCACTGCGCACGGTGCCGTCATGAGCGCGCGCCGCCGCCTCGGCCAGGTTCGCGAACTCGCAGCGTTGCAGCGCGCCGAACGCGACGCCGCGAGCGGCGATGTCGCCGACGCGCGCGCAAGAGAAACCGTGGCGCTCGCCGAGGCCGAGATTGCGTCCGCTCGCGTCGGCGATATCGCGGCGCGATGGTATGAAGCGACCGCCGCGGCCTTGCTCGATCCAGACACCAGCGCTGCGATCGGCCGACTGCTGATCCAGGCCGAAACCGCGGCGGATGCCGGCGCGCAAGCGGCGGACGTGGCGACGCGGCGCCACGATGCCGCGATCGATCGCTGGCGCGGCCTCGATGCCCGCGATCGGGCGACGCATCGCGTTGCCGAGGATCTCGGCCGGCGAGTCGCTCGGCACCGCGAGGAGGCGGCGCTCGCGACGCTTGCCGACCGCACCACCGCAAGCTGGAGACGGCGATGACCGGAATATCGACCGCGCTGTCAACGCTTCCGTTCCCGCTCGCACCCGATCGCTCTTCGCCCGGCGTGCCGGATGCCGGCGCCGGCGGGCCGTCGTTCGCCGACATGCTGGCCAGCGTTCTCGACAGAGCGCTGACGGGCGGGGATGGCGGCAGCGACGACCGGCTGCCGGGCAGTACGATGCGATCCTCGGTCGAGATGTTCGACCAGCACGGTTTCTTCGCGGGCGTTGCTCCCCCCGTCCCGGGCACAGCCGACGCGCCGGACCGGCCGCGGCTGGTAAGCGACCTGCCGCGGTCGCAACCCGTGTCCTCGCCCATCCAGCTCCCGATTACGGCCATTTCGCCGTCTGGCGCCGCGGCGGTGACCGAGCAGGAAACGTCGTCGATCGCGAGCGCGGCGCTGCCCGAACGCTCGGCCGCGGAGTCCGCATCGGCGGCGCCGGCGGTCGTTGCCGCGCGATCCGAGCCGGGTGCGATCGAAGCGACCGCCGTGCCCGTGCCGCTCGCCGTGAGCAGGGGGCGATTGCCGGGATCGCCTAAGCCAACGCTGCCCGCAGCCGGTCGCACCGCACCGAATCGGCCAGCCTCCGAAGCGGCGTCACGGGTCAAGGTCGCGATCGATCGCACCGACGCGGGGGTCGCCGTGTCGGTCACCGCCGATGCAGGGGCCACGATCGATCATGGTGCCGTTCACGAAGCGGTGGCGCAGATGCTTGCGCGCCACGGCCTCGTGCTCAGCGAATTACGAGTCAACCGGCGCGGCGGCCCCGACGCACAAGGAAAGGGATGACATGCAGGCGATATCCGCCACCACGCCCGTCGCCGCGACCACGGCAGATGCGGCGTCCACCAGCAACTCCGCGACCAGCGCGTTCGGGCTAAGCTTCGAATCGCTGCTCAAGATCGTCCTGACTCAGCTGACTTATCAGGATCCGCTCAAGCCCGTCGACAATTTCGAATTCGTGTCGCAGCTCGCGCAATTCTCGCAAATTCAGCTCGGCCAGACGACTAACGACAAGCTCGGTGCGCTGGTCTCGGCGCAATCGACGATGCAGGCCGCCGGGTTGCTCGGCCGCACCGTCGACATCCCATCGGGCGCCGCGGTGATCTCGGGCACCGTCACCGCGATCAGCTTCGACAACGGCGATCCGCAGATCACCATCAAGACCGGGGACGGTCAGACCATTTCGGGTCTGTCGCTCGCCGCCGTCTCCCAGATTCGAGAAGGAAACTGACATGTTCGGATCGATCTATATCGGGCTTAGCGGGCTCGCCGCCTATTCGCGCGGGCTTCAGCAGATCAGCAACAACGTCGCCAATCTGAACTCGCAGGGGTTCAAGGGATCGACCGTCAGCTTCGAGAACGTGCTGGGCGCCAACGGGCGATCGAACGGCGGCTATAGCGATACCGCCGGCAACGGCGTGCGCAACGGGACCAGCCGTCTCGACTTCGCGCAGGGTGAGCTGCGCCAGACCGACCGCGACCTCGACCTCGCGATCCAGGGCAACGGGCTGATGATGCTGATGCGCGGCAACGACGTCGCCTATACCCGCACCGGCAGCTTCGAGGTCGACAAGCAGGGCTTCATCGTCCTGTCGGGAACAGACTGGCGGCTGGCAACGCTCGACGCGGCCGGGCAGCCGCAGACCTTGTCGGTCGATACGTCGCGGACCAGCCCGCCGCAGGCAACGACCAAGGTGGTGTTCTCCGACAACCTCTCGTCGAGCGCGACCAGCGCGGTTACGGTCGGCAGCATCGCGGTCTATGACTCGACCGGCGCGAAGCACGTCTGGCAGGCCAAGTTCGAGAAGGACACGTCGGCGACCGCGACGCCGGGCAGCTGGACGGTCACCGTTACCGACGACCAGGGCGCGACGATCGGCACCCAGACGCTCAAGTTCCTGGGCGGCGCAGTCGACCCGTCGACTTCGACGCTGACCTTCACCGACGCCGCCTCGTCGACCAGCGTCGCATTCGATTTCTCGACCGGGGTCAGCTCGTATTCGGGCGGCGACGTATCGACGCTGCGTGCGGCGTCGACCGACGGATATGCCACAGGAACGTTCGCGACCCTGGGAGTCAACGACAAGGGGCAGGTCGAGATCGGCTATTCGAACGAGCAGAAGCAGCAGTTCGGATCGGTCGCGATCGCGGACTTCCGCGATACCTCGCAACTGACGCAGCAGGCCGGCGGACTGTTCACGGCGAGCGAGACCGCGCAACGCGATCTGCTGCCGAGCGGCGACACGCGCGTCGGCCAGGTGCAGTCGCGCCGGCTGGAGGCATCCAACGTCGATCTCACGCTCGAATTCTCCGACCTCATCCTCGTCCAGCGCGGGTTCCAGGCATCGTCGCAGATCATCAGCGTGACCAACGACATGATCCAGCAGCTGTTCGGCATCCGCGGGCAGGGGTGAACGCGGTGAGTGACGCGGCATGACCTTGCACCGTTCCTGGTTGCCGGCGGACGCCGTCGCGCGCGGGCTGCGCGACTTGCCGTTGCGCGCGGCAGTGCGCGGCTGGTCGGCGAAATGGTTCGCGCACGGCGCCGCCGATGTCGCGGGCGATCGCGTCGAGATCGCGCTGCGCGACCTCGACGCCGGCGCGGCCTGGACGATCGAAGGCGACATGGTGCTGAGCGCGGGCGAGGGTGCCCCGTCCGCCGTCGCCGCGCTGATGTACGGCACGCCGCCCGATCCCAACGCGTTGACCCCCGCCGATCGCGCGGCGCTGGAAGGTGCGGCCGACGCTTGCCTCGCCGATCTTCGCAAGCGCTTGAGTCGGGAACTCGGGCTCGACCGGCCGTGGCGATCCGGAACTGGCGATCCCGTGCCGCATGCCTGGTGGAAATTTCGCGTCGCGGCGGGAGGCGCCACGTTGCTGCGGATCGCGGTGAGCGAGGCGCTGGCCGTGCGCCATGTCCGTGCCGGCTTGCCGCCCGCCGATCCGCGCCCGGCGCCGCGGCGCATCGCGGCGGCGCTCGATCCGCAGCCGATCAGCGTGTCGGCACGCGTCGGCGCCGCGCGGCTGACCACCGGCGAGCTTGCCGCACTCGGCATCGGCGATCTGCTGGTGCTCGATCGAGCGCTTGGCGACCCGGCGAGCATTGCCGTCGATCATCGTCCGAAACCGCTCCATTGCACGATCGACCAGCAAGACGAGCGGCTTCGCCTCGTCGTCATATGACTCTTCAGAAAGGCAGACCAGCGCGCGTGCCCCAGACCAACACTGCAGCGACCAAGTCCGACACCACCCCTGCGCGTCCGCTCGCGGCGCGCATGATCGACGATGTCGAAGTCGAGATCGAAGCGTTCGTCGGCAACGCCCGGATGACCGTCGCGGAACTCGGCGCGCTGGCGGCGGAATCGGTGGTGACTCTCGACGCTCCGCTCAATCAGGCGGTCGAACTCAGGCTCAACGGCGTCGTCGTGGCGCATGGCGAACTGGTCGCGGTCGGCGACAAGTTCGGCGTGCGGCTGACCGAGCTGGCGGCGTGATCCTGTTCGCCGACCAGGTGGCCGGTCGGCTTGGCGGCGGCGGTGCGGTGGATGTGCCGCTCGGCCGAATCGTGTTTGCGTTCGTGCTGTGCATCGCGGTCGCGGGCCTCGCGATTCTGCTGATCCGTCAGCGCATGGGCAAGGCCGACCTCGCCGCCTGGTTGCGCGGCGTCGCGCCGCGCAAGGGTGCGATCGAGATCGTCGAGGTGCGCCGGATCGGGATGCACGCCGATATCGGGGTGGTGCGCTATGACGGGCAAGAGTTCCTGTTGCTGCTCCATGCCCAGCGGCCGCACGTCCTGCGCGAAGGTCCGGCCGCGCCCGACGTCGAGCGCACCCAGTGAGGAGAATCGCGGTGGCGGCCGCGCTGGCCGTTCTGTTCGCAGCGACACCCGCCTTGGCGGCGCCGGCACCGGCGTTGGCCGCGGCGGGGACGTCGGACGTGGTGCGCACGACGATGCTGCTGACCTTGCTCGCGGTACTGCCGGCGCTCCTGATCAGCATGACCAGCTTCGTCCGCATCGTCATCACGCTGTCGATGGTGCGTCACGCGTTCGGCATGCCCGAAACCCCGCCCAATCCGGTGCTGCTCAGCCTCGCCTTGTTCCTGACGGCCTTCTCGATGGGGCCGACGCTGACCACGCTGAACAGTCAGGCGCTGCAGCCGTTCCTCGCCGGCCGGATCGATGCGCAGCAGGCGATGACGCAGGGCACCGCACCGTTGCGGACCTTCATGCTCGCCCAGACTCGCGATTCGGACATCGCCGCGATCTACGCGATCGCGCGCACGCCCGTTCCGACGCGGCCCGACCAGGTCGAAATCCTCAAGCTCGCGCCTGCCTTCATCATGAACGAATTGCGCGTGTCGTTCACGATCGGGTTCGTCATCCTGCTGCCGTTCCTGCTGATCGACCTGGTGGTGTCGGCGATCCTGTTGTCGCTTGGCATGATGATGGTGCCCCCGGCGACGATATCGCTGCCGATCAAGCTGCTGATGTTCGTGCTGATCGACGGCTGGAGCCTGGTGATCCAAGGCGTTCTGGGCAGTTTCAGATGAAGCGCGAGCGAGAAACCGGCCTCGACATCGTGCTCGACCCGTCGCGCGCGGAAGCGTCGCTATGGCGCCGTGCCCGGTTCGAGGACGATGGCCGCTCGCGCGAAACCTTGTTCAATCGCTACGTCGTGCTCGCCCGATCGATCGCCGCGCGGCAGTTCCGCTGGCGCCGCCAGCCCGCCGACCGCGCCGATGCGGAACACTTCGCGTATGAAGGCCTGCTCCAGGCGCTCGACCGTTTCGACCCGCTTCAGGGCGTGCCGTTCGGCGCTTACGCCCGCCCGCGCATCACCGGCAGCGTCGCCGATGGCCTCAGCCAGATGAGCGATGTCGAGGCCCAGATCGGCCAGCGCCGAAGGCTCCGCCAGGAGCGACTGCGTTCGCTCTCGCCGACCGAACGCCAGCCGGCCGATCCGCTCGCCGCGCTCGCCGACCTTGCCGTCGACCTGGCGCTTGGGCTGATGCTCGAAGGGACGGGCATGCTAGTCGAGAGCGAGGAGGGGAGCGATACGCGGCCCAGCGCCTATGAGGGGCTGGCCTGGCACCAGACGCAGGTCGCGCTCGCCGACGCGATCGAACGCCTGCCCGACGCCGAGAACGCGGTGATCCGCCAGCACTACCATACCGGCCTCAGCTTCGCGCACGTCGCCGAATTGCTGCGGTTGAGCCGCGGTCGCGTATCCCAACTTCACAAGAGCGCGGTCGATCGCTTGCGGCGGCGGCTCCGGCACCATTAAAAGGGACGACAGCAATGACTCTTTGCGATGAAACCAGACTTGCCGATCTCATGACGGCGGTCGCATCCGACGACGGCGACGAGCTCGTGCTGGTCGACCGCGCGCTCGCGGATTTCCCCGCCGACCCGCGGCTGCATTTCCTGCGCGGGTCGCTCCTCGCCGGGATCGGGCGGCCGATCGAGGCGCTGGCATCGCTCAAGGCCGCGGTCGATCTCGCGCCCGACTTCGCGATCGCGCGGTTTCAGCTCGGCTTCTTTCAGCTCACTTCGGGCGAGGCGGCCGACGCATTGTCGACCTGGGGCCCGCTCGCCTTGCTCCCCGAGGGTCACTATCTGCGCACGTTCGTCGGCGGGCTGACCTATCTGATCCGCGACGAATTCCCGCAGGCGATCGAGCAACTGCGCCTCGGTATCGCCGCCAATGAAGAAAACCCGCCGCTCAATCGCGACATGCAGCTGATCATCGACCGCGTCGGGGAGATCGGCAGCGACGCGGGGACCGACGAGACGATGTCGGCGACCAGCCTGTTGCTCGGGCAATTTTCCGGCCGGCCCAACTGATGACGGGGATCGGCGCGACCGATCAGGTCCTGCTGCTGCTGCGCGAGCAATTGCAACGCAGCGACCGCGCGAAAGGCCGGGCGGCGACGCGCAAGGACGGGCGCCCGGCCACGCCGCAGCAGCGGATCGAGGCCCTCGCCGCCGTCGCCGATTTGCCCGAACGCGACTTCCGCCGCGCGTTGGTCCGCAGTCTGTTGAGCGAGCGGCTCGGCGCCGAACTGGTCGCCGACCCAGCGTTCGAGACGGTGACGGGCGAGGTGCTCAAGATGATCGAGGATTCGGACGAGACTCGCGCGTTGCTCGACCGGGTGACGCAGGATTTCCGCGCGGGTTAGTGTAGCGACCCTCGCTGGGTTCCGATCCGCGCGAGCGCTTGCGCGATCGTGCGCCCGCTGTCGCCGAGCGGGGTGGTGAGCGCTCGCTCGATAATCGCCTGGCTCTTCGCGGCATCGCCGTCGCCCGCGCTCAGCATCGCCATTGCCAGTGCCGCCGAATAGCATTGGCGATCGAGCCTTAGCGCGACTTGCGTTCGCTCGCGCGCGCTTGGCAAATCGCCGTCGAGGATGTCGAGCACCGCGAGCGAGCCGTGGGTTTCGGCGAAGGTCGGATCGATCGCCAGCGCGCGGTCGAACCGCTCACGCGCGGCGGCGCGGTCGCCGTTGACGAAGTGCGCCCAGCCCGCCGCGATCCACGAGCCGAGATGGGTGCCGAACATTTCCGCGCCGCGGTCGATATCGGCGGGCGCCTCGGCGGCCTTGCCGGTCAAGAGATGCGCGAGCCCGCGGCCGATCCAGGCCCGCGGCACCTCGGGATTGCGGTCGATCGCGCGGTCGAACAGCGCTTCCGCCACCATCGGATCGTCCCCGTCGAGCGCGAGCGTGCCGAGCGTCGCGAGCGCGTCGGGGTGGTCGGGCGCGCGTTCGGCGCACGCCGCGGCCAGCGCCTCGTCCTCCATGTCGATCGCCAGCACCGCCATCGCGGCGTTGAGCTGGCGCGCGTCGGGATGGAGCGAAAGATAGTGCTTGCCGCGCTCGAACGCCTCTTCGAACTGACCGGTGCCGTGGAGCAGCTGGACGCGAAGCGCTGCGGCCTGGGGGAGCGCCTCCGCCGCGGCATCGTCGAGCGCTGCCAGCGCGCCGTCGTCGTCTTTCAGCGAAGCCCGCGACCAAGCGAGGTTGAACCGCACCGAGGGATCGTCGTGGCCGGCATCGAACAGGGCGGCGAACACGTCGGCGGCTCGGTCGAACCGTTTGGCCTGCATCGCTGCGAGCCCGGCAAGGTTGCGCTCGCGCGGTCCTGGCTCGGTCGACGCGGCGGCGCGGTCGAGCAACGCCATTGCCTCGTCGGGTCGTTGCGCGTCGATCGCCGCCTCGGCGGCATCGACCAACAGCGCGACATTGTCCGGATCGTGCGCCAGATAGCCGCTGAGCCGCTCGAACGTCGCCTCGCGCGCGGATTGGTCGGCCATCATTGTCCCTCCAGCTTCACGATATCGAACGATTTGAGGTTGATGCGCATCGGAATCTCGTTGACCGATACCACCGACAGCCGCGGGATGCTGCGCCGGGTGAACGCCTTGATGTGCCGGCGCAACTCGCCGCCGCACAGCAAGACCGGCGCACGCCCCTCCTTGTGCATCGCCTCCGCCATCGCCGACAGCCGCCGGATCAATCGCTCGGCGAGCCCCGGCTCGATCGGCAGTCCGCCATTTTGCGCCGCGCCGAGCCCGGAGGCGATCTGGTTTTCGATGCGGGGGTCGAGGCTCAGCACCGCAAGATCGGGATGGTCGCCGCGCAACTGGTTGCAGATCGCGTGGCTCATCCGCTGGCGGACCAGTTCGGTGAGCTCGACGGGATCGCGCTGGGTGCGGCCGAGATCGGCGAGATGTTCGAGGATCAGGTCGATATTGGCCACCGACACGCCTTCGGCGAGCAAGTTCTGCAGCACGCGCTGGATGTCGGCGACGCCAAGGATCGTCGGGATCAGCTCTTCCACCAGGCCGGGCTGGCGCGTGCGAACATCCTCGATGAAGCGAGTCACGATCGGCCGCGTGAGGAGCGTCGCGATCTCCGTGGAGACGACCTCGCTGAACTGCGTGATCAACACCGTCGTCGGGTCGATCACGGTCAACCCGGCATCGCGTGCGGCCTGTTCGGCCGACGGTTCGATCCACTTGGCGGGCAGGCCGAAGCTCGGGTCGCTGGTAGCGATGCCGTCGACCGCCGGCGCCTGGCCCGGCGCTCCGATCGCGAGCAGCAGGTCGGGGCGTGCCTCGCCGACCGCGAAACGCGATCCGAACAGGCAGATCTCGTAATCGTGCGACCCGAGCGCCGGGCCATCGACGATCCGCACCTTGGGAAACGCGACGCCAAAGCGGCGCTCCTGGATCTGGCGCAGGCTTTCGATGCGGTCGAGCAGCACCGCTTCCTGGTTGCGCCAGGCGTCGGCGAGCGCTGCGCCGAGCCGGATGTCGATCGCCGGTGGACCCCCGCTGGGTTCGAGTGCGGCTTCCTCTGCGGCGGCCTGCTCGGCACCTTCCGATCGCCGCATCCGCCGCCATGCGAACACCGCCAGCAGCGCGATCGCCGCGATCGGCCATTTCGGCATTCCCGGCAGCAACAGCAGCAGCATCAGCACCCCAGTCACGATCAACGGGATTCGCGGCACCGAGGCGAGCTGCGCGAACACTTCGGTCGACAATTGGCGATCCGACGACGATCGCGTGACGATGATCCCGGTCGCGACCGAGATGATGAGGGCGGGGAGCTGCGCGGCGATGCCGTCGCCGATCGTCAGCAACGTGAAATGCTGCAGCGCCTCGTTCCATTCCATGCCGAGCTGGAGCACGCCGACGATCCACCCGGCGATGATGTCGATCAACAGGATGATGATCCCAGCGATCGCATCGCCCTTCACGAACTTCGACGCGCCATCCATCGCGCCGTAGAAGCTCGCCTCGCGCTCGAGTTCGCGGCGGCGGCGGATCGCTTCGGTCTGATCGATCAACCCCATATTGAGGTCGGCGTCGATGCTCATCTGCGCGCCCGGCATCGAATCGAGCGTGAAGCGTGCTGCGACTTCGGACACGCGCTGCGCACCCGAGGTGACTACGATGTACTGGACCACGACCAGGATCGAGAACACCACCAGCCCGACGACGAAATTGCCCTGCACCGCGAACGTGCCGATCGATCCGATCACCTGGCCGGCGCTCGATCCGGTCAGGATCAGCCGGGTCGCCGCGACGTTGAGCGACAGGCGATAGAGCGTCGCGACCAGCAGCAGCGACGGAAAGGTCGAGAATTCGACCGGCTTGGCGACGTAGAAGGTCAGCAGCAGGATCGTCAGCGCCAGCCCGAAATTGGCGATTATCGACAAATCGAGCATCGCCGGCGGGATCGGCGCGAACAGGATCACCAGGATCAGGAAGATCGCGGCGACCAGCAACAAGTCGCGATTGTTGCGCAACAAACGATCAAGCACGCGCCGTCACCCCCAGCTTGAAATACAATTCCGCCACCGCGTGGAAATGCTGCGGCGCGATCTCTCGCCCCATCTCGCCGTCGCGGAACAAGGCTCGCGCCAGCCGGCGCGATTCGATGATCGGAATGCCGTGGCGCGCAGCCGCGGCCCTGAGCTGCAAAGCGTGACGGTCGGCGCCCTTGGCGGTCACCACCGGCGCGCCGCCGGCATCGCGCGCGTAAGCGAGCGCGACGGCATAATGGCGCGGATTGACCACCAGCATGTCGGAGCCGGGGAGGTTGCCCAGGCCCTGCGACTGCTTGGCGAACTGCGCGTGCGCCTGCTTGCGCTTGGCGCGCAGCCGCGGGTCGCCCTCGCGCTCGCGATGCTCGCGAGTCACGTCGCGCCGGCTCATCCGCATCTGCTTGGCGAATTCGCCGCGCGCCAGCACCTGGTCGACCACCGCCAGCCCCGCCGCCGCGAGGATGAACAGCAGGATCATCCGCATCGCCGCATGGTCGAGCGTGTCGGCAAGCCGC
The DNA here is from genome assembly GCF_036269755.1 of Sphingomonas sp. Lineage (GTDB taxonomy): Bacteria > Pseudomonadota > Alphaproteobacteria > Sphingomonadales > Sphingomonadaceae > Sphingomonas. The sequence continues at coordinate 1,991 of NZ_DATBDV010000023.1, read as the reverse complement.
GACGCGTCGGTGATTCGCATGCCCGCGCCCGCGAGCGCCGCGCGGATCGCGAGAATCGCGATCGTCGTATAGATGGTCATCTTGAGGATGCTCTTGATCGCCTGCTTGAGCATCTGTGCCGAGAACAGCCGCTTCAATCCCTTGGCGGGGTTGAGCCGGCTGAAGTCGGGCGTCAGCGGGGTCGCGCTGAACACCAGCCCGCGCAGCTGGACGATTTCGACCGCCAGGATCACCGCGACCACCGTGCAGCCGAACAGGACGACCGGTCGAAGCACCGGCCACAGGCTGTCGGCGGCGAGCGCGGTGGCGGACCCGGGATCGCCCGCCGCGACGATCCCGCTGGTCAGCGCGCGGCGCATCGCCACCGCGAGTACCGCGATCAGTTTGCCCCCCGCGATGATCACGAACGCGGCGAGCCCGATCAGTCCGGCGACGAATCCGAGATCGAGCCCGCGCGCGACCATGCCCTTTTGCCGCGCCTGCTTGAGCTTGAACGGCGTCGCGGCCTCGGTGCGGTTCTGTTCCTGGCCCTCCGCCATGTCAGCGTGCCATCACCAGCTGCGGTGCCGCTTCAAGTGCGGTGCGCAGCAATCGCAGGAACAGCCCGCCCGCCAGTGCTACCGCCGCGGGCAACAGCGCAAGCACCATCAGCCCCTTCACCTGAAACCCGAGCAGCATGACGTTCATCTGCGGCAGCGTGCGCGACATGAACGCGATGGCGAGGTCGGCGAGAAACAGTGCGAGCATGATCGCGCCGCCGAGCCCGCACGCGATCACGAACGCGCTCGACAGATAGCCGAGCAAGCGCGGCAGGTCGCCGCCGAGCGCGCCGGTGCCGAGCGGCACCGCCTGGACCGACGCCGCCCAGATCGCGAGCAGGTCGGCGGGTCCGTCGCTGGCGAAGAAGATCGCGGCGGCGGCATAGGCGAACACCGTGCCGATCAGCGGCATCTGGCTCTTGGTCGTGGGATCGACCAGCACCGCGAGCCCGAAGCCCGCCTGAATGTCGAGCGCGCGCCCGACCGTCAGCAACGCGGCGAACGCGAATTGCAGCGACAGCGCCAGCCCGACGCCGAGCATCAGCTCGCTGACCGCCGCCCAGGCCAGCCCGCTCGCGCGATAATCGCTCTGCCACGTCGCCGCCGGATTTGCGCCGACCAGCCACGCGGCGAGCGCGATCGAAAGCATCACGCGGACGATCGCGGGTACGCGCAAGAGCGTGAACGGCTCGGCAAAGGCGAAAGCAGGCACCAGCCGCAGCGTCAGCAGCAGCACGGCCATCGCCTGGTCGGTCAGCGCGATCATCGCAAGGATCAGCGGGCGAGGGCGGGGATCAGCGCATAGAGCGCGGTGGCGAAACCGGTCACGCGCCCGAGCATCCACGGCCCGATCGCGATCAGCATGACGGCCGCCACCAAGATCTTCGGGACGTAGCTCAGCGTTATTTCCTGCAGCTGCGTGGTCACTTGAAACACGCTGATCACCAGCCCGACCAGCAAGGTCGCGATCAGTACCGGTCCCGCCACCAGCAAGCTGTTCCACAACATATCGTTGAGCAGGCTGAGTGCCCGATCGCCGCCCATAAGTCCCCCTGATGAAAAGCCGCGCCGGCACGTGCGACTCTGTCCCGAATCGGGACACTAGTCATGGCGGGCGCGATTCGCACGCGAGAATCGATCGCCGACGAAATAATTCTAAACTTTCGGCAATTCGTTCGGACAAGCCTGTCAGAGGCGGGCGCGGGCCCGTCTCCTGCATCGCAGGGGACGTGACGGAAATGGTCGAAATTTTCACCGGGGCAGGCGCGGGGCTGGAGCGCGGATCGGCCAATGTGCTGGGCGCGGCGGGGTTGCTCGGGTCGGGGTCGATCGGGCGATCGGGCGAGCAGGCCTTGCTCAACGCCGCGACCGGCAACCTGGTGATCCAGCAGCAAGACGAGATGCTGGTCGGTCAGGGCCCCGACGATGCCATCGTGCGGACCTATAACAGCC
>NZ_DATBDV010000022.1:0-39917 GCF_036269755.1 Sphingomonas sp. | reverse complement strand
CTCGGCGGCCGCCTCGACTTCGATCCGCGCATCCTCGATCGCTCGGATCAGCCCCGCCGCGGTCTGCGCCGCCTCTCGCATCGCCACTGCCGATTGCTCGGCGGCGGCGGCCACTTCCGACGTCTTGCCGATCATACCGCGCGCGAGTTTCGATGCGGCCGCGCCCTGGGCACGCAGCGACGTGCCGTTTTCCGACGCCGCGGTGACGGTCGATCCGATCTTGGCGTTGAATTCGCTCGCCAGCAGGTCGCGCTGGCACCGCGCATCATGCTCGACATAGGCGCCATAAAGCGACGCGTAGATATCGCACTCGAGTGTGCGCAGCCGCGACAGCACGTCGTCGATCTGCCAGCGTTCCTCGGGCGAGCAATCGTGACGCCGCGCCAGGATATCGAGCGTCTGGCTGCTGCCGGCGCCGGTCATCGACAGGATCGCGGTCAGCGACACCCCTTGCGCGAACGCGGCGGCGACGGTGCGCTCGGCCGACTTGACCCAATCGAGGCCGGCGGGATCGAGATACCGATTGCGCAGATAGGCGACGCCGAGATCGATCGCGCGCTCGTGGTCATGCGCGATGAACTTGTCGCCATTGAAAAACTTGTGCCACTGCCGCCAATGCGATTCGGAGATCGCGCGCGCCTCTGGCTCGATCACTTGCCAGATCGTCGCCGCGAGCGAGAAGTCGCCCGGTTCGAACCCGAACAAGGTAAGCCGCTGCGCGAGATCGAGCGACTCGCTGACGCTCCCCGGTTCGGGCAATTGCTTGAGCGTCGACGTCACAGGCGCTTCCTCGGGAAACTGGCCGGCCGACGCTAGCGCAACAGGGTAAAGAGACGTTTAAGGCGGTCAGGTCCCGCCGAGCTTGTCGCGAAGCCCGGCCAGCGCACCGAATGGCCCAGCTTCCTCCTCGCTCAGCACGCCGGCGGCCCTGAGCATGGCTTCGGCGCCCGGCCCGCGCACGAACGGGTCGATGGCGAGCGCCACCGTCTCCGCCGCGACTTCGCCAAGGTCGATCGCGCCGCCGTCATAGGGGATTACGTCGATGTCCTCGTCGCCGAGCTCGACCTCCTCCTGCGACTCGGTCCCGGCGGCGACGAAGCGAAGCGACACAGGCTCGTCGATCGTGGCCGTCAACGGCTCGCCAGTGACGCTGCAGGCTTGGGTCAGGCCGGCCGTGACTCGTCCCTCGACCAGGATTCCCGCGGCCTCGCGGCGGATCGTGAAGTCGCCCGCGAGCCGGTCGATCGCGATCAGGTCGAACCGCTTGGCGAGCGCGGCCCGCTCAGCTTCGCCCGCCTCGACCGCGACTGCGCGGACTTCGCCGCCGATCGTGTCGAGCCGCTGCGGGCGCGCGAACTCGACGTCGCTCATGCCAGCTCGCCCGCGATCAGCCGATCGGTGGCGACGGCGGCGAGCTCGTCGCGCAACGCCAGCAATTCATGCTCGACATGCGCCAGGGCCGAGTCCGCCGGGGCGTCGCCGCGATAGAGGTTGCGGACCAAGGCCGGCTTGAGATCGCCCGCCGCCAGCCCTTCGCGATATGCGCCTAGCCGCCCGCCGAGCATCGCCATCATTCGCCCGATATGCTTGCCGACGAGCAAGTCGCCGATTCCGATTTCGCGCAGCTGCGGGTCCATGTCGTCGACGAACGCTTCGGCGAGATGGGTCGCGGCGGCTTTCCCCTGATCATCATCTTCCAGCCGCAGCATCGCCATCGCCAGCACAGCGGCGATCATGTCGAACCGGCCATCGACGCTGTCGGCGACGGCCCCTTCCAGATACCAATGCGGCTGGCGCGCCCGCGCGACGATTGCGGCGTACAATCCCGCCACCTCGTCGCGCTTGCCGATGAACCTGTCGAACAAACCCATAATCTGACCCTGCAACCAGCAGCCTTGTGCCACCGCGATGCTCCGCATATTGAGGCGAACGGCGCCCGATGCAATCGCGCGGGCGCCGCGTATCGGCGTGGGGCGCGGGAGATTCGAATGACCAAGGCAATCCGGACGATCGGCACCGCCGCGATGGTGGCGGCGCTGACGCTGACCGGCGGTTGCACCACGCTGCGCTCGCACCAAGGCTATATCATCGACGCCGATCTGGTGAATTCGGTGCAGCCCGGGGTCGATAACCGCGCTTCGGTGCTGCAGACGCTCGGCAAGCCGAGCTTCGCCAGCCAGTTTGACACCGGCAACTGGTATTACGTCGCGCGCGACAGCCGCAACCTCGCCTATCTCAATCCCAAGCCCAAGAGCCAGTTGACGCTCAAGATCACCTTCAACGACCAGGGCGTCGTGCAGGGGATCACGCGCACCGGTCTCGATCGGGTTGCGTCGATCAGTCCGTACGACAAGACCACGCCGACGCTGGGCCGCAAGCGCACCTTCTTCGAGGAACTGTTCGGCAATATCGGCACGGTCGGCGCGCCCGGCTCGGGCGGCGCGGGCAGGGGTGGCGGCGACGACAGCCAGCCGTAACGGCTAGGCCGATCGCCCACGCGCGGTGACTGGCCAGATCGCGACCAGCGTATCACCCCGAACGAGGTGGTACGCATCATAGAGGTTGACCGTCGGGTCGCAGTGCGGCGTCATCGCCGTCACGCGCGCGCCGAGCAGCGGTGCGGTGGCGCCCTCCGAGACCAGCACCGCGCCCTGCTCGTCGCCCATGAAACGGTAGCGGCTCCCCGGTGGCGCGCCGGCGAGGATCGCGGGCATCCCGGCCTCGGTCGCGAACGCCTTCAGCCCGGCGTCGAGCGTCGCCATCCCCGGCGTGTTGCTGCTGATCACGCGCGTGTCGACCATCAGCGCGGTGGCGAAGCCCGCGCCCAGATCGCACTCGGCATATTCGCGGTCCATGAACACGTACGACCCGACCTGGAGCTCGGTCAGCACGCCGAGCTCGGCGTCGATGCGGTGCGTGCCGGTGCCGCCGCCCGTTACGACCGGCGGGGTCAGGCGTGCGTCGCCGAGCGCGGCCATTACGTTTTGGAGATAGTCTGTTCGGTCGGCGATCGCCGCGCGGCGATCGGCATAGGTCGCGATGTGCTGCTGCGACCCGCAATAGAATTGGACGCCGCCATATTCGAGGCCCGGCGCATCCGCGATCTGGCGGGCGAGCGCCGCGGCCTGGTCGGGCGAAGCGACTCCGGTGCGGTGAATGCCGGGATCGATGTCGACCAGCACGCGAATCGGACGCTCGCTATTGGCGACGGCGAGGGCCGCGACCGCGTCTGGGTGATCGGCGACCAGCGCCAGATCGGGGATGCGCTCGTGGAGTGCGACCAGCCGAGCGATCGCCGGTTGTGTCACGACGGGCGAAGTCAGCAGGATCGATTCGATCCCTTCCGCCGCCAGTGCTTCGGCTTCACCCAGCTTGGCGCAACACAACCCGACCGCGCCCGCCGCGATCTGCAGCTTGCCGATTTCGGCGCTCTTGTGCGTCTTGGCGTGCGGTCGCAGCGCGACGCCCGCGTCGCGTGCCCAGCGCGCCATCGCCGCAATATTGGCGTCGAGCGCATCACGATCGACGATCAACGCGGGCGTGTTGAGCTGGTCGCGCGACCCCGGCTGGCCGATCAGACGGGCGTGGAGGTGATGGCTCGGCGTCATCCGGCCGTCTTCTGCGACCGACATTCGATTGTCGATAGTGGTCAGCCCAGCGCCACCGCCGCTCGCTCAGCCGCTGCCGCGTGCCAGCGCCCAGAAGTCAGGTACCGGCTGCCCGGCCAGCCGGCGCTGCAGCGTGTCGAGATGCGACCCCCAGCCACCCCCGAAATTGCGCGCGTCGTCCGCCCCGCGCAGACCTGCATGGGTCAGCGTCAGCTGCGTCCGCTCACCGTCGAGCGGGACAAGCTCGATCGTCACCGATCCCGCCGCCCCTCCGTCCCAAGTGAACGCGAGCAGGTGCGGCGGCTCGATCCGCTCGATCGTCTCGAACCACGATTTGCCCGCGTTCCTGGCGTAACGCTCCGGCGTCGGCACGTCGCCGTCGGACAGAGAGGCGTGGTCGAAGGTCAGCCCGAACTTGCCGCCGACCCGCGGCTCGGTCTCGCCGCCCATGAACCATCGCGCACGCAGATCGGGATCGATCAGGTAGCGCCAGACGGTGTCGACCGGCGCCGCAAGCACGCGTTCGAACCGCAGCATTGCGGGGGTGATCGTGTCGTGGTCAGCCATCATCGTTCTCCATTACGTGCGCGAGGCTGTCGAGGATCATCGTCCAGCCATGTCGCGTCTGCTCTTCGTAGTCGGCCCATTCGGCGTCCATTTGGTGCGTCAGCGTAATTCGCGACCCGGCGTCGATCGCCGCTATCTCCATCGACACGCGAGTCCATTGCCCTTCCTCGCCACCGACGCCGGCGAGGCAGGCGCGGAACAGAAAGACCAGCCGGCGCGGGCGATCGATCTCCTCGTACTGCAGATGATGCTCGGCCAGCCCCTGCGGCCGGCGCTCGGTGATCAGCGCGCGCCCGCCGACCCGCGCATCGATGTCGCATCTTTCCATCGCGCCGTCGGGAGTCGCGAACAGGAAGTGCCGCGCGGTGGCAGGATCGAGCCAGGCGTCGAACACTCGCTCGGGCGGAGCCGCAATCTCACGGGTCACGGTCAGGACGATCGGATCGGTCATCCTCTGTCCTGCGCGACGATCGCCTCGAGCCGCTCGAGCGTCGAGTTCCAGAAGCTCTCCCATTGCCGCAGCCATTGATCCGCCTCGCGCAGCCGCTCGGCCTTCAACCGGCACAATTGCTGGCGCCCGGCCTTGCGACGCTCGACCAGCCCGGCGCGTTCGAGCACACCGACATGCTTGGCCGCGCCCGCGAAGCTCATCGCGAACGGCTCCGCCAGCTCGCCGATCGATCGCTCGCCGCCGGTCAGCCGCGCCAGCATCGCTCGCCGGGTGGGGTCGGCCAAAGCCGCGAAGGTCGCATCGAGTCTCTCAACCATGTGGTTGAATTACTCGCGCGATCGGCAACTGTCAACCGGACGGTTTAATAATGTCGCGCTTAAGAGATGATCGGCGCCATCAAATCGGGCTCGCCATAGTCGGTGAGGTGGGCGTGAGATGCCTCAAACCAGCTATCCCAGAAACTGTGGAGCGCGGCGAGCGCCGGGGTATTGCGGCTTGCATCGGGCGCGCTGTCGGCGGGGATCGATCCGGCCCCGACGACGATCACGCGAGCGCCGCCGAAATCGCCGAGCGTGCCGGCCCGGCGGCTGAGGTCCAGTTCGGCGGCCGGATCGATCAGGCGGAGCTGGTGTTGCTTGTAGAAGCTGGTGACGTCCGAATGCTCGAGCATGTCGGAAACGAGCAGCACGATTTTGTCGCGCGCGCTCGACTTGCGCACCGCTTCCGAAATCTGGGCGAGACCACGCTCGATCGCCGAATGGCTGAACTGCGCCGATGCGTCGCCCGTCGCGGCATCGACCTTCCCCGCGAATTGCGTCTGCGCGAAATCGAGCTGCTGACCCAGGCAATCGTCGAGCTTCTTCAAACGCCGCACCGGAAGCGAGGGACGCGCGGCGTTGTCGACCGGCGATTCGACCAATCCGCTCGCGACCTCGGTCGGATAATGGTCGCGATCGAGCGCGGAGAAAGTGTAGATCGCGACGTCACCCCGCTTGCCGATCAGTGACCGCACCGTCTTTCGGACCGTGTCGCGCAGTTTGTCGTCGAGTCCGGTGGTCTGGTCGATCACGACGAACAAGGCGTGAGTCGCGGGCGGCCGCGAGTCGTCGAGCCCGGCATCGGCGTAGCAACTCGGCACGAGGTCGCCGGCGCCGACGGCCGAGCTGCTATTTCCCTTACCGGTGCCGCAAGCATCGAGCGATACCAGTACGAGTGCGCTCGCGATGCCCAATACCACGCGCATCACGCTTCCCCCTGCCCAGGCTCGACGACGACCGGCGCGGGCGCGTCCACCTCTTCCGTTGTATCTTCGCTCGCCTCCGGCTCGCGGGGATCGTCGCGACGCCGCCCCGACCGGTCCTCGATCAGTGCACGCGTGGCCGCCTTGGCGACCTCGGTCGGGTCCTGCAGGTCGGTGACCCCGCGCTTGCGCTCCTCGCGCACGAAGGTGATGAAATCGCGCGTCCAGTCGAGATCGACCGGCAAATGCCGCTCCATCATTCGGTGAAGCGAGCTCAAGCGCAGATCGGCGAGACTCATCCGCCGCCGGATCGGGCGGAAATAGGTTTCGTAATCGGCGCAGCCCTGGATTGCCTTGAACGCTTCGCCGCTCTGCTTGCCGACAAAACCATAACGGTAGCCGACGCCCATGCCGACCAGCTGAGTCACCACGAAAACGATCGCAAGGATCCAGAAGCTGGTGATCGCTGCATAATGTTGCGCGGCCTGCGACTGTGCGGCGCCCCCGCGCGCGCTGCCGAAGATGCTCACCGACGTTTGCGCCAGCTCGTCGCCTTGCAGCGTCTCGATCCGGAGCAACGTCGACAAACCGGCGATGAACAGGATCAGCAATCCCGCCACCCAGACCCAGGCGTAGCTGCCGAGGTCGTCGGGCGTCGTGGCCACACGATTCGCGCACTGCACGTGCTGCGGGCGGTTATCGTCGATCCCCTGATCGTCGCTCAGCGACACGATCCGCGACGTATAGGTGCGAGTCGCGCGGTCGTTGCTCGGCATGTGGAGGTTTTCGGCCTGGAAGCGCTTGAAGCAACTGCGCAGCAGCCGCGTGCGATAGAGCTGGTGCCCCGCGGCGTGAGTAACCATCACCAGGATGATCGCGAGCACCGCGACGATCATCGCGGTCAACTCATATCGCAGGTTCTCGGAGGCATCGAGCGCCATCCAGGTACTGAGCAGCAACGAAAAGCCGACCGCTTCCAGGATGATCAGCAAGGCAATCAGGCCGAACACGCGCTTGGGCATCGGCTTTCGTCCCGCATCGAACGCCTTTCTGAGATATTCGCTGTTCTTGGCGAACTCCTCGGGCGAGATCGCGCTCATGTGTCGCGCATAGTCGCGGCACAGGGTCAGTTCCGAGTTGAGCCAGCTGCCGGGCTTGGCTTCCGACAGGTCCCGAGAATAGCGCGCGAGCTTACCGATCAGTGGCACGCGATAGGTGAAGTCGGTCAGCGGAAACGAATCGTGGTGGAGATAGGCGAGCAATGCGACGGTAGCGATCGCGGCGAGCGCGACCGCCAGCCCCGTCAACGAATTGAGCGATTCGAGCAAATCCGCCATGCCACCCCCCGATCGGCCGCGACTCGCAGGTACAGGCTGCGATACGCCGAAGGATCAACGAGTGGTTGAGGGTGGCAAAGCGCCGTATGCGCCATTTTGGGTGCTAATAAGCGCGAGTTTCCTCCGAAATGAAGCGATCGTCGCGGGCGAGCTATTCACCCGAATCGCCCTCGCCACTCCCAGGCGGAGGTCGTCCGCTGCCACCGAACCGGCCAGCGCCGCGCCGCGCGCCGCCGAACCCGCCGCCTTCGGGCAGCGTCAGCTTGGGCAGTTCGCCCCAGCCGATCTTGCCGTCATGGTTGCGGTCGAGCAGCGCGAAGCGCTCGGTCGCCGCGTCGCGAAATTCGCGCGGGTCGATGCCGCGATTGAAGTTTGCGTCGGCGGTCGTCACCGGTTCGGGATAGTCGAAGAAGCCGAACCGTGCCGCGCCGCGCTTGACGTCGTCGTAGCGCTGCGTCTGGCCCGCGGATGTACCGCCGCCTGAACCGGCGCCGCCCATTCCCCCGCCATAGCCGCCGCCACCACCACGCCGGCCCCCGCCGCCGCCGCGTCGCCCGCCGCCGCCCGAGCCGGAGCCGCTACGACGAACGCCGGCGCCGCCCATCGCTTCACCGCCGGTGCGGATTTCCGGCGCAAGCACCGTTTCGTAGAATTCGATATCGTCGGGATCGATCTCGCCGTCATGCCCGCGGTCGAGCCGCTGGAAGAAACGGTCGGCGTCGGCGGTGAATTCGGCCAGGCTCAGCGCGCCGTCATGGTCGGTGTCGGCGGCATCGAACCATTGCCGCACGGGATCGGGACCGCGGAACGGCTCGCCCATCGGGCTGATGAACAGCCGCCCGCGCGGTCGTTCGCCCTCCGGCCGCGCCCGCGGCGCGGGCATCGGCGGCAACGTCCCTGCCAAAGGCGGCTTGTCCTGTGCCGCGACCAGCAACGCCCATCCCACGATCATGCCCAGCATCGCGCGCTCCCTCAGTGGCGGGGCGACGCTAGGCGTGGACTGTCGCAGAAGTATGTCGGCAGATCGCCCGGGCGCGACGAGCATTGGCCTGCGGTGACTCACGATCTTGGGCTCGACCGGCTGGCCAATGCAGGCGCGGTCGCGCGCGAGTTCGCGAAAACCAGCAACTCGTCCTTCGTCAGCAGGCGCGGATGCGCGACTCCGGCATCGTCGACGAACGCTCGCGATATTAACCTGTCAATCGGTGAACAGCAGGACCGGCGTCTCGAGAAATTTCTTGAGATGCTGGACGTAGCTGGCGGCGTCCCAGCCGTCGACGACGCGGTGGTCGCAACTGATTGAGAGGTTCATCAGCTTGGCGCGGATGATGTCGTCGCCGCGGAATATCGGGCGCTCGACGATCTTGTTGGGTCCGATGATCGCGACTTCGGGGCGGTTGATCACCGGCGTGGTGGCGATGCCGCCGAGCGGACCCAAGCTCGTGACGGTAATCGTGCCGCCGCCCATCTCGTCGGGCTTGAGCTTGTTGGCGCGCGCGGCCTCGGCCAGCCGGCCGATCTCGGTCGCGAGCTGCCAGACGTTCTTGTCCTGCGCGTCGCGGATGACGGGAACGGTGAGGCCGGCATCGGTCTGTGTCGCCATGCCGAGATGGACTCTGCCCGAGCGAGTCACCACGCCGGCTTCGTCGTCGTAGCGCGCGTTGAGCATCGGGAATTCGGGTAAGCTACGGCAGATCGCGGCGATCACGAACGGCAGCATCGTGAGCTTGGGGCGCCCGCCGCGATTGGCGTTCAAGTCGGCGCGAACCTCCTCGAGCGCGGTGACGTCGATTTCGTCGATATAGGTGAAGTGCGGGATGTTGCGCTTCGACGCGGCCATGTTCTCGGCGATTCGGCGGCGCATGCCGATGACCTTGATCGTCTCGTCGTCGCGCGCGCGCGATGCGTGGGGGGCGTGATAGCCCTGGCCCGACCCGTAGCGCAGGAACGCGTCGAGATCAGCGTGGCGGATGCGATCGCCATCGGCTTTGACCTGCGACAGATCGACCCCGAGTTCGCTGGCGCGCTGGCGCACGGCGGGGGAGGCGAGGACGGCCTTATTGTGCTCCGGCGAAGGCCGGAGCTGTGGCGAGGGAACGGCTTCGGCTGCCAAAGCCCCGGCCTTCGCCGGAGCACTGGGCGTCTCATATGCCGGCGTCTTGCCCTCGGCGTCGGCGACGCCGGGATTCTCGGCTTCGATCGTTTCCTCGACCTCTTCGATCTTGGCCTCGTTCGCCGGCAATTCGCCCGGCGCACCGTCGGCCACGGTCTCTTCGGAGGGCGCTATCGTCGCCTCGCCCGCCGTCTCGATCACCACCAGGGTCGACCCGATCGGCACCTGGTCGCCGACCTCGCCCGCCAGTTCGAGCACGGTACCCGCGACCGGTGACTCCATCTCGACCGTCGCCTTGTCGGTCATCATGTCGGCGAGCTGCTGGTCCTCCTCGACCGAGTCGCCGACCTTGACGTGCCACGCGACGATCTCGGCCTCGGCAATGCCTTCGCCGATGTCGGGCAAGCGAAATTCGAAACGGGCCATGGCGCGTCAGTCCTTCATGATCTTCTTGAGCGCCTGTCCGATGCGGACGGGGCCGGGGAAATAGGCCCATTCGAGGCTGTGCGGGTAGGGCGTGTCGAACCCCGTGACGCGCTCGATCGGCGCTTCGAGGTGATAGAAGCAACGTTCCTGGACGAGCGCCGACAATTCCGCGCCGAACCCGCTGGTGCGAGTCGCTTCGTGGACGATCATGCAGCGGCCGGTCTTCTTGACCGACTCCTCCACCGTATCGATGTCGAGCGGGACGAGCGTGCGCAGGTCGACGATCTCGGCATCGACCCCGGCTTCCTCGACCACCTTGGCGCAGACATGGACCATCGTGCCGTAGCACAGGATCGTCAGCGCCTCGCCGGCCCGCACGACGTTCGCCTTCCCCAGCGGCACGGTATAATAGCCCTCGGGCACTTCGCCTGCGGGGTGCTTCGACCAATTCTCCGCCGGGCGGTCCCAATGGCCGTTGAACGGGCCGTTATAGATGCGTTTGGGCTCGAAGAAGAGCACCGGGTCGTTATCCTCGATCGCCGCGATCAGGAGGCCCTTGGCATCGTACGGCGTCGACGGGATCACCGTCTTGACGCCCGAAATGTGGGTGAAGATTCCTTCCGGCGACTGCGAATGGGTCTGCCCGCCGAAGATGCCGCCGCCATAGGGCGAGCGGATCGTCATCGGCGCGATGAACTCGCCCGCCGAGCGATATCTGAGCCGCGCCGCTTCCGACACGAGCTGGTCGAGCGCGGGATAGATGTAGTCGGCGAACTGGATCTCGGGCACCGGGCGCAAGCCATAGGCGCCCATCCCGACCGCGACCCCGACGATGCCGCATTCGGTGATCGGCGTGTCGAACACGCGAGTCTTGCCGTGCTTCTTCTGCAGGCCCGCCGTCGCGCGAAACACGCCGCCGAAATAGCCGACATCCTCGCCCATCACGATCACGTCGGGGTCGCGCGCCATCATCACGTCGAGCGCCGAGTTGATCGCCTGGATCATGTTCATGCGCGTGGTCGCGCCCGCTTCGCCCGCCTCCGCGGTCATGTCGCTCACTTCCGCGCCCATGGCCGTCCGCTCGCTTCTTCTTCCGCCATCATCTGCGCCTGCTGCTCGCGCAAGTGCCACGGCATTTCCTCGAACACGCCGTCGAACAAGGTGTCGAGCGGCTGGTGCAGGCCGTGGCCGAGGATACCGTTCTTCTCGGCCTCCTTCTGCGCGTCGCGCACCATTTCGGCGAGTTCCTTGTCTTGGGCGGCGTGGCGCTCCTCCTCCCACTCGCCGAGCGCGATGAGGTGATTCTTGAGCCGAACGATCGGGTCGCCGAGCGGCCACGCATTCGGCTCGCCCGCCGAGCGGTATTGCGTCGGGTCGTCCGAGGTCGAATGCCCCTCCGCGCGATAGGTGAAATGCTCGATCAGCGTCGGTCCCTGGTTGATCCGCGCGCGCTCCGCCGCCCATTGCGTCGCGGCATAGACCGCCAGCGCATCGTTGCCGTCGACGCGAAGGCCGGCGATACCATAGCCGACCGCCCTTGCAGCGAAGGTCGTCGCCTCGGCCCCGGCGAAGCCCGAGAACGAGCTGATCGCCCATTGATTGTTGACGACGTTGAAGATCACCGGCGCGCGATAGACGGTCGCGAAGGTCAGCGCCGAGTGGAAGTCGCCTTCCGCGGTCGATCCTTCGCCGCACCAGGTCGCCGCGATCCGCGTATCGCCCTTCGACGCCGACGCCATCGCCCAGCCGACCGCTTGCGGATATTGCGTGGTCAGGTTGCCCGAGATCGAGAAGAACGCGAACCGCCGCTCCGAATACATGATCGGCAGCTGCTTGCCCTGCAGCTTGTCGCCGGCGTTCGAATAGATCTGGTTCATCATGTCGCCCAACGGGCAGCCGCGCGAGATCAAAACACCCTGCTGGCGGTACGACGGGAAGCACATGTCGTCGTCGGCAAGCGCCGCGGCGGCGCCGATCGACACCGCCTCCTCGCCCAGCGACTTCATGTAGAAGCTGGTCTTGCCCTGGCGCTGCGCACGGAACATGCGCTCGTCGAACGCGCGCACCAACGCCATGTTGCGGAGCATCCGCCGCATCGCGTCGGCCGAGAGCTTTGGGTCCCACGGCCCGACCGCGCGGTTATCCTCGTCGAGCACGCGGACCATCGCATAGGCAAGATCGGTGAAGGCCTTCGCGTCTTCGGCGGTGTCGGGGCGGCGAGTCGCGCCCGCCGCGGGGATCTCGACCTCGCTGAAATCAACCGCGTCACCCGGCCTGAACTTGGGCTCCGGCACATGGAGCGACAGGGATTTAAGGTTGGCGCGCGTGTCGCTGGCCATGCTCTCTCCGGGTTCGACTCGTGTTGCGAAACGCTCGCGCGGCGCTTTCGGCCCGTTGTTATAAAATTTCAATCGCCTTGGCGAGTCAGCCGCCAACCGTCTGCTCGATCACCCCGAAGATCGGGTGGTGCTTGTCGTCCTCCGCCCAGATCCGTACGGTGTCGCCCGCCTTGAGGAACGGCGTCACCGGCTTGCCGCCGGCGATCGTCTCGACCGTGCGCACCTCGGCGAGGCACGAATAGCCGACCCCGCCCTCGGCGATCGGCTTGCCCGGACCGCCATCGGCATCGCGGTTCGACACGGTGCCCGATCCGACGATCGTCCCCGCGCCGAGCTTTCGCGTCTTCGCCGCGTGCGCGATCAGCGTGCCGAAATCGAACGTCATGTCCTCCGCCGCCTCGGCGCGGCCGAACGGCTGGCCGTTCAGGTCGACCATCAGCTTGCGGTGGAGCTTGCCGTCGCGCCACCAACTCCCAAGCGAATCGGGGGTGACGAACACCGGCGAGAACGCGCTCGCGGGTTTCGACTGGAAGAACCCGAACCCCTTGGCGAGCTCCCCGGGGATGAGGTTGCGCAACGACACGTCGTTGGTCAGCCCGACCAGCACGATCGCCTCGAGCGCCTGCTCGCGGCTGGCGCCGAGCGGCACGTCGCCGGTCACCACCACCACTTCGGCCTCGAGGTCGCAGCCCCAAGATTCATCGGCGAGCGGGATCGGATCACGCGGCCCCAGGAACCCGTCCGATCCGCCCTGATACATCAGCGGGTCGTGCCAGAAGCTCTCGGGCATCTCGGCATTGCGCGCCTGCCGCACCAACGCGACATGGTTCACATAGGCCGACCCGTCGGCCCATTGATACGCGCGCGGCAGCGGCGACGCGGCGTCATGCTCGTGGAACCGCTCGCGTGGGATAACTTCATGGTCGAGGTCGGTCTGGAGGTTGCGCAAATCGGGCGACAGCCGATCCCAATCGTCGAGCGCGGCCTGCAGCGTGGGTGCGATGTGCGAGGCGTCGGCGCACCAGGCGAGGTCGTTCGACACCACGACGAGCTTGCCGTCGCGTCCATGCTTCAGACTGGCCAGTTTCATGCGCGCTCCCTTTGACCCATCACCCTTACCCGTTCGCTTCGAGCGAAGTCGAGAAGCCTTTCTTGCGTCAGCGTGTCTCGACTTCGCTCGACACGAACAGCGTTGGGTTGACGCCTTGGTCAACTCCCCGCACGTTGCCCGAAAGGTTGCAGGAGAGGACTGATATGACCCCCGACAGCGTGCCCGGGCGCTTCGCCTATAACGAGGATCACGAAGCGTTCCGCCAGACCGTGCGGTCGTTCCTGCAGAAAGAGGGGGTGCCCAACGTCCACGATTGGGAAAAGAACCGCCTCGTGCCCAAGGAATTCTGGCGCAAGGCTGGCGAGATCGGGATGCTGTGCCCGACCGTGCCCGAGGCCTATGGCGGGCTCGGGCTCGATTTCGGCTATAACGCGATCGTCGACGAGGAGATGTCGTATATCGGCGTGCCGGCGGGCTTCTCGCTGCAATCGGACATCGTCAGCGGCTATATCGAGCATTACGGCTCGGAGGAGCAGAAGAAGCAATGGCTCCCGCGCCTCGTTTCGGGCGAAACGATCACCGCGATCGCGATGACCGAGCCGGGGACCGGCTCCGATCTTCAGGCGATCCGGACCTCGGCGAAGAAGGACGGCAATCACTACGTCGTCAACGGCAGCAAGACCTACATCACCAACGGCCAGAACGCCGATCTGGTGCTGGTCGTCGCCAAGACCGATCCCGACGCGCAACCCGCGTACAAGGGCATGTCGATCATCCTGATCGAGGCTGATCGCGAGGGGTTCAAGCGCGGGCGCAAGCTCGACAAGATCGGCCAGGACGCCGCCGACACCTCCGAATTGTTCTTCGAGGACGTCCGTGTGCCGATGACCAATTGCCTGGGCGAGGAAGGCAAGGGGTTCATCTACCTGATGAGCCAATTGCCGCAGGAACGGCTGTCGATCGCGATCGGCACGCAAGCATCGGCGCAAAAGGCCTTCGACGAAACGGTCGAGTTCACCAAATCGCGCAAGGCGTTCGCCGGGATGGTATTCGATTTCCAGAACACGCGCTTCGTGCTCGCCGACCTCAAGACCAAGCTCCAGGTCGGTTGGGCTCATCTGGACTGGGCGATCCAGCGGCATCTGAAAGGCGAACTGACGCCGACCGAGGGCGCGGCGGCCAAGCTTTGGCACACCGAACTGCAATGGGAAGTGATGGATAAATGCCTCCAGCTTCACGGTGGCGCCGGGTACATGAACGAATATCCCATCGCGCGGATGTGGCGCGCGGCGCGCGTGTCGCGGATTTATGGCGGGACCAATGAGATCATGAAGGAGCTGATCGGGCGGTCGCTCTGATTGAACTCGCGAGCGGTACACGGTATCGTTCTGCCGTGTACCGCTTGTTCCTCCCGCTCGCATTCGGTCTGGCGTTGCTGGCCCACTCGGCGGTCGCGCAGGACAAGCCCAAGACGCAGTCCGAGATCGTCATCAACGGCAAGCTCGACGATCAAGTCGATGCGCTGGTGCGCCGGCTCGCCCAGGGCAAGAACGATCGTCAGATAGCCCGCTGGGACGACCGCATTTGCGCCAGAGTGCTAGGGCTTGGGTCCGAACGCGCGGATTATCTGACGGGAAGGATCGTCGCGGCCGCGAAAGCGGTAGGGGTGACAACGGCGGGGAGCGCCAAATGCACGCCCAACGTACTGGTCGTTTTCACGCCCTTCGCCGACGCGTTCGCCGCCGACGTGGTCAAGAATCATCCGGATTACATCCAGAACCCAGATATGTTCGGCCTGCCGCATGGCAAGCTCAAGGCGAGCTATCTCGCTCCCCGCCCGGTGCGCTGGTTCTCGATCCGGAAAACGGTGATGGCGGACGGCGGCACGGTCGACACGTTCCCGAAAGGCTCTGGCGATGGACAGCATCTGTCGTTCGCTCCGCCGTCGCGGATCGGCCTGCCCACCCGTGAAAACACCATGCTGTCGCTGATCGTGGTCGACGAGCCCAAGATGGCGGGGCTCAAATGGTCGCAGCTCGGCGACTATCTGGCGATGGTCAGCCTGGGCCAGCCCGGGATGGATGTCGATTATGCTGGCGAGGACAGTGTGCTCGCCGTCTTCGCCGACCGCGATGCCGGGAAGGCGGCACCGCTTGGGCTGACCGAGCAGGACCGGAATTATCTCGTCGCGCTGTACAAGTCGGACGCCGCGCTCGCGCCGGATCAGCAGCGCGGGCAGATCAAGCGCTACTTCAAGAAGCAGCCCGGCGCCGAGGGCAACTAGCCGCTCACGCCAGAGCGACCTCGCGCTCCACCCCGATCGCCTTCAGAAACGCCGCGTCATGACTGACCACCAGCAGCGCCCCGTCATAGCCGCGCAGCGCCGCCTCGAGCACCTCGATCGAGTCGAGGTCAAGATGGTTGGTCGGTTCGTCGAGCATCAGCAATTGGGGCGGGCGCGCGGCCGATAGCAGACAGGCGAGGCCGGCGCGGAGGCGCTCGCCGCCCGACAGCGTGCCGACGATTCGCTCGGCCGCCTGGTTGCGGAACGCGAACCGCGCGAGCGCGGCGTGGGCGTCGTTATCGGTGAGACCAGGGCTGAGCGCGCGCAGATTGTCCAGAATTGATGCGTCGCGTTCGAGCAGGCCGACATGCTGGTCGAGCAACGCGATTCGGTCCGACCGCGACACGCTGCCCGCGACTGGGTCTATCGTCTCTGCCGCCATCACCAACACGCTGGTCTTGCCCGTGCCGTTGGCGCCGATAAGCGCCACGCGCTCGGGGCCGCGGATCGTCAGGTCGATCGGTCCAATCCGCCGCTCGCCGCGTGCGATCACCGCGCGCTCGATCCGCAGCAACTCGCGCGATGACGACAGCCCGGTCGATGGCAGGCCGATGGCAAACGGCGTCACGATTTCGACGCGTTGCCGCGCCGCCGCCTGCACTTCCACGGCGTCGCCGATCAGCTGCTCGGCCAGCCGGCTGTCGCGCCCGCCGCTGGTTTCGGCACGTCGCTTCATCGCGCCCATTAGGATCCGCGGCGCGCTGCCCGACGCGGCGAACGCGCGCCCGGTCTTGTCGCGCCGCGCCTTTTTCTCGCGTTGCGCTTGTGCCGCGCGGCTGGCTTGACGGAGCTCGTCGTCGGCGCGGTCGAGTTCGCGCGCGGCGACCGCCCGCTCGGCGTCGCGCACGGCGACGAAATCACTCCAGCCGCCCGCGACAATCCGGCACCCGACCGGGGTCAGCTCGACGATGCGGTCCATGCCTTGAAGCAATGCTCGGTCGTGGCTCGCCACCACGACGCCGCCCTTCCACCCCGCGATCAGATCGGCCATTGCCGCGCGGCCGTCGGCGTCGAGATTGTTGGTCGGCTCGTCGAGCAGCAGCAGGTCGGGCGCGGCGATCGTCGCGCGAGCGATCGCGACGCGCGTGCGCTGGCCGCCGCTCAAGGACGCGAGCGGACGGTCGAGATCGAGCCAAGGCAATCCGACCTCTGCCAGCGCTCCCGCGATCCGCTCTTCGAGGCTCCAATCGGCAGCGGCGAAATCCTCTTCGTCGCCATCGCCCGCCTCGACCCGGCGCAACAGCGCAAGCGGACCGGCAACTTCCAGCGCGGCCGAGATCGAAATCGAGTCGTCGGGCCAATCCTGCCGCAGTAACGCGACGCTGCCGCTTCGCGCGACGCTCCCCGTGGTGGGCGCGATCTCGCCGGCAATCGCGCGGAGCAAGGTGGACTTGCCGCAGCCGTTGCGCCCGGCCAGCCCGGTTCGCTGGCGGCCGAAGGATAAAGTCAGGTCGTGAAAGAGCGGACGGCCGTCAGGCGTCGATAGCGACAGCGAATCCAGCGTGAGAAAGAAAGATATACGGCACCTGAGCAAAGAGGACGGATCGGGCGATCGTCGTCTTGGTCAAGGCTGCCTCCTGTCGCGTGCGGGCGGCAATGCCCGGCTTCGTCCCTTTCATACCGAAACCGCCAGCCGACGGCAAATCTTGACTTTTCGCGCTGCAGCATGCATATGCCGGTGATCGAGGCGTCATGCAGCGTGATCGTGCCGCAAGGCACAGGCTCCGTCTCGGTCGATAGCTAACAGGCTTCCCAAATCACGCGGGGTGTCATTTTCCCCCGCCGCCCGTGCGCCTCCTTGGCGTGCGTGAGGCACATTTTTGAAAAGAATTTCATGACCAAATTTTCGCATCTCGGCCTCGCCGAGCCGCTCGTCCGCGCGCTCGAGGCCAAGGGCTACACCACGCCCACCCCGATCCAGGAACAAGCGATCCCGATCGTGCTCGAAGGCCGCGACTTGCTCGGCATCGCGCAGACCGGCACCGGCAAGACCGCCGCCTTCGTGCTGCCGTCGATCCAGCGTCTCGTTGCCGCCGACAAGCGCGTGCTGCCGACGCACTGCCGGATGCTCGTGCTTGCGCCGACTCGCGAGCTCGCGAGTCAGATAGCCGAAAGCGCGCGCGCCTATGGCAAGTTCAGCCGCATGATCGTCGCGACGGTGTTCGGCGGCACCAGCATCAACAAGAACCGTCAGGACATGGCGCGCGGCGTCGATATCCTCGTCGCGACCCCGGGGCGCCTGCTCGACCTGATTGAGCAGCGCTTCGTCAACCTCAACCTGATCGAGACGCTGGTGCTCGACGAGGCCGACCAGATGCTCGACCTAGGCTTCATCCACGCGCTCAAGAAGATCGTGAAGATGGTGCCGCGTCAGCGCCAGACCCTGTTCTTCTCGGCAACCATGCCGCAGTCGATCCGCGATCTCGCCGATCAGTTCATCAAGGATCCGGCGACCGTGGCGATCAAGCCGGCCGCGACCACCGCCGAGCGGGTCGATCAATACGCGACCTTCGTCAATCAGGCGGAGAAGCAGGCGCTGCTGACGATGACGCTCAACGATCCGTCGATCGAGCGCGCCCTCGTCTTCACGCGTACCAAGCACGGTGCCGACCGAGTCGTCCGCCTGCTCGGCCAGAACGGCATCGCGGCATCCGCGATCCACGGCAACAAGAGCCAGCCGCAGCGCGAGCGCGCGCTTGCCGCGTTCAAGACTGGTGAGATCAAGGTGCTGATCGCGACCGACATCGCCGCGCGCGGGATCGACGTGTCGGGGGTCAGCCACGTGATCAATTTCGAGATCCCCAACGTTCCAGAACAGTACGTCCACCGCATCGGGCGGACGGCACGCGCGGGCAAGGACGGGATTGCGATCAGCTTCGTCGCCGACGACGAGAAGCCGTATCTGCGCGATATCGAGAAGACAATCCGCCAGAAGGTGCCGCTGAAGGCACTGCCCGAGGGTTTCCTGGCGGAATCGGCGCGGCTGGCGTCGGTGCGCAAGAACGCCGGCCATGTCGAGCCGACTCGCGACGAGCGTCCGCGTGGCCCGAGCGGCCAGCGTCCGCCGCGCAAGACGCACGATCCGCGTCCGGCCAATCCCTATGCCTCGCGTGGGCGCAGCGGCGGCAATCGCCGACGTGGTGGCCGCGGCGGCCAGGGCGGCCGTGCTACGGCGAGCGCCTGACCCTTCCTCTCATCGAAAAGCGGTGGGGAGCAGCGATTCTGCGCGAAAGGGCGCGCGGCTGAGATAGCCGTCCCTTTCGACCCCATCCTTCTCGCGGTTGCGCGCGGGCCCCGTCGCTCTCCCAGGGGGAGAGCCGTCAGGTCCGGACGCTCAACCACTCGCCTTCCGGTGCGCGCTCGGTGCGCAGCCGGTTGGCGGGCTCGGCCTTGTCCTCACGGCCGATCGCCATTCCGCAAAACAGCATACGCTCGGCCGGCACGTCGAGGAACCGCTCGATCGTCTCGGGATACATCGCCCAGCATTCCTGCGGGCACGTCGCGAGCCCGGCCTCGACTGCGAGCAGCATGACATTTTCCAGATACATGCCCAGGTCGCTCCATTGCGGCGGCCCCATCCGGCGGTCGACCGTGCAGAACATAGCCGCGGGCGCGCCGAAGAACTGGAAATTGCGCGCGAACCATTGGCGGCGTGCCGCCTTGTCAGCGCGCTCGATCCCGATATGCCCGTACATCGCCTCGCCGACCGCGAAGGTGCGGTCGCGATATGGCGCGGTGAAGTCGCGCGGATAGATGTCGTAGCCGGGCTTCTCGGTGTGCCCGGCCTCGATCTTGGCCGCCATGATCGCCTTGAGCTCGTCCAGACTCTCGCCGCCGACGATGTCGACGTGCCACGGCTGGATATTGCCCCCGCTTGCCGCGCGCGCGGCCTTGACCGCGATGTCGCGAAGCAGCTCCGGATCGACCGGGTCGGGCAGGAACCCGCGCACCGACCGGCGCGCTGCGATGGCATCGGAAACGTTCATGGCGCGCCCTCCTTCGCCGACCCGGCTCGCCCCGGCAAGACGCACTTGCGGGTGTCCCTTGCGATGCGTAGGCCCGCGAGCAACAGGGGAGAAACCATGCTGATCACGATGTTCAGCTTCGTCGGGCTCTACGACCGCACGCTCGGATCGCTTCAGCATCTGCTCGACAAGGGTGCCGAGTTCGCCAAGTGGCAGGGTCAAGACCCCGATTCGATCCTCGACTGGCGGCTGGTCGACGACATGCACCCGCTGCGCTTCCAGGCCGAGGTGGTGATCAGTTTCTCGCGCCAATGGACCGCGCGCGCCGCCGGGCTGCCGGTGCCGGAGCGGGTTCCCGACGACCTCACGCTCGACGGCCTGCGCGCGGCGATCGCCACGGCGCAGGCCGACCTCGCGGCGCTGACGCCCGATCAATTTGCCGGGCGCGACGACGAGCCGCTGACGATCCAGATCACCGACCAGATGGAGCCGACGCTCCCGACCAGCCAGTGGCTGTCGGTGTTCGCCACCACCAACATCTATTTCCACCTGTCGATGGCGTATGCGATCCTACGGCTGAAGGGCGTGCCGATCGGCAAGATCGACCTGTTCGCGGGACGGCTCTGAAGCCGCATGCCGCGCCCCGCTCCCTGGCGTCTCGACGCCTCCGCCTACCCGCATCACGACTCGATCCAGACCCGGTTCGCCGATCTCGACGTGCTCGGCCATATCAACAACGTCGCCTGGGCGGCTTTGTTCGAGACGGCGCGCGTCCGCTTCTTCGGCGAGATCATGGGCAGCAGCCCCCGGCGCAACCGCGGCCTCGTCGCCAATGTCGAGATCAACTATCTGGCCGAGGGCAGCTTCCCCGGCGAAGTGCAGATGGTCCACGGCATCGGCGCTCTCGGCACGCGATCGTGGCAGGCGCTCGGCCTCGCGCTGCAGAACGGAACCCCGATGGCGACGTGCGACGTGACGATCGTCACCACCAACGGTGCGATCGACCCCGACTTTCGCGTGGCGCTCGAACAATGGCGAGCGCGCGCGCTGGCCGATTAAGCTCGCAATGTTGGAATTCGAATGACACGCTGCGACTCGCTCATTGACGAGGCCGGGGCGGCGGCTGGCGGGCAAAAGGCGAGATCGACGGATCGGAACGACACTGCGATAGTGTGACCTTTCCGCCATTCAATCCCGGAAAACCGCCGCGCGCTTCGCCATATTGGCGGCGACCGCTTCCATCATGTTGGGCTTGCCGATCACTGCGACCTGCTCGTCGGTTTCCATCTGGAGCAGCGCGCGTGGGTCGGCGTCGTGCGCGGCATTGGCGAGCCGCTTGATGCCGCGGATCGCGTGCGGGCTGCGGCCGGCGATCGCGGTGGCGAGTTCCATCGCCGCGGCGTGCGGATCGTCGGCGATGCGGGTGATGAAGCCATGGGTCAGCGCTTCGTCGGCGTCGAACTCGCGCGCCATGTAGGCCAGCTCGCGCAGCACGTCGTCGCGCACCAGCCCGCGCCAGATCGGCCAGCCGGCCATGTCGGGGACTAGCCCCCAATAGCTTTCGCGGATCGCGAAGCGGCTGCCGGGTGCCGCGATGCGGATGTCGGCGCCCCCCATGATCTGAAATCCGCCGCCGAACGCGACCCCGTGGACCGCGGCGATCACCGGCATCGGCAATTGCCGCCAGCCCCAGGTGACGTGCTGCGGCAGGATGCTGCCCTGATCGTTGCGCCCGCGCCCGGTGCCCGACCCGCCCGCCTGCATGCTCGCCATGTCGAGCCCGGCGCAGAACGCGCGGCCCTCGCCCGATAGCACGACGCAGCGCACGTCCTTGCGGTCCGCCAGGCTGTCGATCGCCGCGCCGATCGCTTCGAACATCGCCGGATCGATCGCGTTCATCTTGTCGGCGCGAGTCAGGCGGACATCGGCGATCTGGTCGACGACGGTGATCGATACGCGGTCGTTCATTTTTCCAATCTCCGTCGCCCCGGCGGAGGCCGGGGCCGCTCAGTTACAACGCTTTGCGTCCGTCAAGTGGCGGCCCCGGCCTGCGCCGGGGCGACGACGCTAAACGATCCGACTCCCCGTCTCGCCCCAATAACGATCGCGCAGCAGCCGCTTGTAGAGCTTGCCCGTCGGATGCCGCGGCAACTCCTCGGCAAAGTCGATCTGGCGCGGCGTCTTGACCCCCGACAGCTCGGCGCGGCACCATGCGGTCAGCTCGTCGGCCAGCGCCGGCCCGGCCTCGGCCATGTCGACCGGCTGCACCACCGCCACCACGCGCTCGCCCATTTCGGGGTCGGGCGCACCGATCACGGCGACGTCGGCGACGCGCGGGTGGGTGATGATCCGGTTCTCGATCTCCTGCGGGTAAATGTTCACCCCGCCCGAGATGATCATGAAGCTCTTGCGGTCGGTCAGATATAGGAATCCGTCCTCGTCGAGCCGCCCGATATCGCCGAGCGTCGACCAGCCGTGCGCGTTCCTCGCCTCGGCGGTCTTGGCCGGATCGTTATGATATTCGAACTGCCCGCCGCCCTCGAAATAGATCAGGCCCTCGGCGCCGATCGCCAACTCTTCGCCATCCTCGCCGCAGATGTGCGCCACGCCATAAGCGGGCTTGCCGACCGAGCCTTTATGCTCGAGCCACTGGTCCGACGTGATCGTGGTCAGCCCGTTGCCTTCGGATCCGGCATAATATTCGTAGATCACCGGCCCCCACCATTCGATCATCGCCTGCTTGACGGGGATCGGGCACGGCGCGGCGGCGTGGATCGCGGCCTTCATGCTCGAAATGTCGTGCCGCGCGCGCATTTCGGGCTCGAGCTTGAGCATCCGGACGAAATGCGTCGGCACCCATTGACTGCAATTGGCGCGATGCGCCTCGATCGCCGCCAATGCCGCGAGCGGGTCGAAATGCTGCATCATCACCACGGTGCCACCGAGCCGGTGGACGGTCATCGACCAGCGCAAGGGTGCTGCGTGATACATCGGCGCCGGGCTGAGATAGATGCTGTCGGCGCCGAAGCCGTAGAGCCCGGCGGCAAGCTGCATCAGCACGTTGGGCGCGGCCGGATTGGGGTCTTCCGGCAAGGCCACGCGCACGCCCTTGGGCCGCCCGGTGGTGCCCGACGAATAGAGCATGTCCACCCCGGCGCGTTCGTCGGGGATCGGCGTGTCGGGCTGCGCGGCGAGCGCCTCCTCGAGCCGTTCCCATCCCGCTACGTCGCTCCCGAGCACCAGCTTGCCGCGCGTCCCCAGCAACGGCGCGAGTTGCTCGACGACGCGACCCAGCGCCGTCGATGCGACCACCAGCTTGGCGCCCGAATCCTCGACGATATAGTGCGCCTCGGGCGCGGTCAGCTTCGACGAGATGCAGACGTAGAACAGCCCGGCGCGCTGGGCGCCCCAAGTCAGCGCGTAATAATCGGGAACGTTGTCGAGCAGGAACGCGACGGTGTCGCCGATGCCGAGCCCGCGCGACCGGAACAGCTGCGCGACTTGGTTCGACCGCCGATCGAGATCGGCATAGCTCCACGTCTCGCCGGTCTCGGCGACGATCACAGCCGACTTGTCGGGGTTCGCCTGCGCATGGACGCTCGGGTGCATCGTCTCTCCTTTCCGCAGAGGCTAAGCGGGGTTGGCGGCGGCGGCAACCGTGCTAGGGCCGAATCGATGAACGGCTTCACCGGCTTCGACCCCGAACGCTTCTTTCGCGCCGGCCTCGGCCATGGCGGCGCGCTGGGCATCCAATATCATGCGCATGGCGACATGTGGGCCGAACTGGCACTGCCCTATGACGCGAAACTGGTCGGCAATCTCGGCACCGGGGTGGTCGCGTCGGGACCGATCCTGTCGCTGATGGACATGGCGACCAGCCTCGGCGTGTGGCTGCGCGCCGACGCGTTCGTGGCGCACGCGACGCTCGACTTGCGCGTCGATTACCTGCGGCCCGCGACGCCCGGAAAGACGGTGATCGGGCGCGGCGAATGCTATCGCCTGACTCGGTCGATCGCGTTCGTCCGCGGCCAGGCGCATGACGGCGACGCCGACGATCCGCTCGCGCACGTCGCGGGCACGTTCATGGCGCCCGACGGGTATCGCCGATGATCCGGATGCCGCCTTATGCCGATCTGCTCGGCCTCGTCGTCGAAACCGGCGACGACGGCGCGCCGGTGCTGATGATGCCGTTCGCGACCGAAGTGCTCGGCCGCCCCGGCTTCCTGCACGGTGGCGCGATCAGCGGGCTAATGGAGATGGCGGCGATCGTCGCCCTCCACGACGCGCTCGAGGGCGAGGGCGGCGGCGAGATCAAGCCGATCAACGTCACCGTCGATTTCATGCGCGGCGGTCGCGACAAGGAAACGCGCGCCCGGGGTATCGTCACTCGCCTCGGAACCCGAGTCGCCAACCTCGAAGCGACCGCCTGGCAGGACGACCCCGCCAAGCCGATCGCCGCGGCGCGGATGAATTATTTGATCGTGCGCGGCTGACCGCAGCAGCGCATCACTTGCCCGGTGGCGGCACTTGGGTCGAATGGAAGAATACCAGCCGCCATGCGCCGTCCTGCCAGCGCTCAATCGCCGATTCGAGCCACTCGATCTTACGCGTGCCGGTCGGGTCGGTGGCGCTGCCCCGATTGTCCCACGTCACCCAGGCCACGTCGCACACGATCTTTTCGTCGGGCGCGGTGACCGTCCAGGCCATCGTGGTTTTCATTGCCTTGAGCAGATCGATAAAGCCGACGAACTCGCTCGCGGAATATCGCCGGCCGCCGTCAAACGCGTAGAAGTCCGGCGCCAAGGTCGCCGCCATTGCGGCCTTGTCCCCCGCCATCGCCGCCGCATACATCGCCTCGACGGTAGCGGTCGGGCGCGGCGCGGAAGCGGGCGCGCACGTATCGGCCAGCGCAGCGCCGGGTAGCGCTACGAGGGCCACGGCAGTGAGGACCGGGGCAGCGATTCTGGCGATCATGGTGCGGTTCCCGCTTCGACGACCGTCGGTAGCGACGGCGCGCCGGAGAATGGCGCAGCCTGCCTGGTTACGCAACCGAACGGATATCCACCGCTATTTGCTCAGCCGAACCAGCTTCCCCTCATCCTCGAGCAGCCAGATCGACCCGTCCGCCGCCTGCGCAACGTCGCGAATCCGCCCGCCCATTCTCCATTGAGCGACCGGGGTGGCGGTATCGCCCGCCACCCGGACCTGGATCAACGCCTCGCCCGACAGCGCGGCGATCAGCAGCGATCCTTTGAGCGCCAGGAACATGTCGCCCGAATAATAGATCATGCCCCCCGGCGAGATTGACGGGTTCCACCACAATTTGGGCGCTTCGAAATCGGGGCGGCTGGGGTGGTCGGGGATCGGCTGGCCCGAATAATTGTCGCCGTTGGAGACGATCGGCCAACCGTAGTTCCTGCCGGCCACGATCAGGTTGAGCTCGTCGCCGCCGCGCGGGCCCATTTCCTCCTCCCACAATCGGCCATCGGGTGCGAACGCCATGCCGTAGGGATTGCGATGCCCGGTCGACCAGGTCATCGCCTCGACTCCGCCTTTGTCGTACATCGGGTTGCCCGGCGCGGCCTTGCCGTCGAGCGTGAGCCGCAAAATCTTGCCGAGCGCCTGCTTGGGATCCTGCGCCGGGCTGAATCGCTGGCGCTCGCCCGAACTCAGGAACAGATACTTGCCGTCGGGCGAGAACAGGATGTTCGCGCCGAACTGGCCGCCCGGGCCGTTCATGCCCGATCGCCAGATCACAGCGGCATTGCTCAGCTTGGCGCCGTGCAACGGGCAAGGTGAAGCGACGCATTCGTCATCGATGTCCAGCGTGCCCTTGGCGAGCGCGAGCGCACTCCCCGCCGCGCCGGGTTCGGCATAGCTGAGGTAGATCGTCCGGCTGCGCGTGAAATCGGGCGCGACCGCGACGTCGAGCAACCCGCCTTGGCCGCCGGCCGCAACTTTCGGCACGCCCGTCACTTCTCCCATCGCGCCGTCCGCGGTTCGGACCATCAGCTTGCCAGCTTTTTCGGTAACGAGCAGGTCGCCGCGCGGGGTGAAGGCCATCGCGAACGGCTCGTCGAACTTGCCGATCGTGGAGACCGCAAATGGCGGCGAGGTAAGCGGCAGGTTTGCACGTCCGGTGGTCGCGGGCACATTTTTGAGGTTGGGGTCATACGGGGAATTGCGTGGAACGCGGGTTTTCGTCGGGTCGAGAGCGTTGCCGCTATTGATCGACTGAGCGCTGCTCGGCGCGTTGGGCGTTGCCGAACACGCCGCGGCAGCGAGGATGGCGAACGAAAAAACGAATTTGCCGTTGGTCATGCGCAGCGTCCCGACTTCCTATCCGTTCAACTCAGTGCCTTGCCGTTCGATCCCCTAAGGCTAAGATACGAATATACGGGGAAATCACCATGTTGGAGAAGTATTTCGAAAGCTTCGCCAAGGCCGGCGAGCGTTCCCCCGACGATGCAATGCTGGGCATGGCAAAGGTCATTCGTGAAGTGCCCGCCGCACCCGCGCCGCGGCTAGATCTCGCGGCGGAATTGCTCCGGCAGGGCAAGCCCGACCTCGCGCGTCGGGGCGCGAGCTTGCTACTCCTCGGCCCCTACGACTCAACGGGAAAGACAGCCGCGCAGCGCTCTTCCCGCGCGCCGCCTGAGGACCCTCCAAGATGTCGGCGTCAAAAGACGCGGTCGCCTGCGCTGTCAGACGTGGCCCTCTCAATCACCGCATCAATGTGGGTTGGCAACGGCCCGGCGCTGATAGACGACCTGAACCTTGTTTCCGACTTGGCGGGTCATCGCGACACGATAGTCGCGCTGCAAAATCGGCTCGATATACGCCCATGCCGCGGGGCTCGCCTCGGGGAAGCTTGCCGGGCTCCGGCTGATCACGAGGCTGGGCTTGGCATCCATGACTCGCTTGAGCTCGGTGACTTGATCGACCCCCAGCGAGCTGGCTTCGCGCGATTCGCTCAGGAACGTCGTGAACGCATAAGCGGTCGGCAAGCAGCTGTCGGTGAAGTGGTAGAGGATTGGATCGCCGCTGAAGACGAAGACGCATCCCGTCAGCCGGGGTTTGACATAGGCGGCGATGGCGCGGGCCGCCGAGCCGTCGCCCCGATTGTGGCGGTTTCGTACGATGGTGTTCGCGGCGATGAGCAAGCCCGCGACCAGCACCGCAACGCCGAGATATAACCCTGTCGGCCTCATCCTTGAGCGCAGGATCAGACGACGATCGTAAACGACAGAGCCGGCAAGCGCGCAGGGCGCCAGGATCGGCAATGCATAGTGATCATGATAGGTGCCGAACACCAACAGCGCGAACACCGCGACGACCGCCCACCCGGCGAAAAAGCGACCGACGTTCCGATGGGCTTGCGGCGTGTTCCGAACCAGATGCAGGCAACCGGCGCCGGCGACCGACACGATCGGCGCGGTTTGCCACAGTATGCGCAGCAACCGCGCCCGCAACTCGTCGCCCATCACGGACGGTCGCTGAAAAACCGACTCGAAGTTGGCGAACAGGAAGGCCTGTTCGTGCCCGAGATACGCATAGAAAGCGGCGACGCCGATGGTCGGAACCACCGCGAGCAAGATCCAGACCGATGCCGAACCCAGGATCGTGGCGACCCGCTGGCCGTGCCGCCGGACATCGACGATCATCGCGAGGCCGAAAAAGGCGCCTTCGAAAATCACCGAATATTTCACCTGGATCGCGATCCCCATCAGGATCATCGCGGCGCATCCGTGCCCGAAGCCGCGCTTCGCTGCGGCGCGCGCGTCGAACGAGCGCGCGACCGAGGCGGCGGACGCCACCACCAACAGATTGTAAAATACCGGGGCTTGCCCCCCGTCTCCGCCATTGGCGGACAGGAACGCGATATAGACCAAGCCGGCCAGCGCCGCGGCGCTCTCGGACGCGATCCGGTTAGCCAACCGCGCGACTCCGTAAGCGGTCAGCCCGACGAACAGCGTCGCGACGATCTGATACTGCATTATGCCGTCGCCCCCCAGCAACCGACACGCGGCAAAGATCGCGAACAACCCGATCGGCTTGCGATCCCAAATATCGACATAGGGCAGCGTGCCGTGGAGCATCCGATCGCCGACCAGCAGATAGAATTGCTCGTCGATCTGGATCACCGGATTGCCGAATTGCGGCGCGCGAATGACGAAGGCCGCCATCGACAGCAGTAGCAGTAAAGCCGCGCGGGGATGCCGCGCGATGGCGGCACGAAGCGCGGTCATATGGGGGAGCGTGGACGAGACGCGGAGCCGGGCCGCCGCTGGTCGCGGCGAAGCGACACCTTACACCCGCATCGGCATCAATACGTAAAGCGCGGGCGCCTTGTCGTTTTCGCGGATCAGCGTCGGCGCGCTGGCGTCGGCGAGGTGTACCTCGACCGTATCGCCTTCGATCTGCCCAAGGATGTCGAGCAGGTAGCGACTGTTGAAACCGATCTCGAAACCTTGCGAAGCGTAGTCGCCGGGGACATCCTCGGCCGCGGTGCCGTTTTCGGGGCTGGTCACCGACAGCGTGATCTTGTCGCGGTCGAGCGCCATCTTTACCGCGCGGGTCTTTTCGGTGGCGATCGTGGAGACTCGGTCGACACCTTCCTCGAAACTGCGCGGGTCGATCTTGAGGATCTTGTCGTTGCCGGTCGGAATGACTCGGCTGTAATCGGGGAAGGTGCCGTCGATCAGCTTCGAGGTAAGTAGCGCCTGCCCGAGGTCGAAGCGGATCTTCGACGACGACAGCGACACGCCGACCGATCCGTCGATCTCGTCGAGCAGCTTGCGAAGCTCCGCGACGCATTTGCGGGGGATGATGATGTCGGGCATGCCCTCGGCGCCATCAGGGCGCGGCAGCGTGACGCGGGCCAAGCGGTGGCCGTCGGTCGCAGCCGCCTTGAGCACCGGCTGGCCGTCATCGGCGACGTGCCAAAAGATGCCGTTGAGGTAATAGCGAGTCTCTTCGGTCGAGATCGCGAAGCGAGTCTTGTCGATGATCTGCTTCAGGGTCTCGGCGGGCAGTTCGAACGAGACCGGCAACTCGCCCTCGGCAATCACCGGGAAATCGTCGCGCGGCAGGGTTCCGAGCTGGAACCGCGCGCGGCCGGCAACGATCTGCATCTTGCCCTCGGCCGCCGATAGCGAGACCTGGCTCCCTTCGGGCAGCTTGCGCGCGATGTCGAACAAGGTGTGCGCGGACACCGTGGTCGCGCCCGGCTGCTCGACCGCGGCGGGGATGCTTTCGTTGATCTGGAGGTCGAGGTCGGTCGCCATCAGCTTCAGCGATCCGTCGGCGCTCGCGTCGATCAGCACGTTCGACAGGATCGGGATGGTGTTGCGGCGCTCGACCACCGACTGGACATGGCTCAGCCCCTTGAGGAGCGTTGCACGTTCGATCGTCGCCTTCATGACCGTCATCCCCCGGGCCGGCGCCCATTCCTTCCCGCCAGACGTACAGAATCCGGGGGGCATTTTGCCGTCTTTTCTCCTTAACGACAAAAGGGGCCGGAGCAAGCGCTCCGACCCCGATATCAACAGCTTTTCGGAGGTCCGATCAGAATCGGAAACCGACGCCGACCACCGCCTGATGGCGATCGGTATCGACCGAGAAGTTGTTGGTGTTGGCGCCGTTGGGATATTCCAGACGAGCGTTGCCGTAGTTCGAATAGCGATATTCGATCTTGGCATAAGCGTGGTTGCCGATCGCCTGTTCGAGTCCGACACCGGCGCGCCAGCCGTCGAGGTTGAAATGGCGGCCGGTCTCGGTCGTGCCGTTCGACGCGACGAGGTCGAGCCGCTGGTTGGTGTAGCCGCCCTTGGCGTAGAGCAGGGTCGACGGCGCGACGCGATACCCGGCGCGGATGCCGCCATACAGGTCGCGGCCGGCCTTGACGCGGCCATAGCCGAGCGCGCCGGCGGCCGACGGATTGTTGGTGACCTTGCTGGTCGATCCGGTGACTTCGCCTTCGACGCCGAACACCCAGCGCCCGCTGCCGATGTCGTAGCCGACATCGCCGCCATAGGTCAGCCCGTCGGCCGAATTGCTGTCGTTGATATCCGAATTGGGCACTTGGCCGGGTTGCAGCCGGTCATAGCCGAGGATCACGCCGGCGCGCGGACCGGTGAAGGTCGCATCGGACGGCGGCGCGTCTTGCGCGAAAGCAGGGACGGCGACGCCGAAGCTGGCGAGGACGGCGGTGGCGAAAAGCAACGTACGCATTGAAGAACTCCATTCACTTGACCGGCCGCCGAGGGGGACGACGACGCGGGAAGCGCCCAATGGGTGAGGCCGCCGCGAGGTTGCATGAACCCCAGATAAACGAGGAAATTCGTTGCTTTCATGTCACAGGGCGTTGAAAGCGCGGCGATGAAAACCGAGCGCGCGATGACCGACCGCAAGGGCCGCGACTTCATCGCGCGGCATGGCGAGACGGTGTTCAACGCCGCCGGGCGATTGCAGGGCGAGGCGTCGCACACACCGCTGACTCGCAACGGTTTCGCGCAGGCCGACGAGATGGGCGAAGCGCTCCGCCACGCGCTCGGCAATCGGCCCAAACTGACCCTGTGGGCGTCGCCGACCGGCCGTGCGCTTCAGACGCTGGCGGTGATCGCCGAGCATGTCGGGCTCGACTGGCATGCCGCCAAAACCGACAAAAGGCTGACCGAAATCGGCATGGGGAGCTGGGGCGGGCGCTATTATGCCGACGTCATCGCCGAGGCGGGTGACGTGATCGACCGGCCGAGTGGGCTGCTGCTCTCCGCGCCCGATGGCGAATTGTACCACGAGATCGCCGAGCGCGTGTCGGGCTGGCTCGCCGACACCGCCGACGATCACAGCGACCGACTGGTGATCATGCACGGCATTTCGAGCCGCGTAATGCGTGGGGTGATGACCGGCGCGCCGCCCGCCGAACGCTTCGGCGCGCCCGCCGCAGGGCATTTGCCGCAAGGATCGCTGGTGATGATCGAGCGCGGGGTCGAGACGATCGTGCACCTCGGCGGCGGCGGGGAGGTCGCGTGAGGGCGCTGGCGATCCTGTTGCTCGTCGCGACGCCGGCGATCGCACGCGACACGATCGGGGTTTATCGCGGATGGGGCGCGTTCAGCGATGCGTCGCCGCGCCGCTGCTATGCGATCGCGCAACCGGTCGATCCGGCCGACCGTGCCGGATTCGTCAGCGTCGCCGACTGGCCGGGCCAGAACATCCGCGGCCAGCTCCATGTCCGCTTGAGCCTGCCGCGCGCCGCCACCGCGCGAGTCACGCTGTCGATCGGCGAGCGGCGCTTCGATCTCGTTGCCGGCGATGCCGACGCCTGGGCGCCCGACACCCGCACCGATGCCGCGATCGTCGCGGCGATGCGCAGCGGACGGTCGATGAGCATCGAAGGGCTCGGGCGCGACGGGCGCCCATTCGCCGACACCTACGCGCTGACCGGCGCCGCCACCGCGATCGACGCCGCCGCGCTGGCGTGCCGGCGCTGATCTTGCCGCGCCGCTACATCGCGTTGTTCATCGCACTGCCGGGATCGGCGCTCCGATAAGGCTGCAACCATTGCGTGCGCTCCTGCGAAACGCGGGTGTCGCAATTCAACCGCGCTATCTCCATCTCGGTGGGGTCGGTTGAGGCCGACGCGGCTTCGACGCGACAATCGGCATCCTTCTTCCTGATCCAGGTCCGTTGCACTGGCAGCAACTGCCCGTGTGTGTCGGGATTTAGCGATCGCCACACGGCCGTCAGTGCCTGCTCTGCCAATTGGTTGTCGGTCTTGGCGGATTCGAGGTTGGCGTTGCGCTGCTCCACCAACGCGGCATTTTCCACCGCCGCCTGTTGGTCCTTGGCTTGCTGCTCCTGACGCTGCGCGTCCTCGATTGAGGAGCGCATGAGACCAGCCGCGACCACGTCGCCCGCGAAGGTGAACATGTTGTTGCCGCTTTCCGCCTCGGCGAAGACCTTTGAGCCATCGTCTGTCGGTTGAATATTGAAGTCGAGCGAAGCCGAGAAACGATCGGCATTCTGCTCGATATCGTTCGAATCGGCCAAGTCTGCAACCGTGTTCAACTGGGCGTCGGCTCGTGCCTTGTCCGCGTCCGCGATCATCTCCGTGGGAAAGCGAACCTTCAGCGTCCCCGTGCAAAAGCGCTTGGTGCTGTTTGGGTCTTCCTTAGACGTCCGGATATCGTCGACGGCTATAACGAGTTGCGCAATTGCGGCGCGGATCTTCGAAAGCGAGACAGACCGGTTACCTGTTTCGTTGCGGACTTTGCCCGACACCGACTTTTCGAGTTGTTCCTTGACAAGATCAACCACCGTCGACTGCGCGCTTTCTGCAGTGCACTGGACTGGTTGGCGCTGACAGCCGGCAAGGCACAGCATCGCGATTCCGAAAACTGTAATGTGCCTAAACATTTTTCTCTCCCCCAATGCCCGCAATCATACTTGCAGCGGCATTGACTGCAATAGTTTGCCAATAGCCGGTCGGCCGGGTGTCGGCGTCTTGCACACTTGTCGGATGCGCGGCGGTGTGTTAGTTTGCTCGTACACTGCCGTGGAGGACATCATGATCCTGATCCCGCTGTTGCTCGCCGCCGTACCGCAGACCGCCCCGCCGCCCGCACCGCCAAAAGTCGATTGCGGCGACGCCGATCACCGCGCGTTCGATTTCTGGGTCGGCGATTGGGACGTGTCGGCGACCGGATCGCCGGGCGTGATCGCGCATAGCCGAATCGAAAAGATCGTCGGCTGCGCGATCAGCGAGACGTTCGACCAGACGATCGGCCCAGGCAACAAGCCCGTCGACTATCACGGGCGATCGATCAGCAACTACATCCCCGCCGACAAGGGATGGCGGCAATTCTACGTCGACAGCGGCGGCGCCGCGGCGACACTGACCGGCGGGTTCAGCAATGGCGGGATGGTGCTCGTGTCGAGGAACGGATCGGTCACCAACCGGATGACGGTTCGGCCGAATGCCGACGGCAGCGTCGATCAGCGCGGCGAATTCTCGATCGACGACGGCGCGAGCTGGAAGCTGGCGTACGACTTCACCTATCGCCGCCGCGCCGCCACCTAGAAAAGGCTGCGGTGTTCGCCTATGTGGCGCGTCATGCAGACAGAGTCGGCCGCCCTCATGCCCATTCCCGGGCACATCGACCCCGTGCCCGTCCCGCGAGCCGTCGTGCCGCGCGCTGACGGCCGGATCGACTTGCTTGGGCTGAGCAAAGACGATCTGCGGATGGCGCTCGAGACGTCGCAGCTCGAGCCGAAACAGGCCAAATTGCGCGCGAAACAGCTGTGGCATTGGATCTACAATCGCGGCGCGACCGACTTTTCGGTGATGAGCGACATTTCGAAGACGCTCCACGCCTGGCTGCAGCAGCGCTTCGTGATCAGCCGCCCGCAAGTGGTCGAGACTCAAGTGTCGACCGACGGCACGCGCAAATGGCTGCTGCGTTCGCCCGACGCGCAGGATTACGAGATGGTGTTCATCCCCGATGCCGATCGCGGGACGTTGTGCGTGTCGAGCCAAGTCGGCTGCACGCTCAACTGCCGGTTCTGCCATACCGGTACGATGCGGCTGGTGCGCAACCTGACGCCCGCCGAGATCGTCGGCCAGGTTATGCTCGCGCGCGACGCGCTCGGCGAATGGCCGAGCCAGCCCGAGGGCCGGATGCTGACCAACATCGTCATGATGGGGATGGGCGAGCCGCTCTATAATTTCGACAATGTCCGCGATGCGTTGAAGCTGGTGATGGACGGCGATGGGCTCGCGCTCAGCAAGCGGCGGATCACGCTGTCGACCAGCGGCGTCGTCCCGATGATGGCGCGCGCCGGCGAGGAGATCGGGGTCAACCTCGCGGTCTCGCTCCACGCGGTGACCAAGGAAATCCGCGACGAAATCGTACCCTTGAACCGCAAGTACGGGATCGAGGAGCTACTCCAGGCCTGCGCCGACTATCCTGGCGCGAACAATGCGCGGCGGATCACGTTCGAGTACGTGATGCTGAGGGACAAGAACGACAGCGACGAGGATGCGCGCGAGCTCGTCCGGCTGATCCGCAAGTACAAGCTGCCCGCGAAGGTCAATTTGATTCCGTTCAACCCCTGGCTGGGCGCGCCCTACGACACCTCGACCCCGGATCGCGTGCGCGCTTTTTCGAACATCATCTTCGAAGCCGGCATCTCCGCCCCCGTCCGCACGCCGCGCGGGCGCGACATCGATGCCGCGTGCGGGCAGTTGAAGACGGCGAGCGAGAAGAAGAGCCGGGCGGAACTCGACCGGCTCGCCGAGGAGAAGCTGGCGGCGCTGGGCTGAGGCTCAAATCCGGTTCGCGCGCGCGATGGCGCCGAGGTGGCGCGCGCTCGGCTTGAGCGTTCGCCTGAAGGTCGTACGATCGACCGCGGCCAGGCCGAAATGCACGCCGAACCCCGATCCCCATTCGAAATTGTCGAGCAGCGACCAGTAAAGATAGCTGTGCACGGCGATCCCCTCGTCGATGCAGTCGCGCAGCCCCGTCAGCGCCTGGTCGATATACGCGATGCGGCGCGTATCGTCGTCGGTCGCGATACCGTTCTCGGTGACGTAGATCGGCTTGCGGATCGTCGCGTGCGCCCAGCGGATCGTGTTGGCGAGCGCTTGCGGATAGAATTCGTAGCCGGCCTTGGTCAGTTCGGCCCCCGCCGGCGGCGCGACCGCCCCGTTCGGTCCGACCAGGATTCGCGTATAGGTCTGCACGCCGACGAAATCGGCATAGCTGCGCGCGACCTCGGTCCACCCGCCATACAGCCGGCCGCGATAGGTGTCGGCGAATTCTGGCGCGCCGATCGACTGGATGTCCTGCGTGGTTAGCGTCAGCCCGACCGGCAGCGACGGGCGCGCCGCCTTGATCGCGGCATAGCCGCCGCGATGCGCTTCCAGCAGGATCGGCTGCGCGATTGCCGGGTCGGCATAAGCGAGCCGAGAGAATTTGGGCGAATCGGTCGCCTTCGAGGCGACCGCTAGCGATGCTCTGGCGATCGGCATCGCCGCCGCCAGTTGCGGCATGACGTTGACCAACAACCCGATATTCGCCTCGTTGAACGTCGTTGCGGCATGCATCAGCCCGCCGAGATGCGCAGCGGCGGTGCCGCAATAGCGCGCGAACAGATCGGGCGCGTCCGTCACTTCGAACCCGCCGCGCATCGCGAACCATAAGGGCGTGGTGAAATGGTTGAAGGTCACGATCGGCTTCAGCCCGTGCGTGCGGCACGTCTCCAGCACGCGCGCATAATGATCGAGCTCGGCATTGGAGAAATGGCCCTGATTGGGCTCGATCCGCGCCCATTCGATCCCCAGCCGATAGCAGTTGAAGCCAAGCCCGGCGGCGATCGCGATATCCTCGGCGTAGCGGTGATAGCTGTCGCACGCGTCGCCCGAGCGTTCCTTGAAGATCGTGGGCTTGAGGTTCTCCATCAGCCAGGCGTCGCTGTTGGTGTTGTTGCCCTCGCTCTGATGCGCCGAAATCGCGGTACCCCACAGGAAGCCGGGCGGCAGCGCGCGGGTGGACCTGATTCGCGGCAGAGCGGCGGCGGTCGCGGCATAGCCCGCGCCGAGCGCGGCACCGGCGACGACCGTTCGACGAGTCAGCGCGGCCGACGGATTGGGTGCTGACGCCGGGGGCTTGCTCATCGGGCTTTTCTCCAGCTG
The DNA here is from genome assembly GCF_036269755.1 of Sphingomonas sp. Taxonomy (GTDB): domain Bacteria; phylum Pseudomonadota; class Alphaproteobacteria; order Sphingomonadales; family Sphingomonadaceae; genus Sphingomonas. Next base: position 4,779 of record NZ_DATBDV010000022.1, on the reverse strand, counting down.
CATTCATTCACTTGCGGATGAACGTATTGCTTTAACGCTGCCATGGTCAACGCTCGACAAAGCCGCGCCGGGCGGGAATGACGCAGGCGTGACCGCGCCGCTCGCCTTGCTGTTCGCCGCCGGTGCCGGATTCGTCGGCGGCGCGATGAATGCGCTCGCGGGCGGCGGGACGTTTGCGACGCTGCCGTCGCTGCTCGCGATCGGGTTGCCGGCCAACATCGCCAACGCGACCTCGAACGTCGCCTTGCTGCCCGGCGCGGCGACCAGCGCCTGGGCATTCCGCGACGAACTCGGGCCGGTCGGCGGGGTCGACTACCGCTTGCTCGCGGGCGTGACCTTCGTCGGCGGGCTGGCCGGGAGCGTGCTGCTGGTGCTGACGGCGAGCCGCGCGTTCGACCTGATCATCCCCTGGCTGGTGCTCTACGCGTTCGTCGTTCTCGCGCTCGGCAAACGCGCGGCGGCGTGGCTGCAGCGGCGCGTGACGATCGGACGCAACGCATTGCTGAGCGTGCAGATGCTGCTCGGCATCTATGGCGGCTATTTCGGCGGGGGCGTCGGGCTGATGACCACCGCCACGTACGGCCTGCTCGCCGGCCATTCCCCGCGCGAGCTGTTCGCGCCGCGCACGCTGATGCTGGCGATCGCCAATCTCGCGGCGGCGATCGTGTTCGTTTCCGCCGGCATGGTGCGATGGTGGGCGTGCCTGCCGATGCTGGCCGGGGCGATCCTCGGCGGGTGGGCGGGCGCGCATGTCGGCAAGAAGCTGCCCGCGTCCGCGGTGCGGGTGTGGACTCTGCTCGTCACCGGGGTCACCGCCGCGGTGTTCTTCTGGCGCGCCTATAGCTGAATTCCGCTGTCCTGCACCGTGCCGGTGATGGTACAGGCCAGCCAGGATGGACGACACGGCCACTCCCGCGACCATCGCCAACGTCGAGGAGGCCGCGCAGGCGCCTCAACTTCCTCAACTTTCGCGCACCGTCTACCGCCATCGCCTCGCGACTCGGCTGTGGCACTGGGTCAACGCGATCACGATCTTCGTGATGATCGGCAGCGGGCTGACGATCCTCAATGCGCACCCTCATCTCTATTGGGGGCGGTTCGGCGCCAATTTCGACCAGCCCTGGCTCGACCTGCCGCACTGGCCCGGATGGGTGACGATCCCGGCCCACTATAACCTTGCGCTGGCGCGTCGCTGGCATTTGACCTTCGCGCTGGTGCTGGGGTTCGGGCTGCTCGTCTTCATGGTTGCGAGCCTGATCAATCGTCATTTCCAGCGCAACTTGCGGGTGCGGGCGAAGGAAGTGGCGCCGCGCCACCTGCTCGACGACGCGATCGCGCACACGCGGTTCGATTTCCACAATCCTGACGATCCCGCCGCGTACAACACGCTGCAAAAGCTCTCCTATGTGTCGACCATCTTCGTGCTGATCCCGCTGATGATCTTCACCGGACTGGCGATGTCGCCGGCGATGGACGCGGCGTGGCCGTGGCTGCTCGAGATTTTCGGCGGGCGGCAATCGGCGCGGTCGATCCACTTCATCGCCGCTGCCTTGCTGGTCGGGTTCGTCGTCGTCCATCTGGCGCTGGTCATCCTGGCGGGGCCTTTCGAAGAGACGATGTCGATGATCACGGGACGGTGGAAGCTGCCCCCGGAGCGCGGCGAATGACGCTGATCACGCGACGGGGATTGGCCGGCATGGGCGTGGCGGGCGCCGGGCTGCTGCTGTCGGGGTGCGACAAGCTCGCCGACCAGCCGGGGTTCCGCAAGATCCTGTTCTCTGGCGACAAGATCAACAAGGGGCTGCAACGCGCCCTCAGCAACCGCGCCGCGCTCGCTCCCGAATTTCGCCCTGACCAGATGTCGCCGCTGTTCCGGGTCAATGGCACGCACGATCCCGGGACCGCCGATTATGCCGCGCATGTCGCCGCGCGCTTTGCCGATTGGCGGGTGCAGGTCGGCGGGCTGGTGACGCGGCCGCTGAGCCTGAGCCTCGAGGATCTCGCCGCGATGCCGCAGCGCGCGCAGATCACCCGGCACGATTGCGTCGAGGGCTGGAGCGCGATCGGCAAGTGGCAGGGCCCGATGTTGGGCAATGTGCTCAAGGCAGCGGAGGTGCGCGATACGGCGCGCTACGTCGTGTTCACCTGCGCCGACCTCTACAACGGCGCTCCTTATTACGAATCGATCGACATGGTCGATGCCTTCCATCCGCAGACGATCCTGGCTTGGGCTATGAACGATCAGCGGCTCTCGGTCGGGCACGGCGCGCCGGTGCGCCTCAGGGTCGAGCGCCAACTCGGCTACAAGCACGCCAAGTACGTGATGAAGATCGACGCAGTCGACAGTCTCGCCGGAATCGGCGCGGGGCAGGGCGGCTATTGGGAGGATGCGGTTGGCTACGATTGGTATGCCGGAATCTGACTAGCTTGGCCGGTTGTACCTTTCCCCCGCCGTAATCGCGCGGTAGCAGCGCTGCCCTATGGCGATCATCGACCGTTTTTTCGTTCGCGCATTCAAGCGCGGCACGCTGCAAGTGACCTATGCCGACGGGTCGGTCCGGACGTTCGGGGCGCCGGACCCCGAATTCCCCGACATCGCGATCCGGTTCGCCGATCGCGCCACGCCGGGCCGCATCCTGCGCGACCCCTCGCTGGGATTGGCCGAGGCGTTCATCGAGGGCCGCGCCACGATAGAACGTGGCGACATCATGGGATTGCTTGCGCTGGCGACCGCGAACAACCGGTGGGAGGCCGCGACCGGCGCGCTCGATCCCAATGCGGCCGCGCGCACCGTCACGTGGATCAGGCGAAAGATCGACCAGTATAATCGCACGCGGGTGTCGCGACAGAACGTCAAGCACCATTACGATATCGGCAACGCGCTGTACGACCTTTTCCTCGACGCCGATCGCCAGTATAGCTGCGCCTATTTCCTCGATCCCGGCGAAAGCCTCGAACAAGCGCAGCTCGACAAGAAAGCCCATATCGCCGCCAAGCTGGCGCTCACGCCGGGGATGCGGGTGCTCGACATCGGCTGCGGCTGGGGCGGGATGGCGCTGTACCTCCACCAGACCTACGGCGTCGACGTGCTCGGCATCACGCTGAGCGACGAGCAGATAAAAACCGCGAACCAACGTGCCGCGGATGCCGGGGTGGCCGATCACGTCAAGTTCGCGCTGACCGATTACCGCGAGCAGACCGGCAGCTTCGACCGGATCGTCTCGGTCGGCATGTTCGAACATGTCGGCCCGCCGCAATATCGCACCTTTTTCAAGAAGTGCCGCGACCTGTTGACCGAGGATGGCGTGATGCTGGTCCACACGATCGGTCGCGCCGGCGGGCCGGGAGTTACCGACGAATTCACCGCGCGCTATATCTTTCCCGGCGGCTATATCCCCGCGCTGTCGGAGATCGCGAAGGGTTATGAGGGCCTGCGCTACTACATGACCGATTGCGAGGTGCTGCGGCTGCATTACGCGTACACGCTCCAGACTTGGTACGACCGCGCGGTCGCCAACAAGGACAAGATCGTCGCGATGTATGACGAAACGTTCTTTCGGATGTGGACGTTTTATCTCGCAGGGTCGTGCGTCAGTTTCCGCTATGGCGGCATGGTCAACTACCAGCTGCAATTCGCGCGCAACCGCCACGCGCTGCCGATCACGCGCGATTATATGCTTGCCGAAGAACGTCGGATCGCCGGGAAGGCCTAACCGGCCCAGGCGGCGGCGATCAGTTCGTCGAGCACGCCCGTGTCCACGTCCGCCAGTTTCTTGATGTGGAGACAGCCCTTGCCGGTGCCGTGCTTGCCGAGCCGGCCGACGATCGCCGCGTTACGCTCGATTCCCATGCCGTACAGCGTCAGCGCGGCCTTGCGCGGCGAAAAGCCCATCTTGCAGATGCTGCCCTCGCGCCCACTATCGTATTTGTAGTGGTTGGCCCCGAACCCGACGATCGACGGCCCCCACATCGTCGGCGGCTCGCCGGTGATCCGCGCCATCGCGGCGCACACGGCTTCCGCATCGCCGCGGCGTGGCTGGTCGATCGTCGCGAGATACGTCGCCGGATCGCCCGCGGTCGGTTTGGTCTTGTTGTCCGCCATGTGCTCCCCCGGTTGCACCGACTCGGCGGCTCGCATAGGGCGCGGGCCGCAGTGAAGGATCGTGCCGATGAGTGAAAAGATCAACCGAGTCGTTCTGGCCTATTCGGGCGGGCTCGACACCAGCGTCATCCTCAAATGGCTCCAGCAGACCTACAATTGCGAGGTGGTGACCTTCACCGCCGATCTCGGCCAGGGCGAGGAGCTTGAGCCGGCGCGGCGCAAGGCCGAGCAGGCCGGCGTCAAGCCCGAGCACATCTTTATCGACGATCTTCGCGAGGAGTTCGTCAAGGATTACGTCTTCCCGATGATGCGCGCCAACGCGCTGTACGAGGGGCTGTATCTGCTCGGCACCTCGATCGCGCGGCCGCTGATCGCCAAGCGCCAGATCGAGATCACGCGGCAGGTCAATGCCGACGCGGTCAGCCACGGTGCGACCGGCAAGGGCAATGATCAGGTCCGTTTCGAGCTCGGCTATTACGCGCTCGCGCCCGACATCAAGGTGATCGCACCGTGGCGCGAGTGGGAGCTGACGTCGCGCACCAAGCTCCTCGAGTTTGCCGAAGAGCATCAGATCCCGATCGCCAAGGACAAGCGCGGCGAGGCGCCGTTCTCGGTCGACGCCAACCTGCTCCACACCTCGTCCGAGGGCCGCGTGCTCGAGGATCCGAGCCAGCCGG
>NZ_DATBDV010000021.1:0-122187 GCF_036269755.1 Sphingomonas sp. | reverse complement strand
GGCGCGGGCGCCGTCGCGACCTGATCGTCCGGCGCGCGCGGCGGGGCTCAGATACATTCACCGTACCAGCTGCACCCGATCACGAGCACTGTCATGCCAATGGCAAACCCGGCAATAGGCGTATAAATCGTTGCGATGAGCGCGCGATAGATTCTGTCGGCCGGCAGGAGATGGATACCGATGATCCCGATCGCCCAAGCGGCGGCCAACCACATCCAACCAGCAACGTCCGACATCGCGGGATAGCGATGATCTGCAAAGAGAAAAAGCAACACGACGGCGATCGGTCCGAAGACGATTAGGAAGAAGCTTGCGAGCCCGCGCCAGATTGGATTCACACCGTCCGCCATGCCAACCTTTCCCCGGCGTGAAACGGCACCAGCCCCGCCAAGCGCTCCGGCACCCGCACCCCGCCACGCTCCAGCGTCACCGTCCCCTCGTTCAGCGGCAGCCCATAGAACCGGGCGCCATATTCACTGGCAAAACCCTCGAACTTGTCGAGCGCCCCCTCCTCCTCGAACACCGCCAAATAGCCCTCCAGCGCGAACGGCGCGTTGAAAATACCCGCGCACCCGCAGTCCATTTCCTTGCGCTCGGCCGCGTGCGGCGCGCTGTCGGTGCCGAGGAAGAACTTGGGCGACCCCGATACCGCCGCCGCGCGCACCGCGAGGCGATGCCGCTCGCGCTTGATGACGGGCAGACAGTAAGCATGGGGACGAAGACCGCCGTCGAACAGCGCGTTACGGTTGAGGTGGAGGTGCTGCGGGGTGATCGTCGCGGCAATGTTGGACCCGGCGTCGCGGACGAACTCGGCGGCATCCGCGGTGGTGATATGCTCGAGCACGATTTTGAGCGCGGGGAAATCGCGCGCCAGCGGGGCGAGGATGCGGTCGATGAACACCGCCTCGCGGTCGAAGATGTCGACGTCGCGGTCGGTGATCTCGCCGTGGATCAGCAGCGGCATCCCCGCCGCCTGCATTGCCTCGAGTACGCCGCGAAGCGCGAAAATGTCAGTGACGCCGTGTGCGGAGTTCGTGGTGGCGTGGGCGGGGTAGAGCTTGACCGCAGCAAAGGACCCTTCGCGATAACCGCGCACGATCTCGTCGGCGTCGGCGTGGTCGGTCAGATAGCAGGTCATCAGCGGGATAAAATCGCTACCGGCGGGAAGCGCGGCCAGGATACGCTCGCGATACGCCACCGCCGCGGCGATGCTCGTCACCGGCGGGCTCAGGTTGGGCATGACGATCGCCCGCGCGAATTGCCGCGCGGTGTAGCCGGCAACCGCCGCGAGCATTTCGCCGTCGCGCAGATGGACGTGCCAATCGTCGGGGCGGCGGATGGTCAGGCGATCGGTCATGGCGCTTCGCTACAACGTAACGGAGGAAAAACCATCCCTGTGCTCCGGCGCAGGCCGAGCGTTGGCCGCGACCACCCCTCGCCGACCGCGCTCCGGCCTGCGCCGGAGCACGAACTAGTTGGATTTGCGGCGAACGCGCCTAGGTTGGAGGCATGACCGACGGAACGATGCTGGCCGACCGCGCGCTGATCCTAGTCTCGGGCGACGATGTGCGCGGCTTCCTGCAGGGGCTGGTGACTCAGGACGTCACGACGCTCGACGCCTCGGCGCCGCGTTGGTCGGGGCTGCTGACGCCGCAGGGCAAGGCGCTGTTCGATTTCCTGCTCTGGGCCGACGGCGACGCGGTGCTGATCGACTGTGAGGCGGGGGAGGCCGAAGCGCTGGTGCGGCGGCTGGCGATGTATCGCTTGCGCCGCGCGATCACGATCGAGCGAGTCGCGGGCGCGGTGAATTGGGCGAAGGATCACGCGCTCGGCGTTCCCGACCCGCGCCTTCCGGCGCTCGGCAAGCGCTGGCTGGGGGCCGAGAGCGCGCCTGCGACGGGCTGGCTGGGGCATCGCCTGTCGCTCGGCGTGGCGGAGGGCGTCGCCGAAGTCGGCCAGGACAAGACGCTGTGGCTCGAGGCCAATGCCGCCGAGTTGAACGGCGTCAGCTTTTCGAAGGGGTGTTACGTCGGCCAGGAGAATACCGCGCGCATGCACTATCGCGCCAAGGTGAACCGGCGGCTGGTCGTGGCGCCGATCGCGCCCGCGAGCGACCGCACCCGCGCCGTTTATTCCGATCTCGGGCTGATGGTCGAATTGCGCCGCGTCGAGGCCATGGGCGACGCGATAATCCCCGACTGGCTTGCAGCCGCGCTTTGAACGACCACTGCTTGGTGATGATCTCGGGCTGCTCGGGCGGCGGCAAGTCGACCTTGCTCGCCGAACTGGCGCGGCGCGGCTACGCCACGGTCGCGGAACCTGGGCGGCGGATCATCGCAGACGTGCGCGCGGGTCGCGGCGGCGCGCTCCCTTGGGACGATCCCGCTGCGTTCGCTCGTTGCGCGATCGCGATGTCGGTCGCCGATTATGAGCTCGCGTCGGGGCTGACCTTCTTCGATCGAGGGGTGGTCGATGCCGCCGTGGCGCTTGAAGCCGCGACGGCGGAGTCGGGTTCGGCATGGGTCGCCCGCTATCGCTACGATAGCGTCTTCATCGCGCCGCCTTGGCCTGAAATCTACGAGACCGATACCGACCGCCGACACAGCCTGGACAAGGCGCTGTCAGACTATGTCCGCGTCGAGCGCGCCTATCGCGACGCCGGGTACGACGCCGTCATCCTGCCACGCACGACCGTTGCGGAACGTGCCGATTTCGTGCTCGCCGACCTCGGACGGAGCCGATCCGGCTAGACTAAACCCGACGTCAGAGCGGCCCGAGCACGCCGTGATCGCACGTCGCATATTGGACGTATTCGGAATATTGCGTCCACGTCCCCTCGGTCGGCTGGTCGTAGCCGATTCCGAAATAATAGCAGACCTGGCGGTCATGGCCGACCTGGTTGCTGTGGGCGGCGTCGTCGTAATAGTAGATATCGTAGATCGGCTCCGGAGCATAGGCACGCGCCGGGGACACCGCCGCCATCGCCATGCCCAGACCGAGCCCGACATAGCCCAACGTACGACCCATCTTCGCGCTGACCATGGTCCTCTCCCGTTTGCCGCCGATCCGCGGCAGTCGATGCCCGCGGCTTCTGGACGGGGGAAGACTACGCCGGGCCGCGCGCGGGACCTATGAGAGACGCGTCGGAATCGGCGCTAACTCGTCGCGAGATGGCGCAATCAGCGCCCCACCGAGGAATAAGCGAACCCGGCCCTCTCGACGTCTCCGGGGCGATAGACATTGCGCAAATCGACCATCACATTGCCCGCCATCACGCCCGCCAGGCGCTTGAGGTCGAGCGCGCGAAACGTATCCCATTCGGTCACGATCGCGACCGCGTCGGCGCCCGTCGCTGCCTCGTAGGCGCCATTGCAATAGGTGATGTCGGGCATCATCGCCTTGGCCGCGTCCATGCCCTCCGGGTCGTAGGCGCGCACCGTCGCACCCGCATCGAGCAGGCTCTGGACGATCGCGAGGCTCGGCGCGTCGCGCATGTCGTCGGTGTTGGGCTTGAAGGTCAGGCCGAGCACCGCGACGGTCTTGCCCTTGATTCCATGAGTGCCGTCCTCGTCGAGCGCTTTGATGATCTTGCGCCCCATCGCGCGCTTGCGCGTGTCGTTGACCGACACCACCGCCTCGACGATTCGCGTCGGCGTCCCGAAGTCCTCGGCGGTCTTGAGCAGAGCGAGCGTGTCCTTGGGGAAGCACGACCCACCATAACCGGGCCCGGCATGAAGGAACTTGGCCCCGATCCGGTTGTCGAGCCCGATCCCGCGCGACACATCCTGCACGTCCGCGCCGACCGCTTCGCACAGATCGGCAATCTCGTTGATGAAGGTGATCTTGGTCGCGAGGAACGCGTTGGCGGCGTATTTGATCAGCTCCGAGGTGCGCCGCCCGACGAAAAGGATCGGCGACTCGTTGAGGTAGAGCGGGCGATAGACGTCGCGCATCACGCCACGCGCGCGCTCATCCTCCGCGCCGATCACGATCCGGTCGGGGCGCTTGAAGTCGCCGATCGCGGCGCCTTCGCGCAGGAATTCAGGGTTGGAGACGACCGCGATGTGTATGTCGGGGCGTTCCTCGCGCAGGATTTCCTCCACCCGGTCGCCGGTGCCGACCGGGACGGTCGACTTGGTGACGACGACGGTCGGACCGGTCACGGCCGCGGCGATTTCCCTGGTCGCCTCGAACACATAGGTCAGGTCGGCATGGCCGTCGCCGCGGCGCGAGGGTGTGCCGACCGCGATGAACACTGCGTCGGCATCCGCCACCGCGGCGGCAAGGTCGGTGGTGAAGGTCAGGCGGCCCGCCGCGACGTTGGCGGCGACGAGGCCATCGAGCCCGGGCTCGAAGATCGGCATGCGTCCGGCCTTGAGCGCGTCGATCTTCGTTGCGTCCTTGTCGACGCAGATCACGTCGTGCCCGAAATCGGAAAAGCAGGCGCCGGAGACAAGGCCAACATAACCCGATCCGATCATCGTGATTCGCATGAAACAGCCTCTAGGGGTCGGGGAACTGGAGCGTTCGGCCGGATGCCAGATTGTGATGCGGACGCTCTATCGCAAGCGGGGGATTTTGTAAGTGGATTAGCGCGACGTGCAGCCGCTCGGCCTCGCGCGATCGTCAGCGCCAACCGTCATGCCGGACTTGATCCGGCATCCCGCTGTTCCTGGGCGAGCACATCAAGGTTGGGGCTGAACGCCCGCCGCGGCAAAGCCGCGCCGTCAGCCATAGCGCTGCGCGATGCTGGCCGGGCTCGGCGCCGGGCGCTAATAGCGCCGCTATTTCGCTGCGCCGAGCAACAAAAAAGGGAGGCCGGTCGCCCGGCCTCCCCAATTCTTGTCAGTCGTTGGAGACTTACGAACCCGAACCCGGGCCGTAGGTGATCTCCACGCGACGGTTCTGGACCTCGCGGACGCCGTCGGCGGTCTCGACACGCGGACGGCTTTCGCCGAACGCCTGCTCGCTGATCACGCCATCGGGGATCGAGTGCGCGACCATGTAGGCCTTCACCGCGTCGGCACGACGCTGCGAGAGACCGACGTTGTACTGCGCCGAACCCGAACGGTCCGCGTGGCCTGCCAGCATGACCTGGGCGCCGCCGCAGTTCGCGTACTGGCCAATCGCGTTGTCGAGGATCGCGGCCGCTTCCGGCGTGATATCCGACTTGTCCCACTCGAAGAACACGATGAACGGTCCAGGAGCGCAGACCGGCGCCGGTGCCACAACCTCAGGCGGAGGCGGAGGCGGCGGAGGCGGCGGAGGCGGCGGGGGAGGCGGCGGCGGAGGCGGAGGAGCCGCACCACCGAAGTTGAACGTGATCCCGCCGAGTAGGCTGTGCGTCCGGAAACGGCCGTCCAGCGTGCGGCCGCTGACATCGACCAGCTTGACGTTCTCGGCGTTGAAGAAGCGATATTTCAGCGTCGCGTCGATATTGTCCGTGATCGGCGCGCGGATGCCGGCGATCGCCTGCCAGGCGAACACGGTGTCCGAATCGTCGAGGAACGAGCCGTAGGTGTTGAGGGCGTACTTGTCGGCCTTCACCCGAGCGACACCGACACCGCCGCCGACGAAGCCCTGGAGGCCGTCATCGTCGCCGAAATCGAGCATGCCGTTGAGCATGAAGCTCAATGCGGTGCTCTTGCCGCCGGCGTAGTTATACGTGCCCGGGCTCGACAGCACTTGGGCGCCACCGGCGTTGAACGCCGGGGTGCGAAGGCTCGAACGCCAGTTATCGACGTTGGCGCTCTTGTAGGCGACCTCGGCCTCGATCCGGAACATGCCGAAATCGTAGCCGACATTGCCGTCGACATCGTAGCCGTACTTGTGGTCGACTTGAGCGGCATTGTTGGTGGTGCCGATGTCGAAGTGAATGTCTTCGACGATCATGGCACCGCCCTCGACGCCTACGTACCACGCCTTGTCACGCGCTAGCGCGGGCGTCGCAAGTGCGGTCGAAGCGAGCGCCATGGCAATGGCAAGCTTGCGCATCTGTATCCCCTTTCTCGGTTGTCACACGGACAGCCCAAACTCACTACCCAATGGATGGTTTCCACGCAAGCGAAACAAAACACCGCGCTGTGGCGTGAGCGCAACACTTATGCCGGATTTCCGCCGCTTTCGATCAAGATTCGATCAAGCCGTGCGCGCGAAGCGCCGCGAGCACCGACCCGAGCGCCGCCCGCGATTCGACGTCGATGACCGCGCCGCCCGTCGGGTCGGCGATCGCGGGCCGGCGCTCGCTAACCACCTGATCGCCAGCGATATTGAGCGACGCAGCGGTTTCGATCCCCAGCATCCAGCCGCCGTCGCGAAACCGGGCGATCAGGGCATCGGCGATTACCCACACCGCCATGCCCTCGACCGGCGCGATGAAGCGCCACCCGCCCAGGCTCCATCCCGCCAATTTGTGCGCCTGGCCGGTCCAATCCCCGGTCGGTGCGGTGCCGACGATCCAGGACTGGCCCGATTCGGGCGCACTCGGCGGCGTATCGACTCCGGCGGCGACAACGCCGGGCTGCGCGACCAGGTCGAGCCCGGCGATCGCCTCGTTGTGAAACATCTCCTTTTGCGCTTGCCCCGCCTGGAGCAGCGGGAACGCGAAGCGCGGCGTGGTATCGGTCATTGGCGGAATGCCCTTTTTGTCAGGGAAGAATGAGGGTGGCGGGAGTCGACTCGCCGAGCGTGCCGGCCTGCCGCACTTCCACGACGGTCCCGGCGACGGCTTCGCCTGGATCGAGCGGGCACGTCCGATCGCTCGTGGCGACCTGACGCGGCGTTCCGGCGAGCGGCGTTATCGTGATTCGATACGCCTCGCTTTCCTCGACGAGCGGGACGTCGCCGCCATCGATCCAGCGAAACCCGGCGCGGCTGCGGCGCGCCCAGGTCAGCGTTGGCGTGCCGCCGATCACGACGAGACACAGCTGCGCGGGGCTCGGCGGACGGACCGAGGCGCCGTCGACGACGAGCTCGGCCTCGACCGCCCCAGTCGTATCGCCGATTCCGCTTGCCAGGACCCGCACGCCCGATCCGATCGCGGCGACGGGCAAGTCGACCGCAGCCAATGCGTCGGGCGCGAGCAATAGGAAGCGGTCACTCGCCGATTGCGTACCGATCGCGGCTTCGGTTCCGCGCCGGCCGCGCCACAATTCAGTCAGCCTCCAGCGCGACGCGCCGATCTGTGCGGCGCGGCCGAACTGGATCAACTCGTCGCCAACCAAAGCGAGGTTGCCCCCGCGATCAAGCGCCGCATCGTCGGCATCGGCCAGCATCATGTCTTCGCGTGCGAGGTCGATCTCGATGACGCCAACCCGATCGACCAGGGTCGCGGATCCCGCGCCCGGCGGCGTCACCACGCTCCCGATGACGCCCGGCGCCGCCGCCGCGCCGCCGTCGCGCCAGCTCGCGCCGTCGTCGAGGCTATAGAGCAACGCCGCGCGCCGCCAGCCGGGCGCGGTACCGTTGGCCATCACCAGCAAGCGCGGGCTTGCAAGCGGCGAGTCGCCCAGCGCCGGCAGTTCGGCGATGTGCAAGATGGTGGTGCCGGCGACCAGATCGGGCGCAGGCAGCGCACGCCCCGGCGACGCGCTGGCGACCGGTCCCGGCGGGATCAGCCGCACCAGCGTCAGCGTCGTCACCATGGCTTCGAGGCTCGACTCGGTCACCCGCCACGCGCCGCCGTGGCCCGCCAACGTTACCAGCGTGCCGGGCGCGATCCCCGCCGCGGCGATCGACAAGGCGACGATACGCTGCTCGCGCTCGATCTCGGCGCGGCGGAGCAGCGTTTCGGCCAGTCCCTTCGCCGCGTCGGCACCGAGCGCCGCGGGCAGCTCGACGCTCTGATCGCTGCTCCCCGCCCCCGGCCGCCGCGCGCGCTGCACGCCGATCTGATAGTCGCGCGCCGGATCGTAATAGGCGACACTCAGCGTGCGCGGCACGCGCTCGATCGCCGCCATCGTCCGCCGCCCCCCGGCGCGCTCGCCGACCGTGAAGCCCTCATCGGCGATCCCCATGGCGCCCGTTGCGGCGTCGGTCATCGCCAGCGCGCCGCCACCGGCCACGAACCGCGCGCCGCTCGCGTCGGCAAGCAGTTTCACGACATCGCGCGCCGCGCTGCCATAGGCCGAAAAACCCTCGAGCGTTGCGGTCACGCCGGCATCGCTCACCGCCCCGCCCGCCACCGCCTCGACAATCGCGCCGATCCCGACCGGCGCGGCATCGGCGATCAGCTCGAAGGTCAGCGACGGGATGCGGTTGCCGAAATCGCCGAGCGCCATATTCTCGAACACCGCATAGGCGCAGCCGCGATGCGCCGGGGTGAGCCCCGCGCCCTCGACCGAGGCGATCAGCGGATCGACCGCCTGGTCCTCGCCGCCCAGATGCAGCCGAAAGCCGGTGGTCACCTTCAGGTCGCCTGCGGCGCCCCGCAACAGATTGCCGTCGGCCCAGATCCGCCCCACTCCAACCACCGGGCGGCCGGATAGCAAGACCGCGAACGACGCGGCATAGCTGTAGGTGGTGACCGACGGTTGCCCCTTGTGGTGATCGGTCGATCGCGATTCGATCAGGTCGGTCGACCAGATCACGCACCCTGCGACTCGCATCGTCCCGAATACCAGCGGGATCGCGCTGTCATAGCTCGAGGTCTGGACGCGCAAGTCGCTCAGCCGCGGCCCTTCGCGCCCCTTGCCCTTGAACAGTTCGGCATCGATGCGCTGCCCAATAAAGGCGCCGATCGCCGCGCCGGTCGGGCCGCCAATCGCCGCACCCGCGGCGGTGAGCACCAGGGTCGCCATTCAATCCTCCCGAACCCATGCGGCGAGCACCGGCCAGGGCAGAGGCCTGCCGCGCTCGACCACGCGGCGCACCGACGCATCCGCGTGGATCAATCCTGTACCGGTTGCGATGCCGAGATGGAGCTGCCCCGGCCCGGCATCGACCAGCACGATCGCGCCGGGCCGATCGCCCGCGACAAAGCCTTGCCTCGCCAATTCACGCTCGATCCTCGCGCGCGGGCTGCCGCGCAGCGCATAGCCCGTCGGCACTTCAACCTGCCACGCCCAGGCCACCAGCCCGACGCAATCGAACCCCTGGAGGTCGCGCCCATGCAACCGGAACGGCGCGCCGATCGCCGAGCGCGCCCGGGCGCGGGCGCGGGCGAGCAGACATGGTGCCGTCATCTCAAATACGCTTCCCCGGCGAGGGCCGGGGCCCAGTATCGGGCCGCTCGCAACTGGGCCCCGGCCTTCGCCGGGCAAGCGTTGAAGGCGTCATGCCCCGGGATACCGGGTCAGCAGGTCGATCCCCGGCAGCCATGGCTCGCCGCGAAAGTTGGCCGCGTTGGCGAAGCGCCCGCTGCACGTCGCCAGGCTCTTGTCGCACCCTTCGATCAACTCGACGAGCGCACCGACCGGCTCGAAATGCGGCGCCGCGCGCAAGGTCAGCGTCGTACCGTCGGATAGCGCAACCGCGCTCGTCAGGCCGCAATTGCCGCCGCCCATCCAGCGCAGCAGGCCCTGACCGTAAGCATTGGCGACCGGCTCCCCGGCATCGACCGTCAGCACCGTGCCCTCGCTCGCGACAACGCGCGCGAACCGCCGCCGCCCCGCCATCGCTACGCGGCAACGCGCATCGCCAAGCTCGGCGCGACACTCGGGCGATGTCGCCTCCGCGACGGGGCGATCGAGCAAGCTCGCGATCCCGCTGAGTTCGGCGGTGAACGCGCCGTCGCGAGTCTCGACCTGTCCGATCCGCCCCTCACCCAACTCGGCGACCACCGCACCGCTGTCCCAATCGATCGCGCGCACCACCACGCGCGCGCCGTCCCAGCGGCCCGCGAGGAGATCGGCTTCGGATATCGCCGCCCCGCTCAGCGCCCCGGTCACGTCCATCGTATCGGCGCCGAGGTCGCCGCTACGCTTGACCGCCGACGGCGTCATTCCCGGCGCGGCGCGATACTCGAAGCCGTCGACGTCGAGATCGCGGTCGTGACTGGTCAGTCCGATCGCGACCCCGTCGCGGCGTTCGATCGCCCAAGTGAGCGCGATGGTGGATAGCGTGTCCATAGGTGCTCCTAAATCCTCCCCGTTCACGGGGAGGTGGCGCGCGGCGTAGCCGCGTGACGGAGGGGGCGGGCAACGAACGGCTCGCTCGCGGCCTGCCCCCTCCACCATCGCTGCGCGATGGTCCCCCTCCCCGCAAGCGGGGAGGATCCTTACGCCTCCCGCACCTCGACCAACGGCACGCTCGGCGCCGCCCCCGCAAGGAACGTCGACATCGACACGCTCAACCGGTCCTCGGCGAAGCGCACCGGCACGTCGAAGGTAAAGCTCGCGCTCACCGCCGCGCCATCGGTGGGCGCGACGTCGAGCTCGATCCAGCCACCGTCCGCGACCGAAAACGCCGCCGTCTCGACATCGCCCACCGCGATTCGCACGCTGCCCGCGACCGGGCGCGTGATCCGCCGCAGCGCCGCGCCATAGGATTTGACCAACGCGAAGCGCGTGGTCGTGCCGTCGCCGGTGCCGATCGCCTGCCCGCTGGCGACCGCGTCGAACGGATCGCGCAAGCGGAACCCCCGCGCCGGCCCCATTCGCGCGCGAAAGAAATCGAGCAAGGTCGCGATATCCTCCTCCGACCGCACGCCCGGCCCGACATCGTAGCTCGTTCGCGCCTCGGCCCAGCCCGCGGTGCGCGCCTCAAACCCGCTCGCGCTGGCCGCGATCGCGGTCGAAAAAGCCGGCGCGACCTCGGCCTCGCGGCCCAACGCCAGCGGGAACAGCACGTCGTCGAACGCTTCCACTTCATCCTCCCCATTTTCGAAGATCACCGCGCCGTCGCGCATCACTTGCGGCAGCGCCCAGACGATGGTGCGCGCCGCGCCGGAGCCTTCGGCCGCCGCGACAATCGGCTTCCAATCGCCAGGCGCGGTCGCAAATCCGGCAAGATAATGTTGCTGGTCGAGCGGATAGCCGAGCCGCGCTCCCGCCTCGGCACGCGCCTCCGCCGACAATCGCGTCGCGCCGCCGGTGACCCACGCGTAATCCTCGAGCTGGAGCACATCGAACGCCGGCGGCGCCCAGCCGAGCGGCAAGTTCATCCGCCGCACCTCGGGCGCATCGGGCGCGAATATTCCGGGCAGGTAGGCGAGCACATGGCTGACCGCGCATCCGCTGGCTGCGACCAGCGCCGCAGTCGACGCCGCCAGAGATGCCCCCGCGGCATCGAGCATCGCCAGCTCGCCCGTGCTTAGGCTCGCGCGGACGCTGGGGATGGTGATCGGCGAGAACGCGTCCTCGGCGGCATCGTCGTAGAGATACGGCCGCCCATCATGATCGATCCACCACCAGGGTTCGCCGACCTGAAACCGCTTAACCAGTCCGGCCTCTCCGGCGATCGCGATGAAGGCCGCCGCCACCTGCTGCAGATACCCCATCGCACCCGAATGCGCGGGCGACAGCAAGGTCGAGGGCGGATCGTACCCGGTCTGCGCGGGCGATCCGTCGGCGGCACGCTGCTTCCAGTCGCCCCAGCAATGCTGGTCGAGCAATTCGTAGCTCAGCGACCAGATCAGTTCGTAGCCCAGCGCCTTCGCGCGCACCGCAAAGTCGCGGTGCCAGGCCGCCGCCGCGACGTTGATCGCGCCGCCGCTCAGGCTCGCATAATAGCCGCCGCTATTCGCCTCGAGCCGGAAATAATGGCTCATGCCCACGTAGTGATTGATCGCGCCGCGATAGCCGAGCTGGAGCGCGTTCCTCAACACCCGCGCCGGCGTCAGATTGTAGCAATCGTCGTAGCTCGTCGCGATGCCGAGCCCATGCTCGGGCACCACGACGTCGCCCACGCCCAGCACCGATCCCGGCCCGTCACAGGCCATGCCGGTCAGCTCGACCCAGGCTTCGATTGGCGCGGCGAGATCGCCCGGCGTGCCGGTGTATCCCGGCGCGGTCAGCGACACGAACATCCGCTCGATATCGCCCGCCCAAACCGGATCAGCCTCGTCGGGCAACACGAACCCGCCCGCCACCTCGGCAAAGTCGAGCGCGACCTGAGCGTCCTCGGGGTCTCCGGCCGCATAGTTCCACAGCCGCACATACCAGGTGCGCGCGGCGCCTCCCGCGTCGCGCCCCTCGATCGTCAGCGTCGGGCCGTTGACCGCATCGAGCGGCATCACGCCGGACGATCGCCAGCCAAACGACAGGCGGCACTGCCGGAAATCGCGGGCGGCATCGTATCGCAGCAGCGCGTGATCGATCGCGTCCTCGGCATGCCAGATCAGCCCGGCGAGATCGTCGGCGCGATAGAACACCGCATCGACGCGCAGCGCATCGGCCGCAGGCGTCGTCACCGCCGCCATCATCGGCCGCGGGAAATCCACGGTCCAACAGACCGGGTCGAAGCGCGAGATCACACTGTCGGCCTGGACGGTGCGCTCGGTGGCGAGCCAATAGGGCATTGTTTACAGGCTCCAGCGGGCTAAACCGGTGCGATGGACGACAGTCGCCTCGCATCGTTCGAAAGCGCAGACGGGCAACGGTCCGTGGAGTTCAACCGGGACGGCGCCGGCTTCGTCCGGTTTCAGGAGTTTGTTCGTCGCCATGACGACATTGCCAGTGCGTATTGGGGTTTCGGCCAATATTCGGGCCTGTACGCCTCGCTCGAAGAAGCCATCATAGGGGCATCGAGCGACCTTCCTTGGTTCGATCGCCCGGGTGGCCACAGCTAAGCCCCCTCCAACGCCGCCCGCACCGCGCGCGCGACTTGGCGGCTCGATTGTGCGAGCGCTTGCGGCGCGGTTCCCGCCGCGGCGTTGACGGTGATCGCGACGCGGACCTCGCGCGCGCCACTACCCGCCGTCTCGACCCGCCCGCTCGACGTCGGCACGAACCATTCCGGCCCGCGCTCGCCAACCATATAGGCTCGCCCCGGCGATACCGGCCCGCCGGTCGCGCGGCCCGGCGCGCCGAACAGCGATGTGATCGCCGCGAGCAATCCGCTCCCGCCGCCCCCGCCACTACCGCCACCGCCGCCGCTGCTCAGGATCGCATCGATCCCGCTCTTGACCGCCGCCGCAGCGATCTCCGCCATCACCGACAGCGCCACGCGCTTGAGGTCCTCGAACCCCAGCTTGCCGGTCCGCACCGCGCGCAGCAGCGCGCTCTCGATCGCGCGTCCGGCCTTGTCCGCGCCTGCCGCGAGCGGCCCGTCGAGCTCGCCCCGCATCGCCGCGACGTCGCGCGCGAACCCGGCCGTGTCGGCGCGCACGCCGATCACTAGCCGCTCGATTTCCTCATCCATCGGGAAACATCTCCATCAGGCGTGTGACCAGCAGCGGGTCGGGCGGGTCGGCGGTGTCGCCACCCGCGGCGGTGACCAGCGCTGCGAGCTCGGCGGGCGTGGCGGCCCAGAACGTGTCGGGGGGCCAGCCGAACGTGAGCCCGGCGAGGCCTGCGAGGCGGGTGGCGCTGCGGCCGAATTCCTCCCCGTTCAGGCGGAGGTGGCAGCCGAAGGCTGACGGAGGGGGCGGGCCACACGCGGTGCGCTCGCGGCCTACCCCCTCCACCACGCCGCTTAGCGTCGAGCTTCGGGTCGGATCGTCCCCCGGACGATCCTCGACGATGCGGGGCATCGTCGCCCCGAAACTCCCCCTCCCCGTCCCGGGGAGGAATTGTTCGTTACCGCCCACCCAATATCTGCCCGAGCAACACCCGCAACGCCGGCGTCGCGTTCGCCAGGCCGCCCGCGGCCACCCCCTCGCCGAACACCCCCCGAGTCAACCCCTCCGGCCGCTCGTGCAGGCAATGCCAGAACAGCGTCACCATCTCGCCAAGGGCGAGCCCGCCGCTCGCTGCGCGCTCGACCAGCGCGAACAGCGGCCCCAATTCCTGCTCCGCCGCGACCAAAGCCGCGAAGCTCGGCCGCAGCACCAGCTGGGCCCCGCCCACGCGCACGCTCGCCTCGCCCCGCGCGGGATTTGCCGACTTCGTCGCCCCGGCGAAGGCCGGCGCGCTCACGCCGACACCACTTCGCCCGAGCTCTCGAGCGCCAGCGTGTACGATCGCTCGCCGTTGAAATCGCCGGCATAATCGAGCCGCGTGACCAGGAACCGCCCGGTCATCGTCTCGCCGCTTTCGAAGCTCAGCCGGTAATCGTCGATCAGCCCCGCCAGCGCATTCCCCTTGATCCGAGTCTCCGCCGCGGAGCCGGTGAACACCCCCGCCCCCGACACGCTGACCGACCGCACCCCGGCGCCCGACAGCAGATCGCGCCACCCGCCCGAATCCTTCGACGTGATCGTCACCGGCTCGCCGTTGATGCTGAGCTGCGTCGTGCGCAGTCCCGCGACCGTCGCATACACGACCGGCTCCGCGCCGTTCCCGACCTTGAGCAGGAACGCGCTGCCTTTTTCTGCAGGCATAATTTTTCTCCAATTGGCCGCGGGCGGCCTTCGCTGCCGTCCGCAGCGTCTGTGTGGACACGCAGGCCCGACGAGCCTGTCATCTGCTGGGCAAAGGTCCTGGCTCAGCGTTGCGGCTGGCCATTGGTCACAAAAAAAGCCCGCCGGTTAGGGCGGGCTTCTTTTTGACCGGAAAGAGCAGCTATACGCCGGAACCGCCGTCACCGCTGAGGGTCGGCCGGATGATAAGGCGATGTGACTGCAGCATTAGAAACCTCCCTTTCGAATATAACAGAGATAGATGGGAATCGGTGAACGAACGATTAGCGGGCATGGCAGTTCCTAGTCAATTGACGCCTGCGTCAGGGGTTTGAGGCACGGTCTTTCTTTCGGCTTTCGCGGCAGACGGCAGACGCTCTTTCCACCAAATTAGAACACCTTGTTGGGGGAGGACGATTTCACGCAGTTCCCAGTGCGAGTAAAATTGGGCGCTCGGCATTGGGTTCAAAGAACCCGCATGGACTGCCTTGGCACGGACCACGAGGTCGCGATCGGTGTTGTCAATGACCGTCAGATCGAGCGACTGAGTAGTGTGAAAGCTGCGAAGCAGCTCGCTGTCTTCGGCCTCTTTCATCATAGTATATTCGATTTCGAAACCGCCCTGCTCATTCGGCTGTAGGAGCAATTCGCCAAACGACACGGCTCCTTCCAACGCTTTGTCGTCCTTGAGCGCAGCCTGCAACTGTAGATTCTTTGCGACAAGTTCCGGTGCAGTATACATCTGGTCCTTCTGGTTTTGCCGCTTGATGACCACCCGATCCAGCGTCGTGAGCTTCTTCAACTCGTTGAGTAGAGGATTGGGAAGGCTCAGTTCCAACGGCAGATGCGCCACGCTCCCTGCCGTGGTTGCGATATTCCGAAAGGTCGAGGACACAGTAGCCTTCACTGCCGTGAATTTCTGTCCGGAAAGGCGCCTTTTTCCCGTGTAGGTCCGAAGCACGTAGACCATCGTCAGCGATTCGCGGATAATGGGCTTGTAGAGGATGTCCCGCTTGAGCTTCTCGAGCAAATCCGGCGAATGGTTGTTGCTAAATAGTCCATCGAAGACGTTGATCGCGATTTGCTGGGCTTTGCCAGCGAGCGCAGCGTTCAATTTCTTGCGATTGCGGGCATCCAGAATGCTGGCAACGCCGACGGTGACTGTTATCGCGACGGACAGCGCCTTCAAGCCTTCCGCGAGCGCCTCCAAGATGTTGTAATGAAGAAAGGTATGCATGTGTTCATGAACGTCGTTTATCGCAACTGCACATATTTTCGGATCCTTGGAATCGAGAACGCACGCAGACATGAGCGTTGGGTAGCGATCCGGATCCTTGCCAGCTTGTGAAACGAAAACGCCGAGGACGAACAGGATGAAAGCTGCGCCTAATATCAAGAGTTCTTCCAGACCGACATTGGTCCCCCTGATAGTCCAACGGGGGGCTTCCAGAGATTCGGTAGATTGTACCGATGAATGACTTGGAGCGGATGCGATGCCAGTCGGCATCCAAGCATCATTGCCCGCAGACTGGCTCTCTTCATTCAGCATTACTGCCCCCCACCGATTGGAAGTAATAGCAATTGCTCGTTCCCACAACGCGTTTTCGTACCGTTTGGAGCGATCGTCTGAGAACAGGGCTCCATTGCCAGTACCGGCAACGTCTGACGCGCCCATCACGCCGCCAACAACCTGACCTGATACTCGACGCTCGCCGACCATTCGCCAGGCCGGTCACCGAACACCCGCGCGCGCACGAATACGCAGCTCGCGATCCGCCAGCCGTCGAGGTCGCGCGCGATGTTCTCGATCGCGCCGCCCGCCGCCGCCGCCAGCGCGTGCGTCCGCGCCGGCCGTTCCGCGCGGTCGCGGACGGCCAGCACCAGCCGCACCTCGCGCCCGGCATTGTCCTTGGTGCCCCAGTCGGCGGCCACCAAAGCCCCGAGCTCGATCCACGGCGCGGTCGCCTTGACCTCGGGGCCGTCGAACACGCCGTTGACCTGGTCGCCCAGCGCATCGCGCACCCCGGCCAGCACCGCGTCGGCCAGCACGCTTTCCGCGCTCATTTGAGCAGACTCCCGATCCACACCAATCGCGGATCGCGCAGGATGCCGCGCCCGCTCACCGTCACGCCCTGATCGTCTGAGACAACCGCCGCGTGCGGCACCTCTTCGCTCAACCGCGCGGCGAGCCGAGCCACCGTGCGCTCGCGCGCCGCCTCGCCGATCGCGGCGCCGCGGTCCTCGAGCGCGCTCATGCCCTGACCGCCCGCGCCAGCGCGACGCTGCGGAACGGCCGCCACAGCGCCGTCACTGCGGCCGGCGGCGGCACGCTCGAATCGCGCTCGTCGTACAGATGCGCGGCGAGCAGCACCGCGCCCTGCCGCACCGGCGCCGGGATGCCGCTCCACGTAGCCACCCAGCCGGCATGGTACGCCACCTCGATCACCCCGCTCGCGCCCAGCGTGCGCACCCAGCCCGCGGCGTCGGCATCGATGTCGATCGCATAGGCCTCGACCGGGAGCGGCGTCACCACCTCTCCCGCGACCGCGGACAGCCCGGAGATCGACAGCACCGGCAGCGCGCCGAGCATCTGCCACGCGCTCGACGCCGCGATCCGCTCGGTCATGTCGCGTGCGATCAGCGCGCGGCCGAGGAAGCGCTCGGCGAGCCCCAAAGCGGTCTCGGCGAACCCCGCGATCAGATCGTCGTCGTCGGCCAGCGCGACCCGCAAGCTGCGCTTGACCTCCGCCACCGCCGCCGCGCGATCGTCCGTCCCGAGCGACACCTCGCCCGGGCCGTTTGCGGTGAATGTCATGTAAAATTCCTTCAATTCCTCCCGGTTCACGGGGAGGGGGGTTCATGCGCAGCATGGTGGAGGGGGCGGGCAACGAGCGCTTGGTCCGCGGCCCGCCCCCTCCACCGGCTTCGCCGGTCCCTCCCCATTTCATGAGGAGGATTTTCTAGAGCAGCGCCACCCGCATGATCCGCGCGCGGTTGAGACCGGTCGGCACACTCACCACGCCGCCGCTCGCGACCAACGCGGCGTCCTGCACGGACCCATCGTCGAACCCGAAGCGCCACGTCCCCGACGCCCCCGCCAGCGTCACCACGTCGGCCGAGCGCGTCCCGGCGCTCGCCCCGCTGCGCACGCGCGAGCTCGGCACGGTGCCGGTCTCGAACTGCGCTTCGCTGACATTCACCGCGCTCGCGCCATCGCCGGCATAGCTGGCATTAGCGGTCGTCGGGACGTTCGACAGACAATAGAATTCGCGTCCGTTGGCGACCGACGCGGTCGGCGTGCCCGATACCCAGCACAGCCACCCGCCCGGTGCCGCCTCGATCCCAGCGGTTCCGTTCGAGACCGCCGCGACCGCACCGGCCGCGAGATCGAACACCGCGAACACCGGCGAGCCGAAGCCGACCGCGACTAGGTTGAGCCCGAGATAGCGTTTGGCGGAGCCCGCGACGTCGGACGCAATGCAGCTCACCACCACGGGCGCACCGATCGTCATCACGCGATCCGCCGTCGCTTCCTGCGTGCGGTGGAACGTGCCCCCGCTCGTTTCGGTCAGCCGCGTCGCGGTCGCCGTGACGCCTGTCCTCGTCCAGTTCGCGGTGGTCCAGTCCTGGCTGTCGATCACGACGTTGGTCGCCGCCGCTTCGACCAGCAGCCCGCGCGGCGCATGGCTGGCGGGATCGTAATCGAACCGCGCGACGTTCGCGGCGGCGCTGACGATCGCCCCGCCGACGTCACAGCGCGTGCCGGCCGAGCCGCGCGCGAGGCTCGCCCCGGCCGGCAGCACGCCGCCGCCAAAGTCGAACCCCGCCGCGCCGCGCCGGTTGAGCCGGAACCCGGTCCCGAACCCCAGCGCGGTCATCAATACAGCGCCAGCAGATCGGCCGCGGTCGTGCCGGTGGCGCGGACGTATTGCGCGCGGAACGGCAGGATCGCGCCGGCGGGGACGTTCTTCCACAACTGGTCGGCCGCGGCGTCGACGCCGCGCATCGTGATGCTGCCGCCGGTTCCGACATAGAGCGCCTTGGGAATATCGCTCAGCGCATTGCTGTCGTGCGGTGTCACCGCGAGCGCGCGTCGCGCGGGCGCGGACACCGCATCGGCGGCGGAGGAGAATTGGTCTGGCATGGCTCTTCCTTTTCCTCTCCCCTTGCGGGAGAGGGTTGCGCAGACTAGGGCCGCGCTTCTTCAGCGCGGCCCTAGTCGGAGCTGGGTGAGGGGAGTGACAGGTCGATCATGCCCCAGGCATGATCTGAAAGCCGCGGGGCGGCTTTCACCTGTCGCTCGCTCGCGCTTGCGAGCGCCGGCGGCAAAGCCGTCCGACGGGACTGCTACGCAGCCCCGCGGCCCGGCCTTGCCGAGTCCTGATTTTGCTTGCGCAAAATCAGGCTCAGCTAGCGGCGAACTTCAGCAGCTTGATCGCCTCCGAATTCGACACGCACCCCCCGACGCGCTTGACCGCGTAGAAATTGACGAACGGCTTGTTCGAATACGGATCGCGCAGGATCGCGGTCTCGCTGCGTTCGGCGATCAGATACCCCGCCTTGAAATTGCCGAACGCGAGGCTCAGCGAATTGATGGCGATGTCGGGCATGTCCTCGCTCTCGATCACCGGATAGCCCAACAGGGTGGCAGCCTGCCCCGCGACCATCCCCGGCGTCCACAGGAACGCGCCGTCCGAGGTCTTGAACTTGCGGATCCGTGCGAGCGTTGCGGCGTTCATCACCCACGCCGCGCCCTGACGGTACGGCGCGCGCAGCGTCTGGACGAGGTCGATCAACTTGTCCTGCGGGTTGGCGGCGAAGTCGCCCGCCGCGCCCGACGGCACGTATTGCAGCGACCCGAACGCCCGGCTCGCATCGCCCGCCGCCGAGACCGTGGCCTGGAGGAACCCTTTGGGCCGGTTGGTGCCGTTGCCGCCGACGAACGCCGATCCTTCGGCCTTGGCGAACTCGGTCGCGATTTCCTCGGCGAGCCACGCCTCGACGTCGAACTGCGCATCGTCGAGCATTGCCTGCGACGCGCTGGGGTTGGCGTAGAGCTCGCCCATCGGCGGCGCGATCTCGTTGAATACCGGCGTTGCGGTGCCGGTCCGCGCGTCGGTCTCCGCCGCCCAGCCCGACGGCGTGCCGCCGGTCGTGACGAGCTTGCGATACCCGGCCGAGCCGACCTTGACGACGTTGGCGATGCCGCGGATCGGACTGATCGCCGCCAGCGTGCGGTCGATCACCGCGTCGATCTCGGTCGGCAGCGCATAGCCGCCGGCGTCGCTGGCGGTCGCGTTGAACGACTTCATCTCGACGGTCGAGCCCGAGCGCAGATACCCCCCGAACCCGCCGCTCCCGCGCGCCTCGCCCCCGGCGAGCACCGGCCGCGTCACGACGGGCGGCATCTCGACGCCGTCAAAGCTCTCCTCGAGCGCATCCGCCTTCACTTCGATCATTCGTCTTCTCCTTGAGGTAAAGAAAGGGCGCGAACCGAGATGGTTCGCGCCCGAATCCCTCTCCCCTTGTGGGAGAGGGAGGGAGCCGCCGAAGGCGGCGGAAGGGTGAGGGGAATCTCGGTCATGCCCACTCCCCCTCATCCTTCCCAAGCTTTCATCCCGGGCCCCTTCCTTCTCCCACGGGGGAAGAAGGAGACACCGCATGCACCCGCGCCAGCGGCTGCATCGGGCGTGCCACCAGGCTGATCTCGACCAGGTCTAGGTCGGTCAGTTCGCGCACCCGTCCACTGGTCGCGGCGCGGACTCGGTAGCCGAACGACAGGCCGTCGACCGCTTTCGCCTCGACCAAGGCGGCGAGCTTCGGGTCGTCGATCGCGCCCACCACGCGCAGGCCCTTGGCATCCGCCGCGACGCTCTCGATCCGTCCGACCGGGCTCCCGCGATGTTGCCAAAGCAACGGCACCGCGCCCGGCACGCGAATCGCGCCGGCGCGCACCACGTCGCCGCCGCGATCGACTCGGTCGAAAACGGCCGCGTAGCCGGCGAAGCGGATCATTTCACATACCCCGCAAACCCCAGCCGCACCGCGAGCCCGACCAGCACCAGCGCCAGCGCCATCCGCGCGACCCAGCCGATCAGCGCCTTCCACACCGACCGTTTGGCATCGCGCCACGCGCCGAGCAGTTCGCGCAGTTCGGCCATGTCCTTTTCCGCCGCCGCATCGCTCAAGCCCAGCCGCGCCAGCGCCCGGCTCGCGCCAAGCTCGCCCGCTTCCTCGGCGATCGCGCGCAGCGTCGCGAGGTCGGCGCCTTCGCCGCGGCCTTGCGCGAACAGCTGCGCGAGAAGGTCGCTCATAGGCCCACCATCGCCCGCTTCTCCTCGGGCGTCAGGAAGTCCGCCGCGGTGACGCTCGCCCACAACGCAGCACGGTCGTCGGCCAGCGCCGGCACCTGGTTGCGGTCGACCGCGAGCGCCGCGCCCGGAAACCACCCGCTCAACCCCTGCGCGAACCCGCTCAAAATCGTCCCCGCGAGCGGCAGGATCGTGAGCCGCCACAACGCGCGATTGGCCTCGCGGTAATTGGCATAGGTCGAATCGCCCGGCAGCCCGAGCAGCATCGGCGGCACCCCGAACGCCAGCGCGATTTCGCGAGAAGCCGCCGCCTTCAATCCGGCGAAGTCCATCTCGGCCGGGGTCAGGCTCAGCGGCTGCCACTTCAACCCGCCTTCGAGCAGCATCGGCCGCCCGGCGTTGCGCTCGCCCGAAAAGCTCGCCTCCAATTCGCGCTTCAACCGCTCGAATTGCGCGGGCGCCAGCGCCGATCCGTCGCCGGGATCGTAGACCAACGCCCCCGAGGGCCGCGCGGCATTGTCGAGCAGCGCCTTGTTCCACACCGCGGCGGCATTGTGCACCGCGATCGCCCCGGCCGCCGCGCCCAGGCAGCCGAGCCCGAGATGGTCGTCGACCGGGTTGAAAGTCTTGAGGTGGATCACCTCGGGCCGCGGCCCGTCGGGCGACAGCCGCGTGACTCGGTCGGCCACCTTGTAGCGATACGCCGCCGGCCAGCCATTGGCGTCGGGCTCGACGCTGACGCGCTCGGGGCGAAGCGCGAACAGTTCGCCCACCCCGCCGCGGCCGTCGTCGAGCACCTGGATGAACGCGTTGCCGTGGAGCATCAGCTGCGCCGCCACGGTGTCGAGCAACGCCTGGCCGCTCGACCGCGCCTCGATCAGCGCCACCAGCTCGGGCGACGACCCGCCGATCGGCGCATCGGCCACCCCTTCCGCGACCAGCCGCACGCTCCGCTGCGCAATCGCGTTCTCGACATAGCCGCTCCGCACCTGCGCCTCGTAACTGCGCGGCCAGTCGCCGAGCGCCGCCCCGCCGCCGCCATAGCGCGACAAAGGGGGCCGCGCCTCGCCGGCGGCGGCGGATTTTCTGCCGAAGAATTTCATGGCTTTCCTCTCTAATTCCTCCCCGTTCACGGGGAGGGGGACCACGCGAAGCGTGGTGGAGGGGGCTCGCCGCGAGCGATCCGCCCGCTGCCCGCCCCCTCCGTCACGCTATGCGCGCCACCTCGCCGTGCCGGGGAGGATTTGCTTGCCCCGCCCCGCGATCCGTCGCACATCTCGCCGCATGGCGGTCGCGTCCGATCCCTACATTGTGCTGGGCATCGCGCCCGATGTCGACGACGCGGCGGTGCGTGCCGCGCGGCGCGCGCTGCTTCGCCGCTACCATCCCGATACCGCGGGCGATTTGCCCGACGCCGCCGAGCGCACGCACGCGATCAACGCTGCCTATGCCGAAATCATCGCCGAGCGCCGCGCCGAGCAGACTCGCTTCCTGACCGAGGACATTCCCCCGGTCGACATCGCCCCCGCGCATGCCTGGGTCGAATCGCCCTACCCGATGCCGCCGCGGCGAAGCGCCGCGCCGACGCTGGCGATGATCCTCGTCTTCGTCGGGCTGCCCGCGATGGCGATGACGCTGCCCGGCGTCCCCGGCCACGTCGCCGAAGCCTTCCCGGCAGAGGGCGCCAAGGCCACCGCCTTCGCGCGCTCGCGCCTCGCCCAGGTCCGCCGCTTGCTCACTCCCGCCGGGTTCGGCGCGCCCGCGCCCGTGCTAGCCGCCAGGCGCGCCGCACCCCCGCCGGTCTCCTATCCCGCCGTCGTCGCCGCCACCGTGGCGCGCGCGGTCGGCCAGTATCGCCGAGTGGCCGCGCGCGGCGGCGAGGACGTCGCCGCTTATGCCCGCGACTGCGCCGACCGCGCCCGGCGTTACCCCGGCTGGGCGGCGCAGGACTTCTGCGTCGCGTTCGACCTTGCCGCCGACCGGCTCGACGAGGCGGCAACGCGCGAAGCCTATGCCCGCCTCGGCGCACCCCCCGCCGCCGCGATGGCCCGCGTCGAGCAGGTCAAGGCGCTGATCGAATAAGTCCTCCCCGGCCCGGGGAGGATTAGAGCCTCCGCACCCGCGCCTTCCCCCTCGGCTGCAACAATTCCGTCAGCGCCCATACCAGGGCATCCGCGCGATCCGGCGATCGTCCCGGCCCGGCATAGCCGCCCGCCACCAGCATGCCGCACAATTGATCCTCGAGCGCGGGGAACGCGCCGACATGCCGCACCCGCCCGCTTTCATATTGCAGCGACACCGGCTCCGCGCGCGCCACCTTGCCGAGCGAGGCATGCACCAACGTCAGCGGCAGCGACACGTCGGCCCCGGTCAGCACCGCGCGCACCATCGCCCCACCCTGGTTCTTTTCCGCGACCACCCGGTCGGCGCCGTGGCGCGCGGCGCAATCCGCCACCGCCGCCGCCCATCGCGCGGGCGAGGCGCCCGCGATGCTGGCGTCGTCGATCACGTAGAACAGCCCGTCCTCGCCGAGTCCCGCCGCGACGATCCCGCAGGCATCGCCGGTGCCGTTGCCCTCATCGGCGCCTTCGCCCCCCGCCGGCGGATCGACCGCGACCACGACGCGAAGCAGCGCAGGCGCTTCCGCCACCCGGCACGCCTCGATCCTGTCGCGCGACCACAATCCGCCGTCGCGATCCTCGATCAGCTCGCCCTCGAGCTCCTGCCGCCCGAGCCGCGTGCCGCCATAATCGCCGTGCATCGCCGCTGCGAAGCTTTCCGCGAGGTACGGGTTGTCGCGGGTGCTCCCGCAAGTCTCGGTGAACCCCGCCATCGCCATCACCCGGTACATCAGTTCGGTCGGGCGCGGCGTCGTCGTCACCAGCACGCGCGGATTGTCGCCAAGCCGCAAGCCCAGCATCAGATTGTCCCAGGCGCGCGTCCCCCCGCGCCACTTGCCGAGTTCATCGCACCACGCCGCATGATGCTGGGCGCCGCGCAATTTCTCTCCCGCCGCGGCCGAAAAGACTTGCGCGACCGCGCCCGATGCGAACGCCACTTCGCCCATTCGCGCGCGCCACACTGGCCGCTCGTCATCCGGCGCCACGCTGAGCAAACCACTCTCCCCCTCGATCATCACCCGCCGCGCCTCGTCGACCGTCGCCGCGACCAAGGCGATCCGCGCGCCGGGGTTGTCGCGCGCGAAGGCGCTCACCCATTCCGCGCCGGCGCGCGTCTTGCCGAAGCCACGCCCGGCGCGGATCAGCCATACGCGCCAATCGCGTTCGGGCGCGGTCTGGCCATCCATCGCCCAGCCGCGCCATTCGCGATCGACCCGCTTGAGTTCCTCCGCGCCCATCGCGCGCAGGACTTGCAGGCGATAGACCGGCGGCAGTGCGGCCAGCCGGACGACGACTTCGCGCGGGTCGACGCCGCGCCGCCTAGATTTTGCCATCGCGCTTCAATCGTTTCTCGACCCGGTCGAGCTTGGTCGCGAGCGAGGCGAACACCTCATCGGACGATCGAGTGATCGCGCGCGGCTTGCGCCAGCCGGCCGATCCGTGCCGCCCGTCCGCGATCGCGCGGCATATCTGCAAAGTGCGCAAGCGCATATCGTCGCTGATCGGTGCGGGTTCTACCGCGTGGCGATCCTCTTCGCCGGGGTTGGCAGCGATCAGTTCGGCGTCCGCGGTGCCCATCGCGCGGGCGAGCAGCAGCGCACGCAGCGTCTCGATCCCCTGTTCGATCGCCTCCGCCCACGCCGCTGCGAACACGGGATCTCTCCGCCGCAAGGAGTAAGCGGCGGTCGAGCTCATTTTCGCCGCCGCGACCGCGCGCGTGACGTTGCAGCTCGACGCGAGTTCATCGAGGAACGCCGCGCGGTTGGCCTTGGTCCAACTCCCCTGTCGCGATGCGCGCTTCTGCAACGCGACACGCGCATTGCCGGCGATCGTCGTTGGCACATCGTTGGCATCGGCTCCCATCGCTCCCCTCCTTTTCGGGCAACAAAAAGGGCCGAAGCGTCACCGCCCGGCCCTTGGTCGAATTGCTTGCATGCGCGCCGCGGCGAAGCCGCGTCGTCGGCCGGCCCGACGGGCCGCCGCCCGGCACTCGCCGGCTCGGAATTAGCGGGGCTAATTCCGGCGGCTCGTGGCCGAATCACAATTCTTCAACGTTCCTTATATGTACCTAAAGAGCGTTACGATGTCAAGTACTATTTTCCTATTTGGTTCGCTGTGCGGCTTTTTATGCCTCGTCTGTGCTCCTGCGAAGGCAGGAGCGTTGGCCGATAACGTACCGATTGCCGCCAGCGCTCCTGCCTGCGCAGGAGCACGACCTCTATCTATCTCGGCCCCACCCGTCACTGATCGAAGTCGCTGCGCCCCGCCTCCGTCCCGTGGAGCCTCGTCCACAGCCCCTGCGTCCCGGCTTCCTGCGCGCGATTGACGAACTGCGACGCGACCAGCCAGCCCTTGATCGGGCGCAGCGGCAGCAAGGTGCCGATCGCCATCAACGGCACCGAGGTGACGAGGTGGACCCAGAACGGCGGTTCGAACGCGACCTGGATCCACACCACGATCGCGGTCAGCGGCAGCGCGATGATGCACAACGAGAAGAAGGCCGGCCCGTCATCGGGCGCGGCAAAGCGGTAATCGAGCCCGCAATGCCCGCATTTGTCGACGATCTTGAGCCACGACTTGAACATCCGCCCGACGCCGCACCGCGGACACAGCCCGCGCCAGCCGCAATGCATGATCCACCGGAATTTCTCCTGCCCCGTGATCGGGGCGGGCGGGGGCGCAGGATCGGGTTCCATGGCGGCGGATATAGGGAGAAGCGGCGCGAAGCCCAATGCATTCGGGTGATCCGCGTTGGAGTCTAGGCAATTGCATTCGGACAGTTCATGCACAGCTTCGCAAGGAACCGCCATGCCACCCGCCGAAGAACCATCCCTGCGCGATCAACTCGTCGAAGCCCGTACCAGGATCATCGCGCAGCTCGACGAACTCAACTATCGCGTAACGGCACCGTTTGCGCGCCGAGGCGGCCGGGTAGACTATCGCAATTTGGTCGCCGAGCTCGAAGGCGAACTGCGCGAGATCGACGCGCTGTTGGGCGGCCTCGAGGATGCCGGGACTTAGCGAGGCGCGAAGGTACCCCGAATGGGCAGAAGCCCGCCGATGCACGCGATATCCGCCCGCGCGGCCTAGCCGCGCGCGATCGGCGTCGCGATGATCATAGGGGGATCGTCCTGGATGCCCTGCGCCGCACCGTCGCCGGCGGGGGCGTGTTCGGCCGCGAGGCGGGCAAGGTCGGCTTCGCCTTCGTCGGCGATTTGCATCAGCACCTCGGCGGCTTGGCGGTCGGTCGTCGCCGCGGCAAGCCGGCGGCAACGCTCGATCCGCGACCGGATGTGAGCGACAAGTTCTTCGTCCATTCGCTTGGGAGCCCAACTCGAGTCGTTTTCTGCCTGACAGGGGGTAGGAGCGGGTAACGCCACAAACAAGGGCCGGGGGTGTATCGATCGGCGTTCCTGGCGGCAGCCCCCGCTGGACTCGCGCCTGGACGCGGCGCAAGCTCTGCGGGTTGGATATCGGGGGGACGGCATGAACCCAATGCTGTTCGGCTTGCTCGCCGGCCTGGTCTTCGGCGTCGCGGACGTCGCGCTGATGCTGCCGATGACCTTCCCGGACAAGAAGACCGCATTGCTCGGCGCGTTCCTCAGCCGGTTCGCGATCGGCTTCCTGATCCCGCTCGTCAAAATGCCGATCCCCGGCTGGGCGGTGGGCGGACTGGTCGGGCTGCTCGTCAGCCTGCCCGATGCGGTCATCACCAGGGCCTATGCGCCGATCCTGGGCACGGGCTTGATCGGCGGGCTGATCATCGGGTTGGAGGCGAGCCGCTGGGCGGTCTGAGCCGCGTCGCCGCTTACAAGCCGCCCTGCGCGCGCCCACGGAACACGCCTCCGCCCTCACGCGTTCCCGCGCGAACCAACAGGAGGATGTCCGATCATGAAGCTCACCTATCTCGCCGCCGCGTCGGCGCTCGCGCTCAGCCTCGCCGCGTGCGGGTCCAGGACCGACAACATGACGAGCACCGACACCAGCAACACCATGACGACGACCGCCGACGACAACATGACGAGCGCGGGCGGCGACACCAATGCGATGGACGCCGCGGTCAACCCGGCGATGACCGCGCAGCAATTCGTCGACACCGCGGCGAAGAGCGACGCGTTCGAGATCGCCACCGCCAAGCTCGCCGAGAGCAACGCCGCGTCGGCCGACGTCAAGGCATTCGCCAGGAAGATGATCACCGATCACACCAACTCGACCGCCAAGATCAAGGCCGCCGCCGCCAAGTCCACGCCCCCGGTCACCCCCGATCCGACGATGACAGACGCGCAAAAGAGCATGCTCGCCGACCTCGGCAAGCTCAAGGGCGCCGATTTCGACAAGCAGTACGTTTCGGGCCAGATCGACGCGCACGAACAGGCGCTGACGCTGATGAAGAACTATGCCGACGCCGGCGACTCCGCGCCGCTCAAGGCCGCCGCGGGCGAAATCGCGCCGGTGGTGCAGGGGCACCTGGATATGGTGAAGGGCATGGAAGGCAAATAACCTCCGGTATTTGCCGGTGCGCTCGCCAAGGCGAGCGCATCCATGCCCCCGGCCGGCGGGCCGGCCAGCCCGTCCGACGACGCGGGATTCACTCCCGCGTCGGGCCCGCGTTTCGCATTGCCGCGCCCCGCACGTCGTGGCCACACCCCGGCCCACCCCGCCCGCAAAATGAACCTTTTGCCCAGCTCTCGGGTTGGTCCCGCGCTCGTGCAGGCGCGATCGGTCGCGATCGATCAACCGCGCCCGCCAAACCGAACCAACCCAACCACAAGGATCCGCGATGAAAACCATAGCTCTCACCGGTGCCGCGGCGTTGGCCGTTCTGCTCGCCGGCTGCAACCAGACCGGGACCGCGGGCAGCGAAGTCGCGAACGCGAGCTACGGCGACAATGCGGCGAGCACCGCCAACATGACCGACGGCAATGAAGCCGCCGCAACCGAAGCCGTCGATGTCGCCGACGTGCCCGCGCCGGTCGCCGGAACGCCCCGGGCCGCTGCCGCCCCGCTCGTCGAAGCCGCGAGCGTCGCGCGACGGATCACCGAAGGCAACGACATCGAACGCGTGCCGTATGACGGCGGATGGGCGTGGCGAGAGAACGGGAAGACGATCCGCACCAGCTCGAGCGACGGCCGCCGCGTCTCCTACTTCCACCCCGGCGATACCCAGCCCTATCTCGTCCAGGACCAGAACCGCGCCTTCGCCTATTCGGGCGGACGCGTGCAACGCGGCTATACCAACGGCCGCGACGTCCAGGTCGACAAGGCGACCCGCGACGAGGCCGACCGCCTCGCCCGGCGCTCCGAGCAGGAACGCACGCAGGCGGAGCGAGTCGTCGCCACCCAGCCCGACCGAGTCCAGCGCGTGCGGCCCTCCGGCGGCCGTGACGCGCGGGGATCGCAGCCCCGCGCAAATGACGGAAACAACCCCAACCGGGGCCCGCAGGACTCGCCGCGCGACAACGGAAGAGGGCCGACTACCCAGCCTTCGCCCACGCCCACGCCGACCACCACCCCCACGCCGAGCCGCGATCGCTGGGGCAACCGGAACCCCAGAGCGACCCCGACCCCGCAACCCACGCGCGACCAGCGCGGGGGCCGAGATCGCGGCGATACGGCGAACGACCGGACGAGGTAGAAGCGGCCGATCGTCGACTGGCTGGCCTGCCGACAGTGGTGCGCCCGCTCCGTCGCTGATGGGTAATTCGCAGTTTGAAATCTAGCCGATCGGCTGTCGCATTGCCGGCCCGCCTCCTACATGCTTAGCGCAAAGCATGGAGGCGACGTGAAGAACACAGACCCCGGTCAATTGATCCTGCCCGCCGCCGCGATGGTGGCGGTGGGCTTCATCGCGCATGGCGTCGTGCGTTGGCTAGCTTTCGCAGTCGCCGTCGCCTTAGTGGTAAAATACACGATGCTGATCCGAGAGAAGCCCGATGCCTAAGGGTCCACGCGGCTCTTGAGAGATACCTGAGACACTAGCGGTCATCGACGAACCAATGACGCGGCGCGCGCGCGGAGGAAACGGCCGCACTCGGGGATATCGTGAATAAGAGTCGTATCGCCCTTAACGTGCGGTAGGCGGCTGTGGCTTCCGCCGCCCGCTTCCTATATGCTTAGCGCAAAGCATGGAGATGGCATGGCGGATGTTAGCAAAGAAACGAGCGAGATCGAAAGGGTTCGGGCGGAAATGCACGGCGCTAGCAGCCTAACCCATGAATTAATGTTCGCGTTCGATGGCATGAGCGGCCTCTTGCTCGCGGTGCTCAGCGAACTCCGCGAGATCAAGGCGAAGCTGCCCGATGCCTAAGGGTCCACGCGGCGAAAAGCGCCCCGCCGACGCAATCGGTTTGGCGGTGATGATCGGTAAGATCGCTACTGGCGAGATCGAGGACGAGCGCGAGGCCGCGTCCAGCGCCGCTGCGCAGCTTGGTGCGCTGGGCGGGAAGAAGCGGGCAGCGAATATGACCGCTGAACGCCGCATTGAAATTGCAAAAAAAGCCGCCGCAGCACGATGGAAGGCTTGACGGCGTCGATTTCCTGGCCCAAGTCCTTGGTCGCAAAAATCGACGCGAGGGTGCCATGCAGTTCGTAGAGACTATCATACGTCGCGACCCGTGGGAAGTTGAGCCGCGCCTTCTCGAATTAAACCTGACATCAGCCGGGCTGCGGCGAATTCGCAACGTCGCTTTAGCCGCGCGGAACAATGTCACTGACTTCCATGCTGCGAACGCACCCGGCACATTCGCATATCAAGATGGCGTGTGGTGCCTCCGAGACGAATTTGTCGGCGATATCTGGAAAAGAGAGCGTCCTGGTGGCGTCGAGGCGATCGTTAGCCATCAAAATGAAATTCGGGTCGCGTTTGCGAATGTGGATCGGTGTTGCGACATCAACCACGATCCAGCCCCAATTTCAGAAAAAGGTGCCGGCGCAGAAAGGCTTTGCGAGACTAACCTTTTTGAACGGTTGCCGACGTTCACTAAGCAGCAGAGCTCGCTCGGAATCCCGCTTTTTTACTGCATGGTCGATCCGGAAGGTCGCGTTGAGCTTTCGAGGCCGACCATAGAAGGCAAATCGTTTGGTCCCTGCGTCGAACGTAATTTTATCTCTAATGGTGGCGACGACGATGACGGCGGCAAGCTGTCCATCAACCCGCGTGATGACGGCGCGGTCGAAATTACGCCGACGATAACTCGCAGAGCAGCCTAAGCCATGTTCAATCCTAAACGGCTGGCGCTGGCGCGCATGCGACGCCGCATGACCGGCAAAGCCTTGGCGGACGCGGCGAAGATTACTCCCGATACCCTTTCGCGGGTGGAAAAGGGCCGTAGACCGCCCGATGACGGTACGGTCGATAAGTTGGCGAATGCCCTTCGGTACCCCGCCGAATTCTTTTTCGGCGAGGATCCTGCGGACATTGACGCCGATGGAGTAAGCTTTCGAAGTTTTTCCAAAATGAGCGCACAAGAGAAATACGCGGCGCAGTCTGCCGGTCAGCTCGGCGTCCAGCTCGCTGCGTGGGCCGAACATAGGTTCAATATTCCCGATCCCGATTTGCCCGATCTGAGCTACCAAAATGACCCCGAGAAGGCAGCCGTAGAGGCGCGCCAGTATTGGGGCATTGGCGAGCGCCCGATAGGAAACATGATCGGTTTCTTGGAAAGTAAGGGCGTTCGCATTCTCTCTCTGAGCGAAGACACGGCCAACGTGAATGCATTTTCATTTTGGCGCGACGGAAAGCCTTACATATTCCTGAATAACTTCAAGTCCGCGGAAAGCAGTATTTTCGATTCAGCTCATGAACTTGGACATCTGCTTATCCACTGCAAGGGCGATCTTCGCGGTGATCGGCTACTCGAAAGAGAGGCCGACGGTTTTGCTGGCGCTTTTCTCATGCCCGCAAACGATGTCCGGGCAAGCGTCGATCGACCAGTCACCAGCGAGATAGTTATTAGAGCGAAGGCGAAGTGGCGAGTCTCTGCCTTCGCACTCCTTCATCGGCTGTGGCGCATGAAGATAATCGCCACCGAGCATCAGTATCGCTCACTTTGTATCGATCTAAGCCGGAGGGGATATCGCTCGGCTGAGCCGAACGGCGTTGAGCGCGAAATTTCAACGGTTTGGAAGCAAGTGTTCTCAGCACTTTGGAGCGAAAAAGTTACGAAGGACGACGTTGCGCGCGAGCTGAACATACCGATCGACGAGTTGGAAGGCTTGGTTGCGAACATGACTTCGACCGGAGAAAGACCGCTGAAGCGAACGCTTTCGGCTGTCTGATTATGCTTGACGCTAAGCATAAAGTTCATATGCAATGCGTATGAACAAGCCTCCTCTCGCCAAGCGCACTCAAATCCTCGCCATGCTGTGCGGGGGATCGTCCATGCGGTCGATCAGCCGCATCACCGATGTGTCGATCAACACGGTGTCGAAGCTGCTGGTGCAAGCTGGCGAAGCTTGCCTCGCGATCCACGACGAGACGGTGCGCAACGTGAAGGCGAGCCGCGTTCAGTGCGATGAGATTTGGTCGTTCTGCTACGCCAAAGAGAAGCAAGCGAAGCTGCTCAAGGCTAGATTTCAAACTGCGACACTACCCGCTGATGCGATGGCTTGCACGGTCGCCTCCCTAGCGCTAGTTGCCACGCCCATGCTTTCCGCATCGACCTGTCGCCGCTGACCGTTTTGCCCGCTTTCGGCGGGTTCAGCGCGCCGTGGCGGAAAGGCTACGCACCGGATTGCAACCCCGGAACATGCAGGTTCGAGTCCTGTCGGCGCGTCCACCCCATGGAACCCTTGCGCCTGCCCTACACCTGCCCGCTACCGCCCTCGGCATCGGGCTTCGGATCGCCCGCTTTCGCCGGCGTGCAAAGCCCCGACCGGTTGAGCAGATCGGCGAGCTCGCGAACCGCGTTGGTCAGCGCCAGCACTTCGGTCTGGCGAAGCTCGTCGAGCTTTTGGTGCAGCGTCTCGATCTCGAGCTCGGCCTTGATGTTGATCTGATAGTCGGATTCGGCCGCCAGCCGGTCGATGTCCTGCTGCCGGTTCTGGCTCATCATGATGAACGGCGCCGCATACGCCGCCTGGAACGACAGCGCGAGGTTGAGCAGGATGAACGGATAGTGATCCCAGCCGCGAACGAAGCCGGTGACGTTGAGCACGATCCAGAAGAACAGGATCGTCGACTGGATGATGATGAACCGCCACGACCCCATCGTCGAAGCGACCGCATCGGCAATTCGCTGCCCCGTCGTCAGCGCGGGCGCGGCGGGCGCCGGCTCCGCGGTGTGGCGTTCGCGCGCCGCGCGGCGGACGGCACGAAGCTTTTCGAGCAACGCGGCCTCTACCGCGCGAACCTCCGGCACGATGGTGTCGGCCATGGCATTTTCTCCCCCCGGGTCAAACCTCGAACGAGACGTCCGCCAGCCGCCCGGTCGTGTCAACACGGCCGCGTCGTTCGGGGAACCGCGCCGGGGCCAGGGCGTTCAGAACATAGCACGAACAGCCTTATGGACTTCGCCGATGACCGACCTCCCCAACCCCAAGCTCGACGACCATCCGCCGACCAACACCGAAAAGGATCCCGACAATTGGGTGTCGGGCGACGATCCGATGACCGGGGCGCAGGCCTCGTACCTGACGACGCTCGCCGAGGAAGCCGGCGAGGCGCCGCCGCCCGCCGAGCTGAGCAAGGCCGAGGCGTCGAAGCGGATCGATGCGTTGAAGGCGAAGCTCGCGCTCGATTGAGCGAGTCCCGCGCGATTGATGCTTAACGCTGCGGGGCGCGTGCAACTTCCCGGGACGATGGCGTTTGAGTTCGCGCTTGCCGTGCCCGCGCCATTTCCGGCATAGGGCGACTCGCGGCGGGCGATTCGACTCCGCCCGAGTCCAAGAGGGGATTTGCTCTGATGAAGAAACTTCTGATCGTTGCCGCGGCCACCGGGCTGCTCTCGCTCGCCGCTTGCAACAAGTCGCCGGCCGCCGACAATGCCGAATCGACCGCCGACAATTCGGCCGCGATGATCGACAACCAGGCCGACATGGTCCGCGACAACGCCTCGAACGCCGCCGACGCTGTCACTGCCGCCGGTGACAACAAGGCCGATGCGCTCGAGAACAAGGCCGACGCCGTCCGCGCCGCCGGCGACAACAAGGCCGACGCGATCGACGCGAAGAAGTAGGCGAGCTGACGGCGCGGCTACGCCCGCGCCGATGCGCAAGCACCAGACCAACCGGCGGACGAGCGCAGCTCGATCCGGCTGACGGCTTTGCCGGCGGGAACATCCGGAGAAACGAAGCGGCGGGGGGCAACCTCCGCCGTTTTCTATTCATCAGCATCAGCGGTGGCGGCCCCCGGCGCGCCGCGTCGCTATTTCGCTTCCACCGCCGCCGCCCATGCTGCGATCTCGTCGTTGAAATGCCGGTCCACGACCACTTCGCCCGCCAGCGCGCGACCGACATCGACTTCGGCCGAGCCGCGCCATTCGAACGTCGCGTTGCCCGACACCCGCACCATGCCGTCGGCCTGCGCGAATCCACGCACCAACCCGCCGCGATTGAACACCGTCACCGGCGCGTCGAACGCCAGCCGCTCGGTCAGGCACGCCGCGAACAGCGACGCCGCCATCGCGCTGCCGCAGCTGTCGGTCAGCCCCACGCCGCGCTCGAAGGTGCGCACGTACAAGGCGTCGTTCCCGCGCAACTCGGCGAACGACACGTTGGCGCGGCTGGGCAGCCAATCGGGCGCCGTCTCGCAGACGCTGCCGACCCCGACCAGTTCGGCTTCGTCGATCGCATCGACGAACGCGATCAAATGCGGGTTGGGGATCGCCACCGCGGTGAAGCGGCGTTCGCTCGGCAATTGCTCGATCGCCACCTCGACATTGTGGTGGCGCCCGATCGCCATCGGCCATTGGTCGACATCGAGCGTTGCCGGACCCGCCACCTCGCCGATCGTCACCACCCCTGGCGCCAGATCGGGGTCGCGGCGCACGTCGGCGCACGACGTCTTGAGCCGCACTTGCGCCTGGTCGATTCCCAGTGCCTCGAACCCCGCGCGCGCGACGCAGCGCAGGCCGTTGAGGCAAGTCTCCGCCTCACTGCCGTCGCTGTTCCACATCCGCATCCCGAATGCGTGAGCCGCATCGCCGTCGACCAAGGCCAGCAGCCCGTCGCTACCCACCGGCCCGCGCCGATCCGCCAGTGCGCGCGCAATTCCTTCCCAATCGCCGTCGCCCCACTCGACCCCGCGCGCATCGACCAGCGCGAAATCGTTGCCCGATCCGTGGCATTTGGTGAAGTCGATCCGCATCGTACGCTTGTATCCCGCGATCGCCGCCGCGTCAGCCCGTCATGGCAAACGGTAGTGATCGGCGAGCCGGTCCAGCGCGATGCCGAGCACCAGCCGCCCCGCGCGGCCCGGCCAGCCGAGCGCGCGTTCTGCCACCGTGATCGCCTCACCCGCGCAGACCACGCGCCACAGCACA
Organism: Sphingomonas sp.; assembly: GCF_036269755.1. Lineage (GTDB taxonomy): Bacteria > Pseudomonadota > Alphaproteobacteria > Sphingomonadales > Sphingomonadaceae > Sphingomonas. The sequence goes on along the minus strand of NZ_DATBDV010000021.1, from coordinate 87,839 downwards.
TCGTTGAGCCCGCGCCCGACCGCGTTGACCGCGGCATCAAACCGGCGCTTGGCGGCGATCTGTGCGAGGCCTAGCTCGAGCGCGCCGCCACCGCCGCCATCGACTCGCACCGAGTCCCACTGCATCGTCACGCGCGCGCCGAGCTGGGCGGTTTCGTAGTCGCACCGCAACCGCCCGCCCGCCTCGACCTGCCGGGCGTCGACCAGCCCGCGCGCGGCGAGCCAGCCGAGCGGCGATTCGGCGCGGTTGACCGTCACCCTGCGGCGCGCGCGGCGCGCTTGCCCCCGCGCGACCGGCGCGGCCGATGCGCTGACCGCGACCCCCGCCGCGTCGATTTCGATTTCCACCATGTCGCGCATCGTTCCTCCGTCGTCCGAGTCGATGCCCTCTTGCCATATCGCATATTGTGTAGGAAAGTGGCGAACCGATTTGGCTAACAGGGGCTGCCCATGATCACCGCCATCCGCGAAGTGCGCCGCGCCAGGGGCATGACGCTCGACGATGTCGCGAAGGCTTGCGCGCCGCCGACCACCGCGCAGACGATCGGCCGGCTCGAAACGGGCACGCGCACGGTGTCGGTCGGCTGGCTCAACCGAATCGCCGCAGCCCTCGGGGTCGAGGCGGCCGACCTGGTCAAGCTGCCCGATCATCCCGAACTGCCGGTTGCCGCGATCCTCGAGGCCGATGGCGCGCACGCGCCGACGCGTACGATCGTGGTGCCGCCGCCGCGCGCCGCCGCGGGCATGGTCGGCATCTCGGTCGCGGCGGGGATCGGCGATTACCGGAGCGGCGACACGATCTGGTGCGAGCCGCTGGCGCCCGAACAATTCGGCGGCGCCCTCAACCGCGACGTGCTGGTGCCGCGTCCCGGCGGCCGCTTCCTGTTCGGTCGCCTGATCGGACGCGAGGGCGACCGGCTGCAATTGCTCCCGCTCGGCGCCGGTCAGCGCCAGCAAGTCGTCAGCGATCCCCCCTGGCTCGCGCGAGCGGCGACCTTGATCCGGGGGTTGTAACAGGCGACTGCGCGAGGCGGTCCCCCGCCCTTCCTACCCCGCCGCGATCGCCGCGGCGATTTCAGCGCTCTTGGCCTGCTTGAGCGCGCTGCAATGGCGGATGCTTTCCAGCGTCCGTTCGTAGTTGAGCACGCCCATCCCCGAGCCGCGAACCGCGGCGCCGACCTTGGCGTCGATCCGCGCCGCCTGGTCGGCGCTGCACGCGCCGCCGAACGCCTGCGGCAAGCGGCTGGTGATGAAGATGCCGTTGCCGTCGGCGGCCAGCTTTGCGTAATTGGCAAAGATCCACTCGGTGCCGAGGTCGCGCGTGTCGGGGTTGCCGACCACGCCGAAGATCAGTCCAATGCGATCGAAGCTGCGCATGCGTTTGTCGTTGAGGGACAGGAGATAGTCGGCAGCATCGGCATGACCGCTATAGGCGGCGGCGCCGAGCGCGCTCTGGCGGAACGTGGGGTCTTCGCTCGACAACGCCTTGTCCACCAGCATCTTGACCGCGGGCAGCCCGCCATCCTCCGCCACCACGCCGAGCGCGATACCAACGAAACCGGGATCGAGCGCGGCTTCGTCGCCAGCCAGATATTTGTCGCCGGCGGCCTTTAGCTTTGCGCGCACCACGGAATCGCGTGCGTCCGCCGCGACGAGACCGACGAGCTGCTGGCGCAGCTTCTGCCGACCCGGATCTTCCTTGGCATAGACCCCCGCCGCAGGATCGAAGCCTAGCGACGCAAGGCGCGGGGTGTAGATCGACGCCATCAGCGCGCGATAGGCCGGGAGCGACTCCGGCCCGATCAATCCGCGGCCGCGCAGGCCCGCGATGCGTTCGCCGCCGTCGACGCTGGCGGTGGCGTCGGGATTCTGCGCCATCGCGCGCGCTTCCGCGATCAGCCACGATGCCGGCGCCTTGCCGGCGCGAAATGCCGCCCACAGGCTGTCGGTGGTCGCGATCGCCTCGCCCGGCGACAGCGTCGCCGACGACGCGATCAGCGCCTGCCAATCGGCGGGCGCGAGGTTGAATCGATAATAACCGGTGCCGCCGACATTGGGCATGATGACGCCGTTGGCCGGCGCATCGAGCGTCGTCGTCTGCTGGTCGAGCAGGGTGCATTGCTTGGCCGCACCGACGCGCACGCAGAACGGGATCGTCCAGCTGAGCGGCGCCGGGTTCGACCCCAGAAAGGCGTAACGCGATTGAGTCGCGACGAGCTTGCGGCCGCGGCGTTCGACATCGACCAGCGGCACGCCCTGCTGGTCGACGAACGACTTGAACGCGGCAAGAACGCGCGGATCCTTCGCCGCGTCAGCGATCGACTGAAAGAACTGCTCCGACGTGGCATTACCGTAAGCGTGGCGCTGGAGGTGAAGCCGCACGCCGGCCTTGAACTTGTCGTCGCCCAGATAGGCGGCGATCATCGCCACCACCTGACCACCCTTGCCATAGGTGATGCCGTCGAATGCGGAGTCGATCTGGCTGTTGTCGGTGATCGGCTGGTGGATCGGACGGCCGACCTCGAGCGCGTCGGTGTTCATCGCGCTGAAGCCTTCGTCGAGCGCGCCGACGCTGATGTTCAATTCGGGCCGCCACTCATTGCCGATGCGATAGCCCATCCAGTTGGCGAAGCTCTCGTTGAGCCAGATGTCGTCCCACCATGCCGGCGTGACGAGGTCGCCGAACCATTGGTGCGACAGCTCGTGGCTGACGACCATGCCGAAGGCTTGCTTGTCGCCGGTGGTCGCGCCGGGCGGGAGGAAGATGATCCCGTCGCCATAGGTGTCGGCGCCGGCATTCTCCATCGCCCCGGGCATGATCGGAGTGCCGATCTGGTCGAGCTTGGGGAACGGGAACGGCTGGCCGAAATATTTCTCCAGTAAGCTGACGATGCGCGGCGTTTCCGCCATGACGTACGCCATCTTATCCTTTTGCGCCTGGGTGGCGACAGCGCCGTACGGCATCGGCTGGCTACGCTCGGCGTCGGGCGGGATCATCCCGGTCTCGCGGACGAACGGCCCGGTATCGATCGCGACGAGGTAGGTCGGGAGCGGGCGAGTCGGCGCGAGTTGATGCTTCTCCATGCCGCCCGCGACCTTGGTCAGGGACGCTTGTGGCGCATTCCCGACGACCACCAGCCCGGGATGCGTCGTCACCGATACGGTGAACGGCGTTTTGAAACCGGGCTCGTCGAAGCCCGGATAGGCGGCGCGCGCGTCGATGCTCTCGAACTGAGTCCAGCTATACCATTGATCGCCGACCTTGACGTGAAACAGCCCCGACGCGCTGTCGGCAAAATCGCCCGAATAATCGAACACCAGCGTCGCGGCGCCCGCCGGCAGCGGCGTGGCGAAGTCGAGCCGCGCGGTGCCGGTCTGGTCGACCTGAGTCCACTTCGCGGTGATCGTCTTGCCGCCGGCCATCGCGACGACTCTCGACACGCGCAGATCGCGGCCATGCAGATAGAGCGACGAGGTCGCCGCTTTGACCGCGATGTCGATCTCGTCATGCCCCGAAAAGGTCGTCGCCTCGGGCAGGATGGTGAAATCCAGCCGATAATCCTTGGGAACCGCGGCATCGGGGAGCTTGCCTTTGGGCGCCGCCGAGTCGGGCACCACCTTCGGACCTGCATCGGGCGTCGTTTGCGGCTGCGGCGACGCGATCGCCGCTGAGGACAGCAGCAAGGTGGCGATAGCGGAGACGAAGGAAGCGCGCATCGAATTCCCCTGGATGATGGTGTGCTAGCAGAGTAATACGCTTCTTGCGACGAAACAAGAGGCGATCAGACAGCGGCGTTGTCGCGCCCGTCTAGCCGCAAATCGCCTCGAACCCCGCTGTCATGAACCTCGCCATGCGCTCCTTCACCGCGACGAAATCGTCCGAGCGAGCTAGGCCGCCAGACAGCTTGTCGATGCGGCCGGTCCGCGCGAGCGTCAGCATCAGCGCGCCGGTGACGAAGTGATAGCCCCAGAAGATGTCGGCCTCGTCGCAATCCGGCATCGCTTTCTTGAGCAGCCCGATCAGCCGCAGCACGACCGGGTCGAAATGCTCGTCCATCAGCGCGGCGCCCCATGCCGGGGTGTTGGCGACTTGCGCGCCGAACCTGGCGTAGTTCTTCCAGCCTTCGCCGCCGTTGATGTAGAGGTCGAGGTCGGTGTCGAGGAATACGTGTAGCGCGCCCTCGATCGTCGGCTTCCCGCCGCACGCATGCTCGTAATCGTCGAGTGCCTTCATGCGGAGCTCGCTCGTCACCACCGCACGCCGCGCGAAGACGGCGTCGAACAACGCCTTCTTGTCGGCGAAATAGTAATTGAGCAGCGTGTGATGCACGCCGACGCGCTTGGCGACGTCCTTCAAAGTGACGCCGTACAGGCCGTGCTTCGAAAACAGCTCCTCGGCGACGTCCAGGATCTGCTCCATCGTCGCGGCGCGCTGTTCGGCCTTGCGCGATTGACGCTTGGGTGCGGCTTTCTCGGTCACAACCATCGTCCTTCTAGGCTCCGCCGCCGAGCGTCAACCCGTCCAGCAATATTCACCCGCGCGATAGTGTATGTTGACACGCTCCGTGACTTGGCAGCATGATGCGCAAAACAAAAGCCGGGAGAGGATTGTGGATTTTCTGACGGCGATCCGTCGAGTCGAGTTGGGCAACGACTTGGTCCTGGGACGTTGCCGCTAATGGCCGGCACCGTTGCTACGGCAACCCGGCACCCGCTGGCGGCCTCGCCCCGCGCCTGGGCGATGCTGATCGCGCTGACCTTCGTCTATGTGATCAATTTTCTCGATCGCCAGTTGCTGGGCATCCTCGCCAAGCCGATCCAGGACAGCCTGCACATCACCGATGGCCAGCTTGGACGGCTGAGCGGGCTCTATTTCGCGCTGTTCTACTGCTTCATCGCGATTCCGATCGGGTTGCTCGCCGACCGCACCAATCGGATTACGATCGTCTCGCTGGCATGCACGATCTGGAGTGCAGCGACGACATGCTGCGGGCTCGCCGCGACCTATCCGCAACTCGTCGTCGCGCGCATGGCCGTCGGGTTCGGCGAAGCGGGCGGTGTGCCACCATCCTACGCGTTGGTCACCGACAGCTTTCCGCCGGGGCGCCGCGGGATCTCGTTCGGCATCTATAATTGCGGGCCGCCGATCGGCGCCGCGCTGGGCATCGCGTTCGGCGCGACGATCGCGGCCAAGTTCGATTGGCGCGACGCCTTTATCGCGATCGGCGCGATCGGCGTGGTGACGGCAATCCTGGTGCGGGTATTCCTTCGCGACCCGCCGCGTGGCGCGACCGACCCGGTCGGAGCGGCGCCGACGGACAAAGCCGGTTTCTGGTCGACCGTCGGGATGTTCGTAACCAATCCGACGCTGATGCTCACCGCGCTCGGCAGCGGCGCGACTCAGTTCGTGACCTATGGCCTCGGCAATTTCGCGGTGCTGTTCCTGATGCGCGAAAAGGGCATGACGCTGTCGCAGGTCGCGGTTTGGTACGCGCTCGTGGTACTGATCGGGATGGGCGGCGGGATGCTGGTGTCGGGCCGAGTGATCGACCGTTTCACCCGCCGCACGCGCACCGCGTACGCCGCGGTGCCGGCCGTGTCGCTCATCGTGGCGTTGCCGTTCTACGTCGCGTTCGTATGGACGCCCGACTGGCGGCTCGCGCTGGTTTTGCTGACGATCGTCAATGCCTTCAACTATTTTTACCTGAGCTCGTCGGTGGCGTTGGTGCAGGAGGAAGTGCGGCCCGACCAGCGCGTGCTGTCGGGCGCGTTGCTGCTGCTGATCATGAACTTCATCGGGCTGGGGCTCGGGCCGACCTGGGTGGGAGCGGCGAGCGACTGGTTCAAGGCGAACGGCTCGGCGCATTCGCTGCAAGTCGCGCTCTACACCCTGACCCCCGCCTATCTCATCGCGATCGCGCTGTTCGCGTGGCTAGCCCGCCGGCTGCGCGCCGAAGAAAGGAAAATCGCATGATCCCGTTCCATCGCTTGCTCGCCCTCGGCGGCTTGATGTTAGCCGCGCCGGCGATGGCGCAGACCGGACCGGTGGTCAACGCGCCGTCGGGCGCCGTGCGTGGCGCCAGCGACCGCGGGACCGTCGTGTTCAAGGGCATCCCTTATGCCAGGCCGCCGATCGGCGCGCTGCGCTGGCGGCCGCCGGTCGCGATGCCGCGCTGGTCCCGCGTGCGCGACGCCAGCGCATTCGGCCCGGCTTGCGTTCAGCCGCAGAGCAAGACACCGACCTCGGTCTATTCGCCCGCGCAGCCGCTGCCGGTCAGCGAGGATTGCCTCACGCTCAACATCTGGACACCGAAGAACGCGAAGAACGCGCCGGTCTTCTTCTGGATTCACGGCGGCGCGCTGGTGACGGGATCGAGCCGCGAGCCGATGTACGACGGCAAGCGGCTCGCCGAGCGCGGCGTGATCGTCGTGTCAATCAATTATCGGCTCGGCGTGCTCGGCTGGCTCGCCCATCCGCAGCTCAGCGCCGAATCGCCACAGCATGTGTCGGGCAATTACGGGCTGCTCGATCAGATCGCGGCGCTGCAATGGGTCCGCTACAATATCGCGGCGTTCGGCGGCGACGCCAGGAACGTGACTATCGCGGGCGAATCCGCCGGCGGGCTGAGCGTGATGTACCTGATGGATTCGCCGCTCGCGCGCGGGCTGTTCCAGAAGGCGATCGCCGAGAGCGCGTACATGATCTCGATGCCGGACCTCAAGAAGAGCGTCTACGGAGCGCCCTCGGGCGAAGCGATGGGGCAGCTGCTCGGCGGTGGCCTGCAGGCGCCCGATATCGCCACGCTGCGCGGGATGGACGCCCAGACGATCACCGACAGCGCCGCCAAGATGGGGTTCGGCCCGTGGGGAACGGTCGACGGCCTCGTGCTTCCGATGCAGATGGTCGATGCGTTCGATCAGAAGAAGCAGGCGCCGGTGCCGCTGCTTGCCGGCTTCAACCAAGGCGAGATCCGGTCGCTGATGATGCTCGCGCCCAAGCCGCCGGCGACCGCGGAAGCTTATGAGACGGCGATCCGCGACCGCTACGGCGACCTCGCCGATGCCTTCCTGCGGCTCTATCCCGCTGCCGATTACAAGGAGAGCATCATCGCGACGACGCGCGACGGGCTCTACGGCTGGACCGCCGAGCGGCTCGCGCGCAAGCAGACGGCGATCGGACAGCCGGCCTATCTCTACCTGTTCGATCACGGTTATCCGGCGATGGACACGGCGGGCTTGCACGCTTTCCATGCCAGCGAATTGCCGTTCGTGTTCGGCACGATCGACGTCCTGCCGCCGCGCTGGCCCACGATTCCGGCGACCGCCGACGAGCGAGCTATCTCCGACGCGATAGCCGATTACTGGGCGAGCTTCGCGCGCACCGGCAAGCCCGTGGCGGCCAACGCGCCGGCGTGGCCAGCCTATGGTAATGCCGCCAACTACATGCATTTCGCCGCGACACCGCAGCCCGAAACGAAGCTGATGCCGGGTATGTATGCGCTCAACGAAACGGTGATGTGCCGGAAAAAAGCGACCGGAGTCGGGTGGAACTGGAACGTCGGGCTCGCCGCGCCGAAGCTGCCGGACAAGACGGCGGGGTGCGACTGATCGGCTAGGCCGCGGCGAGCGCGCCGGCCGCGAAATCGGCGCGCAGCCGCGCCTTGTCGATCTTGCCCGAGGCGGCGAGCGGCATCGCATCGATCTCGACCACTTGGTCGGGGATCCACCAGTCGGCGACCTTGCCGCGGAGCAGTTCGAGCAGCGCTTGCGAATCACCGTCCTCGGTCTCGACGATCAGCACCGGGCGCTCGCCCCATTTGGCGTCGGCTCGGGCGATTACCGCGACGTGGCGCACCGCCGGGTGCGTGCCGATGATCGCTTCGATCTCGGTCGGGTTGATCCACTCGCCGCCCGACTTGATCAAATCCTTGGCGCGCCCGCCGATCGTGAGATTGCCCGCTTCGTCGATCGTCGCGAGGTCGCCGGTATCGAAATAGCCTTCCGCATCGAGAGCATCGCTGTCGGCGCGGAAATAGGCGTCGAGCACGCTATGGCCCTTGACCTTGAGATGGCCGAGCACCCCGCATTGCGACGCGAGTGTGTTGCCGTCGGCATCGGTCAGCTTGAGGTCGAGCCCCATCGGCGGACGCCCTGCCCCGCGCCCCTCACCCACGGAGCCCGGCGGCGCGATCGTGCCAATCGGCGATAGCTCGGTCATCCCCCAGCTGGTCTGCACCTCGGCGCCAAGCCCCTGTTCGAGGCGACGGAGCAGCGCGTCCGGACAACTTGACCCGCCGATCAGCACGCGTTGGAGATCGGGCAGGTCGGTGCCCGTCGCGCCGAGATGATCGACCAGCCCGAGCCACACCGCCTGCACTCCGACCGCGATCGTGACTCGCTCGTCGCACATCAGCCGCGCCAGGCTCGCGCCATCGACCGCGCGACCTGGAAGCACCAGCTTGGCCCCCGCCGCCGGTGCCGCGAACGGCAGGCCCCAGCCATTGGCGTGGAACATCGGCACCGCGAGCAGCAACACGTCGCGCTCGGTCAGCGCGACGGCGTCGGCCTGAAGCGCACGGAGCGTATGGAGATAGTTCGAACGGTGGGTGTAGACGACTCCCTTGGGGCTGCCGGTGGTGCCCGACGTGTAGCAGAGGCCCGCAGGGGCGTTCTCGTCGAATTCGCCCCAAACGCGGGCCTCGCCACGCGTTTCGAGTAGGGCTTCGTAGTCCCAGACCTGCGCCTGGCCGAAAGCGGCATCGTCGGCCGCCGCACCGAGCACGACGACATGCTCGATCGTCGGGCAAAGCCGCGCGAGTTCACGCGCAAACGGCATCAAATTAGCGGCGATCGCGAGCACGCGATCCTCGGCCTCGTTGATCATTGCCCCGAGGTGCGCGACCGTCAGCCGCGGATTGAGCGTGTGACAAACCAGCCCGACGCCCATCGCTGCATAATAAAGTTCGAGGTGGTGCTGCGTGTTCCAGGCAAGCGTGGCGACCCGATCGCCCTTCGCCAAGCCCAGCGCGACCAGCGCCCCGGACATGCGATTGCTGCGGTCGCGCAACGCCGCATAGTCGATCCGCGTCGCCACCTTCCCGGCTTCCGCGCCGACGATCTGCCGGTCGTGGAACCACTTGGCGGCATGGTCGAGGAATTTGTCTACCGTCAGGCCGTAGGGCTGCATGACACCGTGGGAGCACGAGAAAGAAACAGCCGCCGAGCGCACGCCCGGCGGCCGGTCGTGGAGAGATCAGAAGGTCTTGAGCACCTTGATGCCGTACTGGCGCGGTGCCCCCGCGAAGTAGAGCCCACTATTGAGCGCGGCGACATAGTGCTGGTCGGTCAAATTGGTGCCGTAGGCGGTAACCGTCAGCGTGCCGTGCGTATAGGCGATCTGCGCGTTGAGGATCTTGCGCGCATCGAGCCGGTCGCCGAGGGCCGGATTCTCGAACAGCGTCGCCCCCTGGCTGCCGACATAGCCGAAATTGGCGCGCGGCGTGATCGAGTCGCCGCCCGGCAGCGTGAAGGTATATTCGCCGCTGACGTTGAACGTGACGTTCGGCGCGTAGGTCTGGCGACGGCCGTTGAGGTTGATGCAGTTGGTCGCGGCCGCCGCACCGCCGGTCAGCGGATCGCACGCGCCGGTGGCTGCGACGCGCGGATCGCTGGCGAAGAACTTGCCCAGCTCGCTGTGCAGCACGTTGACGCCGGCCCCGAACTTGAACCCGCCGAAGCTGAAATCGGCCTCACCCTCGAACCCGTAGATCTTGGTCGAGTTCGGCACGTTGAGCTCGATCCCGAAGGTCGGGAAGGTCGGGTAGCCGATGACGACCTGGAAGTCCTTATAGTCGTTGTAGAAGCCGGTGAGGGTCGTGCGGATGTGTCCGCCCGCCCAATTGCTCTTCAAGCCGGCCTCGTACGAGGTAATCCTCTCGGGCTTGAACGGCGCCGGGTCGCCCAGGCCGACCGGGACGTTGAGGCCGCCCGGACGGAAGCCGGTGGCGACGAAGCCGTAGAGGAACTGGTCGGGGCTCACCTTCCAGCCGAGTGACGCCTTGTACGAGAAGTTGTCCGACGACACGGTCTGCGTCTGATTGATCAACGCGCCGTATTGCTGAACGCTGACATAATTGGTCGACCGGCTGGAAGTGTAGCGGCCGCCAAGCTCGAGCTTCAGGCTCGGGGTGATCTGGAACCCGACCTGCCCGAAGCCGGCAAGGTTACGCTCTGGGTTGCGGCCATAGAGCTGGTACAGGCACGCGTTAACGGTGGTGACCGGATAGCACAGGTTGATCGTGAAATTGCTGAACGGTTTGGGGAACACATAGGTGTTCCACATTCCGAACCCGCCGATCAGCCAGGTGAAACGCTGGTTGTCAGGCGAGATGATGTTAAATTCCTGGCTGAACTGCCGCTCGTTGACCTTATCGTAGAATGACTGGTTCGTCGTCGTCGACGCGGTGCCATCCAAATCGGCGCGATACATCGTAGTGCCGGTCTGGTATCCGGTGACCGAGCGGAATTTCACGCCCCCGGCGGTGTCATATTCGAGCTTCAGGACCGACCGGATGAACTTGTCGCGCGCATCCTGCGGCGCGTTCAGCTCGATATCGTACAGGTCGCGCTTGAGCGTCGGGAAAAGATCGCTGTGCTGGTAATATGGCGAGGCGGGATAGGCGCCCGAATCGAGATAATCGAGATCGGTCTTCCACAGCGCAGAGAAATGCTCGCTCGGCTTCCACAGCACGCTCACCCGGCCGGCGAGATAGCCCATCTTGCCTTGATCATAGGGATAGGCGGTGCCGCCGGGGCCCTTGATATGGAAGAAGCTGTCGCGGCGATCGGCGTACATCGCGAGACGTACCGCCAGCGTGTCGCTGACCGGAATGTTGATCGCACCCTGGAACCCGAAATCGTTGTAATTGCCGTAATTGGCGTTGATGTAGCCCCGGACGCCGCCGTTGATGACGGGATCGTTGGTGTTGACGAACACCGCGCCGCCGGTCGCGTTCTGGCCGACGATCGTGCCCTGCGGCCCGCGCAGCACCTGAATGTTTGCGACGTCGTAATAGGGCTCCATCTGGAAATAGCCCGGGAAGGTCGGCACGCCGTCGCGATAGGTGATGACGCCGGTCGTCGTCTGGGTGTTGTGCTCCGCCTTGCCGATGCCGCGCACGTTGAAGTCGTTGCCCTGGCCGAAATTGTTGACCACCACAGACGGCATCGCGAACTGCAGCGCATCGACATTGGCGACGCCCTTGTTGGACAAATCGGTGCCGCTCAGCACCGACGCCGACACTGCGGTCGTCATCAGACTTTCCGAGCGCCGCTGCGCGGTGATGACGATGTCGCCGTCGGTGTTGTCGGTCGTCGTCTGATCGTTCGTCTGATCGTTCGTCTGCGATGACGATTGCGGTGCGGCGGCAGGCGGCGTCGCGGTCTGCGCCGCGGCCGGCATGCTGAATGCGAGCGCCACAAATGATGCGCCCAACCAAGCGGAAGCCTTCATGAACCCCTCTCCAACTTCGTGTCATGCAGCGCTCTGTGGCGCCCATGTCGCAAATCTGCCTCAAAACCTCGGCGGGAGCAACACTAATTCTCTTCCGAGTGAATGTTCCTGTTTCCGACGTATCCGGGCGTCGGATTCGGCCGATGCGCGCCCGTACCGGCGGCGCCTCTCGAAGCGCTTCGCCGCACCGCAAACTTGGTTGGCGTCGATCGGCGCGATTGCGGTTTTGATGGGCGGGAGGCGCGCTTGGCGCTTGGTGGGCGGTGACGGTCTCGAACCGCCGACCCTCTCGGTGTAAACGAGATGCTCTACCAACTGAGCTAACCGCCCGACGATTTTCCTGTGGCGCGTGGGGACCGCCAGCGCAAGACGGTTCAGATCACACCGAGCCCGCTCTGACGCAACGCGGCAAAGTAGCGCTCCAGCTTGGCGCGCATTCCGTCGCTGAGCGCAAGGAAGGCGCGGCGGCGGTCGAACGGGTCGGGATGACGCTCGAACAAGCCAGCCTCGGTCATGCGCGCAATCCAGCGCAACGCAGTCGTCGGCGCCACCGCGGCAGCGATGCACAGGCTTGAAACCGAGACTTGCGCACTCTCCAGGTCGGCCGCGTAGAGGTCGAGCAGCATGTCCCACGCGGGATCCTCGAACAGATCCTCGGCGAGGTACTGGTTGCGCATCCGACGCGCGCGAATGAGCTTGCGCACCTCGGCAGCGGTAATGGTCGATGCAGCCGGGGCTGTCGCGGGCGGTGCGCCATATCCCAGCGGGCGATCGGCCACGCCGCTGGTGCGCTTCTCTTCGCTGGTAAGTCGAGCCAGCACACGCGAGATCCTGGCGACCTCTTCATTGAGCTGGCGGAGCTGCGCGGACTCGCTGTCCTGGGCGGGGTCGTGAACGCGGCTCGACGCGAACGGTGCGAGCGCCACCGCGAAGGCGGCGGTGCGATCGGCGATCGTCGGCGCGCACAATAACTCGACGCGCGGCCCGAGCATCGCTGCCGCTACGATATCGATCTGTTCCGGCTGCAGCGCGACCACCGCGCGCGCGGACGTTCGCTCGATCGCGCCGGATATGCGCGGCAGCGCGTCGGCCAGCATACCGTCCGAAACGTGCTGGGCTTCCACCGCGATCAGCTCGATGGCGCCGGGATGATCGAAGCGGCCCGCGCACGCGGCGCGCCAATCGGCCTCGCCGCGAAACGTCCCGCCTGCGAGAATGATCGCTTCGGCAGCGTCAGCGGCACCCGAACCCGGATCGGCGACGATCAAAGCCAATGGCGCAACACCCCTGTCATACTCGGTTGCGCGCAGCATCGCCGTACCTTGCCAGATCGCCCAGCCCCCTTGGACATCCGCAAACTACGTATTTCGCGAGCGGCGCTCACCACGGTCGCTCCGAAACGGAGCGGCTAAATTGATCCATTTCGGCGCGAGTCGGGTCCGAACTCAACCCAATGCCTTCACGATCTCCTCGACCATCTTCTTGGCGTCGGACAACAGCATCATCGTGTTGTCCTGGTAGAAGACGTCGTTGTCGACGCCGGCATAGCCGACACCGCCCATGCTGCGCTTGATGAACAACACGGTCTTGGCCTTGTTCACGTCGAACACCGGCATGCCGTAGATCGGCGAGGATTTGTCAGTCTTGGCCGCCGGATTGACGACGTCGTTGGCGCCGATGACGAACGCGACGTCGGTCTGCGCGAATTCGGAATTGATGTCCTCGAGCTCGAACACTTCGTCATACGGGACGTTGGCCTCGGCGAGCAGCACGTTCATGTGCCCCGGCATGCGGCCCGCGACCGGATGGATCGCGTATTTGACGCGCACCCCCTCTTCCTTGAGCTTGTCGGCCATTTCGCGAAGCACGTGCTGCGCTTGCGCGACCGCCATGCCGTAGCCGGGAATGATGATGACTTGCTCGGCCTGGCTCATCAGGAAGGCGGCGTCCTCGGCCGATCCGCGCTTCCACGGACGCTGCTCCTTCGCCTCGCCGGCCGCGCCACCGCTGTCGCCGCCGAACCCGCCCGCGATGACGCTGATGAAGCTACGGTTCATCGCGCGGCACATGATGTAGCTGAGGATCGCGCCCGACGATCCAACCAGCGCGCCCGTAATGATCATCGCGGTGTTGTGCAGCGTGAACCCCATCGCCGCCGCCGCCCAGCCCGAATAGGAGTTCAGCATCGACACCACGACCGGCATGTCCGCCCCGCCGATCGGGATGATCAGCAGGAAACCGATCGCGAAGCTCAAGCCCGTGATCGTCCAGAATACCCAGGGAGTCTGGTCCTGCGTAAAATAGGCAATCAGTCCGAGGATGCCGGCGAGCACCGCGAGGTTGATGACATGGCGCGCCGGCAGCAGGATCGGCTTGCCACCCATATTGCCGTTGAGCTTGAGGAACGCGATTACCGAGCCCGAGAAGGTGATCGCGCCGATCGCGACGCCGAGGCCCATTTCGATTCGGCTTTGGGTGAAGATACGGCCCGCTTCGGCGATACCGAACGCCTCCGGATTGAGGAATGCAGCACCTGCGACCAGCACCGCGGCCATACCGACAAGCGAGTGGAAGGCCGCGACGAGTTGCGGCATCGCCGTCATCGCGATCCGGCGGGCAGTAACGATGCCGATGACCGCGCCAATTACGATCGCGATCAGAATTGGCACTGCGACGCCGGGATCCGGGAAACCAAAACTTAATGTCTGGCCGGCCGGGCAGTTCGTGGCTGTTAAACAGTCGGGCGTGATGAACGACGGCAGATGCGTGATCAACGTCGTCACCACCGCGATCGTCATGCCGATCATGCCGAAGCGGTTGCCGCGCTGGCTCGAGGTCGGGCTCGACAGGCCGCGCAGCGCAAGGATGAAGCACACGCCCGCGACCAGATAGGCTAACGCCGCCCACGGATTCTGGGCCAACCCCTCCATGTCAGCGCACCTTCTTTTTATACATCGCCAGCATCCGCGCCGTCACCGCGAACCCGCCGAAAATGTTGACGCTGGCCAGCACCACCGCGAGCAGCCCGAGCCATTTCGACGTGGCGCCGGTCCCGCCGATCCCGATCGCCGCCGCCGCGATCAGCGCGCCGACGATGATGACGGACGAAATCGCGTTGGTCACCGCCATCAGCGGCGTGTGCAATGCGGGGGTCACCGACCACACGACGTAATAGCCGACGAAACAGGCCATTACGAAGATCGATAGGATGCCGATAAAGTCCATTCGCGCCCCTCGTTTTCGTCCCGCGAAATTTCTCGAATCTCGCGCTTATGCAGCATCATTGAAAGGAAGTTTGGCTCTTTCCCGCCGCGATCCGATCATACCGATTTGTACGCGTGTAGGACAGCGCGATCATGCGCCGAGCAACCGAGCGTTGACGACCTGCCCGCCCTTGGTCAGCCGCACGGCATCGCCGATCTCTTCGTCGAGCACCGGGCGGCCGGCGTCCTTGTCCCAGAAGGTCGAGAGGAAGTTGTAGAGGTTGCGCGCGAACAGCGCCGAGGCGTCGGCGGGGAGGCGGCTGGCGACGTTGCGGTGGCCGACGATTTTCACGCCGTGGCGTTCGACGACCTCGCCCGCGACCGCGCCCTCGACATTGCCGCCCGCCTCTACCGCGAGATCGACGATCACGCTCCCCGGCTTCATGCTCGCGATCTGCGCGTCGGATATCAGCCGCGGCGCCGGACGGCCGGGGATCAACGCGGTGGTGATGACGATATCCTGCTTGGCGATATGCGACGACACCAGTTCGGCCTGCGCCTTCTGATACTCCTCGCTCATCTCGGTGGCGTAGCCGCCCGATCCTTCGCCTTCGATCCCGGCGACGTTCTCGACGAAGATCGGTTTGGCGCCGAGGCTGAGAATTTGCTCGCGAGTCGCGCTGCGCACGTCGGTCGCCGATACTTGCGCGCCCAAGCGCCGCGCGGTGGCGATCGCCTGCAGCCCGGCGACGCCGACCCCCATCACGAACGCCTTGGCCGCCGAGATCGTCCCCGCCGCGGTCATCATCATCGGGAAAGCGCGGCCATA
This sequence comes from Sphingomonas sp., assembly GCF_036269755.1. Lineage (GTDB taxonomy): Bacteria > Pseudomonadota > Alphaproteobacteria > Sphingomonadales > Sphingomonadaceae > Sphingomonas. The sequence continues at coordinate 72,296 of NZ_DATBDV010000021.1, read as the reverse complement.
TTCGGCCGCTGCGTCGAGCACCGCCTTGTAGCCCGCGAGATTGGCCTGGCTCGACAATATGTCCATCGACTGCGCGCGCGTGATGCGCGGCATGAACTCCATCGCCAGCGCCTCGAACCCGGCGGCCGCATAGGCATCGACGCGGTCGCGCGCGCCGAACGGGTTGAGCCCGGCGACGATCCACGCGCCCGCATTGGTGCCGGCGAGGCCCGCCGGATCGGGGCCCTGAACGCCAAGCACGATATCCGCGCCCTTCAGCGCGTCCGCGCGTGCGCCCACCTTCGCGCCTGCCGCTCCGTAATCCGCATCGGCGATGCTGGCGGTCTCGCCCGCGCCCGCCTCGACCGCGACCTCGGCGCCGAGCGCGACGAACTTCTTGACGGTTTCCGGCGTCGCCGCGACGCGGCGCTCGCCCTCGGCGGTTTCCTTGAGGGCGGCGATCTTCACGCGGAGCGGCTTATTTGCCGCCGCTCGAGATCAGCCAGATCACGATCGCGGCGACCACCAGGCAACTGACCGCGCCATATTTGAGCAGCCCAAGCACCGAATGATAGGTCTGCTGGTGCGGTTTCAGGTCGGTATCGCTAGCCATCGCAAACTCTCTTTCGCCACTGTTGCGGGCGAGTCTTAACCACCGCCGCCGCTCGCCTCAACCCCCCGCGTCGGCGACTTAAGGGCGCCTTTACCCGCCGCCGCTATGGTCGCTTGCTTATGGGGACAGGCAAGAGGACGGGATGACGCGCAACGGACAGCGCCTCCTGATGTTGATCGACGACGAACCCGCGCAGCGCCGCCTGGTTTCGGCGATCGCCGCGCGGCGCGATTGGCGTTCGGTGTTCGCCGCCGACGCCGAGACCGCGATCGCGATGCTCGGCACGCAGGACGGGATGCAGCTCGATGCGATCCTGCTCGACAGTTTTGGCCCCGAGGCCGACACCGACCGCCTGATCGTCGAGCTGCGCTTGCGCCGGCCGCAGCTGCCGATCCTGGTCCTCACCGCGAACGGATCGGTCGCCGACGCGGTGTCGGCGATGCGCGCGGGGGCCACCGATTTCCTGGTCAAGCCATTCGCGCCGGACCGGCTGCTCGCCGCGCTCGATTCGGTCGCGGCCGGGACCGATGCCGGCGAATTGCGCCCGCTGACCGAGAAAATTCCGGCGTTGCTCGGTTTCGACGAGATCGTCGGCGCCTCGCCCGATTTCCGCGCCGCGCTCGCCATCGCCGCTAAGGCCGCGCGCGCGCGCGTCCCCGTGCTGATCGAGGGCGAGAGCGGGGTCGGCAAGGAAGTCGTCGCCGAGGCGATTCACGCCGCCTCGCCGCGCGGCAAGAAGCCGATGATCGCGATCAATTGCGGCGCGATCCCCGCCAATCTGGTCGAAAGCGAGCTGTTCGGGCACGAGAAAGGCGCGTTCACCGGCGCGTTCGAGCGCAAGATCGGGCGTTTCCAGGATGCCGACGGCGGCACCATCTTCCTCGACGAGATCGGTGAGATGCCGCTCGACGCGCAGGTCAAATTGCTCCGCGTGCTGCAGTCGGGTGAGATCCAGCCGATCGGCGCGCGGCACACGCGCGAAGTCGATGTCCGCGTGATCGCGGCGACCAACAAGCGCCTGATCGAGGAGGTCGAGGCGGGGCGGTTCCGCGAGGACCTCTATTATCGCCTCAACGTCGTCCAGGTGACGATCCCGCCGTTGCGCGAACGCACCGGCGACATTCCGGCGCTCGCTCGCCACTTGCTCGCGCGGATCGCCGACCAGCCGGGGTTGCGCCCGCTCGGGATCACCGACGATGCGCTGGCGTTGCTCGGTCGCTACGACTGGCCGGGCAACGTCCGCCAGCTCCAGAACGCTTTGTTCCGCGCCGCGGTGCTGTGCGACGGCGACGCGCTGACGCTCGGCGACTTTCCGCAGATCGCCGCGCTCGGCTCGGCGCGCGTCGCCAGCCCGGTCGGCCAGATGGCGACCAGCGGCGGCGTCACTTTGTTCAAGCCCGACGGCAACATGCGTGCGCTCGAGGATATCGAAGCCGACGTCATCCGCCTCGCGATCGGACATTATCGCGGTCGCATGACCGAAGTCGCGAGGCGGCTCGGCATCGGCCGCTCGACGCTGTACCGCAAGCTCGGCGAGCTCGGGATCGACAGCGCCGCTTGATTTGACAATGCAGGACACCGCGAAGATCGTCTTCCCACGACGGGAGGTGGATCGAGGATGGACCCCCAAAGCGTTATCGAGGCGGGACGTGCGGCGATGCTCGCCGCCGGCGTGTCGCTGACGCCCGACTTCGTTTCACCGCAAGAGCAGGCCGAGTTGATCGCCTGGGCCGAGGCGATGGAGCCGCACCTCAAACCCAATCGGATGTATCGCGCGTATCGCGACGTGCGCACGCTACCGGACATTCCGCCGATCTGGACGGCCGTCCGGCAGCGGGTCGAAACGCTGATGGCGTTGGGCGACGATCCGGCGGTCGAGCCCATATTCGGGCTGTTCCTGAGCATCATCCGCAGCGGCGGCCGCGTGCACAATCATCACGATTCATCGCCGCCCGGGACGCGCCATCTGCGCTGCAACCTGTTTGTCGACGTGCCCCGTGAGGGCGGGCGCCCGATCATCCTGAGGAAGGCGATCGACGTCGCGCCGCGCACGCTGCTCGCCTTCTACGCCAACGAAATGCGTCACGCGTCGGAAGTGTTCGATCGCGACCGCCGTATCGTGCTGTCGTTCGGCTACACCGTTCCAGCAGCGCATCGCCTGCCGAACGCGATCGGCGCCTAACCCCCGACCAGCGCCTGGTCGCGCAGGCCGCGCCAGACCTTCAGCGCCTGCACCGTTTCCGGCACGTCGTGGACACGGAGCAACTGCACCCCCGCCTCGGCGCCCTTCAGCGCCAGCGCCAGCGAACCGCCGAGGCGCCGATCGGCCGGCGCCTCGTTCGACAGCGCGCCGATCATTCGCTTGCGGCTGGCGCCGAGCAACACCGGGCAGCCGAGCCCGTGGAACATCGCGAGGCCATTGAGCAGCGCGAGGTTGTCCTGGAGCGATTTGCCGAAGCCGATTCCCGGATCGACGATGATGTTCGCGCGATCGACGCCGCCGGCGACGACCGCCGCGACGCGCGTTTCGAGCCAATCGAACACGTCGGTCAGCACGTTGCCGTACTTGCCGTCGCCATGCGGGCCCTTGGCCGGGTCGGGCGAATGCATCAGCACCACCGGGCAGCCGGCTTTGGCCACCACCTCCAGCGCGCGGTCGTCCCACAGCAAAGCCGCGACGTCGTTGACGAGCCCCGCGCCGGCGCCGAGCGCCGCCTCCATCACCGCCGCCTTGCGCGTGTCGATCGAGACGAGCGTCCCGGCCTTGGCGAGCCCGCGCACCACCGGCTCGACTCGCGTGACCTCGTCGCCTTCCCACACCAAAGCCGCGCCGGGCCGAGTCGATTCGCCGCCGACATCGATCAACGCCGCCCCGGCCGCCGCCATCGCGACTCCGGCCGAAACCGGATCGTCGGGCGAGCCGTCGCCCGAAAAGCTGTCGGGGGTGACGTTGAGGATGCCCGCAACCAGCGGCTGGTCGAAGCGCAGCGTTCGCTCGCCGAGCACCAGCGGCGGGCGGGCCGCGGTGATCGCGGCGTGGAGCTTGGCGGCGCGTTCGTCGCTGGCGCCGAGCGTCCTGTCGAACGCGGCGATCGGCACGACGCGTTTCGCGCCGCCGTCGATCACCTCGTAGCCGGCGAACCATTGCATCCCGCCCGCCAGCCGCGCGACCTCGCCGTCGCGGCCGATCGGGGTGTCGACGAATTGGACGGGGCGGATGTGCATGTGACGATTCCCGTCGCTCCGGCGGAGGCCGGGGCCGCTGCTTCGCTCTGGCGGCAACGCGTTACCGTTGCAACCCGGCGGCCTCGGCCTTCGCCGGTGCGATGTTCAGGGCTGCGTCGCCAGCAGATAATTCTGCCGCAGCGCATCGATCGGCTTGAGCCCGTCCGCCGCTTCGTAATGCCAGAAAGTCCAGCCGTTGCACGCCGGCGCCTTCTGCAACGTCGCGCCGAGCTTGTGGATCGACCCGGCATTGCCGCACGCCGACTTGAGCGAGCCGTCCGCGCCGACCGTCGCCGACCAGCGCCGCTTGGCATCGGTCAGCACGCTGCCCGGCACCAGCATGCCGTTCTCGACCAGCGATCCGAACGCCACGCGCGGCGCGGCCTTGGGGCTTTGCATCGTCGTCAGCGCCGACTCGTCGAGCGGTAGCGCGGCGGCGATCCGTTCCTCGGCCGCTTCGATATAGAGCGGCTCGCGCTCGATCCCGATCCAGCGCCGCCCCAGCCGCTTCGCGACCGCGCCGGTGGTGCCGGTGCCGAAAAACGGGTCGAGCACGACATCGCCTGGTTCGGTGCAGGCGAGCAGGATGCGATAGATCAGCGCCTCCGGCTTCTGCGTCGGGTGGACCTTGACGCCGTTGCGCTTGAGCCGCTCCGGCCCGCCGCAGATCGGGAATTCCCAATCGCTGCGCATCTGGAGCTCGTCGTTCAAGGTCTTCATGCTGCGATAGTTGAAGGTGTAGCGCGCCTTCTCGCCGGTCGACGCCCAGATCAATGTCTCGTGGGCGTTGGTAAAGCGCGTGCCCTTGAAATTGGGCATCGGGTTGGCTTTCCGCCAGACGATGTCGTTGAGGATCCAATACCCCAGGTCCTGGATCGCGGCGCCGACCTTGAAGATGTTGTGATAGCTGCCGATCACCCAGATCGCGCCATTGTCCTTGAGGATTCGCTTAGCCTCGTTCAGCCACAGCCGCGTGAAGCGGTCATAGGCGGCGAGGCTGTCGAACTTGTCCCAATCGTCGGTCACCGCGTCGACATGGCTGCCGTCGGGGCGCGACAGGTCGCCGCCAAGCTGGAGGTTGTAGGGCGGATCGGCAAAGATCAGGTCGACCGACTTGGCCGGGAGCGCGCGCATCGCCTCTATGCAATCGCCCATCACGATCTGGTCGATCGGCAATGTGCCGTCGACGATCGCCGGCATCGGCGCGCACTTTACCTTCTCGATGACCCCCATCGATTCCCCCGCTTCCCCGTTTCGACGCGCCCATGAAGCCGGGCGACACGGACTCCGGTCAAGGAAAACTTAGTTAACGAATTGGCTTACCAAATCGTTAACAATGCGGAACATTTCGCGACGCTTACCCGATGTTGAGTCCGCGTTTGGGTTCAGCCCCAACTAATGGGGTGTGGCCGAAAAGACTCTCACTGCGCCAGAACCGAAAATTCGAGCGGGCGTTGCGCGGCTTGCGCGACCGGGGCGAAGCTCTTGCGGTGGAGCGGGCACGGGCCGTGGTCGCGCAAGCCCTGCAGATGCTCGGGCGCGCCATAGCCCTTGTTGCGCTGCCAGCCGTAATGCGGCCAGGTCTCGGCGTGCGCGATCATGATCTGGTCGCGGGTGTGCTTGGCGACGATCGACGCAGCGGCGATCGACAGCGACTTGCCGTCGCCGCCGACGATCGCGGTCGCGGCATAGCTCCAGCGCGGCAGCCGGTTGCCGTCGACCAGCACGTGCGCCGGGACCAACCCCGCGGCTTCGGCCAGCGCATCGACCGCCAGCGTCATCGCCTTCATCCGCGCCCAATAGATGTTGAGCGTGTCGATCTCGTCATTCTCGACGATCCCGACCCCGACCAGCGCGCACTTGCGCAAACGGTCGTGGAGGCGGTGGCGCTCGGCGGCGGTGAGCTTCTTCGAATCGTCGATCCCGCGCGGAATGCCCTTGCCCGGCAGGATCACCGCGGCCGCGACCACCGGCCCGGCAAGCGGGGCGCAGCCGGCTTCGTCGACGCCGGCGACCGGCGCGAGGCAAAGCTTTTCGTGCTTGAGGCTAGGCATCGGAGTCTTTTGTGGTCGCATTTTCGGACGAAAAACCGGTTCCCACTTTTTCTGAAAATGCTCCGAGCCGCCACGGCGGATACCGCCGGTTCTCGTCGGCCTGGTACAGGCACACGGCGTTCCCCGAAGGATCGGTCAGCCGCGCCTCGCGCCACAGCCAGGATTGTTCGGTCGGAAGCTGGTCGAAGGTCACGCCCGCCCTTTGCAGCCGATCGACTGCTGCGTCGAGATCCTCGCACTCGAAGAACACGGTCGGCCGTGCGCCCTTTTCGACCGACAGCGTCGCGCCGCCCGGCGATTCGAAGCGGGCGTAGTGCGCATCTTCGGTGGCGACGATCTGGTTTAGCCCAAGCGCGGTGTAGAATGCGCAAGACGCGGTATAATCTTCGGTGGGGATCGTCACCTGATTGAGCCGCGGATCGGGCCCGAGATCGAGCCGAACCTTGTGATGCCCCATCGGCCCATGCCCGCCGCCAAACCCGGGCGCGTCGTGGAGAGCGAGTCGCACGAACTGGCGGGCTCGGGCCACGGCAGCCTTGAGCGGCAATCCGCGCGCCAGGTTGGTCGCGATCGCCGAGGCGAGCGTGCAGCCGGTGCCGTGCGTGCTGCTGGTATCGATTCGATCGGCGCCCCAGCATGCCTCGGCGCCGTCGGGCTGGATCAGGCGATCGACGATCTTGCCGCCGTCGCCATGTCCGCCCTTCACCAACAAAGCGCAGCCGTGCGCCAGTACCGCCGCCCCGCCTCCCAGTGCCACCAGTTCGGGCAAGTTCGGCGTCGCCACCGTCGCCAGCCGCATCAGCCGCCCGAACGCCGCGATCGTGGCAGCGTCGGCCAGCGCGTCGCCGCTGGTCGCGAGCATCACGGGATCGAACACGATCGGCACCTTCATTCCGGCCAGCACGTCGGCCACCGCATTGGCGGTCTCGCCCGATCCGATCATCCCGATCTTGATCGCGTCGATGCCGATGTCGGTGACCACCGAATTGATCTGCGCGACCACCATGCCAGCCGGCACCGGCAGCACCGCCTGCACGCCCAGCGTGTTCTGCGCGGTGATCGCGGTGATTGCGGTCATGGCGTGGCCGCCGAGCATCGTCACCGTCTTGGTGTCGGCCTGGATACCCGCCCCGCCGCCCGAATCGGATCCGGCGATGATGAGAATGCGCGGGGTCATGTCAGTCGCGAATGTTCACCAATGTTCGCAGTGACAAGGGGACGTTTGAGGGTTCAAGATTTACGGCCTCACGAAGTTGCGCCGTTGGCGCAGAACTGGAAATAAACGCGGGCGGCGATCGGCGTGCGTCATGACGCATCATGCCACGCCGCGTTGCCTGTAGGAAAGTATTATCCCCGCCGCCGCGCCTGCGGGTAGCTGCCGAGTACGCGCAACCACTTGGAATGAAAGCCCAATTCCTCCAGCGCGCGATCGAGATTTTCGTCGCCCGGCCGGCCTTCGACATCGGCGTAGAAATCGGTCGCTGCGAAGCTGCCGCCCTTTTGATAGCTTTCGAGCTTGGTCATGTTGACGCCTTCTGTCGCGAACCCGCCCATCGCCTTGTACAAAGCGGCGGGGACGTTCTTCACCTCGAAGATGATCGTCGTCATGAACGGGCCCGCATCGGTTTTGGCGCCAGTCAGCGGCCGACCGCCCCTCGCCAACGTCACGAACCGCGTGGTGTTGTGCTCGGCATCGGCGATGTCGCTCGCCAGCGTATCGAGGCCGTAAATCTCCGCAGCGGCCGGCGGCGCGAGCGCGGCGACCTTGGTATCGTTCAGTTCGGCAACCAACGCGGCGGCGCCGGCGGTGTCGGGATAGCTGGTCGGGATGATGCCGCGCGCCTTGAGCCAATGGCGGCACTGGCCGAGCGCCTGCGGATGGCTCATCGCCTCCTTCACGCCCTCGATCGGCCCCGATCCCATCAGCGCATATCGGATCGGCAGGAAATGCTCGCCGGTGATCACCAGCCCCGATTCGGGGAGCAGGAAATGCATGTCGGCGACTCGGCCGTGGAGCGAGTTCTCGATCGGGATCACGGCGCAATCGGCGCGCCCTTCCTTGACCGCGTCGATCGCGTCTTCGAACGAAAAGCACGGCAGCGGCAGCCCGTCGGGGAATACCTCGAGCACGGCGACATGGCTGTTCGCGCCCGGCGCGCCCTGAAACGCCACCGCGCGCTCGGGGGCAGCAGCGGCGGCTTCGGCCATCGCAGCGACGATCGGACGGGCGGGGGCGGCGAAATTCTCCATGGAGAAGGCCGCTTAGTGGTGCGTTATATGTCGGGCAAGCTGACGCTTGCGCGGTACCGGCCCGCTCCCCCACCCGACCGCCCAATCAGGATATTCTATGGGCGGTCGGGTGGGGGAGCGGGCCGGCACCGCAGGTCAGCCAATAGGCTGACAAAGAGCCTTCAAGCCGCGCTTGCCCGAGCGCAAACCGCTTACTAAAGGGTCAGCACTTCATCAGGGGCGCAACGCAGAACCATGGACGACAACAAAAACACGATCGCGGGCTGGGTGCTGGCAGGATGCTTCGCCGCGCTGGGGCTGACGATCGTGGGCGGAATGATCTTCGAAAGCGGCGAGCCCAAGAAGGAAGGCTATCCGGTCGAAGCGGTCGCCGAGGGCGGCGACGCCAGCGCCACGCCCGACGTGCCGATCGCCACCTTGCTGCAGACCGCCGACGCCACCAAGGGCGCCGAAGTGTTCAAGAAGTGCGGGTCGTGCCACACGATCAACCAGGGCGGCCCCAACGGAACCGGCCCCAACCTCTACGCCACCGTCGGGGAAGCGATCGCCACCGGCAAGGGCGGGTTCGCGTTCTCCGATGCGCTCAAGGCCAAGGGCGGCAAGTGGGACTTCGATGCGCTCAATGCCTGGCTGACGTCGCCGCGCAAGTTTGCGCCTGGCACCAAGATGACTTTTGCCGGTCTCTCGAACGCCAAGGATCGCGCGGACGTGATTCTTTATCTGAACACCCAAGGCTCGAACCTGCCGCTCCCGCCGCCGCCCGCCGCGGCCCCTGCGGGCAAGCCAGGCGCCGCTCCCGCCGCACCGGTTTCGCCGACCGACGGCAAGGGCGCCGCCGCGCCGGGCGCCGAGACCGCGGGAAACCCCGCAGCGGCCAGCGGCGCGCCCTCGAAGGATCCCAACGCCGCCGAGCGCGCGCCGACCAAGTAAGTCCACGTTGTGCTCCTGCGAAGGCAGGAGCCTAGCGTTGCATCACACCTCGCTTATCGCGTGGCTTCTGGATTCCTGCCTTACAGGAACACGATGAGCGATCAGTAACCACCCTCTTTGCCCCGCGCGGTGGGGGCATGCGCGGCGACTTGTTCGGCGGAATGCCATTCGGCCTCGGCCTTGCGGTCCTCGGTCGAGCGCTCGCTGTAGAAGCGCTGGACGTGCTCCCAGCCTTCCTCGGCAGTCTCGCAATAAGTGAAGATCGACAAGTCCTTCGCGCCGATCACGCCTTCCTCGACCAGTGCCTCGAAATTGACCACGCGGTCCCAGAACTGGCGGCCGTAGAGCAACACCGGGATCGGCTGGATCTTGCCGGTCTGGATCAGCGTCAGCAGCTCGAACAGTTCGTCGAACGTGCCGAATCCGCCCGGGAACGCCGCCAGCGCACGGGCGTGGAGCAGGAAGTGCATCTTCCTGAGCGCGAAATAGTGGAATTGCAGGCTGAGCCCCGGCGTGACGTAGGGGTTGGGCGCCTGTTCGTGCGGCAGCACGATGTTGAGCCCGATCGATTCGGCGCCGACGTCCGCCGCGCCGCGATTGGCCGCCTCCATGATCGACGGGCCGCCGCCAGAGCAGACCACGAATTGCCGCTTGCCCGATTCGTCGACCGGGAAGCCCGAGGCCAGCCGGCCGAGTTCGCGCGCGACGTCGTAATATTTCGATTTCTCGACCAGCCGCTCGGCGATCCTGCGCGATGTGTCGTCGGTCGCGGCGGCGAGCAGCTCCTGCGCCTTCTCCGGCTCGGGAATGCGCGCCGATCCGTACATCACAAAGGTCGAGCCGATCCCGGCTTCGTCGAGGATCAGTTCGGGCTTCAACAGCTCAAGCTGGAAGCGGACCGGGCGCAGATCCTCGCGCAGCAGGAAGTCCATGTCCTGGAATGCGAGGCGGTAGGCCGGGTTTTGGGTCTGCGGAGTGGAGATGCCGGCCTTGACTCGATCGGCTTCTTGCTTGGCGCGCGCAAAGACGCGCGATGGAACGCGGGTTTCAGTCATCCCATGCTCCTAGAGCAAGCGATTGGGCGTCGGCAAGAGCGGTCCCGGCCCATTCGCGCGAGCGGATCAAACACCTACCGACAGAAGCTCTTGTGGTCGTCCTCGAGATGGAGGTGGTCGTGATGCGCGGCGTTGTAATCGGGGCTGAGCACGGTCCCGAAGCGCTTGCACGCCGAGCTGTGGATCAGCTGGAAAAAATGCTGCGTTCCAGCGTCGTCCGATCGCCAGTCGTCCTGCACCGAAATCCGCCGCCCGTCGGCGAGGATGAACGCCGAAACGTCGACCGCGTTGGCCAGGGCATGCCCCGACAGTCGCGGCGTCGCGGTGCCGACCGTGTTGCGGCAGGCATAGGTGCCCATCGTCTCGACCCGCACCAGCTTGCTGCCGAGCACCTGGTAGGCGGCGGGCGCGACGGCGTTGCGCGTCCAGCCGATGAATTCCTCAGCGAGCCCGCAGCGCATCGCCTTCAGCCCCGATACCGGCACCCCGATATCGATCAACTGGACCGCCCCGATCACCTGGCACCCGCCGCCGAAGTCGCGGTCGGGGAGCGGCGAATAGCGCACCTCCTCGCGCGACAGATCGGCGAAGCACGCCTGCGTGTCGCGGCTGGTCGGCAGGTTGAGCGTGACCGGCGGCGCCCCCATCGGCCGCATCGGCGGCACGCGATCCGCCTTGCCCCCGCCGAACACGCAACCGGCGAGCAAGAGAGCAGCGAAGGGGATCAGGCGCTTCACGTGCGCGAGTGTCGCGCAACATGGTTAACGAACGGCTATTGCCGCGCATTCGACGACTAGTCGAAGATGGTCGGGTCGACCGCGTGCAACTGCAATTCGGCAACGTGGCCAATGATGGTCGCCAAGCACCAAGCAGCTACAATCCCCAGCACTCCGCTTAGGATCAGGACAACACCCTGCGCCACGCTGAGTCCGATTTCGGGGTCCGGGTTGCGCGACATTAGGGATTGTACCATGCCCAAGAACGCGCGGCCTATCCACGCCGCCCACCACCAGCCGATCAGGTCGCGTACGAAGGCCCAGCGCCCGGGGCGACGGGCACCGCTGCTCTCGACGATCTCGACCATGGCTTCGTACGGCTTCCATAACGAAGCGATGGGGACGAAATACCACCCAACTGCCCAGCCGGGACTGATCGTCAAATCGGGATGGCTCAGATGGGCGACGGCCATCGCGCGATAGATCCAGACACCCACGACAATTGCGGTAAGCAACATCGTGCCAATGACGACCAACTCGGCCAACGCCACGATCGGGCCGCTCGCGAACCATACGTCCACCCCGCCGCCCGCCACGAAATCCAGCGCAGCAATCATCTCGATCGCGACGATCATAATCCAGCAGTAGAGCGCGACTCTTGCCGCCATCCCGGCCTGCGCCGCCCTGTGTCGTTGATCCATTCATCCCCCTGTGTCGTCACGATATTACAAAGACCCGATCGACCGTCCAGCTTCACTGGTTGACGCAGCGCAGCAAATCTCTACGCCCGTCGACGGGCCACGCGGTCCCAACGCCGCGCGTGCTCTCTGCAAGGAGAGACTGACATGACTGAACTGCTCGTGCCCGACGCCACAATTGCGTCCGTTGCCAAGCCCGCCACCAGGCCGGCGCGCCCCTATTTCTCCAGCGGACCTTGCGCCAAGCCTCCGGGCTGGGACGCGTCCAGGCTCGCCACCGACAGCCTCGGCCGCTCGCATCGTTCGAAGATCGGCAAGGCGCGGCTCGCCTATTGCATCGACCTGATGCGCGAGATGCTCGCGCTGCCGGAGACGCACCGTATCGGCATCGTCCCCGGCTCCGACACCGGCGCATTCGAGATGGCGATGTGGACGATGCTGGGGGCGCGGCCGGTCTCGACGCTGGCATGGGAGAGCTTCGGCGAAGGCTGGGTGACCGACGCGGTCAAGCAGCTCAAGATCGATCCGACGGTGATCCGCGCGGATTATGGCGAATTGCCCGATTTGGGCGAGGTCGACTGGTCGAACGACGTGCTGTTCACCTGGAACGGCACCACGTCGGGGGTGCGCGTGCCCGATGGCGACTGGATCCCCGACGACCGCGAGGGGCTGAGCTTCGCCGACGCGACCAGCGCGGTGTTCGCGTATGACTTGCCATGGGACAAGATCGACGTCGCGACCTTCTCGTGGCAGAAGGTGCTCGGCGGCGAAGGCGGGCATGGCGTGCTGATCCTCGCGCCGCGCGCGGTCGAGCGGCTCGAAAGCTACACGCCGGCCTGGCCGTTGCCCAAGGTGTTCCGGCTGGTGTCGAAGGGTGCGCTCAGCGAAGGCGTGTTCAAGGGCGAGACGATCAACACCCCGTCGATGCTCGCGGTCGAGGACGCGATCTTCGCGCTGGAGTGGGCGAAGGGGGCGGGCGGACTCAAAGGCTTGATCGCTCGGAGCGATGCCAATGCGGCGGCGCTCGATACGCTTGTCGCGGAGCGCGACTGGCTCGGCCATCTCGCGGCCGATCCGGCATCGCGGTCGAAGACCAGCGTTTGCCTGACGGTCGAGGAGGCCGACGAGGCGCTGATCAAGAAAATGGCCGCGTTGCTCGAGGCCGAAGGCGCTGCATTCGACATCGCGAGCTATCGCGACGCGCCGCCGGGCTTGCGCATCTGGTGCGGCGCGACCGTCGATGCCGCCGACATCGAGGCGCTCGGGCCGTGGCTCGATTGGGCCTACGCGACGGCCAAGGCGGCGTGAGCGTCGCCCCGACGTAGGCCGGGGCCGCTAGCCGCATTCCTTCACAGCGGCCCCGGCCTTCGCCGGGGCGACGGAGACATCACATGCCCAAAGTCCTCATCAGCGACAAAATGGATCCCAAGGCCGCGCAGATCTTTCGCGAGCGCGGGGTCGAGGTCGACGAAATCACCGGCAAGACTCCCGACGAACTCGCCGCTATCATCGGCGAGTATGACGGTCTCGCGATCCGCAGCTCGACCAAGGTGACCAAGGCGATCCTCGACGCCGCTCCCCGCCTGAAAGTCGTCGGCCGCGCCGGGATCGGGGTCGATAACGTCGATATCCCCGCCGCCTCGGCCAAGGGCGTGGTGGTGATGAACACGCCGTTCGGCAACTCGATCACGACCGCCGAGCACGCCATTGCCCTCATGTTCGCGCTCGCCCGCCAGCTCCCCGAGGCCGATGCGTCGACCCAGGCCGGCAAGTGGGAGAAGAACCGCTTCATGGGCGTCGAGCTGACCTCCAAGACGCTCGGGCTGATCGGCGCGGGCAATATCGGGTCGATCGTCGCCGACCGCGCGCGCGGGCTCAAGATGAAGGTGATCGCGTACGATCCGTTCCTCACGCCGGAGCGCGCGATCGAGATGGGGGTCGAAAAGGTGACGATCGATGAGCTGCTCGCGCGCGCCGATTTCATCACGCTGCACACGCCACTGACCGACCAGACGCGCAACATCCTGTCGGCGGAGAACCTCGCCAGGACCAAGCCCGGCGTGCGGATCATCAACTGCGCGCGCGGCGGGCTGATCGACGAAGCGGCGCTCAAGGCGGGGCTCGAATCGGGGCACATCGCCGGCGCGGCGCTCGACGTGTTCGTGACCGAGCCGGCGACCGACTCGCCGCTGTTCGGTGCGCCCAATTTCGTCTCGACTCCGCATCTGGGCGCGTCGACCAGCGAAGCGCAGGTCAACGTCGCGATTCAGGTCGCCGAGCAGATGGCCGACTATCTCGTGTCGGGGGGCGTCACCAACGCACTCAACGTGCCGTCGCTGTCGGCGGAGGAAGCGCCCAAATTGAAGCCGTACATGGCGCTGGCGGAGAAGCTCGGCAGTCTGGTCGGCCAGCTCGCGCACGGTGCGCTGTCGGGTATCTCGATCGAGGTCGAGGGCGCCGCGGCCGAGCTCAACCAGAAGCCGATTACGTCGGCGGTGCTCGCCGGGCTGATGCGAGTCCATTCGGACACCGTCAACATGGTCAACGCGCCGTTCCTCGCCAAGGAACGCGGCCTCGACGTGCGCGAGGTGCGCCACGACCGCGAGGGCGATTACCACACGCTGGTCCGCGTGACGGTCAAGACCGAGGCCGGCGACCGATCGGTCGCGGGCACCTTGTTCGGCAACGCGGCGCCGCGGCTGGTCGAATTGTTCGGGATCAAAGTCGAGGCCGACCTCGCCGGGTACATGCTCTACGTCGTCAACGAGGACGCGCCTGGGTTCATCGGCCGGCTCGGCTCGCTGCTCGGCGAAGAAGACGTCAACATCGGCACGTTCCATCTCGGGCGGCGGAACACGGGGGGCGAGGCGGTGCTGCTGCTGTCGGTCGACGAAGCGGTGACGCCCGAGCTGATCGAGAAGGTGCGTGGGCTGGCGGGCGTGAAGACGGTGCGGGGGCTGAGCTTCTAGTCTATCTTCTCCCTCTCCCCTCCGGGGAGAGGGTCGGGGAGAGGGGCAGTGCCGAAAAAGGCCAAAAGTCAATTGGATCGCACCAAAGCAATGCGCGGCGAGCCGACCGGTCCCGAAGCACGCTTATGGCACTGTCTTCGGGCTAAACGGTTCGAGGGCGTCAAGTTTACGCAACAGGTTCTGATCGGCCCGTGCATCGTCGATTTCGCAGCGCGCGACCGTAAATTGGCAATCGAGCTCGACGGGGATAGTCACGGCCCACAAGAAAGCTATGACGCGCGGCGAACGGCTCTGATCGAACGCGAAGGATTCCGAGTGATCCGTTTCACCAACGCCGACGTGATGACGAACTTGGAGGGCGTGTTGCAGACGATCGCCGATACGCTCGCGGCACTGCCCCTCTCCCAACCCTCTCCCCGGAGGGGAGAGGGCTTTTAGATGACTCACGCCCTCCTCCCGTCCGGCTTCCACGACCGACTCCCGCCCGACGCCGATGCGGCGGCGCGGCTTGAGCGGCGAGTGCTCGATGAGGCGCATGGCCATGGCTATGAGCGAGTCGACCCGCCGCTCGCCGAGTTCGAGGACGCGCTGGCGCATCGGCTCAAATCGGCGCGCGCGCAGGATTCGGTGCGCTTCGTCGATCCGATCAGTCAGCGCAGCCTCGCGATCCGCCCCGACATCACCGCGCAGGTCGGGCGGATCGCGGCGACCCGGATGGGCCACCACCCGCGCCCGGTCCGGCTGTCCTATGCCGGGTCGGTGCTGCGGCTGCGCGCGAGCGAGTTGGAGCCCGAGCGCGAGCGGCGCCAGGCGGGATGCGAGCTGATCGGGCTCGATACGGTCGCGGCGGCGCAGGAGATCGTGACGGTCGCGGTCGAGGCGCTCGAAGCGGCGGGGGTGACCGGGATTTCGATCGACTTCACGCTGCCCGACCTCCTCGCTACGCTTGCCGCCGGGCCGTTGCCGCTCGAGGGCGCGTCGCTCGATGAGCTTGCCGGCCGGCTCGACGCCAAGGATGCCGGCGCGGTCACCGCGCTGGCGCCCGGCTATCTCCCGATGATCGAAGCGGCGGGGCCGTTCGATTCGGCGTACGACCGGTTGCGCCGGTTCGACGCCGGCGGCGCGCTGGCCAGCCGGCTCGATGGGCTGTCGAAGGTCGCCGAATGCGTGCGTGGCCGCGCACAGCTGACGCTCGACCCCACCGAGCGGCACGGCTTCGAATATCAGACATGGTTCGGTTTTTCGCTGTTCGCCGAAGAGTCACGCGGTGAGATCGGGCGCGGCGGCAGCTACACGATCGTCCATGAAGACGGCGCGGAAGAGGCCGCGATCGGCTTCACGCTCTATGTTGACGCGATCGTTGCAGCAGGTTCCGGCGCGAACGAGCGTCGACGCCTGTTCGTCCCGCTCGGGACCGACCCAGCGCTCACCGCGGAGCTACGCGGCCAAGGTTGGGTCACCGTCGCTGCGCTCGAGCCGGGCGACACGCCCGAAGCGCAATTGTGCACGCATATGCTGGCCGAGGGCAAACCGCGACCGCTTTAGTCGCTGTCTTTGTCCTTTGGCACGTCCGCCACCAAGGTCAGCGTGCCCAGCGGCGGGAGTTTAACCATGCGGCGCGCAAGCGCCAGCAAATCGTCGCGCGAATTGATCGCACAATATTTTGTGATGAGGATGTCGAGGTTCGGCGGATCGCGACGCATCGATTTGGGGCAGTCGCGTTGTAGCACGTCGAATTGCTTGATGATCCCCTTGGTCGGCGTGCGCGACAGCAGGACATAATCGCTGCCCGGCCGCGCACCGATTTGGGTCACCCACAATTCCTTGGTCCCTGCCTTACCGATCATGACGAAGAAGCCCGGCTGGGTTGGTGCCTTGGGCAGGTCGTCTCGCTGCTCACTCGACGAAAACATTGCCCAGCAATGAAACACGCCATAGTTGCGGACGAGTCGCCAGCCACTGTCATACTCGTCGTTGTCGGTGTCTCGATACCGCCAGATCCCGAACGCGACACGGCTCGTGCAGCCGATATCGCCGTTGCTGCTGTCGATATGCTGGGGCCACATCTCTTTGGTGCCGGAACCGAACAGCGGTAGATCGGCGTGGATCAGACTATCGGCGGGCTGGTCCGGCGCATCCTGGGCCACAACCGGCGACGGCAATCCGATCAGCAATGCCAGCACCCACAACCTCATCGGCTTGGCTCCAATCGAAACTCGGGGCAAAGCGTGGACGCCCCGGTCCGCCAAGTCTAGAGCGGCGGCGCTCGACAAGACTGGGACGCAAAATTTTGGCAAATGTAGCGGTGATCGGTGCCCAATGGGGTGACGAGGGCAAGGGCAAGATCGTCGATTGGCTTGCCGAGCGCGCCGATGTCGTGGTCCGGTTCCAGGGCGGGCACAATGCCGGGCATACGCTGGTCGTCGACGGTAAGACCTACAAGCTCGCTTTGCTGCCGTCTGGCGTGGTGCGCGGCACGCTGTCGGTCATCGGCAACGGCGTGGTGTTCGATCCCTGGCATTTCCGCGACGAGGTGACTCGGATCGCCGAGCAGGGCGTGCGGGTGACGCCGGAGGTGCTCCACGTCGCCGAGACCGCGCCGCTGATCCTGCCGCTCCACCGCGACCTCGATGCGTTGCGCGAGGATGCGCTGGAGGAGGGCAATTCGGGGCAGAAGATCGGCACCACGCGGCGCGGGATCGGCCCGGCGTATGAGGACAAGGTCGGGCGCCGCGCGATCCGGATCTGTGACCTGGCGCACCTCGACAGCCTCGCTCCGCAGATCGACCGGCTATGCGCGCATCACGACGCACTGCTCGCCGGGTTCGGCAAACCGCCAGTCGATCGCGAGGCGCTGATGGGCGAACTCAAGGACATCGCCGATTTCGTGCTGCCCTATGCGAAGCCGGTCTGGGTAACGCTCAACGCCGCGCGCGAAGCCGGCAAGCGGATCCTTTTCGAAGGCGCGCAGGGGGTGCTGCTCGACGTCGACCATGGCACCTATCCGTTCGTCACATCGTCGAACACGGTGGCGGGAACGGCGTCGGCGGGATCGGGATTGGGGCCGGGCCGCGTCGGGTTCGTGCTGGGGATCGCCAAGGCGTACACGACGCGAGTCGGATCGGGGCCGTTCCCGACCGAGCAGGACAACGAGGTCGGCGAGTATCTCGGCACGCGCGGGCGCGAGTTCGGCGTCAATACCGGGCGCAAGCGGCGCTGCGGCTGGTTCGACGCGGTGCTGGTGCGGCAATCGGCGGCGGTGAGCGGGATCACCGGGATCGCGCTGACCAAGCTCGATATTCTCGACGGGCTCGACGAGATCAAGATCTGCACCGGCTATCGGCTCGGCGACCAAAGCTACGATTACCTGCCCCCGCATCCGCAGGACCAAGCTGCGGTCGAGCCGGTCTACGAGACGGTGCCGGGCTGGTCCGAATCGACCGCAGGCGCGCGCAGCTGGGCCGAGCTCCCCGCGGCGGCGATCAAATACATTCGCCGCATCGAAGAGCTGATCCGCTGCCCCGTCGCGCTGGTGTCGACCAGTCCGGAACGGGCCGACACCATCCTGGTGCGCGACCCGTTCGCGGACTGATCCCTTAAGGGGTCGTGGTCGAGCCCGTCGAGCCCGCCGTTCCGGTGCCGCCGCTGGTGCCGGTCGTCGAACCATTCGTGGCCCCGGTACCGGTCGTGCTCCCCGTGCCGCTGGTGCCGGTACCGGTGGTGGTGGTCGTGGTGCCCGTGCCGAGCGAACCCGACGTGCCCATCGAGCCGCTGGTGCCGGTCGAGCCGGTGCCCATCGATCCGGTGGTGCCCGTGCCGAGAGAACCGTTCACCCCAGTTCCCAAAGAGCCGCTGGTTCCGGTACTCATGGTGTCTGTCGTCGAGCCGGTCGTGCCGGTCGATCCGGAGGTCCAGCCCCCGGACGATCCGCGCGTCGTCATGCTGCTCGTGCCGACGCCGCGACTACGGCTGGCACCCGTGGCCGAGCGCCGCGGCGTCGGCCGGGTCGAGCGAGGCGTGCGATGCGTGCTGCTGCTGCCGGTCCGGCTCGTCGAGCTGGCGGAGGTGCCGGTCCGGCCGTTGCTGGTCGAGGTGCCGGCGGTGGATCCACTGGTCTGCGCAAATGCCGACGACGCCATCAGCATCGCGGCGATTCCCGTCAAAACTTTACCCATGTTAATTTCTCCCGTACTTTCCATGACTTAGGTGCCAAGAACGGGATCAGCAGCAGAGAAGTTCCACTGCCAAAGCAATTATCCGCACTGCGCGCGGTGGAGCAGTTTCTGGTCGGCGAGCACCAGCGCCACCATCGCTTCAACGACCGGGGCACCGCGAATCCCGACGCAGGGATCGTGCCGGCCCTTGGTCGAAATCTCGGTCGCCTCGCCTTCGCGCGTGATCGTTTCGACCGGCGTCAGGATCGAGCTGGTCGGCTTGAACGCCACGCGCAGCCGCAGCGGCTGCCCGGTCGAGATCCCGCCCGCAATCCCGCCGGCATGGTTGGCGAGGAACGCCGGGCCTTGCTCGCTCGGGCGCATCGCGTCGGCATTGTCCTCGCCGCGCAACGCGGCCGCAGCGAAGCCGTCGCCGATCTCGACGCCCTTGACCGCGTTGATCGACATGCACGCGCCAGCCAGTTCGGCATCGAGCTTGGCGTAGAGCGGCGCGCCCCAACCCGCGGGCACGCCGGTCGCCTCGCACGCAATCACCGCGCCGAGCGACGATCCCGCCTTGCGCGCGGTGTCGATCGCCGCTTCCCAGCGCTCCGCCGCCTTTGGGTCTGGGCAGAAGAACGGGTTGTTCGCGATTTCGCCCGCGTCGAACCGGGCATAGTCGATCGCATCACCGCCGATCGCCTCGACCCAGGCGGTGATCGTCAGTTTGGGGATCACCAACCGTGCGACCGCGCCCGCTGCGACTCGGCTCGCGGTCTCGCGCGCCGACGATCGCCCGCCGCCGCGATAGTCGCGCAGACCATATTTGGCGTCGTACGCATAATCGGCATGACCGGGGCGATACGCCTGCGCGACCGCCGAATAATCCTTCGAGCGCTGGTCAACATTATCGATCATCAGCGAAATCGGTGTACCCGTGGTCCGCCCCTCGAATACCCCGGACAGGATGCGCACCTGATCAGGCTCCTGCCGTTGCGTCGTGAAGCGCGACTGCCCCGGCCGCCGCGCGTCGAGGAACGGCTGGATGTCGCTTTCATTCAGGCTAAGTCCCGGCGGGCATCCATCGACCACCGCCCCGATCGCCGGCCCGTGGCTTTCCCCCCAGGTGGTGAAGCGAAAGACGTGGCCGAAGCTGTTGTGGCTCAAATCCCCTCTCCCTCTAGGGGAGAGGGAGGGGCCCACTCGGCGCGGCCGAGTGGGAGGGTGAGGGACTGTTGAACGGTGAAGACAACGCCTTCCAAGTTTCGCATCACGTCATCGTTAGAAAAACGGACCATGCGAAACCCTTCGCTGCTCAGCCACGCCGTGCGTTGCTCGTCATAGTCCTGCTGATGCGCGTGGCTGTCGCCGTCAACCTCGATCGCAAGCCCGGCCTCAGCGCAGAAGAAGTCGACTAGGTAGCGCCCCAGCCATACCTGCTTGCGAAACTTGGCGCCCGCGACCTGTCGGTTGCGCAGAGCCGACCAGAGTCTCTTTTCCGGCCCAGTGGGATTGTGGCGCATCCCGCGCTGAAATTTTAGCGGCTCTTCGCCGGGCGGTCGCTTCATCCCCTCACCCTCCCACCGCCTTCGGCGGCGGGCCCCTCCCTCTCCCCTCAGGGAGAGGGTTCTACGCCAGTGCGATATCCGGGGCGTCCTCGGCTTTCATGCCGATGACGTTGTAGCCGGCATCGACATGATGCACCTCGCCGGTCACGCCGCTCGCGAGATCGCTGAGCAAATACAGACCCGCGCCCCCGACATCCTCGATCGTGACGTTGCGCTTGAGCGGCGAATTCAGCTCGTTCCACTTCAGGATCAGGCGGAAATCGCCGATCCCGCTCGCCGCCAGCGTCTTGATCGGGCCCGCAGAAATCGCGTTCACCCGGATATTGTCGCGACCGAGATCGACCGCGAGATATTGCACGCTGGTCTCGAGCGCCGCCTTGGCCAGCCCCATCACGTTGTAATGCGGGATGACTTTTTCCGCGCCGTAATAGCTGAGCGTCAACAGCGACCCGCCGCCCTTGCCCGTTTCGGGATCGAATGGCGCCATCATCGCCGCGGCACGCTGCGCGACGGCGACGAACGAATAGACGCTGATGTTCATCGTCATCAGGAAATTGTCGAGACTGGTGTCCATGAAGCGGCCGCGCAGTTCGTTCTTGTCCGAAAAGCCGATCGCATGGACGACGAAGTCGAGCGTCGGCCAGTCCTTGGCGAGATCGGCGAAGGTCCGGTCGAGGCTGGCCATGTCCGACACGTCGCAATCGAACAGCCGCGCGACGCCGAGCTGTTCGGCGAGCGGGCGGACTCGCTTCTCCATCGTCTCGCCCTGATAGCTGAAAGCCAGTTCGGCCCCCGCTTCGCTCAACTTCTTGGCAATTCCCCAGGCCAGGCTCTTGTCGTTGGCGAGCCCCATGATCAGCCCGCGTTTGCCCTGCATCAATCCGGTCACGTCGCGACGGCCTCCGTACTGGTTCCGCTTTCCCTTACGTCGTCGAGGGGCGTTTCGGCTAGTGCCGCGTTCAGATGGGCGCCGATCGAGATGCCGAACCCGATGATCCAGAAAAACAACAGCGTCACGATCACTCCGGCGAGGCTGCCATAGGTAAGGTCGTAGCCGCCGAACAAACCAAGCGTTGCCGGCAACAGCAAGGTGGCGACGATCCACCACACGGTCGTGAACAGCGCCCCCGGCCAGCGCGGGCATCCTTTCCCGCGATACCGGCCCGGCGTCACCGACAGGAACAGCATGTAGAGCGCGCCGTACATGATCAGTCCGGGCACCAGCCGCGACAGCCCGATCCATCCCGCGACTTCCTCCGCCCAGGGCAGCCAGTGGTAGATGAACTGTTCGACGATGGTCAGCACGCCCTGGATCAGGAACGCGAGCAATGCGAGCACGACCGAACCGATGATCACAAGCATCGACCCCAGCCGATAGCGCCAGAACGGCTTGTCGAGCGTCACACCATAGGCACGCCGGAACACGTCGCGGATCGTTTCCACGAAGCTTCCCACCGTCCACAAAGCGACCACCGCGCCGAGGATCAGCAGCGACCCCGTGCGCGCGGCGAGCACGTCGGAGATCGGCTTGCGCAGCAGTTCGCCGGCACTCGGCGGCAGCGTGTAGAGGAACGAATTGACCGCGCACACCGTCTCGCTGCGCTGTCCGAACACCGACGCGATCGCCGCCGCCAGGATGAAGAACGGGAACACCGTCATCAAAGCGAGATAGGCCAGGTTGCCGGCGTACATGAAACCGTTGGCGAAGATGCCGACGAACACGCGCTTGGTAACGATCCAGGCGCGCTCCCAAACCGGCTTGCCTCTGCGTTCGTGATAGCCGCGCTCGGCGCGGGCTTCGGGTGACAGCGGCGAGATGTGCGACATGGTTAGGGTCGAAATCCAGCTGGAGCGACGTCGTGATCGGCCGGAGAAGGCCGCTGGCTAGGAGCGCAGCGCAGACGCGTAGCCGGCGCTACGCGCAAGCAAGCGACGATGAGCCGGTCGCCCTGTCCCCCGGACAGGGCTGAAACTGCCGGGGGCAGTTTCACCTGCTCATCCAGCGGCCTTCTCCGGCCGACCGCTGAGCGGCGGGCCAAATTTGCGGTCATGCGGCGTCGCGCGTCGATCACGATGGTATGTCCATCGCTCTCTCCTTGCTCCTTGCCTGACCGCAAATTTGGCTCCGTCACGATGCCGCTCCAGCTGGATTTCGACCCTGTGCTCAGACGCCCAGATTGCCGCGCGGGTTCCTGTCCTTGTCTTTCCACCCCTCGACGAATTCGACCAGCGCGTCGTCGTTCACCGGCAAGTCGACCATCAACGTGACGAGTTGGTCGCCGCGCCCGCCGCCTTTCTTGTTGAAACCCTTGCCCTTGAGCCGCAGCACCTTGCCCGAACTCGATCCCTTGGGGATCGTCAGCATCACCGCCTTGTCGACGGTCGGCACGCGCACGCTGGCGCCGAGCACGGCTTCGGACAGGCTGATCGGCAGGTCAAGCCGGATGTCGTCGCCATCGCGGATGAAGAAGCGGTGCGGCTGGATTTCGATCGTGATGATCGCATCGCCCGCGCCGCCCGGCCCGGGCTGGCCCTTGCCGGTCAGGCGCATCTGCGTGCCGCTTTCGACACCCGCGGGGAGCTTCAGGTCGATCGTCTTGCCGTCGGCGAGCGTGATCCGTTGCGGCGCGAGCGTCGCCGCATCGACGAACGGCACGGTGAGGCGATACGCCGCGTTGGCGCCCTTGGGGCTCTGGCGCCGCCCGAACCCGCTTGCGAAACCGCCATTGCCGCCACGCCCGCGCCCGCCGAACAGGCCACCGAGCAGATCCTCGAAATCGGCTCCGCCGCTACCGCCGCCGAACTCGAACCCGCCGCCCGGCCCGGCGCGGAAACCGCCCTGCTGCGGCCCGCCGCCGCCGCCGAACCCGAACGGCATCGCCGGGTTGCCGTCGGCATCGATCTCACCGCGATCGAACTTGGCGCGCTTGTCCTTGTCGGTGAGCAGGTCGTACGCTTGAGTCACCTGGCTGAATCGCTCCGACGCCTTGGGATTGTCCTTGTTGCGGTCGGGGTGAAGCTCCTTCGCGAGCTTGCGATAGGCCTTCTTGATATCGGCCTCGCTCGCCCCGCGCGCGACGCCAAGCGTGGTATAGGGATCGGCTGCCATCTTGCGGTGCTATTTGGGGGAAGCGGTCGGTTTGCGCAATTGCTTCACCGCGCCGGTTCTTCGAACGGCGCCACATCGACGCTGACCGTCATCTTCTGCGCGCCCGATCCGAGCACGATGCCGTCGATCGGCGCGATTTCGGCATAGTCGCGGCCGATCGCCATCACAATATGGTCGCCGGCCATCCAGATGCCGTTGGTCGGATCGAGCCCGATCCAGCCGCGTGTCGGGCCGCACCACAGCAACACCCAGGCATGAGTCGCGTCGGCGCCGACCAGCCGTTCCTGCCCCGGTGGCGGGATGGTGCGGATATAGCCCGAGACATACGCCGCGGGCAGTCCCGCGGCGCGCAGGCCGGTGATCATGATCTGGGTGAGGTCCTGGCACACACCGCGGCGTTTCAGGAACGCTTCGCGCGGCGCGGTATCGACCAGCGTCGCGGCGGAGTCGAAGACGAAATCGCGCTGGATCCGGCGCGCGAGCGCGATCCCGGCTTCGAGCGCGCCGCGACCGGGTGCGAGGTCTTCCGCGCACCACGCCGCAATGTCGGGATCGAGCGGGATCAGCGGCGATGGGTAGAGGTACGCCGCCGGTCCGGCCGGGCCAATCTCGCGATCGGCGCGCGCCAGCGCGGCGACCTCGGCCAGCGTCGGGTCGTCGGGCGACGGCATCGGCACCGGCCGGTCGACCGTCACGCGCGACACGCTCTCGATCGTCAGCTCGCGCACCCGCTCGCGCACCACCAGCCGCTTCACATTGGCGAGCCCCGCCGCGGCGAGCGCAGGCCGAGTCTCTCCCGCCGGGGTGACGGTCAGCGCATAATGCTCGATCTGCTGGCCCGACCAATGGATCGGCTCGAGCCGCAAATTGCACCGCGCGAACCCCGCAGGCCGGCCATAGTCGAACCGCGTGACGTGCCGAATGTCGTAGATCACGCCCCCAACCTCACGCTAACGTAAGTCCGCCCGCGCGCAACGGTTCCGCGCCTTGCAGGAAATACCGCCGCGCGATCGCGTCCGACAGCCTGACCAGCTGCCGCTCGGCCTCGCCGAGCTGGTCGGCATCGAGAGTCGCCGCGCTGGTCGCCGCCAGCATCGCCTTGAGCGCCAATGCCTCGGCCTGCTGGTCCTCCGGCAGCCCGTCGTCGTGGAGCACCGGGAGCTGGTCGAGGTGCGCGGCGATGCAATCGACCTGATAGGCGAGGCTTCGCGGATTGCCCGGATCGAGCGCGACGAGATCGACCACCGGCACGCGAGCGACCCCGGTCAAATACCGCTGACGATAGCCGATCTGGCTGTCGGCGAGGTCGAGCAGGGTCGACAGATCGTCGCTCGTCGCGCCTGCCATCCCGAACGTCCGCACCAGCCGAGCAACGACGATCCCGCGCTCGATACGGCGGCCGAGGTCGTGGAAGCGCCAGGTCGCGGTGCGTCCCATATGCTCGGCGGCGAGCCCCGACAAGGCGGCGTAGCGGCGCTGGAGCGAGCCGCAGCGATCGAGCATCGATCCCTTCGCCGGATGCGGCGCGTCGAGCAGCCGGATGACGTCGGCCGAAAGCCGGTCGCGCGACACCGCCGCGATATTGCGCGCGAGGCGATTGATCGCCGGGATGTTGTGCCACCCCTCCTGCGCGTCGAGCGCGGTGCGCGCGAGCTGGACGAGGTCGGGGCGCTTGAGCCGTTCGGGATGCGCCGCCGCGCCGCCCGCGACGACCATCCCCGCCATCCGCCCAACCGTGTCGCGGTCGAGCCCCGCCCCGGTATCGGCATCGATCGAATTGCCGAGCATCACGCGCACCAGCGTCAGCAGCGCCTCGCCGCGTTCGAGATAGCGGCCGAGCCAATAGAAATTGTCGGCGACCCGGCTCGGCAGCGTGCCGGGGTTGCGGCGGATCTGAGTCGCGTCGGTGGCCGGCACAAGCGATTCGAGCGCGACTGGCTCGGCGCCGATCACCGCGACATCGGCCGACCACAGTCCGTCGCCCATCGCGGCGGCGCGGGCGTCGGAATGCTCGCCGATCCGCGCGAACCCGCCGGGCAATACGGTCCAGCCGCCATCGAGCCCGCGCGCCGCGAACACGCGCAACGTAAACGGGCGCGCGACCAATTCGCTGTCGGCGACCACCGGCATCGTCGACAGCCGCACCACCTCCTGCCCGACATAATCCTCCGGCCGCTTCGCCAGATCGGCGAGCAGCGCGGCGCGCGCCTCGCGCGACAGGTCGGCGCCCTGCACCGCGCCGTCGGGCAAGCCGAGCGGGTTGGCATCGAATGCCGGGGCGATCCGCATTTCGTCGAGCCGCGCCTCGACGATCGCACGCGCGGCGTCGTCGCCGCACCACCAGGTCGCGATGTTGGGCAGCTTGAGCGGCTCGCCGGTCAGCCGTTCGGCGAGCGCCGGCAGGAAGGCCTGCATCGCCCGGGATTCGAGCACACCCGCGCCCGGCGAGTTCGCGACCAGGACGTTATGCGCGGCCAGCGCGTCGATCAGCCCGGGGACGCCGATCTGCGAGTGCGAATCGAACGCCAGCGGATCGAGCAGCCGCGGGTCCGCGCGTTGCCACAGCGCATCGACTCGCTTCAGTCCGGCGATGGTGCGGATGTAGAGCCGGTCGTCGGCAACGGTCAGGTCGGCGCCCTCTACCAGCAGGAAACCAAGATAACGCGCGAGGTGCGCTTGCTCGGCATAGCTTGCGTTCCATCGGCCTGGTGTCAGCAGCCCGATGCGCGGCTCGGCGCGCTTGCATGCGGCGGTGAGGCCCTCGCGAAACGCCGCGAAGAACGGCGCATGGCGTTGGACGTTGAGCCGCTCCTGCAGGCCACCGAGGGTGCGCGACGTGGCGAGCCGGTTCTCGAGCGCATAGCCCGCGCCCGACGGGCCGCGGACATGGTCGGCGAGCACGCGCCAGCCGCCGTCGGGCCCGCGCGCCAGGTCGAACGCGACGAACTGCAATTGGTGGCCTCCGGGCAGCGCCAGCCCGACCATCGGACGCAGGAAGAACGGGCTGCCGGTGACGATGGCGGCGGGCAACGCGCGATCCGCGACCAGCTTCGCCTCCCCGTAGACATCGGTCAGCACCGCTTCGAGCAATTCCGCGCGCTGAGTCACGCCCGACGCAATCCCGCGCCATTCGTCCTCGCCGATCAGCAGCGGCAGCGGCGAGACCGGCCACGGCCGCTCGTCGCCGTCGCCGGCGATGCGGAAGCCCATCCCGATATCCTCGGCATGGCGCTGCACCCGGCGGCGGGCATGGCCGAGATCGTCGCCCGCGGCGACGGCGAGCTCTTCGAACGCCGCATCCCAAGCGGCGGGATCGCCCTGCGCGACGACATCGTCCGTACTCGCGCGCCCGCGATAATCCGCCAGCCAGCGCGCGCCGTGCGAAGCGGCGTCGAATAGATCATCGGTGACGCGACTGGCCATGATTACCCCTGTTGCCACCCGACCATAATAGCATCGGGGAGGCAACCGCGATTGCGCGCCCTCTCCCTCAACGCCTCCCGGCGAAAGCCGGTCCATCGGGAAATCGGTAGTAACGACGCGCAGCGCCTGGTTACGCTCGTTCTCCGACTGGACCCCGGCCTTCCGCCGGGGAGGCGTGAGGGGAGATTCGCCGTCCTACAAATCCGGAAGCACCTGCCGCGCAACGCCCCATCCCGCCAAACCCTTGCTCGACGCGCGTTCGAGCAATTCGTCCTGATCGCCGACATGCCACTTCGCCGGGGTGTCGATGTCCTCGAGCTCGGCCCAAGTCACCGGCGCGGACACCGGTGCGCTGGCGCGCGCCCGCGCTGTGTACGGCATGACCGCAGTCGCCCCACGCTGATTGCGCAGCCAGTCGAGGAAGATCTTGCCGACGCGCTTGGCCTTCGACATCGTCGCGGTGAAGCGGTCCGGCTCGGCCTGCGCGAGCGCGCGGCAGAAGCGATCGGCGAAATCCTTGACCACCGGCCAATCGGCCTGCGGCGTCAGCGGGACGACGACGTGAACGCCCTTCCCGCCCGACAGCATGGCGAAGCTGACGAGGCCGATTTCGGCGAGGTGCCGCTTGAGGTCGAACGCGGCTTTCTTGACCGCCTCGAACCCGAGGCCCTCATCAGGGTCGAGGTCGAACACCAGCCGGTCGGGCTTCTCGATATCGGCGACCGACGAGCCCCAGCCGTGGAATTCGATCGTCCCCATCTGGACGCAGGTCAGCAGACCGTCGGCATCGTCGACGTAGAGATAGGGTTGCTCCGACCCGTCCTTCTCGCGAACCATCACATGCTTGACGTGATCGCCGAACGATCCGGCGTCGTGCTTCTGGAAAAAGCAATGCTTGCCGCGCCCCTGCGGGCACCGCACCAGGCTGATCGGGCGGTTGGCGATCCATTGCAGCGCGACCGGCGCCATCGCGTCGTAAAAGGCGGCGAGATCGCCCTTGGTAACGGTCGATTCGGGGAAGATCAGCCGGTCGGGATGCGTGACCTTGATGCTCGATGACGCCTGTCCTGGCGCCGCCTTGGCTTTTTCCACGACCACTTCGCCCGCCTCCTTGTCGCCGCGCAGCCCGAGGAAGCTTGGGTGGCGGAGCACACCGTCGGGGGTCACTTCGGTAAAGGCAATCTCGCCGACCAGCTTCGGCGTGACCCAATGCGCCCCGCGGGTGGCGGCGCGCGGCGCCTCGACCGTCGGCGTCTTGCGCGCCAAGGCATCGAGCTTGGCGCGAAGATCGTTCATCGTCGCAACGTTGAAGCCGGTCCCGACCTTGCCCGCATACCGCAGCTTACCGTCCTCATTCACGCCGAGCAGCAGCGCGCGGAAGCCGCGCGACTTATCGCTCTCGGTCCAGCCGACGATGACGAATTCCTGGCGTTTGAGGCATTTGACCTTGAGCCAGCTTTGCGTCCGCTTGCCGCGATAGGGCGCATCGGCGCGCTTGCAGACGATCCCCTCATAGCCTTCGCGGCACATCGTATCGAACAGCTTCTCGCCCTCGCCGACGATATGCTCGGCGAATTGCAAGCGTTGGTCAACGCCTTCGATCACCGGGCGCAGCTGCTCCTTGCGCTGAATGTTGGGGAGCTTATCGAGCTTCTCACCATCGAGTTCGAGCAAGTCGAATGCGAACAGCGTCATCGGCCCGCCGTTGGCGATCGCATCCTGCAACGTCGAAAAATCCGGGCGCCCCTCCTTGAACGCGACGACCTCGCCGTCGATCAGCGCCGATCTGACCGGGAGCGTCGCGGCGGCCTCGGCGATGCCCGGGAACTTGTCGGTCCAATCCAGCCCCTTGCGCGTATAGACCTTGGCCTTGCCGCCCGCGACCGCGACCAGCACGCGGTAGCCGTCATATTTGACCTCGTGGATCCAGCCGGTGCCGGTGGGCACGCTGTCGACGAGCGTGCACAGTTGCGGTTCATGAAACGCGGGCATCTTGGCGTCGCCCCGGCGAAGGCCGGGGCCGCTACGTTGCTTGGGTTGCGCTTTGACTTCCAGCGGCCCCGGCTTCCGCCGGGGCGACGAGCGTTCAGCGCGCAACGCCATCCAGCTCGCCAGCTCCTTCGCCTTCTTCGCGGTCGCGATCTCGGCCATCGTCCGTCCGGTCTTGACGCTGGTCACCGCGCCTTCGACGAGATCGTCCGAGCCGCCGGCATAATCGTCCTCCAGCTTTCGCAGCAGCCAGTTGACGTGCTTCTCCTTGCCGCGCGGGCGCAGGCGGATCAGCAGCCATTCGCCCTTCATCCGCTCGCCGTGGAGGATGAAATGGAGGTGGCCTTTCTCGAGGTCCTTGGCCGATTTGCCGGGGATCGGTTCCCACCAGCCGTCGTCCCACAGCATCACCGTGCCGCCGCCATATTCGCCCTGCGGGATCGTCCCCTCGAAATCCGAATAGGAAAGCGGATGATCCTCGGTCTGAACCGCAAGGCGCTTGTCGTCGGGGTTGAGGCTGGGGCCGCGAGTCACCGCCCAGCTTTTCATCACGCCATCGACCTCGAGCCGCAAATCCCAGTGCAGCCTGGTCGCGTCGTGCTTCTGCACCATGAAGCGGTTGCCGTGGCCGGGACCGAGCTCGCCGCGCGGTTCCGCGGTTACGGCAAAATCGCGCTTGGCGTTGTACGTGGCGAGTGGGTCGCGCTCGGCCATCGATCAGGCTCGCTTCTTCGCCGCGGCGCGCGCCGGCGCTTTCTTTTGCGAGGTCTTCTTGGTCGTCGTCGTGCTTTCCTTCTGCGCGGGCCGAGCGGCGGGCCGTTCGATCGATTTCTTGAGCGCGGCCATCAGGTCGACCACGTTCGATCCCGAACGGCCGGGCCCTTCGTCGTCCTTGTCCTCGATGATCTTGCGGTTCGACTTCTGCTTGGCCTTGCGCGCGATCAAATCCTTGAGCGCATCGACATAACGATCGTGGAATTCCTGCGGATCGAAGCTCGCGGTCTTCTTGTCGATCAAGGTGGTGGCGAGGTCGAGCAGATCCTCGTCGGGCTTGCTGTCGGGGATGTCGCGGAAATAGCCCTGCGCCTTGTTGACCTCGTCGGCGTAGCGCAAAGTCTCGAGCACCATGCCGCGCCCGCACGGCTTCAGGCTGACGACATATTCGCGCCCGCGCATCGCGAGCTGGCCCAGGCCCACCTTCTTCGAGCGCCGCAGCGCCTCGCGCAGCACGATGAACGCTTCCTCGGCGAGGTCGTCGGCAGGCACGACGAAATATGGCCGCTCGAAATAGAGCACGTCGATCTCGCTCGCATCGACGAATTGGGTCAGCTCCAGCGTCTTCTTCGATTCGAGCTTGACCGCGTCGATCTCGTCCTGGTCGAGCAGGACGTATTCGCCCTTTTCATACTCGAATCCCTTGACGATCTCGTCGGTATCGATCGGCCCGATGCCGGGCACGACCTTCTCGTATTTGACACGCTTGCCCGACGGCTCGTGGATCTGGTGGAACGCCACCGACGCGCCCGATTTGGTCGCGGTATAGATCTCCACGGGAATCGAGACCAACGCCAACCGTATCTGTCCCTGCCAATAGGCGCGCGCGGCCATCGCTTACTCCGTCGTTGCGAAACCGATTCAATTCCCGAGCGGGAGAGTCGTTCCCCTTGGCCGTGCGGTGCGTTAAGGGGCCGCGCATGGCCGACGATCCCCTCGCCCTGTTCGATGCCTGGTTGGCCGAAGCGAAAGCGGGCGAGCCGAACGATCCGAATGCGATGGCGCTGGCGACCGCGGACGCAAGCGGGCGGCCGTCGGTGCGCATGGTGCTGCTCAAGGGGCATGGACCCGATGGGTTCGTGTTCTACACCAACCGCGAGAGCCGCAAGGCCGGCGAGATCGCGGCCAACCCGCGCGCAGCATTGCTGTTCCATTGGAAGTCGCTGCGCCGCCAAGTGCGGATCGAGGGCGCGCTCACTCTGGCCAGCGTGGCCGAATCGGACGTCTATTTTGCTTCGCGCAGCCGCGACTCACAGCTCGGCGCCTGGGCCTCGGACCAGTCGCGCCCGCTCGCCGACCGCGCGACGTTCGAAGCACGTTTCGCCGAGGTGCAAGGCAAGTTCGACGGGCAGGACGTGCCGCGCCCGCCGCATTGGGGCGGCTATCGCCTGACCCCCCACCATATCGAGTTCTGGCAGGAGCGCGCGCACCGCCTGCACGAGCGCCGCGTGTTCGATCGTGCTAGCGAGCGTGGCTGGACCGAGAGGTTGCTCTACCCATGACCGCCGACGAACGCCGCAGGGTCATTCCGTTCGCGATCCGCGCCGCGCTCGCCAGCGTCGGCGTCGCGACCGCGTTGCTGTTGCTCAAGGGCTATGCCGCCTGGGCAACCGGCTCGGTGGCGATGCTCGGCAGCGTCGCCGATACCGGGCTCGACCTGCTCGCCAGCCTCGTCACCCTTTATGGCGTCCGGCTTGCCGCCGAGCCCGCCGATCACGACCACCGCTTCGGCCATGGCAAGGCCGAAGCGCTCGCGGCTTTGTTCCAGGTCGCGCTGATCGCGGTCTCAGCGGTCGGGATTGCGTGGCGCGCGGTGCTGCGCTTCAACGACAGCGCTCCGACGAGTGAGGCCGGTTTCGGGATCGGTGTGTCGGTGCTCGCGATCATCGCCACCTTCGCACTGCTCGGTTACCAGCGCAGCGTCATCCGCAAGACCGGGTCGGTCGCGATCATGGCCGACAACGTCCACTACCAGGCCGATCTGTTCGTCAATCTCGCGGTGATCGTGGCGATCGCGCTCGACCAATATATGGGCGCGCGCGGCGCTGACCCGGTGTTCGGCATCCTGATCGCCGCTTGGCTCGCCTGGGGTGCGTTCAAGGCGTCCTCAAACGCGATCGACCAGTTGATGGACAAGGAATGGCCCGAGGAGCAGCGCAAGCGTTTCCTCGATATCGCGGCGCGGCATCCCGAGTTGAAGGGCATCCACGATTTCCGCACGCGCCGGTCGGGCAGCCACGATTTCGCGCAGTTCCACATGTACGTCGCCCCAGAAATGACGGTGAAGGAGGCGCACGACGTGGTCGAAGCGGTCGAGAACGACCTTCGCAAGAGCTTTCCCAAGGTCGAGGTGCTGATCCACCTCGATCCCGAGGGACATATCGACACCGACAATCCGCTGGTCGAGGCGGATGTGACGCCGCACTGGTTCGGGAAGCGCTTATGAGATTGCCGTTTTCGCAGATCGACGCGTTCGCGTCGCGCGCGTTCGAGGGCAACCCGGCGGCGGTGATGCCGCTCGCGGCGTGGCTCGACGACGCGGTGCTGCAGAACATCGCCGCCGAGAACAACCTGTCGGAGACCGCGTTCATCGTCGCCAGCGCGGACGACGAGGCCGATTTCGACCTGCGCTGGTTCACCCCGGCGGCGGAAGTGGTGCTGTGCGGGCACGCGACGCTCGCGAGCGGGCATTTCGTGTTGTCGTCGGAGCCGGCGCGCGACCGCGTGCGGTTTCGGACGCGCAAGGCCGGGATGCTCGAAGTGGCGCGCGCCGGTGCGGGGTACGAGCTCGCGCTGCCGGCCTGGGAGCCCGCGCCCAAGCCTCTGCCGGAGATCGTCGCCGCGCTCGGCTTGAATGACGCAGTCGAGACGCTGTGGCACCCGAATCGCTACGGGCTAGTCGTGGTCGAGACCGCTGAACAGATCCGCGCGCTCGATCCCGATTTCCGCGCGCTCGCCCGCGAAGGCGACGTGCTGACGATCGTCACTGCGCCTGGCGAGGACAGCGACATCATCAGCCGCGTGTTCGCGTGCGGCGCAGGGATCGACGAAGATCCGGTGACCGGATCGGCGCATGCCGTAATGGTGCCCTATTGGGCGAAGCGGCTGGGGCGCGACAGCTTCACGGCCTACCAGGCGAGCAAGCGCGGCGGGCGGCTGACGTGCCGGCTCGCGGGCGACCGTGTCGTGCTCGGCGGAAGCTGCGTGACCGTGCTCGAAGGCACCTTCCTGCTCGATTGACGGAAAATATTTTCGCGCTCGCGCTTTCCGTAGCGTCGGCTAGGCTAGGGAAAACTAGCGAAAATCCGCGCCCTCGCCTATATTCGGGCAGTGACCGACTACGCCCTCCCGCACGATTTTCGCGTGCCCATTCATGCTGCCGACATCGACTTCATGGGGCACGTCAACAATGCGTTGTATCTCAAATGGGTGCAGGACGCGGTGCTGAGCCATTGGCGCAAGATCGCGCCGGCCGACGCGGTCGCGAGCCTGCTCTGGGTCGCGCTCAAGCATGAGATCACGTATCGCAAGCCGACGTTCCTCGACGACGAGGTGATCGCGACCGTGTTGCTCGAAAAGGTGCAGGGCGCCCGCGCTTTCTATCAGACCGTGATCAAGCGCGGCGAGGATGTGCTGGCAGAGGTCAAGTCGAGCTGGTGCTGCGTCGATGCCGAAACGTTGCGGCCTGCACGACTCGCCTCAAGTGTGATCGAGAAGTTTTTCCCGAAGACCGACCAAACCGCCTAACAACCGTTGGCGAAGGCGGCGACTAAGCCGCCAGCGCAGACTCCGCCGCGAGCGTGTCCTCGATCCACCCCCCGCCAAGCACGCGGTCGCCTGCGTAGAGCACCGCCGCCTGCCCCGGCGCGACGCCATATTCGGGCAGGTCGAACGTCACGCGGTCACCGTCGAGGTGCGCGGGCACCGGCTTGGCGAGGCTGCGGACCTTGGCGGTGATCGGCCCCACATAGCTTCCGCCGATCCAGTTGATGTCGCTCAATCGCGCCGCCGCGACGCCGAGCGCTGCGCGCGGGCCGACGATCACCCGCCTGCTCGCCGGGTCGAGCCGGACGACGTAGAGCGGCTCCGGGCTGCCGCCGATCTCCAGCCCGCGACGCTGGCCGATGGTGAAATGGATCAGCCCCTTATGCTCGCCGAGCTTGCGGCCAGCGAGGTCGACTATGTCGCCGCCAGTTCCCGCCTCCGGCCGCAGCTTCTTCACGAGCCGCGCATAGTCGCCATCGGGGACGAAGCAGATATCCTGGCTGTCGGGCTTGGCGGCGACGCCCAACCCCAGTTCTGCCGCGAGTTCGCGAACGCGTGCCTTGGGCATCCCGCCCAGGGGAAAGCGCAGGAACTCCAGCTGATCCTGCGTCGTCGCGAACAGGAAATAGCTCTGGTCACGCGCCGGATCGGCGGCGCGGTGCAATTCCGCTCCTGCCGGCCCCTCGACTCGGCGCACATAATGCCCCGTCGCGAGACAATCGGCGCCGAGATCGCGCGCGAGCCTGAACAGGTCGGTGAACTTGGGTCCCATGTTGCAGCGGACGCAGGGGATCGGCGTTCGCCCCGCCACGTAATCGTCGGCGAACTGGTCGATCACGCTTTCGCGAAACGCGCTTTCGTGGTCGTGGACATAGTGCGCGATGCCGAGCCGATCGCACACCGCGAGGGCGTCGCGGATGTCGCGGCCGGCGCAGCACGACCCGGCGCGCCCGGTCGCCTCGCCGTGGTCGTAGAGCTGCAGCGTGATCCCGATCGTCTCCGCGCCGGTTCGCGCCGCGAGTGCCGCAACCACCGACGAATCGACCCCGCCCGACATCGCGACGACGATGCGCTTGCCCGACAGATCGGGCCCCAGCTGGAAATCGGCTTCGGTCATGGCGCGTCCCCCATAGGGACGTCGAAACATATTTCCTAGGTAACCGGGCGTTAGGCCCCGTCCGCTACACCGTCTTTCTGTTTGAACAATGACGAGTGATGCGTGGACCTGAGCTACCTCCGATTCGAGCACGACGCGTCGGTCGCGACGATTCCGCCCGACCTCGCCGTGCTGCTGGTCGGAATCGCCGCTCGGCAAGCGGCGTCGCCGACCGCGATGGTCCAGGCGCGCTTCGCCCCGACGGTGCTCGCCGATCTGCCGTTTCGTCCGCGCTCGGGTTCGTTCGACTCGCGCCAGGCGGTTCGGATCGCGCGATGGCGGCACATGACCGAGCCAGGGGTGAACAGCGCGTTTACCTAGCAGCTTCAAAGGATGTTCAAGTCCGGCCGGTAATGGCCGTTATTGATAGAGATTAATGGGGTCCCCCCGACCCAATCGAGGTAGCGAATGATCGAGAACCAGAAAATAAGGCCAGCAAAGGTGATCGGTCCGCTCGGCGAGCCGCTCACGCTCGATACGTTGCCGCCGCCCGAAACGACGCGATGGGTGGTTCGCCGCAAGGCCGAGGTGGTCGCCGCGGTCAATGGCGGCCTGTTGTCGGTCGATGAAGTGTGCGCTCGCTACAGCCTGACGGTCGAGGAATTCGCCGGCTGGCAGCGCGCGATCGATCGGTCGGGGATGCCGGGGCTGCGCGTCACGCGCATCCAGCACTACAAGAGCCTCTACGAGCGCCAGCAAAAGTATTGAGCTTCGCAGCGACGAAACGGTAGCGGAACAAAACCGCCGATTCGAGAGTCATCCCCTCCGATAGTCCGACAATCGTGCGGACGCGATAACGGAGGGTCACAATGCTTGAAGCCATCATCATCTGGTTGGTCATCGGCGGTCTTGCCGGCTGGCTGGCCAGCCTCGTCGTGCGCGGCACCGGCTCTGGTGTCCTCATCAACATCGTCGTCGGCATCGTCGGCGCGGTGATTGCCAACCTGATCTTCGGCGCCGGAATCAACGAAGCGATAACGGCGATGACGTTCGTCTATTCGGTGATCGGCGCGATCATCCTGCTGGTGATCCTCAACCTGATCCAGCGCGGCCGCGTCCGCTAGGCAAGCCGTCAGAGTCCAAAGAAGGGGCCGCACCCGGTGTGGGAGTGGCCCCTTTTTCGCGTCACTTGAGCAGGAAGCGCACCGAAACCGTGACGGTGACGTCGGTTTCGCCCGGGGCGATCATGGTGTCGGCCTTCGCTAATCTTGCCGATTGCATTGCATACATCGGCATCGGCGGCGGCGGGGCGTTCTCGCCGGCCTCGCTGATGGTCATGATCCTTGCGACGCTGAGCCCTGCGGCCCGCGCGTAGAGTTCCGCCCGCGCCCGCGCCTGCTTGACGGCATCGACCCGAGCTTCGTCGAGCGCAGCATCGGGCTGCTCGAGCGACAGGTTCGGTCCGTCGATCTGATTCGCCCCCTGCCCGACCAATATGTCGAGGATCGCACCCGATCGCGCGATGTCGCGAAACCGGATCGAGACGCTGTTCGACGCCTGATAGCCGGTGATCACCGGCGGCTTGTTGTCTTCGTAGCGATATTGTGGCTGGAGCGAGACGTTCGCGGTCGCGACGTCGCGCGGCGCCACGCCTGCGGTCTTCAGCGCCGCCAGCACGCGAGTCATACGCGCCGCACTGTCCGCGAGCGCCTGCGCCGCCGTCGCGCCTTGAGTCACCACTCCCGCGCGGATTGTCGCGACGTCGGGCACCCGCGTGGTCTTGCCGGTCGCAACGACGTCGAGCACCGTGCCGTCCGGGATGGTCGCCGGAACGATGGCGACTTGCGCCGCCGCCGGCACGGTTGCGAGTGATGCCAGGATCAGGGCGGCTGCCAGGGTTGGACGCATATCGATCTCCTCGGGCGGTCATTCCGCCTTGCATGAATGGTACGCGTCACGCTTACCCGTGATGAACGAACGCGCCAACGATCCGTTACGGAGCCGTTATTTGCACTCTAACGGCGCGCGCGGTTGCGATTCAGGCCCGAAACGGGCAAAGCGCGCGCGGGGCGGTGCCGAGCCTCTTGAGCTCGGTGCTTTATTTCTGTAATACAGTTCGAACCGGGGGCCTGGAGCCTCCACAATGACGGGCGTGGGGACGTGGCTGAGATGAATTACGAGTCGGGCGACATGTACGCGATCACCGACGACAGCGAGCGCAAGCGCTCGCGGCGCTGGCTGATCATCGGGGCCGCCGTGGTGGTCGTGCTGATCCTCGCGTTCGTCCTGATGCGTCCGCACAAGCCCGCCGCGCCGGCGGGTGCCGGCCCCACCGCGCCGCAGGGCGACCAGCTGCCGGTGGTTTCCGTCGGCGTCCCCGGCAACAACGCGGTCGCGCGCCAGGTCGCCGCGACCGGATCGCTCGCGGCGCGAGTCGAGATGCCGGTCGGCGTCGCCGGCGAAGGCGGGCGCGTAACCGCGGTGCTGGTCCAGCCCGGCCAATGGGTCGGCGCGGGCCAGGTTCTGGCGACGGTCGATCGCTCGGTCCAGACGCAGACCGCGGCGTCGCTCGCGGCGCAGATCCGCGTCGCACAGGCCGATGCGACGCTGGCGCAATCCGAACTGGACCGCGCAATGAAGCTCGTTTCGGGCGGGTATATCTCGAAAGCCGACATTGAGACCAAGACCGCGACTCGCGATGCGGCGAACGCGCGCGTTCGCGTGGCCGAAGCGACGCTGGCGCAACAGCGCGCGGCGAACGGCAGGCTCGATATCCGCGCGCCTGCGGCCGGGCTGGTGCTGAGCCGCTCGGTCGAACCAGGCCAGATCGTCAGCGCCGGGTCGGGCGTGCTGTTCCGCATCGCGAAGGGCGGCGAGCTCGAATTGAAGGCCGATGTGGCCGAAAGCGATCTGCCGGGCATCTTCGTGGGCGCCGTCGCGACGGTCGTCCCGGTCGGAGGCACCGCCAGCTATACCGGGCATGTGTGGCAGTTGCCGGCGGTGATCGATCCGCAGACCCGCCGCGGCACGGTGCGTATCGCGCTGCCGTTCGACCGCTCGCTGCGTCCCGGCGGGTTCGCCTCGGCGACGATCCAGATCGGTGCCAATACCGCGCCGGTGCTGCCCAACGCCGCGATCCAGACCGACGCGCAGGGCAATTACGTCTATGTCGTCGACAAGAACGACAAGGTGCAGCCGGTTCGAGTGACGACCGGTGAAGTCACCGACGCCGGCGTGGCGATCGTCAGCGGCCTCGCCGGCAACGAGCGAGTCGTGCTCCAGGCCGGCGCGTTCCTGAGCCCCGGGCAGAAGATCAAGCCGGTGCTCAAGCCGATGACCGCGACCAAGTAAGGACCAAGTCCATGGGCTTCCGCAACATTTCCGCCTGGTCGATCCGAAATCCGGTCCCCAGCCTCGTGCTGTTCTTCATGCTGTCGATCGCGGGGCTGTTCGCGTTCTTCACCATGCAGGTCAACCAGGACCCGGACATCGATTTTCCGTTGGTGTTCGTGGTCGTCTCGCAACCCGGCGCGGCGCCGACCGAGCTCGAGAACCAAGTCACGCAAAAGATCGAGACTGCCGTGCGCA
Organism: Sphingomonas sp.; assembly: GCF_036269755.1. Classification (GTDB taxonomy): domain Bacteria; phylum Pseudomonadota; class Alphaproteobacteria; order Sphingomonadales; family Sphingomonadaceae; genus Sphingomonas. The sequence goes on along the minus strand of NZ_DATBDV010000021.1, from coordinate 34,341 downwards.
GCCTGTCGGGGGTCGACGAGATCGATTCGACCGTCACCGAAGGCAATTCGCAGACCGCGGTCCAGCTCCAGATCGGCACCAACACCGACCGCGCGATCGAGGATATCCGCAGCGCGATCCAGCAAGTGCGCAGCTCGCTGCCCGACGGCATCCTCGAACCGCAAGTGATCCGGATCGACACCAGCGGCAACGACCTGGCGAGCTATGCGGCGATCTCGACCGCGATGACGGTCAAGAATCTCAGCTGGTACATCGACGACACCGTCACCAAGGAGTTGCTGTCGGTCCCCGGCCTATCCACCGTCAATCGCAACGGCGGCGTCGACCGGGAGATTCGAGTCAAGCTCGACCCCGCGCGAATGCAGTCGCTCGGGCTGACCGCGGCGCAGGTCAACGCGCAGCTGCGCCAAGTCAACCTCAACGCCGCCGGCGGCCGCGCGGAGATCGCCGGCTCCGAACAGACCGTGCGCGTGCTCGGCAACGCCAAGGATGCGTATAATCTCGGGCAGATGCAGATTTCGATCGGCAGCGGCCGAATGGTGCGACTGACCGACATCGCGACCGTTGTCGATGACGCTGCCGAGGCGCGATCGGCATCGCAGCTCAACGGCGCTCAGGTCATCACGTTCGACTTCCAGCGCGCCAAGTCGGCATCGGACATCAGCGTCTTCCACGGCGCCGAAAAGAAGCTCGCCGACCTCGAGAAGCGCAACCCGAACGTCAAGTTCAAGCTGATCTTCAACCAGACCGAATATGCCGAGAAGCAGTACCATTCGGCGCTCGAGGCGATGGGCGAAGGCGCTTTGCTCGCCGTCGTGGTCGTGTTCCTGTTCCTGCGCGACTGGCGGGCGACCGCGATTTCCGCGCTCGCCATTCCGCTCTCGGCGATCCCGACCTTCTGGGTGATGCAGCTGATGGGCTTCACGCTTAACCAGATGACATTGCTCGCACTCAGTTTGGTGGCGGGCGTGCTGGTCGACGACGCGATCGTCGAGATCGAGAACATCGTCCGGCACATGCGCATGGGCAAGACCGCGTACCAGGCAGCGATCGACGCCGCCGACGAGATCGGCATTGCGGTGCTCGCCACCACCATGTCGATCGTCGCGGTGTTCTTCCCGGTCGCGCTGATGCCCGGCGTTGCCGGCCAGTTCTTCAAGAATTTCGGCCTCACCGTCGTCGTCTCGGTGCTGATGAGCCTTGCCGTCGCTCGCCTGATCACGCCGATGATCGCCGCCTATTTCCTGCGGGCGAAGGGGCACGCCAAGCATGGCGAAGGCCGGATGATGGACTGGTACATGAACACGCTGCGCTGGACGCTGCGGCATCGCTGGTCCGCCATCGTCGGCGGCGCGTGCGCACTGGTGCTCACGATCTTCTTCTTTATGATCCTGCCGCAATCGTTCCAGCCTGATCAGGACCAGGACGATACGACCGCCAACATCGAGATGGTGCCCGGCACCACACTCGCCGAGACCCAGACGGTCGCGGACCAAGTCTATAACTTGCTCAAAGCGCAGCCGCAGGTAGCGGACGTCTATACCCGCACGTTCGTCGGCAATGCTCGCGTCACCGCGATCTTCAAGAAGGACAAGGACATCACCAGTGTCCAGTTCGAGCGCCGGCTGGCGCCGCAGCTGGCGCAAATCACCGATGCGCGCGTGTCGTTCCGCTCGCAACAAGGCTGGGGGTCGAGCGGGCGCGATATCACCATCGTCCTCGGCGGCGCCGATCCGGCCAAGCTCAATGACCAAGCGCAGAAGATCGTTGCCGATCTCCAGAAGCTCAAGGTCGTCACCGCCCCGCGCGTGCAGGGCGATCTGCAACAGCCCGAGCTGATCATCCGCCCGCGCTTCGATGTCGCCGCCGATCTCGGCGTCACCACCGCCGCTTTGTCGAGCACGATCCGCCTCGCGACGCTGGGCGATATCGACCAGAACAAGGCGAAGTTCTCGCTGAGCGATCGCCAGGTGCCGATCACCGTGGCGCTCGAGCAATCCTCGCGCTCGCGAATGTCGACGATCGAGAACCTGCCGGTGCCGACCGCAAATGGCGGATCGGTGCCGCTGTCGACCGTCGCCGATATCGGGTTCGGCGCGAGCCCGAACAAGATCGCGCGAGTCCAGCTCCAGCGCCAGGTGACGATCGGCGCCGACCTCGGGATCAACCCCAAGACCGGCAAGCCGTTGGTATCGGGCGAAGCGTGGAAGCAGATCAGCCAGATCCCCTCGCTCAAGAACCTCCCCGCCGGAATCAGTCAGCTGACGCTTGGCCAGCAGAAGTGGCAGGGCGAGATGATCAAGAACTTCTTCATCGCGCTCGCGTCGGGCATCTTCCTCGTGTTCGCGGTGCTGGTGCTGCTCTACCGCCGCATTCTGCCGCCGTTCGTCAACATGGGCTCGCTGCTGCTCGCGCCGTTGGGTGGCTTGATCGCGTTGTGGATCGCCGGCCAGCCGATTTCGATGCCGGTCTATATCGGGCTGCTGATGCTGTTCGGGATCGTCGCCAAGAACTCGATCCTGCTGATCGACTTCGCGCTCGAGGAAATGGGCAAGGGCGTACCGAGCATGGAGGCGATCGAGGATTCGGGTCACAAGCGCGCGCAGCCGATCGTGATGACCACGGTGGCGATGGTCGCCGGCATGGTGCCGACCGCGCTGTCGCTGTCGGGGGACGCGTCGTGGCGCGCGCCGATGGGCACCGTCGTGATCGGCGGGCTGATCCTGTCGACCGTGCTGACGCTGCTCATCGTGCCGGCAAGCTTCAGTCTCGCGATCGGAATCGAGGCATGGCTCGGGCCGAAGCTGACCCGCCGCCTGCTGACCTATCGCCCCGGCGACGAAAACCGCCCGGTAATCGACCAGCCCGGGCCGCGCACGCCGATCGGTTACGGTGGAGCGCAGCCGGCGGAATGATAACGGGCAAGCCCCTCCCCTTCTGGGGAGGAGCTTTATGAACTTGAACCTTCCTCGGTTTGAGCGATTGTCCTTTCAATGACGCTGCCGCGCGCGCTTCTCAACGGCTCGGCCGCCATCCCGCCTGCGCTCACGCGGATGCGGATCGTCGCGACCGCGTTGCTGCTCGCGATGGCAGCGCTCTACCTCTTCGCGCGATCGCTCGATGCAGGCCACCCGGCCTGGGGGTTCGTCCGCGCCTTCGCCGAGGCGGCGATGGTCGGCGGGCTCGCCGACTGGTTCGCGGTCACTGCGCTGTTCCGCCACCCGCTCGGCCTGCCGATACCGCACACCGCGATCGTGCCGCGCAACAAGGACAGGATCGGGGACACGCTCGCGCAATTCCTGCGCGACAATTTCCTGATCCCCACCGTGGTCGCCCGGCGGATGCGGCGAGTCGACGTTGCCGCCGCAGCCGGGCGCTGGCTGGCCGATCCCAAGGGAGCGACCGAGGGTCGGTTGCGCCGCGGTGCGTCGCGGCTCGCGGCCGACATGCTCGAATCGCTCGATCAGGAGCGATTGGGTGGGATGGTGCGCGCGACGCTCGCGCAGCGGCTGCGCGCGCTGGAGATCTCGCCCTTGCTCGGCAACGCGCTGAACGCGGCGATCGCCGAGAACCGCCACGTCCCGCTGCTCGACGGGATCGTAAAATGGGCGGCCAAGCTGCTCGAGGCCAACGAGCCGGTGATCCGCGCGATGGTCCACGAGCGCGCGGGATCGCTGATGCGCTGGACCGGGCTCGACGAGACGCTGGCGAACAAGATCATCGCCGGACTCGACGGACTGATCCGCGACATGGCGTCGGAGCCCAACCACCCGTTGCGTGCCAAGGCAGACGAGGGGCTCGCGCAGCTCGCGCACGACCTCCAGCACGACGATGCGATGCGGGCGCGGGTCGAGGGATTCAAGGCCGAGCTGCTCGACAATCCAGCGCTCGCGGATTGGTGGCAGGGCATTTGGGAGCACATGCGCGCGGCGATGCTCAAGATCGCGCGCGATCCCAATTCGATGATGGCGGGGCGCTTTGGCGAAGCGCTGCGTCAGCTCGGCACGACGCTTCAGGACGATCCCGAACTGGCGCGCACGATCAACCGCTTCGTCCGCCGCGCCGCGGTCGGCGCCGCCGCCGATTATGGCGACGCGATCGTGCGGCTGGTGTCCGAGACGGTGCGCGGTTGGGATGCTCGGACGATCACGCGACGGCTGGAAAACGCAGTCGGCCGCGATCTCCAATATATCCGCATCAACGGCACGCTGGTCGGCGGCCTCGTCGGGCTTGCGATCCACGCGCTCGACGTGGCGTTCTAGCGCCAGTCGAGGATCGGCCAGCCCTTTGCCAGCGCCATGTCGCGCAACTGGACGTGCGGGTTGACCGCGAACGCCTCGTCCGCCCAGTCGAGCGTCGGCGCGTCGGAGACATGGTCCGAATAGAAGCGGACATGCGCGTCGGCGCGCGCGATCCCCTCCCCCGCCATCCAGGCCTCGATCATCCTCAGCTTGGCGTCGGCGTAGCAATTCTCGCCCGCGATTCGCGCGATCAGCCGGTCGCCGTCCACCGTCGACGGCGTGGCGATCACATCCGCGATGCCAAGCGCCGCCGCGATCGGACGGACGTAGAAATCGTACGAAGCGGTCGCGAGCACGACTCGATATCCGGCAGCCTGATCCGCCGCGATTCGCGCCCGGGCGTCGACGCGAACCTTCTTGGCAGCGACCCGCTTGCCGAACCGCTCGGCCGCCGTGGCGACGGTCGCCAGCTTCGCGCGGCGGCCCACCACAAGCGCCTGCGTCATTTCCTTGAGCCGGGCACGGTCGATCCGCTTGGCGAGGTACAATCCTGCTGGCCCCAACGTCGCGATCAGCGGAAGCACGTCCCACCACCGACGCCGCGCATAGGTCGCCAGGAACGGCGTCCAGGTCGCACCCTTGGTGATCGTCTTGTCCATGTCGTAGATTGCCAGGCGGTGCATTGCGTGCGTCATGACGCGCATGTTGTTGCCGATCCAGCCAATATCTTTCATGGTTGCCGACGAATGAGCGATCCTGCGACCTTCACCGAGACCGATGGCGGCAAGACGCTGCGTTTTGCGGGCAGGCTGTCGCTGGCCAATCTCGGCGACTTGCCAGACCGGCTCGCCGCGCATGACGGCGCGGTCGAACGGCTCGATCTGGCGGGGATCGACCGGCTCGACACGATCGGCGCTTGGACGATCCACCGCTATGCGCAGAAGACCGGCGCTGCGGTCGAGGGGCTGAGCGCCGACCAGCGGCATCTGTTCGAGCAAGTCCAGCAGGCGGACCAGCCGGTCAGCATCCGCGGCGAGCGCGTCCCCGCTTTTCGCCGAGTGTTGGGTGAGATCGGCGACGCCACGATTCAGGCCGGCAAGACGCTGTACGGGCTGCTCGGCTTTCTCGGCGCGACGACGCTCGCGTTCGGCAGCATCATCAAGAACCGCCGCTTCCGCTTCAACGCGACCGTCCAGCGCTTCGAAGTGGTGGGTGTCACCGCGCTCGGCATCATCGGGCTGATGAGCTTCCTGATCGGCCTGGTCATCGCCCAACAAGGCGCGGTCCAGCTCCGCCAGTTCGGCGCCGAGGTCTATACGATCAATCTGGTCGGTCGTTTGAGCCTGCGCGAGCTCGGCGTGTTGATGACCGCGATCATGGTGGCCGGCCGCTCGGGCTCGTCGTTCGCGGCGCAGATCGGCACAATGAAGCTGACCGAGGAAATCGATGCGATGCGCACGATCGGGGTGTCGCCGATGGAAGCTTTGGTGGTGCCGCGCGTGATGGCGACGGTGATCATGATGCCGCTGCTCGGTTTCTATTCGGCGCTGATCGCGATCATCGGCGGCGGGTTGCTGTGCTGGGCGTCGCTCGATATCCCGTTCATCACCTATGTCCAGCGGATCCGCGAGGTGGTGCCGATCACCGACGTCTATATCGGGCTGATCAAGGCGCCCGTATTCGGCGGGATTGTCGCGATGGCGGGGTGTTTCCAGGGAATGCAGGTCGAAGCCGACGCCGAGCAGGTTGGTCTGCGTACCACCGCTGCGGTGGTCCAGGGAATTTTCCTGGTGATCGTGCTCGACGCGTTCTTCGCAGTGTTCTTTTCCTGGATCGGCTGGCCATGAGCGACACCGCCATCCCGGCTCCCGCTTCCGCGCAGGCCAAGGGCCGCGACGTCGTCATTCGCGTGCGCGGGCTCAAGAACCGCTTCGGCGATCAGGTGGTGCACGACGATCTGGACCTCGACGTCTATCGCGGCGAAATTCTTGGCGTGGTCGGCGGATCGGGCACCGGCAAGTCGGTGCTGATGCGATCGATCATCGGGCTGCAGACGCCCGATGCCGGCGAAGTCACCGTTTTCGGCGAGCCGACGATCGGCCGCGAGGAGACCGAGGCGACCAACATCCGCAAGCGCTGGGGCGTGCTGTTCCAGGGCGGCGCGCTGTTCTCGACCTTGACTGTCGCCGAGAATGTCGAGGTGCCGATCAAGGAATTCTACCCCGATCTCGACGCCGTGCTGCTCGACGAGATCGCGTCGTACAAGGTGGTGATGACCGGCCTTCCCGCCGACGCCGGCCCCAAATACCCCGCGGAACTGTCGGGCGGCATGAAGAAACGCGCCGGGCTCGCCCGGGCGCTCGCGCTCGACCCCGAATTGCTGTTCCTCGATGAGCCGACCGCCGGGCTCGACCCGATCGGTGCTGCGGCATTCGACGAACTGACTCGATCGCTCCAGCGGACGATGGGGCTGACCGTGTTCCTGATCACCCACGATCTCGACTCGCTCTACGCGATCTGCGACCGCGTCGCGGTGCTGGCCGATGGAAAAGTGATCGCGGTCGGTACCATCGACCAGTTGATCGCGTTGGACCATCCGTGGATCGAAGAATATTTCAAGGGACCGCGGGGGCGCGCCGCGATCGCGACGCAGGAAGCGCAAGACGACGTGCCGCAACAAGCAGGGGCTAAGTGATGGAAACGCGTTCCAACCATGTGCTCGTCGGCGGGGTCGTGCTGATCCTGCTCGCGGTGCTGGCGCTGTTCATGGTGTGGATCTCGCGCTTCGGCTCCGAGAACAAGCGCGAGTACGACATCTATTTCAAGCAATCGGTCGATGGCTTGGCAAAGGGCTCCGCGGTCAATTTCTCCGGCGTGCCGATCGGCCAGGTCAAGGACATCGCGCTCGACGCCAAGTCCCCCGAATTCGTCCGCGTGCGCGTGTCGGTCGAGGACAAGACGCCGGTGCTGCTCGGCACCACGGCGGCGGTCCAGGGCAGCTTTACCGGTCCCTCGACCGTCCAGCTCGACGGCGCGCAGACCGGCAAGCCGCTGATCGATTGCTCGAACAGCGCGTGCCCGCTGGGGGTGCCGCTGATCCCGGCCAAAGCGGGAGGGCTGGGCGCCTTGCTGTCGAACGCGCCGCAACTGCTCGAGCGGCTGACGACGCTGACCGAAAAGCTCACCGGGCTGTTGAGCGACCGCAACCAAGTGTCGATCGCAGGCATCCTCGACAATACCAACAAATTGTCCAAGGCGCTGGCGGATCGTGGGCCGGAAATCGCCGCGACGCTGGCGGAGACTCGGATCGCGATCCAGAAAGCGGGCGTCGCGTCGCAGCAGATTGGCGATCTCGCCGCGACCACCAACGGCGTGCTGTCGAACGACATCAAGCCCACCATCGCCAATCTCAACAAGACGATCGGATCGGCGCAACGCGCGATGCAGACGCTCGACGCGACGCTGGGCGATGCGCGGCCGGGACTGCAGGCCTTTTCGAAACAGACCATCCCCGAGGTTGGTCAATTGGTCCACGACCTGCGCGAAATGGCCGCGTCGCTGTCGTCGGTCGCCGAAAAGATCGATCGCGGCGGCGCCGGGTCGATCGTCGGCAGCCCCAAGCTCCCCGACTACAAGGGCAAGTAAATGACGCGCATCCGCACTCTCGCTCCGCTCCTCGTCCTGGCGCTGCCGCTCGCCGGCTGTCTGAGTTTCGGCGGCAAACCGCCCAAGGCATTGCTGACGCTGACACCGACCACGACGTTGCCGGTCGGCGCCTCGCAGAATTCGGCGAGCGCCAAGACGATCACGATCATCGTGCCGGCGGTGCCGCAGAGCCTGGCGGTCGCGCGGATCCCGGTGACGACCGGGGACTCGGTCGCCTATGTCACCAACGCCGCCTGGGTCGAGGCGCCGCAGCGGCTGTTCGCGCGGCTGATGTCCGACACGATCGCGGCCAAGACCGGCCGCGTCGTGCTGTCGACCGCGCAATCGTTCAGCGACCCCGGCGCGCGACTGTCGGGCGATCTGCGCAATTTCGGGATCGACGGGTCGACCCATGAGGCGGTGGTGACCTTTGATGGCGCGCTGATCCGCGGCGCCGACTCGAGCAAGGTCGAGAAGAAGCGCTTTGAGGCGCGCATGCCGATCTCGCCGATCGATTATACGACGGTCGGCCCGGCACTCAACCAAGCCGCCAACCAGGTAGCCGGCGAAGTCGCCGACTGGATCGGCGGCTAAAGTTATTTCTTTGGCCGCACCGGCACGGGCACGTTGCAAATGTCGGCCCCGCCTGCGGGCACGGTGAAGAAAGGCGGCTCGCGGTTCTCACGCGCGTGGAGATAGCGCGCGAAGGCTGGCGAGGTCGGCGCGAGATATTCGAAATGCGGTCGGTCGCCGGCCGGCAGCGCGCTCGCCAGCCGCGCGCTGACGATCGGCGTCGGCTTCTGCGCATCGCCGTAGAAGCCGAGCTTGCCCGTGCCGCGCTCGAGCGACGACAAAGCGTCGATCCCCTCGATCACCCGTCCCACCAACGCGATGTTGCGATCGAGCGCGCGCGGCGCGTGTCCGATCACCGCATAGAGTTCCGCGCTGCTTCCGACCGATGGCGCCAGGTCGCGCCCGACGCCGACCATGCCGTAGCAATGCGTCAACCAGCTCGATTTGCCGTCCGACGCGATCGGCCAGCCGCTCGCATCGAACCCCGCGATGCTGGCGAAACTGTCGGGCCGGGTCAGCCGAACGCTCGGCACGCCTGCCGTGCGAATATATTCGGCCGGCCCATCGTCGGCGACACCGGCGGGCAACTTCTTCTTCTCGGTCACGTCGCCCCACTGCGCGACGTAATTGTCCTGCACGCGATAGACGCTGGTCGAGTCCCACCAGCGCGCGTTGACGAGGACCCGCATCCGCTCGACGTGCCGCGGCGCGAACGCCGGCGCGAGCTGCACGATGACGCGGCGCCCATTGGCGAGCGTGAAGATCAATATGTCGTCGTCGGGGATCGTCCGCCACGCCGAGGCGGGTGCAGCCGCGACGATATCGCTGGGCGACAGCGGCGGTTTGGGGGCGGGCTGTGCTGGGGTGGCAGCTTGCGCGAATAACGCGGCGGCGAGCGGCAATAGGATCGGCATGGAAACGAAGCTGCCACAAGGCGGCCCGTCGGGGCAAGCGCTTGCGCCGCGCCGCGCCGCCGCCTAGGGCCAGGGCTCCCGGCATGCGGAGCGGTGGCCGAGTGGTCGAAGGCGCTCGCCTGGAAAGTGAGTATACGTCAAAAGCGTATCGAGGGTTCGAATCCCTCCCGCTCCGCCAAGCACCCCCAGAACTAGTCTCTTGATCAGGGGCCGCGCTCCAAGCGCCCGGCCTTGCGGCCCTATTCGTCCGCAAACCATTGGGCGGTCCTCTCTCGGCCGCGAACTGCGCGGCAGTGCGCGCGCGATTGCGGGCGGGTCTCTTCCGGTTTCATGGTCGGGTGAGTTTCCCTGTTATTCGCCATAACAGGGAAAAATCTAAAATTTCCGCTCAAAACAGGCCAATCGAGACCGATTTAGGCAGTTGCCGCGCCATTTAACGCGGCGAAATCCGCAAGTTAGCCGCCGCTAAAAGCCGTTTCCCTGTTAATTCGCCGAACAGGGAATTTAATTCTCGTAACAGGGAAGCGATTCGGCATAACAGGGATCGATCGACCGCGCGATTTCAGAACGCATATTGCGCGAAGGCTCTCCCTGACCTCGAACTTCTTCGCGAGCCGATCAGCTCAAGTTTGCTCCGTTCATAGCTATCACCTCCCTGTATAATTTAGCCGAGTCCTTCAGCGTGCGCTCCTGTGTCGCGAAATCGACGTGGATGATTCCGAACCTTTTGGAAAAGCCGAGCGACCACTCAAGGTTGTCGAGCAGCGACCACAGCATGTAGCCCTTGACCCGCGCGCCCTGCTGGATCGCCTGGCCGACTGCCGCGATGTGCTGCTTCAGGTACGACACGCGCAATGGGTCCTCGACCCGTCCCTGTTCGGCCATGGGCGGGTCATAGAACGCCGCGCCATTTTCGGTCACATAGAGCGCCGGATCGCCATACTGGTCCTTCACCCATAACAGGACGTCGACCAGCCCCTGTGGGTACACTTCCCAGTCCGTGGTGGTGTAGGTCGCGCTCGGCTGGCGGACCATGCCGGCGCGCACCGGGAAGCTGTCGTCGGCCTTGGCAACGTTGCGCGTATAGTAATTGACCCCGACGAAATCGATCGGCTGCTTGGCCAGTGCCATGTCCTCAGCCGGCCAGTCCGTCCATGCCTCGCCGAATATCTCGGCGAGTTCGGGCGGGTTGCTGCCGAGCACGGCAGGATCGAGATATTGGCGGTTCATGTAGGCGGTTGCGCGCGCGGTCGCGGCTTGGTCCTCCCGCGCGCCGGAGGCGGCGTATTTGGGCTCGAGGTTCACCACCAGCCCGATCTCGTGTTTCCCGACGTCTCGATACGCTTTCACCGCGGCGCCATGCGCGCGCATCAGGTTTCGGCTGGCGATCGGCGCTTCGAATACGTTCTTGTGACCGGGGGCGAGCGCGCCGTGGAGGTAGCCGCCATCGGTGATCACCCATGGCTCGTTGAGTGTCACCCATTTCTTCACGCGCCCGTCGAGCCGATCGAACATCACGCGGCCGTAGTCGGCGAACCATTCCGCGCTGTCGTGGTTGAGCCAGCCGCCGCGATCGTCGAGCGCCGCCGGCAAGTCCCAGTGATAGAGCGTGCAGAGCGGCTCGATGCCGTGCTCCAGCAGCGTGTCGACCAACCGCTCGTAGAAATCGAGCCCCGCAGCGTTCACGCGGCCGGTTCCCTCGGGCAACACGCGGCCCCACGCAGCCGAGAAGCGATACGCCTTCAGCCCCAGTTCCTTCATCAACGCCACGTCCTGCGGCATCCGGTGGTAATGGTCGCAGGCGACGTCGCCGGTGTCGCCCTTCGCCGCCATCAGCCGCGGGTCGTGGCTGAAGCGTTGCCAGATCGACGCGCCCGCACCGTCGGCAAGCGGCGAACCTTCGATCTGATAGGCGGCGGTGGCGCATCCCCACAGGAAATCGTCGGGAAACGGATTGGTCATCGGTTAACGGGCCTTTTCTTCGCTGAAATATTGGGTTCGAGATCGCCCGGTGCTGGCGTCGCGCGACGCTGCTCGAGCAGCCAGCGCCACATCGCCGGGTCATCGTAAGCCGGCTCCCACGATCCGTGGCTCATTTGCGGATAGATGGTCATTTTGGGCCGCACGCTTCCTTTGCACGCGTCCACCGCCTTGACGATCGCAAACCCCGCCTGCGGATCGACGACATCGTCCTGGTCGCCGTGAAACGCCCAGATCGGCGTGTCCTTGAGCACGCAAGGGTCGGCACTGGCATCCTCCGACCGCGCTGCGACGGGCACGATCGCGGCGAATAGATCCGGGCGCTTCAATGCCCATGCCCAGGTGCCGTAGCCGCCAAGGCTGAGGCCCGTCAGGTAGATGCGGCTGGAATCGACGCGATATTTGCGGCGCAGATCGACCAGCAACAAGTCGAGCCGCTCGGGGTCCCAACGGTTACCCTCGGCCAACTCGAGCTGCGGCGAAACGAGGATGAACGGCGACCCCGAATGTTGTGCGATGGCCTTGGGCGGCCCGTTTTTCTTGACCAGTTCGATATCGGTACCGCGTTCGCCCGAGCCATGCAGGAACACCAACAGCGGCCATTTCTGCGTGGGCGCCGCAGCATAACCTTTCGGCAAGAAAATCAGGTAGGGATAGCCGCCCGCAGCCGGTGCCAGCTGCGCGGTCTGGACGCCTTCCGGAGGCGTTGGCGCCTTGGTCGCGGCGAGGCTTGCGGCTGCTGCAATGGCCATCAAAAACCTCTTCATCCCTTGACGCTCCCGGCCATCAGTCCGGCGATGTAATAGCGTTGCAGCACCAGGAAGAGCAGCAGCACGGGCACCAGCGTCACTACGCTCCCCGCCATCATCAACTCGACATCCTGGACATGCTCGCGGCTCAAATTGGCGAGCGCGACGGGCAGCGTGTATTTGCGGCTGTCGTTGAGGATGATCAGCGGCCACAGGAAGTCCGACCAGGCACCCAGGAAGCTGAAGGTCGCCAGCGTCGCCAGGATCGGCTTGAGGGTTGGCAGCACGATCGAGCGAAAGATGCGGACCTCGCTGGCGCCATCGATCCGCGCCGCCTCGATCATCTCGTCGGGGATCGACAGCGCATACTGACGGACCAGGAAGATGCCGAACACGCTGGCGATCGACGGGATCAGCACCCCGGCAAAGCTGTTGATGACGCCGAGCATCTTGCAGATCAGAAATAGCGGGATCATCGCCACCTGCGCGGGGATGACGAGCGCTGTCAGCAGCAGCCGGAACAGCCGGTCGCGACCGCGAAAGCGCAGCTTGGCGAACGCATAGCCGGCCGCGACGTTGAAGGTCAGCGACAGGATCGTCGCCAGCGTTCCCAGCACAAAGCTATTGACCAGGTACCGTGCCATGTCGGTGCTTGCGAACAACGTCACGAAATTAGCGAAGGTCGCGTGGTGTGGCAGCAGTGGCGGCGGAAAAGACGATGCTTCGCCCGGGTTCATCAGGCTGACCGATACCATCCATGCGAGCGGCGCCACCGCGAACAGGGCGATCGCCCATAACGCGACGTTGACCGAGATGCCGCCGCGCCTCATCGAGTCCACCGGTCGGACACGCGCAGCTGGAGCAACGTCAGCGCAAACATGATCGCGAACAGCACGAACGCGATCGCGCTGGCGAACCCCAAATTCCACCACTTGAAGCCCTGGTCGTACATGAAATAGAGGATCGACACCGTGCTCTCGACGGGGCCCCCTTGCGTCATCACGTAGGGCTCGGCGAACAGCTGAAAATAGCCCGCCATCGTCAGGATCGAGACGACCAGCAGCACCGGGGCCAGCCCGGGCAGCGTGACGTGGCGCAGCCGCTGGAATGCGTTGGCGCCATCGATCCGCGCGGCCTCATGCAACTCCTCGGGAATGGTCTGGAGGCCCGCCAGGATGATGATCATGTTGTATCCGAAATTTTTCCACACCGCGAACAGCACGATCGCCGGCATCGACCAATGCGGGTCGCCGAGCCAATCGATCGGCCCGATCCCGATCCCGCCCAGTGCCCAATTGACCAGACCATATTTGGTGTGAAGCAGATAGCGCCAGATCACCGCCACCGCGACCAAAGTGGTAACGACCGGCGCGAAATAGACCGTGCGCAGCAACCCCTTGAAGCGCGCCAGCTTGCTATCGAGCAGCAAGGCGGCGGCGAGCGACATCGCAATCGACAACGGCACGCCAAGCACGACGAACCAGGCGGTGTTTCCGAGCGCCTTCCAGAATAATGGCGTCCTCAGCAGCTGGATATAATTGTCGAGCCCGACGAACCGCAGATTGCCCAAGTCGGCGACCGCATAGATATCGAAGTCGGTGAAGCTCAGGATCAGCGCCGCGATCACCGGCACGAAGAAAAACAATCCGAGCGCGACCAACGCCGGCGCGACGAATCCCCAGGCGGCGCGCTCCCGGCTCATTGGTGCCTCCGCGCCAGCATCCAGCGGCGCTTGGCGAGAATCTCGTCGGCACGAGCGTCGAGCGCGGCGGCAGCTTGATCCACGGTTAGCTCGCCATGGGCCGCTTTCTCTCCGATCGTCTTGATCTCGGTGCCGATCCGCTCCCATTCGGGGACCTTGGGCGTTGCGCGCAGCCGCTGCATCTGGTCGCCGAACGCCCGCGCGTAGGGGTCATTGGCGAGTGCCTTGGTGCGCCACACGCTGATCCGCGGCGGCAAGTCGCCGGTCAGCGCGTGAAACCGGACTTGGATGTCGGGGCGCGACAGGAACGCCACGAGCCGCCATGCCGCGTCCTTGTGCGTCGACGATTTGAACAACACCAGGCTCGATCCGCCTGCATTGGATAGGCCGGGGCCATCGGGGCCGGGCATCGGCGCGGTCATCCATTCGCTTTGATGCGCGGCGGGCAAGCGGCGCTGGAACTCGCCGATTTGCCACGGTCCGGTGATGTAGAAGCTGAAAAAGCCGCGATCGAACTCGTCCCAGACATTGGCAATGTCGGTCGATGCGGCGACCGGCGCCAGCCCGTCGCGCATCGTGGCGAGATAGAAATCGAGCGCGCGCTTGAAGCCGGGGCTCCGGAAATTGCCCCGCGCGCCCGCCCTCACCATCGGATTGGGTGATTGCAGCGCGAGGATTTCCAGGGGCTCATATTCGTTCAACGGAAAGTAAGCAGCGTATTTGCCCGGCCCGACCACCTTCTTGATCGCCACCATCTGCGCGCGCCATTCGGCCCAGTCGCGTGGCGGGTGGTCATAGCCTACGCGCTTCAGAATATCGCGGCGGTAGAACAGCAATCGCGTGTCGACATACCATGGCACGCCATAAAGCCGGCCATCGACCAGGTTCGAATCCCACACGCCGGGGAAATAGTCTCCGCGCGGTATCGCCGAGGTCGCGGCGACGCGCGAATCGAGCGGCTCGAGCGCGCCCAACGCGGCGAACTCAGGCACCCAGCTGTTCCCCAATTGCGCCATGTCGGGCATCGCGTCGCCGACAAAGCCGGTAAGCAGTTTCTCGTGCGCGGCGCTGAAAGGCAGCTGCTGGATGCGGACGGTGATGCCGGGATTTTCAGCCTCGAACTCTGGGACGAGTCGGCCGACCACCTCGCCCTCACGCCCCATCGCCCAGACGTCGAGCACCACGCCCGAAGAGGCCGTGCCGCACCCGCCGAGCAGGAGAGCCAGAAGCGCCACCAGCCACTTCATGCCAGCCACCCGCCGGTGAACCCCGCACGCAGCAGCCCGCGACGGATCGCCGGATGGCGGCGTATGTAACGCCACACCAACCCGGTGCGGTGGTTTTCGATCATCGCGATGATCGGCCCCTGGTCGATGCCGAGATAATCGCCGTCGACCCACCCGGCGACGGCGGTAACGCGGCCATTCTGTACCGCCATGCCGCGCGCGGTGAAGCTGGGGTTGAACGAATCCAGAAATCCGTAGTCGCGATAGATCGCGCTGCCGTAGCGATCGTGCAACGCATAAGCGGCGCGGGTCGCGATCTCGGGCGCGAACGGCAGCGAGGCGATCGCCGCGGTCGGCGCAATGGTGCCGTCATCGAGACCATCGGGCTGGCCGACCGGTCCGCGCGCGGCGTAACCGTGGAACTGGCGCCCGGCGATCACGGTATCGGCCGGTCCGTCGCACGCGGTCATTCCCCAGATGTTGGGGCCATAGCCCTTCCACCCGCCGGGATTGGCGATCGCATAGTCTCGTTGGGCGACCGTCGCGCGGCGGCTGTTCTCGAAATAATCGAATCCCGCGGCACGCATCGTGGCGTCGCGCGGCCCGCGCAGATCGACCCAGCACTGCGTGTATTGGTGCCCGAACTGCGGCGCGAAGGCGAGGAAGCGCCCAGCGTTCGAATCGCGCCAGAAGCTGGGGTAGGTCGACGCCCAGCCGTCATAGGCGTCGCGGCCAAGCGAGAGTTCGGGCGCACCGAGCGCAAGGATGTAGAGGATCAGCCCCTCAGTATAGCCCGACCATGGCAGCTCGATGAAACCGCTCTCCGGGTGCCAACCCATCGAAACGCGTTTCCCGGCATCCTGCTGCTGAAACCAGCGCCAGTCGCACCGCGCATAGATACGGCGGGCGAGGTCACGAATCTCGGCTTCCTCAGGTTGGTCGAAATACATCTCCGCGAACAGGATGCCGCCGAGCAGCAGCGTGGTGTCGATCGTCGACAGCTCTGTGTCGCGGAAACGCAGGCCGGTCTGCATGTCGAGGAAATGGTAGAAGAAGCCCTTGTGCCCGCTGACCCCGGTCGGCTGCGAGCCCTGCGGCGCGTTCCAGAAGAAACGCAACGTCGCCAGCACGCGTTCGCGTGCCTGAGCACGGCTGATCCAGCCATGCTCGACCCCGATCGGATAGGCGGTCAGCGCGAAACCGGTAGCGGCAATGCTGGAGAAACTGTTCGTCGGCCAGCGATCGGGCATCAGCCCGTTGGCCGGGTTCGCGCGTTCCCAGAAGAAGCGAAACGCTCGCTGTTGAATGTCGCCGATCAGGTCCAACGGTGCCTGCGTCCGGGCCAAGCCGACGATGGGCATAGCGACGCCGAGGGCTCCGGCGCCGAGCAGCATGCGGCGGCGGTCAAACACGACGGCTCGATGCTCGTACGACGAGTTGTGGAGTCAACATTTCGGTGGTCGGCGCGGCGTCTTCGTGCTCGGTCAACGCAACCAACCGTTCAAGCGCGCGCTCCCCCAGCTCGGCAAGATTGAGCGCCATCGTCGACAAGGCGGGCGTGACATATTGCGCGATCGGCACGCCGTCGAAACCAATGATCGCGACTTGATCGGGGGCACGCACGCCGGCTTCGGCAAACGTCGCCATACACGCCACCGCCATCATGTCGTTGGCTGCGAACACACCGTCGATGGCGGGCTGCTCGGTCAAGATGCGTTGCGCCGCAGCGATGCCCGCTTCCTCGCTGAAGTCGCCGTCGATGACGATTCCGGCCTCGCGGCCGAGCGACGTCGCCATAGTTTCTTCGAACCCCGCGCGGCGAGCGTCGGCGTCGGCGTTACCGCGCGGACCGCCGATATGCGCGATGCGGCGACAGCCCTGCTCGATCAAGTGCGCTACTGCTTCACGCGCGCCCGCCAGATTGTCGATCGCGATTGTTGGATGTATGCCGTCGGCGGCGGCGTTCATCACCACCGCGGGCGGCCCATGCGACAGGCTGCGTCCCAATATCGCGGCGTCGATTTGCGGCGACATCACCAGCAGCCCGTCGACGCGGCCGCGCATCGCCCGGATCGCGACCTCGGTCTGGTCCGCGCTGCCATGCATATTGGAAAGCAGTATCTGCAAACCGCGCCGGTGAGCGGCGTAGTCGATGCCGCGGATGATCTCCGAAAAGAACTCGCCGAACAAATCGGGCAGCACCACCCCAATCGTGTGCGATCGCCCGCGCGACAAGCTGCGCGCGCCGAGGTGTGGAACATAGTCAAGCGCGCGCGCTGCATCGAGGACGCGCTCACGGGTCGCCGCGGTCACGCTGGTGTGATTGTTGAGCGCGCGACTCGCCGAGGCGACCGACACCGCCGCGCGTCGCGCAACGTCGCGGATCGTGATGGTGGCGGCGCCCGTCATCACGCGGCGATCCGAGGCGGCGTCGCAGCCACGCGCCCCACCGCCCGGCCCCCGTCGTCGAACAACAGCAGTCTTTCGCGCGGAAGGCTCAGCTTCAGGGTCTCCCCCGCGGGACGCTCCGCAAGCGACGCGACCAAGGGATCGGGCAGGCCCGCAACCGCAAGATGAACATGATGCGCCGAGCCGATAGATTCGACCATGCGAATCTCACCGCACACCTGGTTGGTGGCACCGTCCAATTGGACATGTTCGGGCCGGATGCCGAGCGTCACCGCCGCACCAGGCGCGAGGGTGGTATCGATCGCCGTCGTCACCATTTGCCCGCCAGGCAATCGCACGGCCACGCCGCCCGGCGCCCGTTCGGCGATCACCGCCGGCAACAGATTCATCGTCGGGGCGCCGATGAACCCGGCGACGAACAAGGTGTCGGGCGCGGCATAGAGTTGTTCTGGCGTTCCGACCTGTTCGATCACGCCGCAGTTGAGCACGACGATACGGTCGGCGAGCGTCATGGCCTCGACCTGATCGTGCGTGACGTAGATCATCGTCGTGGCCAGCGCCCTATGCAGGCTCGCGAACTCATAGCGCATGCGTACCCGCAGCGCGGCGTCGAGATTCGATAGCGGCTCGTCGAACAGGAAGACCTTGGGTTGGCGCACGATCGCACGGCCGATCGCGACGCGCTGCCGCTGGCCGCCAGACAATTCGCGGGGGCGCCGGTCGAGCAAGGGCGTGATGTCGAGCGTCTGCGCGGCCGCATCGACCGCAGCGGCGATCTCCGCCTTCGAGCGCCCGGCGAGCCTGAGCGCAAATCCCATATTATCGCGGACGCTCATGTGCGGATAGAGCGCGTAGGACTGGAACACCATCGCAATGCCGCGATCCGAAGGCGGCATGTCGTCGACTGCGCGACCGTCGATCTCGATCGATCCCGAACTCAACGTCTCGAGCCCCGCGATGCTGCGCAACAAGGTCGATTTGCCGCAGCCGGACGGACCGACGAATACAACGAACTCGCCGGCGGCGACGTCGAGGTCGATGCCCTTGAGCACCTCGACCGGTCCAAACGCCTTGACTGCCTTTCTCAGCCGGACCGTCGCCATCATTCTCTCCCGCCGCCGCTTGCCGGTCGCCAGCCGATCTAACGGCCTTGTAACCGTTTACGCAAGCGTGGTTCGCGCGCTAGGATGCCCTTTGGAAGCGTCCGACAGAGGCGCCGCCAGGAGATGGAATGAACACCGCCGAGCCAGCACCGATCAAGAGCGTCACTATCGTCGGCGGCGGGACCGCGGGATGGATGACCGCGGCGCTGCTGTCGCAAGTCTTCAGCAGTTATCGCATTCGCCTGATCGAGTCCGAGGAGATCGGCATTATCGGCGTCGGTGAGGCGACGATCCCGTCGATCCGCAATTACAATGACATGGCGGGGATCGATCAGGTCGAAATGATCCGCGCTACCCAGGGAACGTTCAAGCTCGGCATCGACTTCGTCAATTGGCGCAACGGCAATGACCGGTATTTCCACGGCTTCGGACGCATCGGCCACGATTTCATGTGGCTGCACCCGCATCAGTTATGGATGATGGCGCGGCAAGCGGGCCGGGCGCAACATTTCGACAATTATGCGCTTAATTGCGTCGCGGGCATGCAGAACAAATTCAGCTACCCCGATCCCGCCAACCCCGCATCGCCTCTCGGCGGGCTGGATTACGCGTATAATTTCGATGCCTCGGTATTCGCCAAATATCTGCGCGTGCGGTCCGAAGCGAATGGCGTCGCCCGGATCGAAGGCAAGATCGTCGATGTGAAGCTCGACAGCGAGAGCGGCAATGTCGATCATGTCGTGATGGAGGACGGCAGAACGGTCGACGGCGACCTGTTCGTCGATTGCTCGGGCATGCGCGCGCTGCTGATCGGTCAGGCGCTCGGCATCGGCTACGAAGATTGGAACCACTGGCTCCTCAACGACCGCGCACTCGCGGTGCCGTGCGAGCGGACCGAGCCGCTCACGCCCTATACCCGTGTGTCGGCGCGCAAGCATGGTTGGCAGTGGCGGATCCCTCTCCAGCACCGCACCGGCAACGGTCACGTCTATTCGAGCAGCCACCTCTCGGACGATGAGGCGGCATCGGTGCTGCTCGCAAATCTCGATGCCAAGCCGCTGGGCGAGCCGCGTTCGGTGCGGTTTCGTCCCGGCAAGCGGCGCAAGGCATGGGAGAAGAACGTCGTCGCGATCGGGCTGTCGTCCGGGTTTCTCGAGCCGCTCGAATCGACCAGCATCCACCTCATTCAGACCGGTATCACAAAACTGCTGGGCCTCTTCCCTCGCCTAGGATTCGCCGCCGCCGATGTCGCCGAATATAACCGCCAACACGATTTCGAATTCGCGGACGTGCGCGATTTCATTGTGGCCCATTATAAAGTGACCGACCGCGAAGACACGCCCTACTGGGCCTATCTCAAGAACATGGCGATCCCGGACAGCTTGGCGGAACGGCTTGACCTGTTCGCGTCATCGGGCCGATTCTACAAGCGCGCGGCAGCAGAGCTGTTTCGCGTCGAAAGCTGGGTGCAGGTATTGTTGGGGCAGGGATTCGCGATGGGGCACGATCCCAACGCGGCGATCGTGCCGCGTGATGTGCGGACGTCGTACCTTGCGGATATCGAGGAAGTGAATGCCGATGCCGCAGCGCGGATGCCAGATCACGCCGCCTTCATCGACCGTTATTGCAAGGCGCCGGCGCTCACCGCCTGACAGGGGCGGGCGGCAGTTGCCGCCCTCCCCCGTAAGTCTCAGAACTTGAACCGGGCGCCGACCTTGAAGCTGCGTCCCTGACTCGCCACCGACCCGACATCGGGCGCCAGCGTCGGACCGGGACCGCCGATATTCTGGAAACCGCCGCCCCACATTGAGTAGTTGCGATTGACGAAATCGAAGGCGTTGAGCGCCTGCAGGTAGACCGTCAGTTCGCTATGCCACGGCAGCTTGATCGTCTTCGTGATGTTGAAGTCGACATTCTTGTAGCCGATCCCCTTGGGCCGATAGATGCCGAAATTGGTAAGGTAGCACCCGCCGCCTCCAGGTGCGGTAGCCGGTACGTTGCAGATGACGCCGCCATAGGATGGCCCCGAAGACAGAGTGACGAACGTGGTCGCCCGGAAACCGAACGGCAGCTTGACCGTGCCGGTACCGACGAAACGCCACCTTTCCAGACCACTGGAGTTTCCCCAGCCCTGTTCCCCGATCGTCGGCGCATCGAAGTTGAACGGATCGCCGATCGATGCTCCGTTCCTCGTGTCGTTCGACCGCGAGCTCGAAAGGGTCAGCGTCGTGCTGAAGCCCCAGCCGGAGGCATCGGTGTAGGGCTTGTCGGCTTGCAGGTACAACGCGGCATAGTTCGCCTTGCCGTCGCTGTTGCCGATAAAGATGCTGCCGTACCGCGTCCCATTATAGATCAACGGCGCCTGGTTGATGGCCCCCGAACCAAAGAAAATGCCGTCGTCATAAACGTTTCCGTTGAAGGCGTAGATCGGGGCGCCGCCCGGGTTGTACGTTCCATCCGGAAGCCGATTGCCGACGACCTCCTGATAGATGTTGTGCGACTTGATGTACGAGAAGGTGATCGACGTGTTGACCCTGCCGAACCGCTTCCTGACCGAGGCGTCGAATTCGTCGGAATAGGGCACCTTGGTGTGGTTGTTGAGCAGGTGCACCTCGCCGCCCTGCATCGCCGCCAGCGCGCGCAATTGATCGACGTTGGTCGGGATCGTCGCGACGCAGCCGACGGTACCCAGAGTACAATTGGGCGGCGTGTTGATGGTGACGACCGATTCATACCGGTCCTTGATCGTCTCAAGCGCCGAATCGATGAACAGCGAGCGGTCGTAATAGCGCCCCCCGCCGATAGTGAAGACGAGATCGCGGTCGCCTTTAACGTCGTATGAAATGCCGAGCCGCGGCTGGAATTCGCCCAGGAACGCCTTTCGGTTGCTCCCGGTCGAAATGTAATCATTGGGGTTGAGCCCCCCCGCCGCCTGCCAGCCCGGATAGGCTCTGATGGCAGCGGCGATATTCGCGGGCGTTACGAAATTCTCGTTCAAAGCATTGGATTCGTAGTCCCAACGCAGGCCGGCGCTGATCTGCCAATGTTCGTCCGGCTTCCAGTCGTCCTGAATGAACGCGCCAATCTCGGTGTTCTTGGCCGTGACCGGCTGGACCGCCGCGGTGTTGATCGTCGCTGCGTAAGGTGTCGCCCCGCTAAGGCCGGTGAACGTATTGGCGTCGTAGAAAAACGTCCCGTTGCCGTTGTTATCCTCAAGACGCTGCAACTTCGTGAAATTGAGCTTGAAGCCGAGCTTGACCGTGTGTGCGCCGCCAAAGAACGTCACATTGTCCTTGAACAGCGTTTGATACTGATGGTCATCCTGCGCGAAATTGGTGCCGCCCAGCGCCAGCACTCTGGCATTGCCGACGTTCGGGCAGATATACGTCCCGACCCCGACCCCGCCTGGTGTGAACACGGAGCATCCGCCGGGCAATGTTGGTTGCGCGGCGGTGAACGTTACCTGCGGCGTATAGGTAACGACAAAAGACGGCCCGGCGACGTTGGGAATGGACCCGTTAGCCGCCGCATCGCGCGCGAAGACGAATTCGTTGAGCCAATTGGAGCCGCGATGGTTCCAGGTAAGCTGGTACCGGTTCTCGTTGTTGCGATTCCTCGTCGAGGCGTCGGTCGTCGTGAGGCCGCCGTTGATCTGGAGGTTGGATTCGTTGCGAATGAAGGCGCTGAGATTGATCGTATCCTGCGACGTCGCGAAATAGGTCAGCTTGCCGAAATACAGCTTCTCGTTGAAGGTTGCCGGGAAGCTACCGTTATATTGCGACCTCGCGGTTTGGGCATAGGTTGCCGCCGCGGCAGGAAGCGTTAAAGTGCCCGGATACACATTGATGTCATTGGCCCCAAAGGTCTTTTTCGTGCCCTCGAAATCAAGGAAGAATGTCAGCTTGTCCTTGATGATGGGGCCACCGAGATCGCCGCCATAATATTTGGTGTCGAAGTTGGGTTTGGGCCTGTAGGGCGCCGTCGAATTATTGATTTTGCCCGGCCGATCGTAATAGTTCCGGCTGATAAATGCCTTGGGCTGCCATTCACCGAAGATTTCGCCGCTAAAGCGGTTGCCGCCAGTTTTCGTAACCGACGAGATGACGGCTGAACCGGCTTGCTCGAACTCGGCTTTGAAATTCTGCGTCTGAACGTCGAACTGGTCGACGGCCGACGCTGGGAACGGGTTACCCGAGGAAAGATTCTGGCCCAGCGTGCCGCCGTGGTTCACCAAATTCTTGATGCTGATGCCGTCGATGAAGGTATTGGTGTTGTCCGAATTGATGCCTCCCGCTTGCACCTGACGCGCTCTACCGCCGAGCGTCGGAGGCGAGACGGTGACCCCGGGCGCGAGCGCGGCGAAGTTCAGGAAGTTGCGGTCGCCGTTCGGCAGGTTCTCGAGCTGGAACCGCGAGACGTTGGTGACGATCGCTGGCGTCCGGACGTCGCGTGCGCGCGAGCTCGTGATGACGATGTCTTTCGCGCTTTCCGCCGCGAGCAGATCGGCCGTTACCGTTTGGCCCAACGGCACGACGACGATGACGGATTGCTCACCCGATGCGACGCGGTACGTGCTCGGGGGCAGCCCGACCAGGATGTAATTGCCATTGGCGTCGACCTTGGCGGTATCCTGGTGACCAGTGTTCTGATCCGTCAGGGTCACGGTCGCTCCGGCGGCGGCGCCATCGACGTGACCCTGAATGGTCGAAGTGGTCTGCGCACTTGCTGGAGAGGCCAACGCCATTCCCAGCGCTATCGTTGAAATGCCGATAGCGACACCGATTCGCCGCGACGCGAAAACTTTCATGCGCCTCATCTCCCTTGTAACCGGTTACATCATCCGGCGTTTTTCGTTGAGCCGAATGTGCTCCTGTTGTTTGCCCAGCGTCAAGCGGATGCGACATCTCGGGCGATGGAACGCCATGGCCGTTGCCAATATGACACGGTCGCCTCCAGGGCGACGTGCGCATGGCCGATGCTGCGTCAGCCTGTTCGGGTCCATTCTATTGCGCGGCAATGAAACCGATTACATGCTGCATCCGTCGGACGGACCAACTGCGGCTGATCGCCCGATGCCAACTTCCTCGCCAGCGCAACGAGGGCTAGGTCGAACGCAGGAGATATGATGACTTCGCACCCCTCCCGCCGCGATCTGCTGAAAGGAGGATCCGCGCTCGCCATGGTCTCGGCTACGCTTCCCGCACTAGCCAAAGCGGTGCCCGCGACCGATCCGTTCATCGATCGGCTGATCAGAACGATGAGTGTCCAGGAAAAGGCCGGGCAGCTGTCGATCTACTCGGATCCGGCACGCACAGACGGCCCAGGCGTCAATCCGGGACTGGTCGCGCAGAGCATGGACGAATTGAAGTCGCGGATCGCGCGCGGCGAGATGACTGGCTTGTTCAACGGGATTGGCACGGTCGCCGGGCGCGAGCTGCAGAAGGTCGCGATCGAGCAGAGCCCGCACAAGATCCCGCTGATTTTCGCGGGGGATGTCATCCACGGTATGAAGACGGCATTCCCGGTCCCGCTTGGCGAGGCGGCGAGCTTTGATCCAAGTCTTGCCCAGCGCACGGCGCGTGCCGCCGCAGTGGAGGCATCGGCGAAAGGCATCATGTGGACCTTCGCGCCGATGGTCGACATCGCGCGCGACGAGCGCTGGGGCCGTGTGGTCGAAGGATCGGGCGAGGACACCTGGCTTGGCGTCCAGTTCGCAGCAGCGCGGGTGCGCGGATTTCAGGGCGGAAGCCTCAAGGACGAGACCTCGATGCTCGCCTGCCCCAAGCATTTCGCGGCCTACGGCGCCGTGCAAGGCGGGATGGAATACAATACCGCCGACATCGCTGATATGACGCTCCGCGAGGTTCACCTGCCGCCGTTCAAGGCGGCGTTCGACGCCGGCGCGCTCAGCACCATGTCGAGCTTCAACGATATCGCCGGCGTGCCCTCGACCGGCAACCATTACCTACTGACCGACATCTTGCGCGGCGAGTGGGGGTTCAAGGGGCTGGTGGTCAGCGACTATACTTCCGAAGAGGAACTGATCCTGCATGGCTACGCCGCCGACGGCCCCGATGCTGTGGTCAAGGCACTCACCGCTGGATGCGACATCTCGATGCAGTCGCGGCTGTACTGGAAGCATCTGCCCGACCTGGTAAAATCGGGGCGCGTTCCGATTGCGGTGGTCGATACCGCGGTGCGCCGTGTGCTCCGGGTCAAGCAAGCCCTGGGATTGTTCGACAACCCGTACCGCTCGCTCGATCCGACGCGCGAGGCGCGCGACATGCGCCGCCCCGAGGCGATTGCACTCGCACGCGAGGCGGGACGCAAATCGATGGTCCTGCTGAAGAACGACGGCGGACTGCTGCCGCTCGCCAAGAAAGGCAGGATCGCGCTGATCGGCCCCGCGGTATCGCAAAAGAGCGACTATCCCGGCCCTTGGGCGAGCTTCCCCGACATCGAAAGCTGCGTGACGGTCGAGCAGGGTTTCCGCGCTGCGTTGGGTAACAACGCCAAGCTCGGCGTCACGCGCGGATCGGATTATGAAGCGCCGATCGACGGCGAGATCGACCGTGCGGTGAAGCTGGCTAGGGACGCCGATGTCATCGTGCTGATGCTCGGCGAAAGCGCGGGCATGTCGGGCGAGGCGCAGGCGCGCACCGATATCGGCATTCCCGCGCCGCAGATGGCGCTGGCCGAAGCTGTGGCGGCAACCGGCAAGCCGATCGTCGTGCTGCTCCGCCACGGCCGCGCGCTGGCGCTGTCCGGCGCGGTGCGCAACGCATCGGCGATCGTCGCGACCTGGTTCCTGGGATCGGAGACCGGGAATTCGGTCGCCGACGTGGTGTTCGGCGATTACGCGCCGCAGGGCCGCCTGCCGGTCAGCTTCCCGCAGGTGTCGGGACAGGAGCCGTTTTACTACAATCACCGCCGCACCGGCCGGCCCCAGTTGACCGCGGACGGGAATTACAAGGCGCGCTATCGCGAGGTGACCGACGAACCGCTCTATGCATTTGGATACGGCCTCACCTATTCGAGCGTGTCCTATTCGGCGACTGCAGTTAGTGCCGGGACGATCCCGATGTCGGGAAGCGTGACCGTCACCGCCACCGTCACCAATACCGGCCAGCGTCGCTGCCACGAGGTCGCGCAGCTGTACGTCAACGACAAGGTCGCGAGCCTCACCCAGCCCGTCCGCAGCCTGAAGGGCATCAAGCATCTCGACCTCGATCCCGGCCGGTCGGCGACGGTGAGCTTCACGCTGAGCCGCGACGATCTGGGCTTCGTCCACCCCGATAAGAGACGCTATCCTGAGCCGGGCGCATTCGACGTGTGGATCGCGCCGTCCGCGGTCGGCGGCACACCGGCGACCTTCGTGTTGGGAGCGGGAGCTTGACGATGCGCTGGTTGCTGGCGCTCGGTGCAATTGCCGCGCTGGTGCCGTCACTCGCCGCAGCAAAAACGGTCGAGCGCTACGCCGCGACCGCGAACGGCGTGACGATCGAGATCAGCGCGCCGCGCGCCGACATTGTCCGCGTTCGCGCGGGTCAAGGTGTGCTGCCCGAGGATGCGTCCTGGGCAGTGCTGCCCTTGGTGCGCGGCGCTCGCGTGTCGCTCGATCTGAGCGAGACCGAAAACACCGCGACGCTTCGCACCACCAATCTGGTCGTCGCTCTCGACAAGCGCACCTTGGCCATCACCATCACCGATGAGAACGGCAAGACGATCCTGGCCGACGCGCCGAACAAGTCGCTCGCGTTCGAGAATGGCGGTTTTCGCGTTCGCAAGGCGATGTCCAATGACGAGCATTTCTTCGGACTGGGCGACAAGACCGGCCCGCTCGATCGACGTGGGGGCGCCTTTACCCTCTGGAACACCGATGCGTTTGGCTATTCGCCCGCGACCGACCCGCTCTACAAATCGATTCCGTTCGTCATCGGGCTCAATGAATCCGGCGGCACCTATGGCCTGTTCATGGACAACACGTGGCGTGGTTTCATGGACCTCGGCAAGTCCGAGCGCGCCGCCTTCTCGTTCGGGGCCGAGGGCGGCGGGGTCGACTATTACGTGATGACCGGCGCCACGCCGAAGGACATCGTCCAGGATTACGCGTACCTGACCGGCCCGGCGCCGCTGACCCCGCTCTGGGCACTCGGGTTCCAGCAGTCGCACTGGAGCTACATGACGCAGGCCGAGGCGCAAGGCATCGCGGACCGCCTGCGCGCCGACAAGATCCCCGCCGACATGCTGTGGCTCGACATCGATTACCAGGACAGGAATAGGCCGTTCACCGTCGACAAGAAGGCGTATCCCGATTTGCCGGGGCTCGTCGCCAGGCTCGACGCGATGAAGATGAAGCTGGTCGTCATCACCGACCTCCACATCGCCGACGCGCGCAACCAGGGTTACGCGCCCTACGACAGCGGGATAGCGGCGGACGTGTTCATGAAGAACCCCGACGGCACCCCGTTCGTCGGCCCGGTCTGGCCCGGCCCGTCGCTGTTCCCCGATTTCACCCAGGCGCGCGTACGTGAATGGTGGGGACGCAACTACGCCGGGTTCGTCAAGATGGGCGTCGCGGGTTTCTGGAACGACATGAACGAACCGGCAGTGTTCAACCCGCCCACTAAGACCGTGCCGATCGATGTGGTCAACACGATCGACTCGCCCGGCTTCGTCACGCGCAAGACGACGCAGGCCGAGACGCACAACGTCACCGGCATGCTCAACGCCTGCGCGACGTATGAGGGCGTGAAAAAGCTCGCGGCCGATCGCCGCCCGTTCGTGATGACTCGCGCCTCCTATGCGGGCGGCCAGCGCTGCTCGGCGACCTGGACCGGCGACAATAGTTCGAGCTGGGCGCATCTGTCGCTGTCGACGACGCAGCTAGTCAGCCTCGGCCTGTCGGGCTTTTCCTATGCTGGTGACGATATCGGCGGGTTCGCGGGCGCCGCGCCGTCCCCCGAACTGCTGACGCGCTGGATCGAGGTCGGCGCGTTCAACCCGATCATGCGCGACCATTACCAGAAGGATAAACCCGCGCAGGAAGTGTGGGTCCATGGGCCCCAGCAGGAGGCCATCCGGCGGCGCTATATCGAGGAGCGGTATCGGTTGATGCCGTACATCTACGCGCTGGCGGATGAGAACAGCCGCACCGGGCTGCCGCTGATGCGCCCGGTGGTGCTCGAATATCCGGCGGTAGTGAAGGGCGGCGATCGCGTCGGCGGCACCGAGGACCAGTTCCTGCTCGGCCGCGATCTGCTGATCGCGCCGCCGACGACGTGGGAATCGTCGCAGCCCTATGACATCGGCCTGCCAGGGACCGGATGGTACGATTATTGGACGGGCGAGCGCATCGCGGCGCCGCGGCTCAAGGAAACGCCACGGCTCGACCGCTTGCCGGTGTTCGTTCGCCCCGGCGCGATCATCCCCAGGCAGCCGCTGGTGCAGTCGACCGGCGAGACGCCCAAAGGAGCGATCGAGATCAACGTCTATCCCGGCCCCGATTGCGCGGGGACGCTCTACCTCGATGACGGGGTGAGTTTTGCGTACCAGCGCGGCGGGTTCCTGCGCCAGTCGATCAGCTGCGACACCGGCTCGCTGACCTTCGCCCGGCGTATGGGCGCCTACAAACCGTGGTGGACCGGGTTCGATGTCGTCATTCATGGCTGGACGGGGCCGACGCCGGACATCTCCCTGAACTCGAAGCCTATCCCCGTCCGCATCGAAAGTGGTGCGCTGCATTTTGCCCTGCCCGACCTGCCTGAAGGCGGCAGCATCGTTATGCGGCAATGAAACCAACGCTCCGCCATGTCGGGGTCGCCCAAACGCCGGTCGTGGCGGTTGACGAGTTCACCGGCGCGGTCGAGGAGGGTGTCGAGCTTGCTGCAAGTTTGGCACCGTTCCCACCCAGCGCGGGCAACTACTATCCCGGCCTGCGTCGGCCTATCTTAGCCCAAACCCCCGCGTTCGCTTATATCGAACAGCTGCTAGAACAGGCCGCTCCGTTGATCGGCGGCGCGTTCGACGCTGAGCGATTTGATTTGCTCGAGGCGAGTTTTTCGATGGTCACGACGCCCGCCGCCACGCTCGCGCCGCCTCAGCGTGCGCCGCATTTCGATTCGACCGACCCCGATCATCTAGCGGTCATGCTTTATTTGCGCGACACGCCGGGGACGGCATTCTTTCGTCAAAATGCTACCGGAATCGAAGTCGTTAATTCCGGGAACGTTGACGCCTTTGTGGCTGCTGCAAAGCGAACCGCACCGGCCATGCGCGACTACATATCCGGATCCGGACCGCACTATCGGGAGCTGGGACGAGTCGAGGGCTACCGTGATCGGCTTACCATCTATCCCGGAGCGCTCTTGCATTCGGGACTTATCTCAGCGGGCGAGCCGCTCAGCGATGACCCCCGGATCGGGCGACTTACAGCCAATATTTTTATTCGCATCTTTCGGTCCTCTGAAAGGTATGTCCGGCCTGATACACCGCTGATTTCCCGAAGGGCATAGCGCTACAGAATGCCCAAACGTCATATTTTGTTCTCGCAAATTTCGCTTGTTTTCAAGCAAACCTGCATTTCGCCGCTAGAAAACGTTTAAGTCTGACTAAACTCTGGTTAGTCCGACAGTGCCTTCAGTAACGCCGTCGCCGCTCGCTTCAGTGTGACATTGAGCGCGGTGGGGGCGCGAGCGCTATTCTTGGGCGGCAGACGCTCGCTAGCTAGGCGGAAGTCCTTGCTGCTGCCAATATACCTTTCTTTTCACCAGGGATCGACTTTTCCACGCGAAATTTAGTCTGGCGCTACACTTGGACTGCGGACTAGGAGAGGCACGCAGCATTTGCTGTTCTTTGGGGGGCGGTGTTCGATGGGAAGTGAGGAGTGCCCGGCTGATCACAGGATCGGTGCCATTCCTGCGCCGCTCGAGAGGGAATTATGATCGCTCGACAACGCTCCAGATCTCTTTGAAGATGCTCTAGTTGAAGGTATCGTCCTGTTGCGCGGGTGGCGGGGATCCTGCGGGATTGTTGGATCCCAGCACCGCGCAGCCAAGACTGCGGACCCAGGACGAGCTCGCCGCTGCCTTCCAGGGCTATATCGAGCGCATTCGTGAGCTCGATCGCTTTTCCATCTTCGCCGAAATTATGCAGCCGGTGCTAGAGGAAACGTCCTTTGCTCAATACTCTGGAATACCGCTGGCCGGCGACGAGGACGAATTCACCCGCGATCTGGTCCGCGAAGCTCAGCTGGACGGCCTGCTTTCGTCTGATCCCAGTCAGGCATTTCTCAATCTGTCCAGCGGGCACAAGATCGTCCTGCATCAACTAGCGGGCCTGACGGCGATGCTACAGCCGCACGGCCTAGTGCTGATCGACGAGCCTGAAAAGCGAAGGAGGAGGAGTAATGCTCACCCTCCGATATCCCGCCGCCGATATCGGCGATCCGTTCGCCTTGCTGTCTACAGCGCTCGGGACCCCGCTGCCGGTTGGCATGGAGCGCGACCTCCGCCGCCTCTATCGGCGGTACTGGTTGAAAGCAGGCGCCGCGTGCAGAATGAAGAAGAGCACCGCCTTCCGCGCCGTTTACGGAAAAAACGATCAAGACGGCATACAAGACGACCTATGAGGGCAAGTCCTTGCATTGGGTTCGTGCCAAGCTCCTGGCGGCTGCGAAGAACCGCTGTCCTAGCTGTGGCGGACCGAATCCACCCAGCTCGACCACCATCTGCCCCAAAAGCCATTCACAGAGTTCGCGATGTTCCCGCTGAACCTGGTTCCGATCTGCGGACCCTGTAACAAACGGAAGTCGGCGAGCAGTGAAACCGACATCAACAAGGCCTTCATTCATCCGTACCTAGACACAATTCCGGCGGTCACATTCTACCAGTCGAATGTCATCCGATCGAATGGTACTTATAACGTCACCTTTCAGTTCCTGCCGGGTGCGATCAGCGACGCAGTGCTCGCGAAGCGGATGGCCTATCAACTCAAGCGGATTAAGCTCAACGATAGGCTCTCGTCAGAGGTGACAGAGGTGCTCAACGAATTCGCCCTCACCCTCGCGTTGTTCGAACTCGAGTTCGGTCCTGTCGAGGGCTCCTTGGACATCGGGTTGCCAGAAGAACCATTTCTTCCGGCCAGCCAACAAGAGATTCCAGCTTGCGGTGCCGAACATGTCGCGGTGTGCGGCGACCGTAAGTCCGGCAGGCCCCAGGATAACCCATTCATAGACTGGCGTGTTTATCCTGCGATAAATGTCTAGGAGGCATCGCGTGGCCGGATCCAGGCTATGCAGATCGTCCGCAGCGGCCGTCAGCGTAGGACCAAAAAAATCGCGCGCGTCCCGACCGGTCAGCGCCCAATGGACGGTGGCACCAATCGATGTGTCCATAGGATTGGAATCGGCCGACCACCATGCGGCACAGACTTTGCTGATCGGCATTTTACGCAGCAGCCCCGCCGACCGGTCCGTCACAGAAACTTCGTGATTGCCTAACGTGGCGACGAACCTCCGGAGTGCCCATCCCCTCGCTTCGCCGATCGGCATAATAGAAGGTCTAGACAAAGCTGCGGTCATGCCCAGATTGATCACTCTGACCGGGACGCGGCGCCCGTTGCGACGAGCCAGCCCGTGAATGCGAGCACTTCCATATCTTCCACGGACGCATTTTCCGGAATTCCGATCTCTAATCGTCCCTCCGCCAGGATTCTTCGGGCGCCATCCTATCTGGACCCATACGAGAAGGTTGAGCTTATTTTCCGGGCGATGACTTTGGCTGCGGGTTGACGCGCCGATTCA
The DNA here is from genome assembly GCF_036269755.1 of Sphingomonas sp. Classification (GTDB taxonomy): domain Bacteria; phylum Pseudomonadota; class Alphaproteobacteria; order Sphingomonadales; family Sphingomonadaceae; genus Sphingomonas. The sequence goes on along the minus strand of NZ_DATBDV010000021.1, from coordinate 2,997 downwards.
CGTAGTTGTGAAGGCCCATGTTGAACGACGCCGCGACGTGCTCAAACCGTTGTTTCGCGTTTAACTCTTCCCATGTTCGCATTTGCCAGTCCGGGTCAGTTTTCAGGGTGACGGGCGCGATCTTCCCGTCGATTCTAGGGTCTGCGCAACGAAGCTGCATTGCGCGTTTCGAAATCTCAGGGTCATCGAACGAACTTATTCGAATGTTGTGGGCAAACTTGTTTCTTATCGAGGCGAGCAGCTTTAGATTGTGATGGTCGGTCTCGGCTATGATGTTGAGAGCCCTCGCTATGTCATTCTTGGCTGCCAATGGCCCAAGTGCCCCATCCGGCCCGAACAGCTTCTCGCGCAGCTTAGTCGTCAATCCAGGCATCGCATAACCGATCGCCCGGCTCAGGTATTTTTCGATGTAGGAAACGTGTAGGATTGCGCTCGTACGGTCGTCGGCGCCGTCGACAATGAACGTCACCAATGCGTGGAAATCGTCAAAATGCTCCCCGAACATGAAGCCCCCGACCAAGTGGCAAAACGTGTAGACGCAGCGCTACTGCGCGCCCTCGCGACGCCCCCTCAGCCGCATAAAGCTAGCAAGGGAAAGCGAGTCGAGTCTCATTCAAAGTAACGTTTGCGGCGCTCGCCAAACTCGCGCGGCGTCACCCAGTATTTAGGCCGCGAGCGAAGTAGGCTGTCGATAAGTCAATCGCTTGCCGCGCGCGCCGATCATCGCAAGCTCGGTGCGCTCCGCATCGCTTACCTTGCGAGTGTTGTAGCGGAAATCGAACTCGGCGCAGTAGCGATGCAGGTGCGCTTCGCTCATGTGATGATAGGTGCCGATCACGCCCCGCTTGAAGATGGAGAAGAAGTTTTCCGCCGTGTTGCTGTGGCGGAAACCGCCGAGCGACACATACTCTTTGGCACTGTGATTGACGACCGAATGACCGGCAAACTCGCGACCGACGCGGGTGTAAACCGGGGCTTCGTCCGTCATCAGGTGCGACGCGCGATCGATGTTGGTGACGATCAAGCCGCGAAGCTCCTTGCCGGTGACATTGGCGACGTGGAACGAACGGGCGTGGCCGTCACGTTCGACCAGCGCCACAACAGCCTTCTTAGGGGCTGGCGAGCGGGTGGCGCGATTGCGGGCCTTGCCGCCGACGTAGGTTTCATCGGCCTCTACAACGGTGTTCTTTCCGCCCATGGGGCCTTCCGGCTCCATGTTCATCGCTTCGCGGATGCGATGCGCCATGAACCATGCCGACTTGTAGGTGATGCCGAGCGAGCGGTGCAGTTGATGGGCGCTAATGCCCTTCTTCGATCCGGCCATAAGACGGAAGCCAAGGAGCCACTTATTCAGACCGATCTTGCTGTCCTCGAAGATGGTGCCGACGGTGACGGTGAAGGGCTTGCGGCAAGCGTTGCACATGACGACGCCGGGACGGGTGCTCTTGCCCGCCAGACGCTTCACGCGTTCCGTCTCGCCGCACTTGGGGCAAACCGGACCGGTTGGCCAATGTAGCACCTCAAGGTGCTCGCGTGCCTTGTTCGCGTCGCTGTAAATGGGGTTCGTGAGGTCAAACATCGCAAAAGTCCTAAGCCGTTGATCCGGCTATCCACCTTTGCGGGTGTTACGTCAAGTATATAATTGCCGATGGCGTCCTCGCGAAAAGAGCATTTCTCCGGCTCCGAGTCGATACGTACGCGGCACGAACGGCGGGATAAGCTTGAGTCTGCTTTTCCGTCGCAAATCCGTTAAGATCGACGATCGCTGCGTGGGGGGATATCGGAGATGGGGATTCGACAGATATCGAAGGCGCGCCATCATCGATAGCGACGATATAGTTTCACCGACCAAGACATGTTCTTTTCCCCGCCGGTCGATTTCACTACGATGCGCGGAAAGCTCGCGTTCGGTAAGTACGCCTTCGCCAACTTCGTCGATTACCAGCGCGACGGTCGTCGAGACGTCGTGATTGATCCCGATGTGAAAGTCAGTCGACGGCAGGACGAAAGCGTCACCCGGGCGCAGCGCGTAACTCTCACCGGCGGCTTCGATGGTCTCGATGTCATAGATGTTCCGGACCCGGCCGAACTGCCGTTCGACCTCGTCTCTCGGCCACACGCGGAACTCCTTCGGGTTGGGACCGAGATTGAATAGAACGGTGCGATGACTGGCATCATCAATATGCGCGCCGAACGGAGTCGCGCCATAGGCACCAATGAACAGTGTCAGATCGAGTGTGAAAAATCCTTTGTGCGTTTCTGCAAGTCGGCAGGCTTCTCTTGCCAAACGTTCCTGCGCCGGGTTCGACCATTGGAGTCCGCCGTTGACGATCAATCCCGGCCGCAGACCGAAAGTGGCCGAGTTCGGCGACATTAACGCAGCAATCGTTGATGAGATTTTCGTCGGGGACAGATCCTCATCCAAGAACCGCTCGGCCACTCGATAGTCCTCACGGCCGTCTATATACCCGCGGAAATAATTGAGCTTGGTCGATCCCGGCGTTGCCCGAACACCTTCCAAAATTGAACTGACGACGTCAAAGCTGACCGGCTGATAGGATGCGGGGCGGCAATGGTAGATATTCGGCACGCGTTGAAGCGGCCTAACCGCATACGCAGTCAGCGGCGCTTTAGGTCTGACAATTTCCTTGAGGCTGACAACACCTTCGCACGCGAGAATCGATCGCCGACGAAATAATTCTAAACTTTCGGCATTTCGTTCGGACAAGCCTGTCAGAGGCGGGCGCGGGCCCGTCTCCTGCATCGCAGGGGACGTGACGGAAATGGTCGAAATTTTCACGGGAGCAGGCGCGGGGCTGGAGCGCGGATCGGCCAATGTGCTGGGCGCGGCGGGGCTGCTCGGGTCGGGGTCGATCGGGCGATCGGGCGAGCAGGCCTTGCTCAACGCCGCGACCGGCAACCTGGTGATCCAGCAGCAAGACGAGATGCTGGTCGGTCAGGGCCCCGACGATGCCATCGTGCGGACCTATAACAGCC
>NZ_DATBDV010000020.1:0-223070 GCF_036269755.1 Sphingomonas sp. | reverse complement strand
CCATCGCTCGAATCTGCGCCTGAGGGACGATCTTGCCGCCGTGCTGCGCCACAAGGTTGAGATGGTTATCACCAGCGTCGGTTCGCCGGAGCCGGTGCTGAAGCCTCTGAAGGATGCGGGCTGCCTGGTGCTGGCCGACGTGGCGTCGGTACGTCACGCCGAGAAGGCAGTCGCCGTGGGCGTCGACGGGCTGGTGCTGCTGACCGCCGGCGCCGGCGGCCAGACCGGCTGGGTCAACCCCTTCGCTTTCGTCCGCGCGGTGCGGAAATTCTGGGACGGCATCGTGGTGATGGCGGGCGGCATGTCGGACGGCCAGGCGATCGCCGCGGCCGAGACGCTGGGCTGCGACCTCGCCTACATGGGCACCAAGTTCATCGCCACGCGCGAGAGCCTGGCAAAGGACGACTACAAGGCGATGCTGGTGAAGAGCCGGCTCGACGACGTGCTGCTCACCAGGGCCTTCACCGGTCTGGAAACCAACATGTTGCGGCCGTCGATCGCCGCGGCGGGACTCGATCCCGACGACCTGCCGCAGCGCGGCGCCATCGATATCGCCAAGGACATCAACGCAGCCGAGCGCGAGAAACCGACGTCGAAGGGCTGGAAAGACATCTGGAGTGCCGGCCATTCGGTGTCCGGCGTGGCCGATGTGCCGACGGTGGCCGACCTGGTCGAACGGACGGCCCGGGAATACGCCTCAGTTCAGGTGGTAAAGGCCTGAGGCGAAGCCGAACTCGGCTGGCTTGATCAGCTGCGTGCTGGCCACCCGTACACGGTGCAGCTTGCCTTCGAGATTGTGTTCCCAGAAATCGAGGAACTTGGTGAGATTGGGAAAACGAGGCGCGAGATCCAGATTCTGCCAGACGTAGCTTTGCAAAACGTGCTTGTGGTCTGGCAGCCAGTAGAGGATTTCGGCGGTTGTAATGCGGTAGTTGTTAAGCTGCGCAACAAAGCACCGGTCCATTGTCGCTCCTTGACACGTCACGCGTATCGGAATAGTCACGCGCCCTTAACGAAAAATCAGCAAAATTCGTTCCACATCAGGAACTTAGCAGCACTCGTTCAGGATTGCTGCTAGTGCGAAGCTACCTAGCGTGCGGGCCTCGCCTTTGCCTTGACTCAAAGAGCCGACAACCCTAAATCCCGTGCGCCTTTGGCACTCACCGCAGGAGAGTGCTGACAGGCCTTTTTTCGCGGCGGCCGTCCGGCCGTCGAGGCTCAACCGAAGGATATGGAGGCAGCAGCATGAAGTTCCGTCCGCTTCACGACCGGGTCGTGGTCAAGCGCGTCGAGGAAGAAGGCAAGACCAAGGGCGGTATCATCATTCCAGATACGGCCAAGGAAAAGCCGATGGAAGGCGAGATCGTCTCCGTTGGCCCGGGCGCCCGGGACGAAAGCGGCAAGCTCGTTCCGCTCGACGTGAAGGCCGGCGACCGCATCCTGTTCGGCAAGTGGTCCGGCACCGAGATCAAGCTCGACGGCGTCGAGTACCTGATCATGAAGGAAAGCGACATCATGGGGATCCTCGAGGGTTCCGCCGCCATGAAGAAGGCGGCCTAAGCGCCTCAGAAGGCGCCCAGTCGCTCCATCCATCCAATCAACCAACGACATCCGAGAGGAATTAAGAAATGGCAGCCAAGGAAGTCCGCTTTAGCGGCGATGCCCGCCAGCGCATGCTGCGCGGCATCGACATACTCGCCGACGCGGTTAAGGTGACGCTGGGTCCGAAGGGCCGCAACGTCGTGCTCGACAAGAGCTTCGGCGCGCCGCGCATCACCAAGGACGGCGTCACTGTCGCCAAGGAGATCGAGCTCGCCGACAAGTTCGAGAACATGGGCGCCCAGATGGTGCGCGAAGTGGCCTCGAAGACCAATGACATCGCCGGCGACGGCACGACCACGGCGACCGTGCTCGCCCAGGCGATCGTGCGCGAGGGCGTGAAGTCGGTTGCGGCCGGCATGAACCCGATGGACCTCAAGCGCGGCATCGACATCGCCGTCGACGCGGTCGTCGAGGACATCAAGGCCCGCGCCAAGAAGATCACCGGCACCGACGAAGTGGCCCAGGTCGGCTCGATCGCCGCCAATGGCGACACCATCGTCGGCGAGAAGATCGCCGAAGCGATGGAAAAGGTCGGCAAGGAAGGCGTCATCACCGTCGAGGAAGCCAAGGGCCTCGAGTTCGAGCTCGATGTCGTCGAAGGCATGCAGTTCGACCGCGGCTACCTGTCGCCTTACTTCATCACCAATCCGGAGAAGATGCAGGTCGAGCTGACTGATCCATACATCCTCATCCACGAGAAGAAGCTGTCGAACCTTCAGGCGATGCTTCCTATCCTGGAAGCGGTCGTGCAATCGGGCCGTCCACTCTTGATTATCGCCGAGGACATCGAGGGCGAGGCGCTCGCCACGCTTGTCGTCAACAAGCTGCGCGGCGGCCTCAAGGTCGCGGCCGTCAAGGCGCCTGGCTTCGGCGATCGCCGCAAGGCGATGCTCGAGGACATCGCGATCCTGACCAAGGGCGAGATGATCTCCGAGGATCTCGGCATCAAGCTCGAGAGCGTCACCGTCGGCATGCTCGGCACCGCCAAACGCGTGTCGATCGACAAGGACAACACCACCATCGTCGATGGCGCGGGTGATGCCGATGCGATCAAGGGCCGCACCGAAGCGATCCGCCAGCAGATCGAGAACACCACCAGCGATTACGACCGCGAGAAGCTCCAGGAGCGTCTCGCCAAGCTCGCCGGCGGCGTTGCCGTGATCAAGGTCGGCGGTGCGTCGGAAGTCGAGGTCAAGGAACGCAAGGACCGAGTCGACGACGCGCTCCACGCGACTCGCGCCGCAGTCGAGGAAGGCATCGTCCCCGGCGGCGGTACCGCCTTGCTCTACGCGACCAAGGCGCTCGACGGGCTCAACGGCCAGAATGACGACCAGACGCGCGGCGTCGATATCGTCCGCAAGTCGCTGACCACGCTGGTTCGCCAGATTGCGACCAATGCCGGCCATGACGGCGCGGTGGTTTCGGGCAAGCTGCTCGAGGGCAACGATCCGACCCAGGGCTTCAACGCGCAGACCGAAAAGTATGAGAACCTCGTCGAAGCCGGCGTGATCGACCCGACCAAGGTCGTCCGCACCGCGCTCCAGAACGCCGCCTCGGTCGCCGGCCTGTTGATCACCACCGAAGCGGCGGTGAGCGAGATGCCCGAGGACAAGCCGGCAATGCCCATGGGCGGCGGCGGCATGGGCGGAATGGGCGGAATGGACTTCTGATCCGAGAACGCCCCGATTTAGCGTCGCTAAATCGGGACTCGTTCCGGATCGGACGGCGGGGCTTCGGCCTCGCCGAAGCTCCGACCGACGAAGCGGCGGCTTTGCCGACGCTCGCCCACGATAAGACAAGGGGCCGCGAGGAAAATCTCGCGGCCCTTTTTCGTGCATAGCTGGAATGAATCTGACGGTTTGGCCGGCGACCGGTGTGTGCCGGGTGGCTCCGACCGACGCCAGCGTCCTCCCCCAGAACGCAATTGGGGAGCCGGTGTTGCCACCGACTCCCCTGTCGCCGGACTTCGATCCGCTGGCCTTGAGCCGAAGCTCGCGGTCAGCACATCTGGTTTCGGCGGCTCGCTACATCCGTGCTGCCCGAAGGCGGCGCCAGGTTTCGCGGGGCGCTCGGCTGCGTCGGCCCGAAGGCCAACGCAACGTTGCGGTTTCGCGTTGTTCGAACCGCCCGAAGGCAATTCCAACACCGCCCGCTCCATTCGACGTATCCGAAGACGCGCCCAATTTCGCGGTTGCTCCACCCGATCCGTCCGAAACGTTTCGAGCTTCGCTTGCCCACGCCTGATCGATCCGAAGACCGATCGATCGCCAGCAATTGCTCCATCCGGTTTAAACCCGAAGGTCCCCCCGAATCTCGCATCCGGTCGGCCGGTCTGGCGCAGCGATTTGACTCGGGGCGCCCACCTTACTTCCCGGTTCGGTCGTCGGGGCCAGGCGCGATCATCCGAAGAGTCTCAGCATTCCCGGCCACCGGCGGCCTCACGAACAACAATGCCGAAGCATTCCTCTTCGCGTTTGCTGCCTCGGCACCTTTCCGAAGTCGCGCCGTTTGACGGGCTTGACCGGCGGCTCGCCGCGGCAACCATGATCGACCGGCTCGAAGGCAAGCCCACCATGTTCGGGGCATCAGTGATGCTGTCTCCAACCGTCTCGCTTGCGCGTTTCGACCGGATCGGCGGGGGCTGATGTCCCACCTCGAACCCGTTTGTCTTCGCCTTGCGGCGCCGATAACCTTGCTCGAAGATCAAGCCCTTGAACACTCTTCCGATTTCTCGGCCGACCGTCTTGGTCTCGATGATTGGATGCTGTCACCGAATCCGAGTCGCGCCAAGCGCCAATGATGCAATCGTTCCTGTGGATAACGTGGATAGCGGGTAAGAAAGTTTCGCCGCGAACGAGATCACGTCGAGACGGAAGCGAAATGAATTTTGCCGCGCATGCAACTCAATCGTGCGACGGGGCGTTAGGTGGCTGGCATTGATCCAAAGTAAGGGAATTTCGATATGCGTAACCTGTTTCTCGGCCTGGGCGCCGCCGCACTGACTGCCAGCGCCATTGCGGTCCCCACCGCCGCCGATGCACGCAAGCATCATTACCGGACGTATTACGGGCGCGGCGGCCACACTTATTGCACGCACTCGGGCGGCACCACCGGCGCAGTCGTCGGCGGCGTCGGCGGCGCGGTCGTCGGCAACAGCATTGCTGGCCGCGGCAATCGACTGCTCGGCACGGTCATCGGCGGGGCCGCGGGTGCGCTCGGCGGACGGGCGATCGACCGCGCCAACACCGCGCATCGCCGCTGCCGCTAAGCGCGGCTCCGCGGAAGGACGACGAACGGGGCGTGGCCAGTCGGCCGCGCCCCTTTTTCTTGGATTGAGGGACGGACATGCCGACACGCAGCGGATCGGCGAAATATGAAGGCTTCGGGCGCGACGGCGTCGGACATGTCTCGACCCAGTCAGGCGTGCTCGACGACCGGAAATATGGCTTCAACACGCGGTTCGGGGACGAGCCCGGGACCAACCCCGAGGAACTGATCGCCGCCGCGCACGCCGCCTGCTTCACGATGGCGCTGAGCTTTGCGCTTGCGCGCGAGGGGTTCGAGGACGGGAGGCTCGAAGCCACCGCCCGGGTAACACTCGACAAGCAGGGCGAGGGCTTTGCTATCACGCGGTCGGACCTGACGCTGACCGCCACCATCGCCGATATCGACCCCGACCAGTTCGCGCGCATCGCCGCCGATGCCAAGGCTAATTGCCCGGTGTCGAAGGTGCTCAACGCCGAAATCACCCTCGACCACACGCTCAACGCCGGCTGACGCAGCGACTTGTCGCTCGTGTGAACGGAAGGTTGTTTCTCGTTCACGCAACTTTTGTGCGCCTTAATCTGTTTTAATGCCGTCCCCAACAACGAGGAGAATGACGATGCGACGGCTGATGATGGCTGCCCTGGCGGCAAGCGTGACGGTGACCCCGTTCCTCGCGACCGCGCAAACCACCCCGCGCCAAGCCGACAAGGAATATCGCAAGGCCGTGCGCGACGCCAACAAGGACTATCGCAACGACCTCAACGACGCCAACACGCAGCGCGCCGTCAACAAGGCGCAGCGCGAACGCGCGCGAGCGGTCGCCGATGCCAATAAGGATTATCGCGGCGACACGCGCGATTGGCGCAAGTGGCGCAATTACGATTACAATCGCTTGCCGGCCGGTCAGCGTTATTATAATGCCGACCAATATTATCGCGACGGCAGCTATTATCAGCCGCGCCGGCTCCAACGCACCGACCGCATCTATCGCGGCTCCAACGGCCGCTATTATTGCCGCCGCTCGGACGGCACGACCGGTCTGATCATCGGCGGCGCGATCGGCGGGCTGATCGGCAACTCGCTCTCGAACGGCCGGTCGAGCACGCTCGGCACGCTGCTCGGCGTCGCCGGCGGCGCAGCGCTCGGTTCGTCGATCGATCGCGGCCAGGTGCAGTGCCGCTAGACCGATCCGTTCGGCGAATCGACATGAGGGTCCGGCGAAAGCCGGGCCCTCGTTCCGTGTCAGCTGCCGGTCGCCGCGGGCGTGCCGTTCGCGTACCGGATCGTCACGAACGAAGCGTCGCACAGATTGACCGCCGGAAACACTGCGGTGGTGTCGTCGGCGAACGTGGCCTTGACCTCCCATTTGCACTGCGTGGCGCTCTTGTCGAAATGGATCGTGGTGCGGCCGGCGGGCTTGATCGGCTTGGCCTTCTCGCCATCATCGACCTTGTTGGGCTGCCATTGATTGGCGCCCGCTGGCGAGACTTCGATCGTCTTGATCTCCTTGCCGGTGTTGTTGGTCAGGATGAAATCCCAGGCATCGGCGAAGGCAGGGGCAGCGACCCCCAGCATGGCGAGCCCGAGCGCCCATTTATAGCGCATATGACGTCCCCTCAGTCTCCCGCCGCTTGCGGACGGGCGCGCGACGCGACAGTACAGGAAAGCACAGCCGGACGACAAGGGCGCCGGGTCGTAGGCCGATTTTAACCGTTCCGCGCGCATGCAGCAGGTCGAACCGATCGGAGTTTCTGGTGATCATCCGCGCGCGCCGTCTCGCCTGGCTTATCGGCCCGCTCGCGCTCGTCGCGTGCGGGCAAAAGCCGAGCGCGGAGAGCAACATCGACTCGCTCGACGCCGAGCTGGCGGGCAACGCCACCGGCAATAATGGCGACCCGGCGCTGCGCAGCGCGCTCCAGGACCAGATCATGGTCGACCCAGCGCTTGCCGGCCAGTCGAACAACGACGCGATCCGTCCGCCGCAACAGCCCTATTCGGGCGCGCTTCCTCCGGACTCGGTGGCGGGAACGCGCAGCGACGGCACCGCCACCGCGAGCGGTTCCTCCTCCTCGGGCGGCGCCAAGCCGGCCCCTGCCGCCTCCGGCGATTGCCCGCAATGCAAGGTCAAGAACGATTCGGTGACCCTCGGCGCGCTCGCCAGCCGCCAGGCCGACCGCCGCACCGCAGGGTGCGCCAACCGTCTCCGTTACTCGACCGGCTGGGTGCAACGCATGCCCGCCGATCTGCCCCTCTACCCCGATGCGCGCGTCGACGAAGCGGCGGGCGCCGCGGACAACGGCTGCAGCTTGCGTGTCGTCAGCTTCTCGACCGGCGCCTCGATCCAGACGGTGCTCGATTGGTATTACGGCCGAGTCACCGCCGCCGGCTATTCGGCCGAGCACCAGGCCAATGACGGCCAGCACGTGCTCGGCGGCACGCGCGGGCGCGATGGCGCTGCCTATATGATTTATCTCGACACGCGCCGCGATGGGCGTACCGAAGTCGATATCGTTGCCAATAACGGAAACTGACTCCTCCGCTCGATCGCTTTGACCAGCTTCAGCACCCACGCGAGGCGGCCTTCCCGATAACGGACAGCAAAAGGCAGCGCAGTTCGCGTGGGTGCTGAAGAAAGTTGGTGAGAGGCCGCGCTGTCGCTACAGCGCGCGGTATGAACTTCCTTCTCGTCATGACCGGCGGCGCGGTGGGCAGCGCGGGGCGCTACGGCGTCGGCATGCTGACGCTTCGCTCGCTCGGGCCGAACTATCCTTGGGGCACGCTCGCGGTGAACCTGATCGGCGGGTTCCTGATGGGGCTACTCGCCGGACTACTCGCGCGCACCGGGGGCAGCGATCAGACGCACCTGCTGATCGGGGTAGGCGTGCTCGGCGGGTTCACGACCTTCTCGGCCTTCTCGCTCGACACCGTGACGATGATCGAGCGCGGCCAATGGGGCGTGGCGATCGCCTACGCGTTGCTGTCCGTGATCGGATCGGTGATCGCTTTGTTCGGCGGGCTCTGGCTTGTGCGAGCGGTCGCATGAGCGAGATCCGCACGTTCAGCGTCGCGCCCGACGACGACGGCATCCGCCTCGACCGCTGGTTCAAGCGCCATTTGCCCGATACCAGCTTCACCACCGTCGCCAAATGGGCGCGGACCGGGCAGCTTCGCGTCGACGGCGCGCGCGCGACGCCGGGCGACCGCATCGCCGCAGGCCAGACGCTCCGCGTGCCACCCCCCGAGCCAGTGCCGCTCGCTGGCAAGCCCAAGCGCGAGCGCCCGCCGCTCAGCGACGACGAGATCGCCTTTGCGCGCGAACTGGTGATCCACAGGGACGCGCAGGCGCTGGTGCTCAACAAGCCGCCCGGCCTCGCGACGCAGGGCGGGACCAAGACCGTCAGCCATGTCGACGGACTGCTCGACGCGCTGCAGTTCGAGGCCGAGGGGCGCCCAAAGCTGGTCCATCGCCTCGACAAGGACACGTCGGGCGCGCTGCTCGTCGCCCGCACCAGCCGCGCCGCTGCCTTCTTCGCCAAGACCTTCTCGGGCCGCACCGCCAAGAAGGTCTATTGGGCACTCGTCGTCGGCGTGCCGTCGATCGAGGACGGCATGGTCGACTTGCCCCTCGCCAAGCAGCCCGGCACCGGCGGCGAGAAGATGCACGTGGACGAGGCCGACGGGATGCCCTCGCGCAGCCGCTATCGTGTGATCGAGCGCGCCGGCAACCGCGCCGCCTGGATCGAGCTGACGCCCTATACCGGCCGCACGCACCAGCTTCGTGTTCACATGGCGGCGATCGGCCATCCGATCGTCGGCGACGGCAAATATGGCGGCCCCGCGGCGTTCCTGACCGGTGGGATCAGCCGCAAGATGCACCTTCATTCGCGGCGGATCGCGGTCGACCATCCTGATGGCGGCAAGATCGACGTCGAGGCCGAATTGCCGCAGCATTTCGCCGAGAGCCTGGCAGGCCTCGGCTTCGACCAGATGCTCGGCAACATGATGCCGCTCGACACCCCCGCGCCCCCGACCAAGGCCGAACAAAAGGCCAAGGCCAAGGCGCACGCCAAATCGGTGCGCAAGGACCGCAAGGGCGAGCGCCGCAACCGCGGGAGCGTTGCGGCCCCAGGCAAGGCGGGCCGCACGCGAGGCGGAAAGTCGAGCACCAAGAAGCGCTGATGCGCTGCGGGCGGAAGCGCTACCGTGCTCCGCTCACTCCCGAGCTAAAGTCGCCGTGAACAATCCTCGCGGCGGTTGGTTTTTGATGCTCCATCGGGAGAGCAGTCATGACTCGCATGACCAGTGATTTCTTCGTCGAGCGGCTCAAGGCGTGGGGCGTGACTCGCATCTACGGCTATCCCGGCGACGGCATCAACGGTGTTTTGGGGGCCCTGCAGCGGGCGGAGAAATCCGGCGACGGCATCGAATTCGTCCAGGTGCGGCACGAGGAGATGGCGGCGTTCATGGCGGCGGCGCACGCCAAGTTCACGGGTGAGTTGGGCGTCTGCCTCTCGACCGGCGGGCCGGGCGCGACCCATCTCGTCACCGGCATGTACGATGCCAAGCTCGATCACGTGCCGCTGCTCGCGATCGCCGGTCAGGCCGAGAGCACCGTGCGCGGGGCGAATTACCAGCAGGAGCTGAATCTCGATCGTCTGTTCTCCGATGTCTGCGACTATGTGCAGGAGGTCGCAGCACCCGCCCAGGCGCGCCACGTCACTGACCGGGCGATCCGCATCGCCATCGCCGAGCGAGAGGTGACGGCAATCGTCCTCCCCAAGGACGTGCAGGACTCGCCGTTCGAGGAGCCGGCACAGGCGCATGGCTATACGCGCTCCGGCCCAGGCTATGCACGTCCCTCGGTTATTCCCAAGGCTGCTGACTTGCAGCGAGCGGCCGACATCCTCAATACCGGTGAGAAGGTGGCGATTCTAGTCGGCGCAGGCGCGCGCGATGCCGCCGACGAAGTGACTCAGGCCGCCGAATTGTTAGGCGCGGGTGTCGCCAAGGCGCTGCTCGGCAAGGACGTGCTGCCCGACGATCTGCCGTTCGTTACCGGCGCGATCGGCCTGCTCGGGACCAAGCCATCGTCGGACATGATGCTGGGCTGCGACACCTTGCTGATGATCGGTACCGGCTTTCCCTGGGCGGAGTTCCTGCCCAAGGATGGCCAAGCCCGCGCGGTGCAGATTGATATCGATCCCGCGATGCTCGGGCTGCGCTATCCGGTCGAGGTCAACCTCCATGGCGACGCCGCCGAAACCCTGCGCGCGCTGCTTCCCCTCCTGACGCGCAAACCGGATTGTGGCTGGCGCGAAGAGATCGAACAAGGCGTCGCCAAGTGGTGGAAGAAGCTGGAGGAGCGCGCCATGGCGGCGGCGGACCCGGTCAACCCACAACGCGTGGTGTGGGAAATGTCGCCACGCCTGCCCGCCGACGCGATCGTCACCTCCGATTCCGGGTCCTGCGCCAATTGGTATGCGCGCGATTACCGCGTGCAGCGCGGGCACCGCGCGTCGCTTTCGGGCGGGCTCGCCTCGATGGGCGCCGCGGTACCTTACGCGATCGCTGCCAAATTCGCTTATTCCGGGCGGCCCGTCATTGCACTGGTCGGCGACGGCGCAATGCAGATGAACAACCTCGCCGAGATGATCACGGTGCAGAAATATTGGCGCCGCTGGGCCGATCCGCGCTTCGTCGTCTGCGTGTTCAACAACCAGGACTTGAACGAGGTGACGTGGGAGCAACGCGTGATGGAGGGCAATCCGCGCTACCCGACGACACAGGACGTGCCCGATGTGCCGTATGCCAAGTTCGCCGAGATGATCGGGCTCAATGGAATCTATGTCGATCGTCCCGATGCGTTGGGCGGCGCCTGGGAAGCCGCGCTCGCCGCGGATCGGCCGACGATCCTGGAGGTGAAGACGGACCCCGAAGTCGCGCCTCTCCCCCCGCATTTGACGCTGGCGCAGGCGAAAGCGTTCATGAGCTCGATCGCCAAGGGCGACCAGAACTGGGGCCAAGAGCTGCTCGACACCGCGCGGCAATTGGCGAAAGAGGTGATCGGATAGACTCGCGACGCGCGCGCGGATCTCGCGCTCGATATCCGCACAGTCGAACTGGTTGGCTGGGGCGGCAGGATTCGAACCTGCGAATGGCGGCACCAAAAGCCGCTGCCTTACCACTTGGCGACGCCCCAACACATGCATCCCGGCGAGCCTGCTCGCATCGGGATATCCGGCAGAGCGCGCGCTTATAGCGACGGTACCCCGGCTGCCAACCCTTTAGAGTGGGTCGAGCCAGCCGTGATCGTCGGGTGCCTCCCCGGTCTGGATTGCCACCAGCGCCTGGCGCAGCGCGATGCTGGTCTTGCCCGCCTCGCCCGATCCGATCGTGAAGTCGCCCGATCTCGCCTTCACCGCCGCGATCGGCGTGACGACCGCCGCGGTGCCACAAGCGAACGCCTCGGCCAGCCGCCCGCTCGCCGCGTCGGCGCGCCACTGATCGAGCGAGTAGCGTTCCTCGCGCACGGCGATGCCGCGGTCGCGCGCAATGGTCATTAGCGAGTCGCGGGTGATCCCGGCGAGGATCGTGTCGGAAAGCGGCGGGGTCGCGAGCGATCCGTCGTCGAACACGAAGAAGATGTTCATCCCGCCGAGCTCCTCGACGTAGCGATGTTCGATCGCGTCGAGGAACACGACCTGAGCGCAGCCCTGGCCAGTCGCTTCGGCCTGCGCCGCGAGGCTGGCCGCATAGTTGCCGCCGCACTTGGCGGCGCCGGTGCCGCCGGGAGCGGCGCGGGTGTAGGTTTCGGACGCCCAGATCGTCACGGCCTGGGGCCCGCCCTTGAAATAGGCGCCGACCGACGAGGCGATCACCATGTAGATATATTCGGACGACGGCTTGACCCCGAGGAAAGCTTCGCTCGCGATCATGAATGGGCGCAGGTAGAGCGATCCGCCCTCCGCGCTCGGAATCCAGTCCGCTTCGCTCCTGACGATCGCGCGGCACGATTCGATGAACAGCTCCTCGGGCAATTCGGGCATCGCCAGCCGTCGCGCGGATGCCTGGAACCGCCGTGCGTTCGCCTCGGGCCTGAACAGCGCCGTCCCGCCTTCGGCAGTGCGATACGCCTTGAGCCCTTCGAAAATCTCCTGCGCATAGTGCAGCACCGCGCACGCCGGATCGACCGTCAGCGGCCGGCGCGGCCCGATCGCGAGGTCGTGCCAGCCCTGCGCATTGCTGTAATGCGCGATCGCCATGTGATCGGTGAACACCCGCCCGAAGCCTGGGTCGACCAGCCGCCGCGCGCGCTCCTCGTCAGGCGTTGGGGTGGCGATGGGGTCGAGCGCAAAAGGCGTGGCAATCGTCATGGCCGCCGTCCCATAGCGCCAGTTTGGGGGCGCGTCCAAGGCTTGCGACGCGGCGACCACGGTGGCAGACAAGGCAGCATGACTGCCACAACCCCAGCCGCTTCGGCCCAATTCCTGCGCGAGTCGGAAATCCGCCGCGGCAACGAATTGCTGTTCTTCGCCTATACCCGCGTGACTCGCGCGGTTGACGCTCGACTGGGGGCGAACAGCATCGGCCGTGCGCACCATCGGTCGCTCTATTTCATCGGTCGACACCCCGACATTTCAGTGAGCGAGCTGCTCGCGATCCTGGGCGTCACCAAGCAATCGCTGGGGCGCGTACTGACCGAACTCGAAGCGCGCGGCCTGATCGAGACGCGCATCGGGGAGCGCGACCGGCGCCAGCGCCTGCTGCGATTGACCGAGGCCGGCAGCGCACTCGACACCGAGCTGTTCAACGCTTGGCGTCACCTCATGGCCCATGCCTACACTCAGGCCGGGCAGGCGGCGGTGACGGGGTTCTGGGCGGTGCTCGAAGGACTGATCCCCGAAAGCGAGCGCGCGCGAGTCCGATCATGGCAGGAAACAGGGGTGCCGCCGGGACAGCGAGGCTAGCCCTTCAAAGTCCGGTCTAGCGCTTCGCTTCGGCCGCCATCTCGCGGCCGCGGCGTTCGGCGGCGGCGAGCGTTTGAGTCAGCAGCTTCACCAGCGCTTCATCGCGGTCGAGCACATTGAGGCCCTGGCGAGTCGATCCGCCGGGACTGGCGACTCGGTCCGCCAAAGTTGCGGGCGTCGCGTCGGCTTGGGCCGCCATTGCCGCCGCGCCGTCGACCGTCGTGAGCGCAAGCCGCGCCGCTTGATCGTGCGCAAGGCCCAGCGCCTCGCCCGCCTTCGCCAGCGCATCAATGAAGCGGAACAGGAAAGCAGGTCCGCACCCTTCAAGCGTGCCGATCGCGCCGAACATCGCCTCATCGTCGGTCCATTCAACCAATCCGAGCGGCGCCATCAGCGCAGCGACCGATTGCTTGACCGCGGCGGGTGCGGCACGGGCGTGGAGCGCGACGACGCCCTTGCCCAGCGCAACGGGGAGGTTGGGCATCGCGCGGACGATGGCCGGGCCGGGAAAGCGTTCCGCAAGCGTCGTCTCCTCGACGCCCGCAAGGATCGACACCAGCACCGGCGCCTGAACGATCCGGTCGCCGTAAGCCGCAACCACCTCATCGATCTGCTGCGGCTTCATCCCAAGCATCACCAGATCGGGCCGCGGGCCGTCGGGCAGCGTCCGCGCCTGACGCACATTGCCTGGCAATCCGCAATCGTGGCGATTGACGACATCGACGTCGCTCGCCGCGATCGTCCCGCTGTCGAGCCAACGCGACAGCATCGCGCCGGCCATGTTGCCGCAGCCGATCAGCCACAGCCGCCTGGGTGGCGCTACCGCGCTCACGCCTCGCCCTGCGTCTCCGTCAGCGACGCGGCGAGCGCTTCCTTGGGCGTCTTGCCGCCCCACAGCACGAACTGGAACACCGGGTAGAAACGCTCGCATTCATCGATCGCCGATTCGATCAGCAATTCGGCGCCCTCGAGGCTCAATGTCCCCCCGTCTGTCCCGTCGATCATCGCGGCGTGGCGATACAGCACGATCCCAGACGACGACCACAATTCGAAATGGCCGACCCACAGCTGTTCGTTGATCAGCCCGATCGCTTCGTAGATCGCGGTGCGGCGCTCGTCGTCGGTGACTCGGATGTCGGGGAAAGCGAGGAATTGCAGCACGCAATCCTCCTCACGCCACAACGCGCGCAACTCATACTGCGTCCAGCTGCCCTTGACCGTCGCCACCACCTCGTCGTCGTGGCGCTGATGCTCCCAGCCATGCGCGGCGTAGTAGCTCTCGATCATGTCGATCGGCGCCGCGTCTTCGCGCGACAGATCGGCCTCATCGAGCATGGCAGGTCTCGTTCGTCATCGCGGGGATTCTGCGCGCCGCCGCGAATCCGCGCAACAACATGCGTGGAGAAAGCTGTGGAAAGTCGGTTAGGCCTTGGTGGACTTTGGCTTTGCGGCCTTGCCCTCGAGGGCGTCGAGTCGGGCCTTCAACGCATCGACTTCATCGCGTGCAGCCGCCGCCATCGCCTTGACCGCTTCGAACTCCTCGCGGCTGACGAAGTCGAGCCCGCCGATCCATTCGCGCGCACGCTCTCGGGTCGCGGATTCCGCCTCGCGGCCCATGCCTGCCAGAGTGCCGGCGGCGCCGTTGACGAACTTGACCACGTCATCGAACAAGCGGTTTTCGGATTGCATATCGGTTGTTCCAATAATTGTCGTCAGATCGTCATCTGGGCACTCGACGACGACGGCACAAGCGTTGCGGCGTTGGGGTTCAAGTCCATGATCGCGAAATTGAGGCTGCCGGCGAAGCATAGCCAGGCGAGATACGGCACCATCAGCCACGCTGCGGCCTTGCGGATTCGCCCGAACACGATCGTGGTGATCAGCGCCAGCACGAACATCACGACGATCAGGCCGAACGCGAGCGCGACCTGGTGCGCGCCGAAGAATAACGGCGTCCACACCAGATTGGCGACCATCTGTGCCGCGAACAACCCGATCGCTAGTCCGCGGTAGCGCGCCCCGCGCGCGTTGAGGATCATCGCCAGCGCCAGCCCGAGCAGGATGTACAGCGCAGTCCACGCAATCGGAAATACCCAGCCCGGCGGGTTGAGCGCGGGCTTGGCGAGCTCGGCGTACCATCGGTTATGCTCGCCCGCGGGCGCGACCCGGCTCGATGCAAAGCCGAGCAGGATGATCAGCGGCACCGTCACCACCGCCCAGCGCAGGAAGGCCCAGCGCAATTGTCCCTTGGTCGCAAGTTCCATGCGCGCCTTCTGCCAGCCCACGACCATAAGGCAAGCGTTCAGGCGGCGAGATGTGCCCCGATCAGGAACTCGATATTACCTTCGGGGCCAGTGATCGGGCTTTGCGTCACGCCATCGACTGTCCAGCCGATGCCGGCGAGCCACATCGCAACTTCGTCGCATACGCGCGCGTGGATGAGGGGGTCTCGCACTACCCCGCCTTTCCCGACTTCGGTTCGCCCCGCCTCGAACTGAGGCTTGATCAGCGCCAGCAGCCTGGCACCGGGCCTGGCGAAACCGAGCGGCACCTCGAGCACCTTGGCCAGCCCGATGAAGCTCGCGTCGCACACCACCAGATCCACCGGCTCGGGGATATGCGCGCCGGTCAGGATACGCGCGCTGGTCTGTTCATGCACAACCACGCGCTCGTCCTGGCGGAGCTTCCACGCCAGCTGGTTGGTCCCGCTATCGACCGCGTAAACCCGCGCCGCGCCGCGGCTGAGCAGCACGTCGGTAAACCCGCCGGTCGAGCTTCCCACGTCGATCGCCACCGCCCCCGTCACATCCCAGCCGAAATGGTCGAGCCCGTGCGCCAGCTTGATCCCCCCGCGCGACACCCAAGGATGGTCGCGCCCGCGCACTTCGATCGCGGCGTCGGCGGCCACCTGCTCACCAGATTTGGCAACCTTGCGCTCACCGACGAACACCAACCCCGCCATGATCAGCGCCTGCGCGCGGGTGCGGCTTTCCGCGAGGCCGCGTTCGACCAGCAGCTGATCTATTCTCTGCTTCACGACATGGCCAGATCAGGCCCGCGCGCCCTCGATCACGCCGCCCGCATCGTTGTGCCGCAGCGCCTTCAGTACCGTCTCGACGATCGCGTCGGCGTCGAGGCCTGCCTCGGCATATTGAATTTCCGGCTTGTCCTGGTCCTGGAACAGGTCGGGCAGGCGCATCGTGCGGAGCTTGAGGCCCGCATCGATCAGGCCAGTGTCGCTCGCAAGGGTCAGGACGTGCGCGCCTAGGCCGCCGACCGACGCTTCCTCGATCGTCACCGCGACTTCGTGGCTCGTTAGCAGCTTGCGGATCAATTCCTCGTCGAGCGGCTTGGCGAAGCGGAGATCGGCGACTGTGGTTGAAAGCCCCTTGGCGTCGAGCGCATCGGCGGCCTTCATCGCCTCGGCGAGGCGCGTGCCGAGGCTGAGGATCGCGACCTTGTGCCCCGAGCGCACGATCCGGCCCTTGCCGATTTCCAACCGCTCGGGAATTTCGGGCAACGCGATTCCGGTGCCGTTCCCGCGCGGATAACGCACCGCGATCGGGCCGCTGTCGTGGAGCGCAGCGGTATGCGTCATGTGGACGAGTTCGGCTTCGTCCGCCGCCGCCATCACCACGAAGTTCGGAAGAGTTGCCAAGTAGGTTACATCGAAGCTGCCCGCGTGAGTAGCGCCGTCAGCACCAACAAGACCGGCGCGATCGATAGCGAACCGGACTGATAAATTCTGGATCGCAACGTCGTGCACGACCTGATCGTACGCACGCTGCAGGAAGGTCGAGTAGATCGCGCAGAACGGCCTCATGCCTTGCGCCGCCAACCCCGCCGCGAACGTCACCGCATGTTGCTCGGCAATGCCGACGTCGAAGGTGCGATCGGGGAATGCCTTGGCGAAGCGGTCGAGCCCCGTGCCGGACGGCATCGCCGCAGTGATCGCGACTATGGCCGGGTCGGTTTCGGCATCCTTGATCAGCTGATCGGCGAATACGTTCTGGTACGCCGGCGGCCCCGGCGGCGCCTTGGCTTGGGTGCCGGTTATGACGTCGAATTTCTGGACGCCGTGATACTTGTCCGCTGCTGCCTCGGCCGGGCCATAGCCTTTGCCCTTCTTGGTCACGACGTGGACGAGGATCGGCCCCTGCTCGCTGTCGCGCACGTTTTCGAGCACGGGGATCAGATGGTCGAGGTTATGCCCGTCGATCGGTCCGACATAATAGAAGCCGAGCTCCTCGAACAGCGTGCCCCCGGTCATCCAGCCGCGGGTGAATTCCTCGGCTTTTTCGGCCGCGTTATAGACTCGGCGCGACAGCTTGGCGGTGATGCGCTTGGCGAGGCTGCGAAAACCCAGATACGGGCTCGAGCTCACCATCCGTGCGAGATAGGCCGACAGTCCGCCGACCGGCGGCGCGATCGACATGTCGTTGTCGTTGAGGATGACGATCAGCCGGTTGCCCGCGGCTTCCGCGTTGTTCATCGCCTCGTACGCCATCCCCGCCGACATCGCGCCGTCGCCGATCACTGCGATCGCCTTGCCCGGCTTGCCCGCGAGCTTGTTGGCGATCGCGAAACCCAGCGCCGCCGAGATCGAGGTCGACGAATGCGCCGCGCCGAACGGGTCGTATTCGCTCTCGCTGCGCTTGGTGAAGCCGCTGAGGCCGCCGCCCTGACGTATCGTGCGGATACGGTCGCGGCGGCCGGTCAGGATCTTATGCGGATAGCATTGGTGTCCGACATCCCAGATCAAGCGGTCGTCGGGGGTATTGAACACGTAATGAATCGCGGTGGTCAACTCAACCACACCGAGCCCGGAGCCGAGATGTCCGCCAGTCGTCCCTACGGCGCTGATCGTTTCCGCGCGCAACTCGTCGGCGAGTTGGCGCAGCTGCGTCGGCTGGAGGTTGCGCAGGTCTTTGGGAGTCGAGACGGTGTCGAGCAACGGCGTCGGGGGGAGATCGGCCATCGCGCCCCTTTACCCCAGCGAAGGGGCGGTGTCGATTGATTGAACGGTGCAGAAAGCGTGCAGAGTCGGGCGTTTGAACACGAATCAGCGCAGCCAGCGCTTCATCTCGGGATAAAGCGGGTGATCGTCGCCGGGTCGCGCCGCGAGGCCGTAATATTGCAGCATCGGCAATCCGATATAGCTGCCTGACGCGAACGTTTCGGCAAGCCACGCGCCACCGCCCTTATAGCCATGGTCGTGGAACACGATGCGGGGATCGAGCCCCGCCGCCAGCGCCGCGGCATACGACCAAGCGATCGCCGCCATCTCGTCGCCGCCGTTGCTGTCGAATTCACTCACCGTCGGCCGCAGCGCCGGCTCGGTGACAGCGATGTGCCCTGCTTCATGGAGCAAGTCGCCCGCCCATTCGAGACGGTCGGGGTCGTATAGCAACACGCCGTCACGGACGGTCATCGCGGGAAGGAACAGGTCGTCCGGCAGTGTAGCCGACTGAACGGCGATACCAATCGAGCGGAGGAAGCCCAGGATGATGGCGGTGGGGTCGCGCTGATCAACGCCGTCGCCCATCAGCGTTGCCAACTAATCTCGATCTGCTGCACCAGAGGTCCCTTCACGCCCTCGCGGGTCTCCGATCGGAAGTGAGACACGAGCCCGGTGGGCTTATCCACTGTAACGGTGACACTGCTGGCCATGTTGATGTTAGCCAGCGATGGGCGCTTGTCACTTCCCACCGACTGGACAACTCGTGCCATCAATTGTGCGATCGACGCTGGGTCGACGCTCTCCTCATCGACAATCGTCGCGGACTGATCGTCAGCCGCGACGAGTGCGACCTTCGCATGCGCTTTTACGCTCGTTCCATAGAGCGGAACTGGCACTTCGCTGTCGCCCTCGCGCACGTCGCCAACGCGCATCGACATGCCCGCACCCCAACCCAGGATGGGGTCGATATTCTTCAGGATCACGCTGGGTGCCGTTTCCGCGGTGAGCGCATCGAACTGAGCGCCGACGCTAGCGCTGACCTTGTCCACCAAGGCTGGAGTTGCACCCGGCTGAGCCAGTAACAGCGTTCGGCTCGCCTCGACGGTGGCGTGCAAGCTGGCTAACGCCTGAGGCCAGTCGCGCACCCGAACGACAATGCCGGCCGCATCCACGTCGAACGCAATTGGATCACCCGTGAACGGCTTGATCACCATCGCGAGTTGCGGCGCCCGCATCTCCGGCGCCAGCCCCATGGGGTCCATTCGCCAGTATAATGTATAGCCGCTCGAGGTCTCTTCGTAGCGAAGCTCCTCGACCCACGTCACCGGTTTCGGGGTGATCGGAACCCCTTCCCGATATTTGGTCACCCTGATCCGATAGCGAAGAACGCGGCTCAGCGGCGGCCGAAACGACAGATTAATCTGGGTGCCTGTCCTGGCTGGCACCTTAGCAGTCTGCGCGGCCGTCTCCAGAGGCAGGCTGGCAATCACGCTCGCCGCGATGAACGCAGGCATCACCAAAGTTCGCATTATCTTCCCCAATGGTGGATGCGGTAATACGTCCGCCGACAAACTAAAAGGGCGGGCCCCCCGGGACCGCCCTTTCCTGTCGCTTTGCGTCGACCGTCAGACATGGCCAGCCACGCTGACGCGCTCCCCGACGTGACGAGTCTTGGGATAGCTGATGCTACCCGGGCTCGCTTAGCGCTTCGAGAACTGGAAGCTGCGGCGGGCCTTGGCGCGGCCGTACTTCTTGCGCTCGACGGTGCGGCTGTCGCGCGTCAGGAAGCCTGCGCGCTTCACCTGCGTGCGCAGGATCGGCTCGTACTTCGTCAGCGCCTGCGAAATGCCGTGCTTGACCGCGCCGGCCTGGCCAGACAGCCCGCCACCCTTGACGGTGCAAACGACGTCGTACTGGCCCTCGCGCTCGGCGACGCTGAACACCTGGCTGATCACCAGCCGCAGCGTCGGGCGCGCGAAATACACTTCCTGGTCGCGGCCGTTGACCGTGATCTTGCCCGTGCCCGGCTTGAGCCAGACGCGTGCGACGGCGTCCTTGCGGCGGCCGGTCGCATAAGCGCGGCCCTGCGCGTCGATTTCCTGCTCGCGCAACGGAGCCGGTGCCGGAGCGGGGCCGCTATTGCCGGCATCGCCCTGCGCCACGACGGCGTCGGGGGTCTGGCCCGCGGCGCCCTGGTTGAGCACGGTGTCGAGGTCGGAGAGCGACTGGCGCCCGTCGGTGTTGTTGGTTTCGGCCATTATGCGCCCACCTTGTTCTTGCGGCTCATGCCGGCGATATCGAGGACTTCGGGGTTCTGCGCGGCGTGCGGATGCTCGCTGCCGGCGAAGATGCGCAGGTTGCGCAGCTGCTGGCGGCCGAGCGGCCCGCGCGGGATCATCCGCTCGACGGCCTTTTCGAGCACGCGCTCGGGGAAACGACCCTCGAGCACCTTGCCCGCGGTGATCGCCTTGATCCCGCCGGCGAACCCGGTGTGCTTGTAATAGACCTTGTCCGTCAGCTTCTTGCCGGTGAACTTGATCTTGTCCGCGTTGATCACGATCACGTTGTCACCGCAATCGACGTGCGGGGTGAACGACGGCTTGTGCTTGCCGCGAAGCACGTTGGCGATCACCACCGCCGCGCGACCGACCACCAGGTCGGTGGCATCGACGATGTGCCATTTCTTTTCCACCTCGTGCGGCTTGGCCGACTTGGTTGTCTTCATCAGCGCCTTCATGGGCTGTCGACCTTTTCGATTATGTCCAAAACAAACGCGCGGCCGGTTGCCCAGCCGCGTTCGTGGCGGCCGAATGCAGACTGACACACATAAAGTCAAGCAAAACCGCGCTTTTGCCGACGGGTATTATGATACCGGAAGCTGTTTTCGCTGTCCCAGGGCATGGACGCCCCACGTCGTCGCCACCACCAGCAGCGCGCCCACCAACTGGTGGAGCGCGGCGAACGTGATGTCGACCTGGCTCATCACCGTCGCGATCCCGAGCAGGATCTGAGTCCCGAACGCGACGTGAATCGCGACCGAGGCGCGGCGGTCGGTCCGGCGGACCTTGCGTCCCAGCACGACCAGCATCGTGACGACCGCCCACGCCCACCAGCGGTGGATGAAATGGACGATCGCGGGATCGGTGAAGAGCATCGCCCCAAGCGACTCGTTGAGCTGAGTCGCGCCCGGGAAGAGATGCCCGTTCATCAGCGGCCAGTCGTCGGCGACCAGCCCGGCGCGCAAGCCCGCCATCAGCGCGCCGTAGAACAACTGCACCAGCAGCACGACGCCTGCCGCCGCGCCGAACCCGGTCAGCCGCGCCGGCTTGGCGCTCGGATCACGCGCCAGCGCGCGCAGGTCGAGCGCGGTCCAGACGATCCCGGCGAGCGTGAAGAGCGCGGTGAGCAAGTGCGCGGCAAGCAACGCCGGCGCCACTTCGGTCCGCACCGACAGCCCCGACCGCACCATGATCCAGCCGAGCGCGCCTTGCAGGCCGCCGAGCGCGAAAAGCGCCACCAGCCGCCAGACATACCCCTTCGGAATCTGCCGCCGTACCGCGAACCAGATCAGCGGCAGCGCGAACGCCATCCCGATCACCCGGCCGAGCAAGCGGTGAATATATTCCCAGAAGAATATGGTCTTGAAGCCCGCCAGCGTAATCCCGGCATGCACCGTTTGCGCCTGCGGAATCCGCAGATAGTTGGCGAACTCGGCCTGCCACTGCGCATCGTTGAGCGGAGGGACGATCCCGGTCAGCGGCTTCCATTCGGTAATCGACAGCCCCGATTCGGTGAGCCGCGTGATCCCGCCGACCACGACCATCGCGATGATCAGCCCGGCGACGAACCACAGCCAAGCGGCGATGGCGCGAGGTCGGGCGTTGGCTGGCATCAATTCACTCATGATTCCGGGGCCCTACGCCTGATCGCCTCCCCGGCAAAAGCCGGGGCCCAGTTGGTGGACAGCTGTAGCGGAGCGCTGCGCAACATTACGGCTACCTGGACCCCGGCTTTCGCCGGGGAGGTGGACAGGTGTATACGAGCTATCAGTTCGCCGCGGCGCGCGCGTACTGGCCGTCGCCTTCGGGTGCGGCGACGATGTCGCGGGTGGTGCCGCCCTTGTCGACGATCTTGGTGTCGGGATCGCCGGCATCCGAGCGAATGCCGGGGCTCGCCGCATCGCCGCCCGCCTGATCGAGCGTCGATCGCTCCGACTGGCTGCGCGGTGCGGAGCCGCCGAACAGCGCATCGAGCGCTTGCGCCGACGGGTTGTTGTCCTGCGGCCGCGTGACGCCGGGCTCGGGCGCGCGCAGCGAGAAATCGGGCGGTACGACCAACGGCTGCGAACGCGCGACCGAATATTCGTCGGGCCGCGCGCGGTTGATCCCGCTATGGCTGCAACCGGCGAGCAACAGGGCGACGCCGGCAATCGCGACGATCGGCACAACCTTACGCATTCGAATTCTCCACTTCGCTCGGCTCCACGCTCTGCCCAGCTTCCTTGGGCTTGTCACGCACCAACAGGGCACGCGCGAGCAGGATGAGCACGCCCACACTAATCGCGGTGTCGGCAAGATTGAAGGTCAAAAACGGCGAATAGCCGCCGAAGTGCAGATTGGCGTAATCCTGGACGTAGCCGAGCCGCAGCCGGTCGAGGATATTGCCCACCGCGCCTCCCGCGATCAGCCCGAGCGCGAACTGGTCGGTGCGATTGCGCTCGCGCCACATCCACACCAGCACCGCCGCGGCGATCGCGCCGGTCAGCACCACCAGCATCCACGATTTGTCGGGGCTGACTCGCAAGAAACCGAGCGACACGCCGAGGTTGTGGACATTCTGCAGCTTGAAGATCGGCAGCAACTCGCGCTCGTCGAATTCGGTGATCGCGAGCGGGCCGACCACCAGCCATTTGATCGCCTGGTCGATCACCAGCACGACCAGCGCAGTGACGAGCCCGGCCTTGGGCAGCTTCCCCATCACGACACCACCTTTTCGCAGCGGTCGCACAGCGCCCCGTCCGCCGTGACTTCGGGCAGATGGCGCCAGCAGCGGCCGCATTTATGGAACTCGGTACGCGCGACAGATAGATCGCCCTTGCTCACCTTGGCGACGATGAACGTCTCGGCCAGCGCGTCGGCGGCGACCGGCAATTCGGGCACGGTCACTTCCGCCTCTAGGCTCGACTTGATCAATTTGTCGCGCCGGAACGGCTCGATCGCCTCGGTCACAGCCCCCCGCAGGGTGCGGATATCGTCCCAATTGGTTGCCTGCGGGGCATCCCCCGGCAGCGATGGCAGTTCGGGCCATTCGAGCAGATGGACCGAGCCCTCTTCGTCGGGGAAGCGCGACTGCCACACTTCCTCGGCGGTGAAGACCAGGATCGGCGCGGCGTAGCGCACCAGCGCGTGGAATAGCGTGTCGAGCACCGTACGATAAGCGCGTCGCTTCAGGTCGCCGGGCGCGTCGCAATAGAGCGAGTCCTTGCGGATATCGAAGAAGAACGCCGACAGATCGTCCTGTGCGAAATCGGTCAGCAGCCGCAGGTAGCGGTTGAACTCGAATGCCTTGGTCGCGGCCTTCAATTCGACGTCGAGCTTGCCGAGCAAGTCGAGCACGTACAGCTCGAGCTGCGGCATGTCCCTGGGCTCGACGCGCTCTTCCTCGCTGAACCCGTCGAGCGCGCCGAGCAAATAGCGGAAGGTGTTCCTGAGCTTACGATACGCGTCGGAGGTCGTGCCGAGCACTTCCTTGCCGATCTTCACATCCTCGAAATAGTCGGTCTGCGCGACCCACATGCGCAGGATGTCGGCGCCCGATTCCTGGATGATCTTGAGCGGATCGACGACGTTGCCGAGGCTCTTCGACATCTTGCGGCCGTTGCCGTCGAGCGCGAAGCCGTGGGTCAGGACGGCATCATACGGCGCGCGCCCGCGCGTGCCGCAGCTTTCGAGCAAGCTCGACTGAAACCAGCCGCGATGCTGGTCGGAGCCTTCGAGGTAGAGATCGGCGCGGACGCCCTCGCCATAGCGCGCCTCGATCGTGAAGACGTGGCTGGAACCGCTGTCGAACCACACGTCGAGAATGTCGTTCTGCGGCTCCCAGTCGGCGAGGTTATAGTCGGGGCCGAGCAAAGTCTGATGGTCGGCGGTGAACCACGCGTCCGCGCCGCCGTTCTTGAACGCCGCGACGATGCGGTCGTTGACGCCAGTGTCGCGCAGATACTCGCCCGTCGCACGGTTGACGTAGAGCGCGATCGGCACGCCCCAGGCGCGCTGGCGCGAAATCACCCAATCGGGGCGTCCCTCGACCATCGACCGGATGCGGTTCTGGCTGCGCTCGGGCACCCAGCGAGTCCGCTCGATCGAATCGAGCGCGAGTTCGCGCAAGGTCGGGCCGTTGCCCTGCGCGTACCCCAACGTCGTCGCCCCGGCGAAGGCCGGGGCCGCAAGCGGATCAAGCGGATCGGTCAACAACATGGCGGCCCCGGCCTGCGCCGGCGCGACGGTTTGGGATTGGTCCATCGGGATGAACCATTGCGGCGTGCAGCGGAAGATCACCTTGGCCTTCGACCGCCAGCTATGCGGATAGGAATGCGCGAAGTCGTCCGAAGCGGCGAGGAGGGCGCCGGCTTCGCGGAGATCGGTGCAGATCGGCCCGTCGCTGGCGACAAACTTCTTGTTGATCACGCTCCCCTGCCCACCCAGCCACAGCCAGTCGGGACGATAGAAGCCCGCGCCATCGACCGCGAACACCGGATCGATGCCGTGCGCCTTGCACAGCTCGAAATCGTCCTCGCCATGATCGGGCGACATATGGACCAGGCCGGTGCCCTGATCGGTGGTGACGAAATCGCCGGGCAGGAACGGACGCGGCCTGGCGAAGAACCCGCCGAGATGGTGCATCGGATGGCGAGCGACGGCATCCTTGAAAAGGAAGTCGCCCCTGTAGACGCCAAGACTACGGCCACCGTCCGTTGTGGGGTCATAGCCCCAGCGACGCATCGCTTCGGCTTGCAAGTCGGCGGCGACGACCAATCGGCGACCGCTTTGCTCTTCGAGCACCTCATAAAGGATGTCTGACCCGAAGCTCAGCGCTTGATTAACGGGGATCGTCCACGGCGTGGTCGTCCAAACCACCGCATAGGCGCCCTTCAACTCTGGTATTGGGCTCTCGATGATCTCGAACGCCACGTCGATTTCGGTAGATTTGATCTCCTCATACTCAACCTCGGCCTCGGCCAGCGCGGTCTTTTCGACCGGGGACCACATCACCGGCTTGGCGCCGCGATAGAGCTGGCCGCTCTCGGCGAACTTCAATAACTCGCCGACGATTGCCGCCTCGGCGTCGAACCTCATCGTCAGATACGGGTCGTCCCAGTCGCCCATCACGCCGAGCCGCTTGAACTGCTCGCGCTGCACGTCGACCCATTTCGCGGCATAGGCGCGGCATTCGGCGCGGAACTGGTCGACCGGCACGTCATCCTTGTTGAGCTTCTTCGCGCGGTATTGTTCCTCGACCTTCCATTCGATCGGGAGACCGTGGCAGTCCCAGCCGGGAACGTAGGGCGCGTCCTTGCCGAGCAGCGACTGGCTGCGGACGACGATGTCCTTGAGCACCTTGTTCATCGCATGGCCCATATGGATGTCGCCATTGGCGTACGGGGGCCCGTCGTGGAGGATGAAGCGCTCGCGCCCCGCGCGTTGGGTGCGGAGCTTGCCATAGAGATCCATCGCCTCCCACCGAGCGAGGATCGCCGGCTCCTTCGCCGCCAGCCCCGCCTTCATCGGGAAGTCGGTCTTGGGCAGGAAGACGGTGTCGCGGTAATCGGCGGCTGGCGTGTCGGTCATAAGTGGGCGGCGTGTAGCGTTAGATTTATCTGGCGTCATGCTGAACTTGTTTCAGCATCCACCGCGCAGCCATTCCCGCCTTCCCGATCGGCGCGGTGGATCCTGAAACGCGTTCAGGATGACGGGTTGTTGAGGAGACCGCCGGCGGTTTCGACGTCGTCCGCCATCTGCGCCTTGAGCGCGTCGAGGCTGTCGAACTTCGCTTCGGGGCGGATGAAGTCGATCAGTTCGACCGCGATCGTCTGGCCGTACAGGTCGCCGTCGAAGTCGAAGAAATACGGCTCGAGCAATTCGCGCGGCGGATCGAATGTCGGCCGCACCCCGACATTGGCGGCGCCATCGAGCGCGCGTCCGTCCGGGAGCAGCCCGCGCACCGCATAAATGCCGAACTTGGGGCGCAGATAGTTCGCCATGTCGATGTTCGCGGTGGGATAGCCGAGCGTTCGGCCGACCTTGTCGCCGTGCTGGACCACGCCCTCGATCGTATAGGGTCGAGTCAGCAGCCGCGCGGCGGCGCGCGGATCGCCGGCGCGCAGGGCATCGCGGATACGGGTCGATGATACGGTCTCGCCGTCGAGTTGTACCGGGGCAATCGTATCGACGACGAAGCCGTGCTGCTCGCCGAGCGCGCGCATCAGCGGAATGTCGCCGCTGCGGTTCGTGCCGAAGGTGAAGTCCTCGCCGGTCGCGACTCCCGCGACACCGAGGTCGCCGACCAGGCATTCGCCGACGAAGTCTTCCGCCGACAAGGCAGCGAGCGCCGCGTCGAATGTGAACACGTACATCGCATCGACTCCGGCATCGGCGAGCAACGCCGCGCGCTGGTCGAGACTGGTCAGCCGGAAGTATGCGCTGTCGGGCCGGAAATAGCGCATCGGATGCGGGTCGAAGGTCGCGACGATCGCCGGGTGCCCGGCCGCCTTCGCGCGGCGCACCGCTGCCCCGACCACCGCCTGGTGCCCCAAGTGAAACCCGTCGAAATTGCCGAGCGCGACATAGCCGCCGCGCAAATGCTCCGGCACCGCCGCATTGCTCGAAAGCCGCTCCATGGCGGCGCGTGTAGGGGCGAGCGCCCGGTTACTCAATCGCGTTCGAGCGTGACGAAGCTGTGGGCCGGCAGTTCGCCCGCGGCAGGGCGATCCTCGCGCGCCACCTCGCGCCAGCCGGTGAAGGCGGGGACGCTGACGTCGCCGACCGCGTCGCAATGCACCTCGGTCAGCTCGACGCGGTCGGCGCGCGACGCGAACAGCGCGAACACCTCCGCCCCGCCGATCACCATTGCGTCGTCCCCCGCCAGCGCGAGCGCGTCATCGACCGAGTGCGCGACCTCAGCGGCGTCCGCTCGCCAGTCGGCATCTCGCGTCAGCACGATATGCCGCCGCCCGGGCAACAGACCCGGCAAGCTCTCGAAGGTCCTGCGCCCCATGATCATCGGCTTGCCCATCGTCAGCGCCTTGAAGCGCTTGAGGTCGGCCGGCAGGCGCCACGGCAGCGCGCCGTCGCGGCCGATCACGCCATTATCGGCGCGCGCGAGGATGAACGTGATCATCGCCACGTCATGGCGGCTCGACGGCGCGGACTCAATCCGGCGCGTGATCCTTGACCCACGCCTTGGGGTCCTTGTCGACCGGCTTCACGCCCAGCAGATGGTCGGCCTCGAACGCGGCGAACTTCACGGCAAGGTCGTGGCGCTCCTGCAAGCTCGCCTGTCGACGGAAGTCGGTCAGTCCCTGGCGCTCTTCCTCGGCCATGTGGTCGCCATTGGCCTTGTTGCACTTGCCAAGCGCCGAGAACCACGTCTTGCTTCCGACATCCTCCTTGTCGACAGCGGCGGCGGTGTCGCGGATCTCGTTATGATCCTCGATCGCGTCCTCGGTTTCATCGGCGGCCGAATCGGCGTCGTTGGCGCCCTTTCCGATCTGCATCAGCCGCGGGTAGAAAAAGCGCTCTTCCGCCTCGGCATGCGAATCGAGCAGCGCACGAAGCCGTTTCCACAGCGACGACAAGACCGCGGCGTCCTTCGCATCAATCTGCTCGATCTGTGCGAACAGGTTTCGCTGCTGCGCATGTTCGTCGAGGATGAGTTGCGTGATGTCCACCGAAGCCCCTCTTTGTTAGACCGCCACCGGCGCCTTGATATGCGCCTGCGCTTCGTAGCCTACGAGCTGGAAGTCCTCATATTCGTAGGCATCAATCGAAGGCGGCTTGCGCAGGATTTCGAGCCTGGGGAGCGGCCCCGGCTCGCGCTCGAGCTGCTCGCGCGCTTGCTCGAGATGGTTCGAATAGAGATGGCAGTCCCCGCCGGTCCAGACGAACTCGCCGACCTCGAGCCCGGTCTGCTGCGCGAGCATATGCGTCAGCAGCGCGTAGCTCGCGATGTTGAACGGCACGCCGAGGAAGATGTCGGCCGAACGCTGGTAAAGCTGCAGCGACAGCTTGCCGTTCGCGACATAGCATTGGAACAGGCAGTGGCACGGCGCTAGCGCCATCGCGTGGAGCTCACCCGGGTTCCACGCGCTCACCACCATGCGGCGGCTGGCGGGGTTGACCTTGAGCGTCTCGATCAGCTCGGCGATCTGGTCGACATGGCCGCCGTCGGCCGTCGCCCAGTCGCGCCATTGCTTGCCATAGACGGGGCCGAGGTCGCCGTTCTCATCGGCCCATTCGTCCCAAATGCCGACCTTGCGCTCCTGCAGCCACCGCACGTTGGTGTCGCCGCGCAGGAACCACAGCAATTCAACGATGATCGATCTGAGGTGCAGCTTCTTCGTCGTCAGCACCGGAAAGCCTTCGCTCAGATCGAAGCGCATCTGGTGCCCGAATACCGACCGCGTGCCGGTGCCGGTGCGGTCCATCTGTTCGGCGCCGTGGTCGAGCGCGCGCTGCATCAAGTCGAGATATTGCCGCATGGATCGTGTCTAACCCGCGCGTGCCAAGCCGCCAAGCATGGCGGGAAACTCCGTTGTGGACAGGTCTGCGGTTGGGCCCACCGATCGGGTCTGCGCAGCATTGCGGCGATGGCATCTTTCCCCGTCCAACCCGGACATGACGAGGTCAACGACGCGGATTGGGCGCGGCGGCTGTTCGCATCGCTGGCGAGCGAGCCGCGCGAGGTGGTGAGCTTCGCCTATTTCGATCCGGAATGGCGATATCTCGGAATGCGGCATAGCGCGGGCGAGCGCGGCGCGGCCGACGTGTCGATCCGCGAAATCATGCGCGACGTGCTCAGCCTCGAAGCTCGGCTCGTGCTGATGGCGCACAACCATCCGGGTGGCAGCTCCAGCGCGAGCCAGGACGATCTGGCAGTCACCGCCAAGCTGGCGCGGACGCTCGACGCGATCGGCGTGACGCTGGTCGATCATCTGATCCTCGGCGCCGACGGTTTCACCAGCCTGCGCGGCGAGGGCTATCTTTAATCCAGGCGACAGCCGCGAATGTCCTTGGGCTCAGGGCGCGCGCCGACCGCCCGGAACCGCGCCATGTAGCCGCCTGCCGACGGCATGTTGTCGAACCCCACCAGCCGGTAACCGACCGCGGCAAATTCGCATTCGAGCAGCCGCGGCGGGGTGCCGTGGTTCTGGGTGGCGCGATTGGCGTCGACCACCACCACTTCGCCGTCGGGCTTTAGCGATGGGCGCATCCGCCACAGGAATTCGTAGGGCTGCTCGATCTCATGGTACATATGCACCATCAGAATACGGTCGAAGCTGTTGTCCGGAAGCTTGGGATTTGCCGGCTCGCCCAGCCGAACGCTGACATTGTCGAGCCGGTCGCGCGCGACGCGCTGCGCGAGTGCGTCGCGAACCTCCGGCACGATATCCTCCGCCAGCACGCGGCCATCCTTGCCGACGCGGCTCGCCAGGCGGACGGTATAATAGCCCTCGCCCGCGCCAATATCGGCAACGGTCATGTCCTTGGCGATGGCGGCCTTGGCCATCACCTCGCCCGATTCGTTGAGCCGGTCGCGCATTTCCTCGGTCGACCAGCGCGGCGACACGATCTTGGCGACCGGACGATCGGCGGCGGGGAACGGGCCGGCGTTGTCGTCCTTCTCGTGCACCACTGCCGGCCCGCCATCGCACGCGGTGAGCAGCAGCAACGCAGCGATGGCGATCCGCGCGCGCATCAATCGACGTCCTCCACCTCGACCGCCTCGCCGGTCACGCGCTGCGACAATGCCGCTGCCATGAATGCGTCGAGGTCGCCGTCGAGCACGTCCGATGGCGCGGTCGAGGTCACCCCGGTGCGCAGGTCCTTCACCAGCTGGTACGGCTGCAGCACGTAGCTGCGGATCTGATGGCCCCAGCCGATATCGGTCTTGGTCGCGTTCTCTGCGTTGGCCACCGCCTCGCGCTCGGCAAGCTCGCGCTCGTAGAGCCGCGCGCGAAGCTGGTTATACGCCTCGGCCTTGTTCTTGTGCTGCGACCGCTGGTTCTGGCACTGGACCACGATCCCGGTCGGGATGTGGGTGATGCGCACCGCGGAATCGGTCGTGTTGATGTGCTGCCCACCCGCGCCCGACGCCCGGTACGTGTCGATGCGCAGGTCGCTTTCGTTGTAATTGACCTCGATATTCTCGTCGACCACCGGATAGACCCAGACGCTGGCGAAGCTGGTGTGGCGCCGCGCCGCGCTGTCGTACGGGCTGATGCGGACGAGACGATGCACGCCGCTTTCGGTCTTGGCGTAGCCGTACGCATTCTCGCCCTTGAGCAGCAGGGTCGCCGATTTGATCCCGGCCTGCTCGCCCGAATGCTGGTCGATCAGCTCGACCTTCAAGCCATGGCGCTCGCCCCAGCGTTGGTACATGCGGCTGAGCATCCCCGCCCAGTCCTGGCTCTCCGTCCCGCCGGCGCCGGCGTTGATCTCGACATAGGTATCGTTGGCATCGGCCTCGCCCGCGAGCAGCGCCTTGATCTTGTCCTGGTCGGCGCGCTTGGCGAGATCGGCCAGAGCTTCGATCGCCTGCCCCTCCATCTCGGCATCGCCTTCGGCTTCGGCCATCTCGACGAGCTCGACATTGTCGGCAAGCTCGCTCTCGATCGCGCGAGTCGCGGCGATCGCCTCGTCGAGCCGGCGGCGTTCGCGCATTACCGCCTGCGCGGCCTTGGGATCGTTCCACAGCGCCTGGTCCTCGACCTGCGCGTTGAGCTCGTCGAGGCGGCGAAGCGCGCGGTCCCAGTCGAGGAATCGCCGCAACAGCGCCAGCGCCTCGTTGATCGTATCGACATGCGATTGCGCCTCGGCGCGCATCGGGAAACTCCAAAAACTGTTCGTCGCCCCGGCGGAGGCCGGGGCCGCGATTTAGGGATAGGCGACGTGCATCGCCAGCGGTCCCGGCCTTCGCCGGGGCGACGCCATCGATTCCAGCCTAGTAGATACCGCCCTGCCGTTGCAAGAAATCGCCGTCGCTGGCTTCGGGCTTGGGCGGCGGCGGCGCCTTGGTCGGGGCGACGGTCGGCAAGTCGCGGCGGATCGGCCCGCGCCGCGCCTCGCTCTCCGGCTTGAAAGCTTCCCAGATCACCGCCGGCTTGGGATCCTTGTCGTTGGGCCAGGCGCCGAACACCGGGCGTCCGCTGACTCGGTCGATCCGCACCATGCGGATGCCCGGCGGCGCGCGGAACGGAAGCTTGGGCATCCCCTCATAGGCCTTGACCGCCCATTCCTTGAAGATGGGGGCGGCGAGCGTGCCGCCCTGCGCGTAGCCGCCGAGATTCACCGGACTGTCGTAACCTATATAGACCCCGCCGATCATCTGCGGCGTGCCGCCGATGAACCACACGTCCTTCGGCCCGGTATTGGTTCCGGTCTTGCCGAACATCGGGCGATCGAGATCGCGTAGCACGACTGCGGTGCCGCGTTGGATCACGCCTTCCGCGATATGCACCATCTGGTACGCGCTCATCGGCTCGACGATCTGCTTCAGTCGCACGACCGGGCGCGGCATCGGCTTGCCGTTCCAGTCGGGCGCGTTGCAGCGGTCGCACGCCCGCCAATTCTCGGGCCAGATCACCTTGCCGTGGCGGTCCTGGACATAATCGATCAGCGTCGGTGGCCGTCCCCGGCCGTTATTCTCGAGGATCGAGTAAGCGTTGACCATACGCGACACGGTGGTCTCGCCAGCGCCCAGCGAGAATGCGAGATAGGCCGGATATTTGCCGACGCCGATCTCATCCATCAGCTTGACGACCTTGGGCATGCCGATCTGCGCGGCGGTGCGCACCGTCATCAGGTTGCGCGATTGCTCGACGCCCCAACGCATCGTGTGTGGGCCGCTGCCGCCTTCGTTGCCGAAATTCTTGAAGCATTTCTGGCCGAGCCGTGCGCCTTGATCGACGCAGAACGGCCCGTCGACAATGATCGATGCCGGGGTCAGCCCGGCCTCGAGCGCCGCGGCGTAGACGATCGGCTTGATCGTCGATCCCGGCTGGCGCATCGCCTGAGTCACGCGATTGAACGACTGGACTCGGTTATCGAATCCGCCCTGCATGGCCAGTACGCGGCTGGTCGCCGGTTCCTCGACGACGAAGCCGCCGGAAATCTTGGGGATCGACCGCAGCGAATAGCCGCCGCCTTCGGGGGCGACTGCGACGATGTCGCCGACCTTGATCGCGCTCGCCGCCATGCCGCCACCGCCGCGGATCGGCATCGTCACGTTGCCGCGCGCCATCGTGCCGGTCGATCCGTCCGAGAAGCCGAGCCGGAAATCGCCGTCGGCGGCAATCACCAGACCCGCGCGCCAATTGTCATAATCAACCGCGATGTTGCTGCCGAGCAGCGCGTTGAGCCAGTTCGCCCCGATCTCGACATGGCCGATCGGGCCGGTCCACCCGCGCCCCTTGTCGTAGCGCAGCAATCCATCGCGCAGCGCTTTTTGCGCCAGCGTCTGTTGGTTGGGATCGAACGAAGTGCGTATCCACAAGCCGCCGCCGTACACGCTGTACGGGTTACGGCCGCCATCGTCATTCTCGCCGAACTTCTCGATCAGTTGGCGCCGGACTTCTTCCATGAAATAGCCGGGGACCGATTCGAACGACGCGGTGCGCTTGTTCACCGTGCCGAGCGGCGAGGCGACCGCGGCGTCGTGCTGCGCCTGGTTGATATAGCCGTTGGCGAGCATCTCGTTGAGGACGTAGTCGCGCCGCGCCAGTGCGCGCGCGGTCTGACGATCGGGATCGTAGCCGGACGGCGCCTTGGGCAGGATCGCAAGATAAGCGAATTGCGGCAGCGTGAGTTGGTCGACGCTCTTGTCGAAATAGGCGTGCGCCGCCGCTTCGACGCCGTACGCGTTGCGGCCGAGGAAGATCGTGTTGAGGTAGATTTCGAGGATCTGCTGCTTGGTCAGCACATCCTCGATGCGATAGGCGAGGATCGCTTCCTTGAGCTTGCGGGTATAGCTCGCCTCGTTGCCGACGAGCAGGTTCTTCGCCACCTGTTGCGTGATCGTCGATGCGCCGCGCGGGCGCTTCGAACTGCGCAGATTGTCGATCATCGCCGAGACGATCCCCGGATAATCCACCCCGTGGTGCGAGAAGAAGGTCTTGTCCTCGGCCGACAGATAGGCGGCGACGAGCAGCTTGGGATATTCGTCGAAGCTCAACTGGACCCGGCGTTCGCGGGCGTAGGAATAGACCGGCATGCCGTTGGTGTCGCGGACGTTCGACGGCAGCGGCGGCTCGTAGGTCTTGAGCGTGTCGACCGACGGCAGCCCCGGCAGCACGAAGATCAGCAACGCCAGGTACGCCAACGCGATCAGCGCGGCGAAGACCGCCAGCACCTTGACCCACCAACGCTTCCACGCACGGCGCATAAAGGCAGCGAATCCGCCGGCCTCACGCCTGATCCTGAAGCTGACGCTTTCCGTACTGCCCGCCGCCATGCCGGTGCCTTAGCAGGTCCGTTGGCCGTTTCCAGCGATGTTCGACGGGCGGTTAGTTGGCCGCGAACCTTTTGGCGAAATTGATCTCGACCGCGCGCTCGATGCTCTCGGCGATGCGTTGGCGACCTTCGGCTGAGTCGAGAAACGCGGCGTCGTTGGGGTTCGAGATGTACCCAGTCTCGAACAGGATCGACGGCATGTCGGGCGCTTTCAGCACCATCAGCGACGCCATGCGGTGGAAGTTGCTCTTGAGCGGCACCAGCGGCGCCGCCTCGCGGCCGAGCAGACGCGCGAATGCGGCCGAGGCGTTCATCGTCTCGCGCTGGGTGAGGTCGATCAGGATCGACGAGACGTCGGCGTTCTCGCTGCCGAGATCGACCCCGGCGATGATGTCGGCCTTGTTTTCGCGCGCGGCCAACTTGGCGGCTTCCTTGTCGGAGGCGACTTCGGAGAGCGTGTAGACCGAAGCGCCCGAAGCGTCCCCCGACCCGACGCTGTCGCAATGGATCGAGATGAACAGATCGGCGTGGAGCTTGCGCGCGATCCCGTAGCGCTCCTGGAGCACGAGGAAGCGATCGTCGTCGCGCGTCAGCGCGACGCGGACGCGCCCCGACTTCAACAGCTCGTCGCGGATTGCCTTCGCAATCTTGAGCGTGACGTCCTTTTCCTTGAGGCCGCTCGTCGGCGAAATCGCACCGGGGTCGAACCCGCCATGTCCGGCGTCGATCACCACCAGCGGCCGGTCGGGATCGCCCTCGACGCGCGGCAGCACCAGCGCCTTGCTCGACGCCGGCACCGGCAGCGCGACCTGATAGCGCGCGGCAGTTCCGGTGTCGGGCATGTTGAACGGCGGCAGGATGCGCATCCGTCCCTCGGCCGCGGCGCGCGCGAAATCCGAATCGTCGACGGTCTTGAGCTGAAGCGTCAGCACGCGGCCGCCATCGCCGAACCTGCCGCTCGCGATCACGGCCGGACGCGCCAGATCGAACACGATCCGCGCGCCGCCGTCATGCTCGCCCTCGCGCACCGCATTCACCAGTCCGCCAGTCTCGACCGATCCGCCCGGCGAGGCGCCGGTCACATCGACTGCGACTCGCTGCGGCGCGGTGAGGAGGAAACTCGATGCGTCGGCCACGCGACGGTCGAACGTCACGACGACCGAATCGCTTTTGACCTCGACGCGCTGAATCGTCCCCGCCCAGGCCGGCGCTCCGCCGAACCACAAAGCCAGCAGGGAAAGGATGAACGACACGCGAACGTAATGGCGCGCCGGCTTGCGGCCGGTCCAGCGAAAAACCATCGAAGGAGAACCTCTTTTTGAACGCCAGGATCGATCAAGGTTATCGCCGCGGTTACGCTGCCACTCGGTGAAGCGATTGGGTTAACCGGCAATTCGGCATATTTTTGCCGCGCAAGCGGCGGGAACCTGCCGGTTGATGCTGGGCGGTCTCGGTGCTACCTCCACCGCCAACCGGCGCCGTGACTGTGATTTGCACGGGTCCGCCGGCCCAACGGCCGCCCCGGCGTTTTCGGACCCGCGGCCTATCCAGGTTGACGCTCGCAATGATGCATTTCCCCTGCCCCACGCTCCGCCCGGCCTTTGCCGGCGGCCGTGACGGCGTGGGTGTCCCGGGCCATGCGCTCGGGCGTGCACGGCGCGCGAAAGACGCACACCCACCCATCCGCACCGCCCGGCCACTTGCCGGCAGCGCGCGATTTATCGGCGCGCCCTTTCCCCCATTCGAGGATCGGCG
Organism: Sphingomonas sp.; assembly: GCF_036269755.1. Classification (GTDB taxonomy): domain Bacteria; phylum Pseudomonadota; class Alphaproteobacteria; order Sphingomonadales; family Sphingomonadaceae; genus Sphingomonas. The sequence goes on along the minus strand of NZ_DATBDV010000020.1, from coordinate 187,794 downwards.
CGCCCGGAGAACACTAAATGACCATGCGTATGCTGATCGACGCACGCCACCGGGAGGAAACCCGGGTGGCGGTCGTCAAGGGAAACCGCATCGAGGAATTTGATTTCGAGAGTGCCGAGCGCAAGCAGCTCAAGGGGAATATCTATCTAGCCAAGGTCACGCGCGTCGAACCGTCGCTGCAGGCGGCGTTCGTCGACTATGGCGGCAACCGCCACGGCTTCCTCGCTTTTTCGGAAATCCATCCCGATTATTATCAGATCCCCAAGGAGGATCGCGACGCGCTGCTCCGCGAAGAGGCCGAGCACGCCGCCGAGGAGGCTGCGTTGCGCGCCGAGCTCGACGCTGACGATGACGAGCATGACGAGCATGACGACGACGATCACTTCGACGGCGCGCATGAGCCGAGCGAGGACGAACTCGAACGCTTCGACGACGATGGCGCGCCCGACGAGGATGTCGCCGCGAGCCAGGAAAGCGTCGGCCGCGGCCGTCGTCGCCGGGGCGGGTCGGACGACCAGGTTGAGGCGCTCCGCCAGCGCCGCCTGAACCTGCGCCGCCGCTACAAGATCCAGGACGTCATCCGCCGCCGCCAAGTGCTGCTGGTCCAGGTCGTCAAGGAAGAGCGCGGCAACAAGGGTGCGGCGCTGACCACCTATCTCAGCCTCGCCGGCCGTTACTGCGTGCTGATGCCCAACACGTCGCATGGCGGCGGGATCAGCCGCAAGATTTCGAACGCGGGCGACCGCAAGCGCTTGAAGTCGATCATGTCGGACTTGAAGCTGCCGCCGTCGATGGGCTGCATCGTCCGCACCGCCGGGCTTCAGCGCACCAAGACCGAGATCAAGCGCGACTTCGACTATCTCGCCCGGCTGTGGGACGGCATTCGCGAGACCACGCTCGCCTCGGCGGCGCCCGCCTTGGTCTATGGCGACAGCGATCTGCTCAAGCGCGCGATCCGCGATATCTATAACAAGGATATCGACGAAGTGATCGTCGAGGGCGACGAGGGCTATCGTCAGGCCAAGGAGTTCATGAAGCTCCTGATGCCGAGCCATGCGCGCCGCGTGAAGCATTACAGCGATCCCGTGCCGCTGTTCCAGCGCGCCGGCGTCGAAGATCAGCTTTCAGCGATGTACAACCCGGTCGTCCAATTGAAGTCGGGCGGTTATCTGGTGATCAACCCGACCGAGGCGCTGGTCTCGATCGACATCAACTCGGGGCGATCGACGCGCGAGCATAACATCGAGCAGACCGCGACCGCGACCAACCTCGAAGCCGCGCAGGAGATCGCGCGCCAGCTTCGCCTGCGGGACATGGCGGGGCTGGTCGTCATCGATTTCATCGACATGGACAACAATTCGAACGTCCGCAAAGTCGAGAAGGCGATGAAGGAGGCGCTCAAGAACGATCGCGCGCGCATCCAGGTCGGGCGGATTTCGAGCTTCGGTTTGATGGAAATGAGCCGGCAACGGCTGCGCACCGGCGTTCTCGAAGCGTCGACTCGCCAGTGCCCGCATTGCGAGGGCACCGGCTTGGTCCGCACCGCATCGTCGGCGGGGCTGTCGGCGCTGCGCCTGATCGAGGACGAGGCCGCACGCGGCCGCGGATCGATCCTGACGCTGCGCGCCAGCCAGGAAGCGACGATCTACGTCCTTAACAAGAAGCGCGCTGACATCGCCGAAATCGAGGATCGCTATGGCGTTCACGTCGTGGTGCTGCCGGACGGCGAGACCGAAGGCGCGCGGATGTCGGTCGACGCGAGCGGCCCGCCGCCCGCCTATCAGCCCAAGTTCGAGGCGGTCGTCGAGGAAGAGGAAGACGATTTCGTCGAGGAAGAGATCGACGAGGTCGAGGACGAGGATGAGGACGAACGCCCGGCGCGTGGGGGTCCGCGCGAGGGCTCCGACGAGGGTGCCGAAGGCGAGCGCAAGCGCCGCCGCCGCCGTCGCGGCCGGCGCGGTCGCGGCCGTCCCGAGGGTGAGGAAGGCGAGGACGGCGCCCAGCAGGCTGAGGGTGAAGCAAGCGAAGGCGACGAAGAGCCGACCGAGCATGCTGCCGGCGAAGGCGATGAGGAGCGCGAACCGCGCCGTCGGGGCCGCCGCCGCGGCCGCCGCGGTCGGCGTGGCGACAGCAATGACGCGACGCCGGCGGTCGAGGAAGCCGATGCCGGGGACTCCGGTGCGGTGGTCGCGACTCACGCCAATCCCGAAGTCCCGGCCGCGGTCGAACCCGATGCTGGCGAGATCGAAGCCGGGGGGCCCGAAGCGCCCAAGCGCTCGCGTCGTCGCCCACGTGCGCGTGCGGCCGAGGAATCGGAAGCTCCGGCGCCCGTCGTCGAACCGACCCCCGAGCCGGAAGCCGAGGCGCCCGCCAAGCCGAAGCGCGGCCGCAAGAAGGCCGAGCCTGCCGCCGAGGCGCCCGAGCCCGCCGCACTTGCGGTGACCGAGGAAGCTACGCCCGAAGCGCCGGCCGCCAAGCCCAAGCGCAGCCGCAAGAAGGCGGAAGCCGTTCCGGCCGCCGCCGCCAACGACGCTGAAGAGGCGCCGGCGGTGCCTGACACCGACGGCGCGGCGCCTGCCGACGATGCCGCCGGGCTGGACGAGAATGGCGAGCCGCGCCGTGGCTGGTGGCAGCGCACGTTCGGCGCGTGAACCCAGATACTCGCCATTGCGAGCGGAGCGAAGCAATCCAGATGTCACAAGTCGGCGCTGGATTGCTTCGTCGCTCCGCTCCTCGCAATGGCGAGAGTGTGGTAGGGTATCCTCCTGCTTCATGGCGGGTTCACCCGCCGAAGCGCAGGACCAGCCCTTCGCATCGTGGGGGATGACGGGCGGATGATCGGATTATGAGGCGCTATTTCGCGATCTTCGCGGCGATGATTCTGCTCTGGACGCAGCCTGCCTACGCCCAGTCGATCCTGCGTGACGCCGAGACCGAGGCGCTGTTCAGGGACATGTCGCGGCCGATGATCGTCGCCGCTGGTCTGTCGCCCGCCAACGTCCAGGTCGTGCTGATCCAGGACGACGAGATCAACGCATTCGTCGCGGGTGGTCAGACCATCTACATCCAGTCGGGACTGATCCAGGCGGCCGACAACGCCAACCAGGTGCAGGGCGTGATCGCGCATGAACTCGGCCATATCGCCGACGGGCACGTCGTGCTGGCCGATGCCGGGTACAAGCCGGCGATCGGCATCTCACTGCTTTCGATGGTGCTCGGCCTTGCAGCGGTCGCGGCAGGCGCTGGCGAAGCCGGCGCCGGTATCTTCGCCGCGGGGCAGCAGGCCGCGATGGGCAAGGCGCTTGCTTTCACGCGAGTCCAGGAAGCCACCGCCGACGCCACCGGTGCCAAGTTCCTCCGCGAAGCGGGGATCAGCGGCAAGGGGATGATCCAGTTCTTCAAGAAACTGGCCAACGAGGAATACCGCTATGGCCTGGCCAATATCGATCCTTTCGCCCAGACCCACCCGCTGTCGAACGAGCGCGTCAATACGCTGAGTGCCGACCTCAAGGCGTCGCCGGCCTGGGACAAGCCGTTCGATCCCGATCTCGAGGAACGGTTCAGGCGCGTGAAGGCAAAACTCGAAGGATATGCCTATCCCTATGGCCGCACGCTGACCGACTATCCCGAGAGCGACACGTCGATCTACGGCCATTACGCCCGCGCCTATGCCTGGCATAAGGCCGGCTATCCGGCCAAGGCCGACGCCGAGACGCTGGCGCTGATCAAGGCCATGCCGCACGACCCCTATTTCCTCGAAATCCGCGGGCAGATCCTGCTCGAGGCCGGGCGGCCCGCCGACGCGATCGCGCCGCTCAAGGAAGCGAGCGAGCTGACCCGGTACGACCCGTTGATCGTGACGACATACGGTCACGCGCTGATCGCGACCGAAGACCCGGCGAATTATCCCGAAGCCGAGCGCGTGCTGCGGATCGCGGTCAACAAGGACAGCGACAATCCGTTTGCTTGGCTGCAACTTGGCACGGTCTACGAACTGCGCGGCGACACCGCTCGTGCGGCGCTCGCGACCGCCGAGACGGCGAGTTCGATGGGTGACATCAAGCGCGCGGTGTACAGCGCGCGTGCGGCAATGGCGGGATTGCCGCCCAACACGCCCGACTGGATCCGAGCGCAGGACATCGCGCTGACCGGGCAGAACCAGCTCGACGACAAGAAACGCAAGAAATGACCGGGTTGCTGTCGTCGCGCTTCGCGCTGCCGCTGGTTGTGGTGGCCGCTGCTTTGCTCGGGGCAGGCGGCATGTGGCTGGCGACGGGGCACGGCGACGGATCGGAGGTCCGCGACTATCTGCTGGCGCACCCCGAAGTGATCCCGGAGGCGATGCAGAAGCTGCAGGATCGCAACACGGCCAAAGTGATCGCCGCGAACCGTGCCGACATTTTTGCTCCGGTCGGCAGCGCCTGGGCGGGCAATCCCAAGGGCGACCTGACAATCGTCGAATATCTCGATTACAATTGCGGGTATTGCCGGGCGAGCCTGCCGATCATCGATCAGCTGATCGCCGCCGATCCAAAGGTTCGCGTGCTCTATCGCGAGTTGCCGGTGCTGAGCCCCGAGAGCGAAACCGCGGCGCGCTATGCGATTGTCGCCGCGCGGCTGGGCAAGTATCGCGCGCTCCACGCCGCGCTCTACGCCGGCGGCACCTTGACCGAAGCGAGTATGGACAAGGCGCTGGTGACGGCCGGGCTCGACCCGGCGCAAGTCAAGGCCGAGGCGAAGAGCCCCGCGGTCGACAATGCCATCCGCACCAACCTGTCGCTGATGCGCCCGCTGGGCATCACCGGCACGCCGAGCTGGGTGATCGGCGACCGGGTCGTCTCGAGCGTCATGAGCCTGGAGGCGATGCAGGCTGCGATCGCCGATGCGCGCGCCGCCAAGAACGCTGCCGCTTCCTAATCGTTACGGTTGCGCCCCGCGCGCCGCCTCCCCATCTTCGCGACCGAAGGGGACTCCATGACCGACCCGATTCTCAGCGTCCGTGGCGTGTCGAAGACCTATGCCTCGGGCGTCCACGCGCTCCACGCCGTCGATCTCGACATCGCCAAGGGTGAGATTTTCGCGCTGCTCGGGCCGAACGGCGCGGGCAAGACGACGCTGATCAGCATCATCTGCGGGATCGTGACGCCGAGCTCCGGCACGATCACCGTCGGCGGCTGCGACGCGATCCGCAGCCCCAAGCGCGCACGCAAGCAGATCGGCCTGGTGCCGCAGGAACTCGCGACCGACATGTTCGAGACGGTCGAGGCGACATGCCGCTTCAGCCGCGGACTGTTCGGATACCCGCAGCACTCGGACCATATCGATCAAGTGCTCCGCGACTTGTCGCTCTACGACAAGCGCAAGGCCAAGATCATGGAGCTGTCGGGCGGGATGAAGCGCCGCGTGCTGATTGCCAAGGCGCTGGCGCACGAGCCCGACATATTGTTCCTCGACGAGCCCACCGCGGGGGTCGACGTGACGCTGCGCCGCGACATGTGGAAGCTGGTCCACCGGCTTCGCGACAAGGGCACGACGATCATCCTAACCACGCATTATATCGAGGAGGCCGAGGAAATGGCCGACCGCGTCGGGGTGATATCGGGCGGCAAACTGCTGGTGGTCGACGAAAAGGCCGCGCTGATGAAGAAGCTTGGCAAGCGCGAGCTCGATATCGCGCTGGGCGAGCCGATGGGCGAATTGCCGGCGGACTTGGGCGAGTGGGATCTGAGCTTGCGCAACGACGGCAAGACGCTGCGCTACGTATTCGACGCGCAAGCCGAGCGCACCGGCATCCCCTCACTGCTCCGCAAGCTCGGCGAGCTGCATATCGGGTTCAAGGATCTCGAAACCTCGAAGTCGAGCCTCGAGGATATCTTCGTCGACCTCGTTAGGGACGGCGGCCAGCCGCAGGAGAAGGCGGCATGAACCTCCACAATGCCCAACCCGCATGCGCCTCCCCGGCGAAGGCCGGGGTCTATCTGCGGCCCGGCCATTTGATAAGCGACGCGCTCGATCACTCCGACCTCACCACTTGGACCCCGGCTTTCGCCGGGGAGGCGTGGATCGGTGTCGGCGCGCAGGGAGCATCGCGATGAACCTCCACGGCGTCTATGCGATCTATCGCTTCGAAATGGCGCGCGCGCTGCGCACCTTATGGCAGAGCCTCGTCACGCCGGTGATCACCACCAGCCTCTATTTCGTCGTGTTCGGCGGCGCGCTGGGGTCGCAGATCAAGCAAGTCGACGGCATCGCCTATGGCAGCTTCATCGTCCCCGGGCTGATCATGATGTCGCTGCTCACGCAGTCGATCAGCAACGCCTCGATCGGCATCTACTTCCCCAAATTCACCGGCACGATCTTCGAATTGCTGTCGGCGCCGATCAGCGCGATGGAGATGGTGCTCGGCTTTGTCGGCGCGGCGGCGACCAAGTCGGTGATCCTCGGGCTTATCATCCTCGGCACCGCGGCGTGCTTCGTGTCGGTGCCGATCCACCACCCGCTGGCGATGATCGCGTTCCTGCTGCTCACCAGCCTGGCGTTCAGCCTGTTCGGGTTCATCATCGGCGTCTGGGCGAACGGGTTCGAGCAACTCAATTTCGTCCCCGCTTTGCTGATCACCCCGCTCTCCTTCCTCGGCGGCGCGTTCTATTCGATCAATATGCTCCGCGAGCCGTGGCGCACGGTCAGCCTGTTCAACCCGGTCGTCTATCTCGTCAGCGGGTTCCGCTGGGCGTTCTTCGACAAGGGCGATGTCGACGTGCTGGTCAGCCTCGCCGCCACCGCGGGGTTCCTCGTCCTGTGCCTTGCCGTGATCGCCTGGATCTTCCGGACCGGGTACCGCCTCAAGAACTAGCTACATCACCGGCAGCACGATCTTGGACCCCGCGCACACCTTTTGCGTCGCCTTGACGAAGTCGCTCGGTTTCGCGCGTATGATGTTCGGCACAAAAGTCTGCGGGTTGCGGTCGATCACCGGGAACCAGGTCGACTGCACCTGGACCATGATCCGGTGGCCCTTCTTGAAGACGTGGTCATGGTCACGCAAAGCGACGTCCCAAGCGGTCACCTTGCCCGGCACCAAGGGCTGCGGATCGGTGTCGCTCGCCAGGAACCGCCCGCGCCGCACGTCCATCGCGATCGGCCACTGATAGCCGTCGAGCGTCTGCGAATATTCGCCGATCTTCCATTGCCTGTTAGTCGTGTCGACGAAGTCGTCGGGTAGCACGTCGATCAGCTTGACGACGAAGTCGCTGTCGGTGCCGCTGGTCGATGCCATCAGCCTGGCGGCGATCGCGCCGGTCACCGTCATATCGGCGTCGAGCGGCGCGGAGACGTAGCTCAGCACATCGGGACGGTGGTCGACGAAGCGCTGATCGTCCGATTCCCAGAACGACCAATCGGGCGTGGCATAGGTGCGGCTCATCGGCCGCTTGCGGAACGGCACGGGGTTGGCGGGGTCGCTGACATAGTCGCGGCAGCCTTCGCTGGCCGTCGGCGCGGTGAACGACAGGCTGCCGTCGTCGTGGAGATAGAGGTCGGTCGGCCTGGCGCCCGCCGGCGGCCACGAGGCGTAGGTCTTCCACACGTTCGATCCGCTCTCGAACATCTTCGCGGTAAAGTCCGGCCGCGGGCCCTTGTTGTGCAGCCAGTAAGCGAAGAACGGCGCCTGGATCTGAGTCTGGAACTCGGTGCCGCTTTCGGTGCCGAGCGGGATCGGGCCGAGGAAGTCGCCCTTCGACTGCCACCCGCCGTGGCGCCATGGCCCCGACACGATCTGCGCGAGATGGTCGGGATCGTTCGCCTTTTCCTTCTCGTAGATCCGCCACGATCCCCAAGGGTCTTCCTGGTCCCAGAATCCCGCGACGTTGAGCGTCGGTACCGTGGTCTTGCCGAGCGCAGTCAACCAGTTCTGGTCGGTGTAGAATTTGTCGTGGTTAGGATGGTCGAGCAACGCCGTGAACAGCGGCACGCTGCCCTTGAAGACTTGCTTGTCGATATTCTCGACCGGCCCGACCTTGAGATACCAGTCATAGGCATCGGTCATGCCGTCGAGGCTGAGTTCCTTGTTCTGCGTCTTGTCGTTCTGCAGGCTGTAGACCCATTCGGTTGCATAACTGAGCCGAAGCGCGCCGTTGCGGTGGAGGTCGTCGGACATCCAGTAATCGATCCACGCGGCTTGCGGACTGACCGCCTTCAACGCCGGGTGCGGCTTGGCGAGCGAGACCGCGGCCGCAAAGCCGGGATACGACACGCCCCACATCCCGACCTTGCCTGTATTGCCCGGCACGTTCTTCACCAGCCAATCGATCGCATCGTAGGCATCGGTGGCTTCATTGGGCTCGGTCTTGACGCTGGTCGACAGCGTGAACTTGCCGTCCGACCCGAACCGCCCGCGCATCGACTGGAACACGAAGATATAGCCGTCGGCGACCAGCGGCTTCCAACTCGGCGGGATGAAGTTGGGCGCCGCTTGCGGAACGCCATAGGGCGTGCGCTGGAACAGGATCGGCAGCTTGCCCGTCGCGCCCGTGGGACGGAGGATCACCGTCTCCATCTTGGCGCCGTCGCGCATCGGCACCATCACCTTCTGATAGGTGAACGGCGCCTCGGCGGGCGCGGCCGCGGGAGGTGCCGCTTGCGGTCGAGCGAGCGCCGCGCCTCCGACGGAAGCCAACAGAATGGCGGCGATCAGACTGGCGCGCATGGGGATTCTCCTTTGCCGCGCAGCGTGGCGAGTCGCGGGCGAAGGGTCAATCGGCCGGTTCGTGCGGTGCCCGAAGTTGACACTATCGCGGTCGTCCCGCTCGGCGAATGTTCCCAATGTTCGCACTCAGCGCGTGTGTTCACCGGCCTGCGCGCGGGCGCTGATACGTGGTATGATAGTCACGACGCGCCGGTATTTCAGGCGAAATCCTACATTGCAAACATTCCGAGCCACGCTCCGCAACTCCGCCTCCCCGGCGAAGGCCCGGCCAGTTGCGCTGTCGTTGCGGCGACGCGGAACACTCGACCGAACCGATACTGGACCCCGGCCTCCGCCGGGGAGGCGCATGGAGTTAGCGCCCGCGCCTAGCCTCAGCCCAAGCGATGCTCGCCCTTGACCCAGCGCACGGTGCCCGAACTCGCGCGCATCACCACCGAGTTGGTGGTCAGCTTGTCGCCGCGCCGCTTGACCCCGTCGAGCAGCGACCCGCTCGTCACCCCGGTCGCGGCAAAGATGCAGTCGCCCTTGGCCAGCTCGTTCAAGTCATATTGCTTGTCGAGGTCGGTGATGCCCCATTTATGCGCGCGGCTGCGCTCGTCGTCGTTGCGGAACAGCAGGCGCCCCTTGAACTGCCCGCCGACGCAGCGCAGCGCGGCGCACGCCAGCACGCCCTCGGGGGCCCCGCCAGAGCCCATGTAAACGTCGATCGTCGTGTCGGGATTGGTCGTCGCGATCACGCCTGCGACATCGCCGTCGCCGATCAGCACCACGCCGCAGCCGATCGCGCGCAGTTCGGCGATCAGCGCTTCGTGGCGCGGTCGGTCGAGCACGCAAGCGATCACCTCGTTGGGCTTGCAGCCCTTGGCCGCGGCGATCGCCTGGACGTTCTCGGTCGGCGACTTGTCGAGATCGATCACGCCCGCCGGATAGCCCGGCCCGACCGCGATCTTGTCCATATAGACGTCGGGCGCGTTGAGCAGGTTGCCCTCTTCGGAAATCGCCAGCACCGCGAGCGCGTTCGGCCCGGCCTTGGCGGTAATCGTCGTGCCCTCGAGCGGATCGAGCGCTATGTCGATCTTGGGGCCGGTCCCCGGCGCGCTGCCGACCTTCTCGCCGATGAAGAGCATCGGCGCTTCGTCGCGCTCGCCCTCGCCGATCACCACGGTGCCGTCGATCTCCAGCCCGTTCAATGCCGCGCGCATCGCCTCGACCGCCGCCGCGTCCGCCGCCTTCTCGTCGCCGCGCCCGATCAGATGCGACGCGCCGATCGCCGCGGCTTCGGTCACGCGGACCATTTCGAGCACGAGGACGCGGTCGAGAACATCGCTGGCGGTGGTCATGTTGTCGCGATTCCTTCGTTTCGTGGGTTTGGCGCGCGGATAGGACGCGCAAGCTACAGTGTCGAGATGGTGTCCCGCGGCGCCTTGATCTCGAACACGTACGGCCAGTCCTTGCCGGTCACGAACAGGCGGCGTTTCCTGGCATCCCAGGCAATGCCGTTGGGGACGTCGTTCTCGGCGGTGGCGCCCGACTGGCGGTGGAGTTCACTGACATCGATCCATCCGATCACCTTGCCGCTTGCCGGGTCAATCCGCGCGATGCGGTCGGTCAGCCAGATATTGGCGAGGATTTCGCCGTCGACATATTCGAGTTCGTTGAGGTTGATCAGCGGCTGGCCGTCATGCGTGACGGTCAGCGTACGGCGCACCGCGAAGGTCGCAGGATCGATGAAGCGCAGCTGCGGCGTGCCGTCGGACAGGATCAGGTCGGTGCCGTCGCTGGTCAGCGCCCATCCCTCGCCGTCATATTTGAAGCTGCCGAGCTTCTTCAATTTGTCCTTCGACCAGCGAAAGCCAACGTGGTTCTTCCACGTCAGACTCAGGATCTGGTCACGCCATGGGGCAATGCCTTCACCATAGAGCGGCGGATCGACCGCGGCGCGCATCAGCACCTTGCCAGTCATCAGATCGACCTTGCGGATGCCCGATTTGCCGATCGTCCCGGTGCTCTCCCACAACTTGCCGCCTTCGTAGAACAACCCTTCGGTATAGGCGTCGGGATCGTGCGGATAGGTCGCGACGATCTGCGCGGGGACGACCGGCAAGCTGGTCGGGCCGAGCGCCGGAATCTCCTGCGCAACCGCCGGGCCGGCGAGGAGGAGGGCAAGCAGCGCAAGGCGGGGGGAGAGTCGGTGCATCTGGCGCTCTGATACGGCGATTTGGCCGGGACCGACAGCACCGATTCGCCAGCTGAGCGCACAGGTCGCCGCGGCAAAGCCGCGTCGTCGGTCCTCGCTTGAGCGAGGCCGGCCGACAGCGCCTGTGCGCGTGGGCTGCGCCCCGCGCACCGCGCGGCCGTGGCCGCGCTCAGGCGCTGTAGTACATATCAAACTCGACCGGCGACGGCGTCATCTCGAACCGCGCGACATCGCCGCGCTTGACATCGATATACGCCTCGATCTGATCCTTCGAGAACACGTCGCCCTTGAGCAGGAAGTCCATGTCGGCCTCCAGGCTGTCGAGCGCCTCGCGCAGCGATCCGCACACGGTCGGGACGTTGGCGAGCTCCGCCGGCGGCAGGTCGTAGAGGTTCTTGTCCATCGCCTCGCCGGGGTGGAGCCGGTTCTGGATGCCGTCGAGCCCGGCCATGAACAGTGCCGCGTAGGCGAGGTACGGATTGGCCATCGCGTCGGGGAAGCGGACCTCGACTCGCTTGGCCTTGGCGCCGGTGCCGTACGGAATGCGGCAAGAGGCCGAACGGTTGCGCGACGAATAGGCCAGCAGCACCGGCGCTTCGTACCCCGGCACCAGGCGCTTGTACGAATTGGTGGTCGGGTTGGTGAACGCGTTGAGCGCCTTGGCGTGCTTGATGATGCCGCCGATGAAATAGAGGCACATCTCCGACAGCCCGGCATAGCCGTTGCCCGCGAACAGCGGCTCCTTGCCCTTCCAGATCGACAGGTGGGTATGCATGCCGCTGCCGTTATCGTCCTTGATCGGCTTGGGCATGAACGTCGCCGACTTGCCGTAGGCGTGCGCGACCTGGTGCACGACGTATTTGTAGATCTGCATGCGGTCGGCGGTCTGGGTCAGCGTGCCGAAGGTCAGCCCTAGCTCGTGCTGCGCGGCGGCGACTTCGTGGTGATGCTTGTCGCACGGCAAGCCCATTTCGAGCATGGTCGAGACCATCTCGCCGCGGATGTCGATCGCCGAGTCGACCGGGGCCACCGGGAAATACCCGCCCTTGATGCGCGGGCGGTGGCCGAGATTGCCGCCTTCATAGGCGGTGCCGGTATTGGTCGGCAGTTCGATATCGTCGATCTTGTAGAACGACGTGGCGTAGCTGGTTTCGAACTGGACGTTGTCGAACATGAAGAATTCGGCTTCGGGGCCGATATAGACGGTGTCGCCGATCCCGGTCGTCTTGAGATACGCCTCGGCGCGCTTGGCGGTCGAACGCGGGTCGCGCGCGTAGAGCTCGCCGGTCGAGGGCTCGACCACGTCGCACACCAGGATCAGCATCGGGGTGGCCGAGAACGGATCGACATAGACGGCGTCGAGGTCGGGCTTGAGCACCATGTCGGACTCGTTGATCGCCTTCCACCCCTCGATCGACGATCCGTCGAACATGAAGCCGTCGGTCAATTCGTCCTCGCCGACCACGCCAGCGACCATCGTCAGATGCTGCCACTTGCCCTTGGGATCGGTGAAGCGAAGGTCGACCCACTCGATCTCCTCGTCCTTGATCTTCTTGAGGATGTCGTTCGCGGACGTGGTCATGGTGCTTCCTTTTTCGTCGCCCCGGCGAAGGCCGGGGTCTCCAGGTTACCAGGCGGCCCCGACCTTCGTCGGGGCGACGTATATATCAAATCAGACCGCCGCCTCGTCACGTTCGCCGGTGCGGATGCGGAGCACGGTTTCGACGGGGATGACGAAGATCTTGCCGTCGCCGATCCGGCCGGTCTGCGCGGCTTGCGCGATCGCTTCGACCACGCGTTCGGCGAGGCCGTCCTCCACCACAATCTCGAGCTTAACCTTGGGCACGAAGTCAACAACGTATTCGGCACCGCGATAGAGCTCGGTATGCCCCTTCTGGCGGCCGAACCCCTTCGCCTCGGTGACGGTGATGCCGCTGACCCCGACCTCGTGCAGCGCTTCCTTCACTTCATCGAGCTTGAACGGCTTGACGATCGCTTCGATCTTCTTCACGCGGCTTGTCCCCGGCACCCTGATACGCGCACTGATATGCGCACGCTTTCACGAAGCGTGCCAGTCGTCCGCCGCGAGGGCATGCGGCGCAGCGGAGTCGCCAGCCGCCTTAGCATATGCCCAGCGATTAGGCAGCGGGGCAGCGAATGCCCGATCGCGGAGCAGTCAACGCGCGTCCTCGAGCCGCTCGCGAAACGGACGCTTGGCGAGCGCGGCGTTGGCGCGGTTGATCACCTCGACCAGTACGCCGCCGGTTTCGGTGTCGAGCGCGGCGGTCGCGACGCGCGCTGCATGCCAATGCTCCTCCAGCCGCGCTTGCATCGCCCTCGCCAGCCGGCTGAGCGCGACCACACGCTGACGCGCATCTCCTTCGCCGCGCGTCACCACGACCAGTCCGGCAAGCCGCATCTGCGCGACCGTCTGGCTGGTCGCCGAATGCGATACGCCGAGCCGTTCGGCGAGCATCGTCAGGGTCTGCGGACCATCGTCCATCAGCGCGCGGATGACGGGCGTGTAGCGCGGGCGAAAGTCGAGCCCGTCGTCACGGTACATTTGTTCGAGCGCGCCATCGAGGTGATCGATCAGGCGGCGCAGCGCGGCACCGAAGCTGGCGGCAGTGTGGGCGGCGGTCATCCCCGTTGGCTAGCACTTTACAGCCCCGCGGCAAATTGTATAAGCGCTTATGCTTACAATTGTAGTTGAGGAGCGACGATGATGGAGCGGCGAGTATTTCTGGGGCTGTCGGCGGCGGCGATCGCCGCGTTGGGGAGCGGCGCGGCGCTGGCGCAGGGCGCGGGCGACGACACCGCGGCCACGGTCAACACGCTCGCGACGTTGCTCGAGAATGGATACGTCATCCCCGAAATCGGCAAGCGATATGCGGCGATGCTGCGCACCAATCTGGCGGCGGGCGCCTATGCCGGACTCGGCGACCCGATCGCGCTGGCGAGCCGCCTCACCACCGATCTCGCCGCGGTGTCGGCCGACCGCCACTTGCGCGTCATCCCGCAAGCCGCGCTCCCGCCCGGCGAGCCAGTCGGTGGCCAGCCCGCCCCGCAGCCAGGCGCTCGGCCGAGCCCGGCACCACAGCCGGGCGGCCCGCGCCCGATCCGCCGCGCGTCGATCGAGGATGCCGGCTGGCTGGCGAAGGACGTCGCCTATATCCGCTACACCGGATTCACCGGCGACCCCGCCGCCGTCGCCGCGACCGCCGAGTTCATGAAAACGCACGCCGCGGCCAAGGCTGTGGTGATCGACTGCCGCTACAATAATGGCGGCGGGATCAGCGAGATGAACGCGATGCTTCCCTACCTCTACGGCAAGCCGACGACGTTGGTCCGGATGGAGATGGTCGATGCGGTGGTGAAATCGCGCGGCGGCTCGCCGTTCGATGGCGACGGGTTCGTTCGGCCAGCCGCGGGCGCCGCCGCCGGGATTTCGGCCACCGAGCATTACGTCGTGCCGAAGACCGACGAGACGCGACTATTCGGCGCCAAGGTCTTCTACCTGACCTCGACCCGCACAGCGTCGGCCGCCGAACATCTCGCGCTGGCATTCAAGCGCACCAAGCGCGCCACCTTGATCGGCGAAGCCACGGCGGGCGCCAACCATTTCGGTGGGTTCGAGAGCATTGGCATGGGACTGGCGGTGTTCCTGCCGGTCGGGCGGACGGTCGACCCGGATACCGGCAAGGATTGGGAGGGGACAGGCATCGCCCCCGACGTAGCGGTCGCCCCGACGCTCGCGCTGGAGGAGGCGTTGCGGCGCGCGGGCGCGCTGTCGGCAGTATGATGTCTCGCGCCGCCGCCGATATATGACGGGATAGGTCCAGCGTGGCTGCATCTGCGCTCGACGTTGGGAATAAACCCGTGTGATCCTTGCGAATTCGGCGATGCCGCCGGATGCTTGCAGAGGAACGAAGCATGGCAGACACCAAAGTCGGTTTGTATCTCGTCAATCTCATCGTGCAGCAGGGGACGACGCCGCTGGCCGGTGCACCGGTTCTGCACCTGGCACTGGCGGTCAATGCCCCGACCGGGTCGGTCAACGGCACTGCACGGATCACCCAGGCGTTAGCGCCTCCCTACGGCGATTTCTCCTTCCCCGTCAGCGGGAACGTCCATCACACCGGGTTCGGCACGGATACCTTGCTGGTCGCGTTGAAGGGGGATTACGTCGTCTCCGTCCCGCCGCCGGCGATCGGCAGTTTCCTGGCGCATTTCTTCGCCGCGCTGGCGGTCGATAAGGGCTGGAACGGCACGGGCTCGTTCATCTACGGCAACCACACCGTCGCGCATTGCACCGTCGTGAGCCAATAAGGCGAGAAGGGCCCGGGCGGGGGCTCGCCGGCTCGGGTCCCCTCGCCTTACCCTTTCGTGCGTAGCCTGAAGGCGATCGACGCGGGGAAGGCCAACACCGCCTAGCGGGTCATTGCATCGATCAGCCCAAGATGGTCGACGAACGGCTGAAAGTCTCTATCACGGTGGAGCAGGGCATGGCTATCGACGATGCATCGCGTCGCGATCAGCGTGTCGATGGTTTTGCGGATGGTAACGCCACGTTGTCGAAGCGCGCGAAAATTGTCAGAAGCCCTTATCGCGAGTGGGGGATCGCAAATCGCGACCTGCTTTAGGGACGATAGCCGTTGCTGGACCAGCCTTGCCTGACGCTCGTCCTCGTAACCCTGAAGAATTTCCGCCAAGATAATATCGCCCATCAGCACTGACGCACTCCGATGGGTCAAAAGCGCGCTGAGCTTGGTGGCTTCCGCCGTTGGCTCGTTCCGTAAAAAATCGATCCAGACGCTTGAATCGGGTAGAATCACCGCTGCTTGTCTAGCCGCATCGCATCAAGATCGCCGGTCCAGCCAATCCCCTTGAGTTCCAGGATTTTGAGTTGACGACGATAACGGACCAATTCCTCGAGCGCTTGGTGCACCACATCCCGCTTGGTCCTAGCGCCGGTCTCGGCAAGCGCGTCGGCCATCAAGGCGTCGTCAATATCGATATTTGTGCGCATGTGTATGTTCCTGCCCAGGCATACACATAGCATAGCCTAGGGAATGCTTCAATAAGGCGGCCGATCAAACCCTCTGGGACTCCCCGTGAAAATCTCGCACCCGTCCTCGGTGATCCCGATCGAATGCTCGAACTGCGCCGATAGCGAGCGGTCGCGAGTCACCGCGGTCCAGCCGTCGTCGAGCAGCTTCACGTCGGGCTTGCCGATGTTGATCATCGGTTCGATCGTGAAGATCATCCCGGGCTTGAGCTCGGGCCCGGTGCCCGGACGCCCGACATGCACCACCTCCGGCGCATCGTGGAACAGGCGGCCGACGCCGTGCCCGCAGAAATCGCGCACCACGCCATAGCGGTGCTTCTCGGCATGCGTCTGGATCGCATGCGCGACGTCGCCCATCGTGTTGCCGGGCTTGGCCTGCTCGATGCCGAGCATCAGGCATTCGTAGGTCACGTCGACCAGCCGCCGCGCCTTGATCGGCACGTCGCCGACCAGATACATCCGGCTGGTGTCGCCGTGCCAGCCGTCGAGCAACGGCGTCACGTCGATATTGACGATGTCGCCATCCTTTAGCGTGCGCTCGCCGGGGATGCCGTGGCACACGACATGGTTGATCGAGATGCAGCTCGAATGCGTGTAGCCGCGATAGCCGAGCGTCGCCGGCACTGCGCCCCCGGCAACCATGAAGTTGCGGATCAGATCGTCGAGCTCACCGGTGGTCACGCCTGGCACGACGTGCGGCACGAGCATGTCGAGCGTCGCGGCGGCGAGCTGCCCGGCCTTGTGCATCCCGGCAAAGGCGTCGGGGCCATAGAGCTTGATCGCGCCGTTGCGCTCGAGCGGCAAGTCGCGGGTGACGGTTACGTATTCGGTCATCGTGGCGGCGATATAGCGATGACGCCGCGGTTTTGCGAGGCTAGGCTGACGGCATGAGCGAGCGCATCTGGACAGCGGGGTTGGTCGTGATCGGCGACGAGATCCTGTCGGGCCGCACGCAGGACAAGAACGTCGCGCAGATCGCCGCCTGGCTCAACGTCCAGGGCATCCGGCTCGCCGAAGCTCGCATCGTGCCTGACGTCGAACCGGCAATCGTCGAGGCGGTCAACGCGCTCAGGGCGCGCAACGACTATCTCTTCACCACCGGCGGGATCGGCCCGACGCACGACGACATCACGGTCGACGCGATCGCGGCGGCACTGGGCGTCGGCGTGACGCACCATCCCAAGGCGGTGGCGGTGCTCGAGCGCTATTATGCGAGCCGCGGCGGCGCGACCGAGGCGCGGCTGCGCATGGCCCGCGTCCCCGAAGGCGCTGACCTGATCGAGAACCGAGTCTCGGGCGCGCCGGGCATCCGCATCGGCAACATCTTCATCATGGCGGGCGTGCCGCACATCACCGCGGGAATGCTCGACGCGCTGACCGGGACGCTCGAAGGCGGGCGGCCGGTCGTCAGCCGCACGATCGGATGCTGGGTCGCGGAAAGCGAGGTCGCCGATTTGCTGCGCGAGGCGGAGCGCGCGCATGCCGATGACGAGGGCGGCGTGGCGATCGGCAGCTATCCGTTCTTCCGCGAAGGCCGTGTCGGCGCGAATTTCGTCGTGCGCAGCCCCGACGAAGCGTTGGTCGCAGCGACCATCGCCGATCTCGTACAGCGGCTGGAGGCCGATGGCCGCACCGTCGTCATGGACGGGATTTGAGCGTGGTCGCGGTCTTCGCTGGCGGCGGCGCGGCACGGATGCGCATGGCGTGCGTTGCTGTCGATGGAGGAGAGACACCATGAAGACCGGATTGGCGATCGCGACACTCGGGTTTTTGCTCGCGGGGTGCGGCGGGTCTGGCGCAACCGGTAATGCCGTAGCGACGGCGACGCCCGACCCGATGGAAGCCAAGATCGACGCGCTGACCGACAAGCAGCGCAAGCTTACGTTCTACAAGGCGATTTACGACGCCGATTACCAGTGCGACGAGGTGGTCAAAGCCGTCGATCGCCCGCGTGACAACGGCCATCGCGCCTGGACCGCGACCTGTAGCGACACCGGCGACTATTACATCACGCTGCAACCGAATGGCGTATTCACCGTGAGCGGCACGCCGCAGACGAAGGCGCGGTTTCCCAAGGGGACGAAGATGCTGCCGGCGGGGACGAAATAAGCGCGGGCTACGACGTGGTAAAGCCACGCCGTCGGTCGGCGCTTTAGCGCCGCCGGCCGAGCGTTTGCCGATCTTGATTTAGCGCAGCCAAATCTCGGCAAGCGCTGGAGCGGGTGAAGGGAATCGAACCCTCGTCGTAAGCTTGGGAAGCTTCTGCTCTGCCATTGAGCTACACCCGCGCCGCAGCGAGCGCCGATATAGAACGGCCGGCGCCCACGCAAGCGCGATCAGCCGAGCGCCTCGACCTGCTCCGCCAGTTCGAGCCAGCGTTGCTCCGCCGCCTCCTTTTCCGCGCGCGCCGCCGCGACCGCCTCGGTCAGCGCGGCGAACTTCGCCGGATCGCGGGCGTAGAGCGCGGGGTCGTGCAACGCCGCCTCGTCGCGCGAGATCGCACCTTCGATCGCCTCGATGCGCCTGGGCAACAGGTCGAAGTCGCGCTGATCCTTGTAGCTCAGCTTTGCGATCCTTGGCTTTTCCGCGACCGCCGCTCCCGCTTTGGTCGCGATCTTCTTCGTTTCGGGGCGCGGCTTTCGCCTTGCTTCCCAATCGGCATAGCCGCCGGCGACCACATCGACCCTGCCCGACCCGTCGAGCCCGAGCGTCAGCGTCACCGTACGATCGAGAAAATCGCGGTCGTGGCTGACGATCAGCACCGTGCCGTCGTAGTCGGCAATGACTTCCTGGAGCAGGTCGAGCGTTTCGAGGTCGAGGTCGTTGGTCGGCTCGTCGAGCACCAGCAGGTTGGAGCGCCGCGCGAATTCGCGCGCGAGCAACAGCCGCGAGCGCTCGCCGCCCGACAAGGTGCCAATCCGCGCCTCGACCATGTTGGGGTCGAACAGAAAGTCCTTGAGATAGCCGTGAATGTGCTTCTTGACCCCGAGCACTTCGATCCAGTCGCCGCCGTCGGCCAGCACATCCCTGACCCGTTTTTCAGGCGCCATCAGTTTGCGTTGCTGGTCGATTACGATGCCGTCGAGCGTCTTGGCGCGCCGCACCTCGCCTTCGTCGGGCGCGAGCTCGCCGGTCAGCAGCCGCAGCAAGGTGGTCTTGCCCGCGCCGTTGGGCCCGACGATGCCGATGCGGTCGCCGCGGGTGATCCGCAAATCGAGGTTGCGGATGATCGTTCGCCCCGCAAACCCGACCGAAGCATGGCGCGCATCGATCACCACCTTGGTCCTGACGTCGTCGCTTTGCGTGGCCAGCGCAGCGGCCCCCTGCGGCCCCAGCATCGCGGCGCGTTCGGCACGCATTTCCTTGAGCTTGGCCAGCCGTCCCTGGTTGCGCCGCCGCCGCCCGGTGACGCCGCGATGGAGCCAATGCTCCTCGATCTTCAACTTCGCGTCGAGCCGCTCGCGCCCACGCTCCTCCTCGGCGTAAACTTGCTCGGTCCAGGCCTCAAAGCCGCCATAGCCGATCTCCGCGCGGCGGATCGTGCCGCGGTCGAGCCACAAAGTCTGCTTGGTCAGCCGCGTGAGGAAGGTTCGGTCGTGGCTGATCACGACGAACGCGCCGGTGAAGCGGCCGAGCCATTGCTCGAGCCATTCGATTGCGGCGATGTCGAGGTGATTGGTCGGCTCGTCGAGCAGCAGAACGTCGGGGTTCTGCGCCAGCGCGCGGACGATGGCTGCGCGGCGGCGCTCCCCGCCCGACGCGGAACTGGCCTCGCGGGACAAATCGATGCCGAGCTGATCGGCGATTGCGTCGGCTTCGTGCCGCATCGGCGCGTCGGCGCCCGCGAGCACGAAATCGGCGAGCGTCGCGAAGCCATCGAGCTTCGGGTCCTGTTCGAGCAGCACGACGCGCGTGCCGGGCACGATCGTCCGCCGCCCCTCGTCCGAATCGATCGCGCCTGCGATCAGCTTGAGCAAGGTCGTCTTGCCTGCGCCGTTGCGACCGATCAGCGCGAGACGGTCGCGCTCGCCGATGTACAGATCGAGCTGGCGGAACAGCCAGCCGGCGCCCTGGACGAGGCCGAGGTTTTCGTACGAGAGGATGGGTGCAACCACTACAGGTTCAATCCAAGAATAAACGCCTCCCTGGCGAAGGCCGGGGTCGAGCATCGGGCCGCTCGCACTGGACCTCGGCCTTCGCCGGGGAGGCGTGTAATTAGAGGGTCGCGCTGAAGCTGCAAGCGTGACGCTGCCATGAGCGCGACATTCACGGGGTGTTCAAGCCATCAGCGATATGCCAGCCACCATGTCGATGTTCGCGTTGCTTGCCCTCACCCTTTCCGTACCGGCTGCCGCCACCGCCGCTGCACCCGATCCGTGCCAGCAGCGCGGCGACCAGGATCGGGCGTTCAAGGCGATGCGCGAAGGCCGCATCCTGCCGCTTCCCGAAATCGAGCGGCGCGTGATCCCGATGATGCGCGGCGCGCAATATCTCGGGCCGGAGTTCGATCCCGACCGTGGCATTTACACGCTCAAGTTCCTGCGCGATGGAACGGTGATCTGGGTCATGGTCGACGCCCGGTCGGGACAGATTGTCGGCCGCACTCGTTAAAGCGCGCGGGAACAACCCACGCCAACCAAGGGGACGATAATGCGCGTTCTGATCGTCGAGGACGAACCCAATCTGGGCCAGCAGCTCAAGAATACGCTGGAGGGCGCCGGCTATGCGATCGATCTCGCGACCGACGGCGAGGAAGGCCTCTTCCTCGGCGAGACCGAGAGTTATGACGCGATCGTGCTCGATCTGGGCTTGCCGGAGATTGACGGGCTGACCGTGCTCGACCGCTGGCGCAAGCAGGGCAAGACCACGCCGGTGCTCGTTCTGACCGCGCGCGACAGCTGGTCGGACAAGGTCGCCGGGCTCGACGCCGGCGCCGACGATTACGTCGCCAAACCGTTCCAGACCGAGGAATTGATCGCGCGCCTGCGCGCGCTGATCCGCCGCGCGTCGGGCAATGCGTCATCCGAACTGATCGCAGGCGATGTCCGGCTCGATACGCGGAGCGGCAAGGTCACGCTGGCGGGCGATCCGGTGAAGCTGACCGCACAGGAGTATAAGCTTCTGTCCTACCTGCTCCATCACAAGGGCAAGATCGTCAGCCGGACCGAGCTGATCGAGCATATCTACGACCAGGATTTCGACCGCGATTCGAACACGATCGAAGTGTTCGTGACCCGTATTCGCAAGAAATTGGGCCAGGACGTGATCACCACGATCCGCGGGCTTGGCTATAGCCTCGACGACCCCGACGGCCCGCCGCGCGCGACCGATTGATCGCATAGGCGGTGGCCGAACAGGATCCTGTCCGCGGCGCGGCGGACCAGCCGGAGGCTTCGCTCGCCGCGCCGGCACCTGCGCCAACGCGAGTCACCGGATCGCTGGGCCGCCGGATGATCGCGGTCGCGGCACTCTGGATTCTCGTGCTGCTGGCGGGCGGCGGGTACGCGCTCGATCGCGTGCTGACCGGCGCCGTCACGCGCAATTTCGACGACCAGCTCGACTACGTCCTGACCTCATTGTTCACCTCAGCCGAGATCGGTCCGGACGGCGAAGTGATCTTCAACCGCGCGCCCGCCGACCAGCGCTTCCTCGAACCCTATTCGGGGCTTTACTGGCAGGTCAGCGCACCGGGACGCGAGCCCTTCGCCTCGAACTCGCTATGGGACCGGCGGCTCGCTTATGGCAGCGCGCACACCGACATCGAAGTGCACAGCTACGACAGCGACCAGTTTCCCGGTGAGAAGCTGCGCATCCTCGAACGCGACGTGCGCATACCGGGGTCGCCGGTGCGATGGCGTTTTCAGGTCGCGCAGAGCCGCGACGGGCTCGAGGCGCAGATCGATGCGCTGCGGCGGACGCTGGTGCGAAGCTTCCTGCTGCTCGCGCTCGGGCTGATCGTGATGGCGGGGCTGCAGACCTGGTACGGGCTGCGACCGCTCACGCGGTTACGGCTGGAGATTGCGCGATTGCGCGGCGGACGCGCCGCCCGGCTCGAAGGCCCGATGCCCGCCGAGGTCGCGCCGATGGTCGAGGAATTGAACGCGCTGATCGAGCATAACGATCGCCAGGCGGAGGAAGCGCGGCGCCATGCCGGCAACCTCGCGCACGCGCTCAAGACGCCATTGACCGTGATCATGAACTCCGCGACCGCGAAGGCCGACGATCTCGCGGAGACGGTGGTGCGCGAGGCGCGGACGATGCGGCGCCAGGTCGATCACCACCTCGCGCGCGCTCGCGCAGTCGGCCGGCGCGGATCGGCGCACAGCCGCGCCGAGGTGTGGCCAAGCCTCGATTCGGTCGAGCGCGCGGTGTCCCGGCTCTACCCGCACGTCCGCATCGACGCCGACGGGCCGAGGGACCTGCAAGTTCATGTCGAGCGGCAGGATCTCGACGAAATGCTCGGGAACCTCATCGAAAACGCGGCCAAATATGGCGGTGGCAGCGTGTTCGTGACGGTTGTCGGGCAAGCCGGGTTCGTCGAAATCCAGGTCGAGGATGACGGCGTCGGCATTCCCGAAGAGGAGCGGGTCCGGATCTTCGATCGTGGTGCCCGGCTCGATACCGGCAAACCCGGGACCGGGCTCGGCCTCGCGATCGTTCGCGACGTGGCGGAGATCTACGAAGGCACGGTCAGCCTGGACGAGAGCGAGGATTTGGGCGGTTTGATGGTGCGGCTGCGGCTGCCGGCGGCGAGTTGAGCGTGCAGCTTCCAGTCATCGTCAACAAGAATGGCGGCACGGCAGCGAAACTGGGCGAGACGCTCGAAGCGACGCTCGCCGACGCGTTTCGCGCCGCGGGGGCCGACGCCGATATCCAGCCGCTCGACGGCGGCGAGATGACCGACGCGATCGACGCGGCATCGAAGCAGGGCCGGGTCGTCGTCGCGGGCGGCGACGGCACCGCAGCGTGCGCTGCGCAGCAATTGGTCGATGGCGACGCCGAGCTCGGCCTGCTCCCGCTGGGCACGCTCAACCATCTCGCGCGCGACCTCGGGCTGCCGAGCGACCTGAACGAAGCGGCGAAGATCGCCGCGACCGGCAAGGCGACCGCTATCGATGTCGCCGAAGTCGATGGCCATGTATTCGTCAACAACGCCTCGATCGGACTCTACCCGCTGATGGTGAAGACTCGCGAGGGGCTGCAGGACGACAAGGGCTGGCCGAAGTGGCTGTCGACGGTTCCGGCGGCGTTCGCTGCGATCAAACGGCTGCCACAACATCGTTTGCGGCTCGACCTCGGACAGGGCGAGCAGACCGTGGTCACGCCGTTGCTGTTCGTCGGCAATAACGTTTATTCGCTCGACCGCGGTGAGATCGGCGAGCGCAAGTCGCTGACCGGCGGGCGGCTGTCTGTCTATGCCGTCGCGCATCGCAGCCGGAGCGCGTTGCTGTGGTTCGCCGCAAGGACGCTGGTCGGGCGGGCGCAGCGCTCGGTCGATTTCGTCGCGATCGGCGAGTGTGAGACGCTCACCGTCAGAACCGTGGGCAGCATCGACATTGCGCTCGACGGCGAGGTGCAGCGCCTCGCCTCCCCGCTTGAATTCCGAATCCGGCCGGGAGCGTTGAAGGTGGTGACCGGTTGATGCCCCCGCTCTTGCGAGCGTAGCGAAGCAATCCAGCGGTCTCGCGTTGCACTGGATTGCTTCGCTACGCTCGCAAAGACGAAATACTAAGCACCGACCCTCAGGCTCTCCATCGCCTCCGCGGCCAGCGCCACGCTGCGTCGGCGCGCCGCAACGTCGTAGATCGAGCTGGTGATCATTACTTCATCGACATGCGTGCGGTCGATGAACGCCGCAAGCCCGCGCGCGACTCTGCCCACGGTGCCGATGGCCGAGCATTGCAGGACATGGTCGAGGATTGCGGCGTGCTGCGGCGGCAGGCTGTCGCGGTACCCCGCGATCGGCGGCGGCAGCTGGCGCGGATTGCCGGTGCGCAGGCTCACGAACGATTGCTGCTGCGAGCTGGCGAGGAATTCGGCTTCCTCGTCGCTGTCGGCTGCGAACACGTTGAACCCGGCCATCGCATGAGGCCGATCGAGCTGCGCGGAGGGCCGGAAGTCGCGGCGATAGATAGCGAGCGCCTGGTCGAGCGCGTCGGGGGCGAAATGCGACGCGAAGGCGAACGGCAGCCCGAGCATCGCCGCGAGTTGTGCGCCGAACAAGCTCGACCCCAGGATCCACAATTCGGGGTCGGCCCCAGCGCCCGGGGTTGCGCGGATGCCGGTCTGGCCGTCGTCGGCGAAATAGCTTTGCAGCTCGAGCACGTCGCGCGGGAAGGCGTTGGGGGCGGTTTCGAGCGTGCGGCGGATCGCCTGGGCGACTCGCTGGCCGCTGCCGGGCGCTCGGCCGAGGCCGAGGTCGATGCGGCCGGGAAACAGCGCGTCGAGCGTGCCGAATTGCTCGGCTATCACCAGCGGCGCGTGGTTGGGGAGCATGATCCCGCCCGCGCCGACCCGGATCGTCGAGGTCGCGGCACCGACATGCGCGATCACCACCGCGGTGGCCGAGCTGGCGATCCCCGCCATGCCGTGATGCTCGGCGACCCAGTAGCGGTGATAGCCGCACTCTTCCGCATGCCGCGCCATTGCGGCGGCGTTGGCCAGCGCTTGCGGCACGGTGCCGCCTTCGACGACGGGGACGAGATCGAGCAGCGAGAAAGCGGTCATGCGCGGGAGATGGGGAGGGACGGACGCGCCGCAAGTGCATTCCCCTCCCGCTTGCGAGAGGGGTTGGGGGTTGGCGCGTCCAGGTGGTACGAATCGCTCCGTGGAGGAACTAGACCGTATCGCCGAGCCTCTACCCACCCCCAGCCCCTCCCTTCCAGGGAGGGGAGCAGGCTAGAACTTGAACCCGTAGCGCATCGCTAGCCCGTAATCGTCCGGCAACGACGCGAAATTGCCCGGATCGCGGCGGTAGAAGAAATTGGTCTGCACCGCGCCGCGCCAGAGCGACCAGCCATACGCCGCCTCGAGGTCGATCTCGCGCCCGGTCGGGGCGAGGTTGAGCGTCTGGCGGGTGTAATCGGAGACGCCGCCCAAGCCGTCATAGCTCCACCCCGTCGGCAAGCTCAGTGCCAGCGCGCCGCTCGACACGCGAAGCGGCTGCGCGATGCGGAACGCCAATTGGTCGGTCTTGCCGAACACCCCCGATTTCGCGACGTCGGCGGCAAAGGCATTGGTCCGCACGGTGCCGCCGCCGTCGACGCCGAAGCGCAGGTCGGCGAGCGTCCACCCTTGGCGCCACGACCCGCCGAGCGACCAGCCATGGCCGGCGTCAAGCCGTGCCGTCGCGTCGAGGAAATAGCTCGTCGCGCGCGGGCTCCCGAGCCCCGCCGAAAAGCGCGCGCCCAGCAAGGTATCGCGCTCGTCGAGCCGGCTCGCGCCGACCCATAGCCCGAGCGGCCCAAAACGGCGGTCGAGCGTCACCGCGACGCGGTCGTACCCGGACCGGCTGTAGCGATAGGCAAGCGCTGGGAGCATCTCGCGGTCGCCGCGGACCAAAGCGTCTCCGCTTTCGACCGATCCGGTGACGCCGAACTTTCCGACCTGTTCGCGCATGGCGAGCGAGCTGCGCGCGACGCTGTCGAACCCGAGATTGGTCAGCGGATCGCGCGCGACGAGGAAGGCGGGCGCCGCCTGGCCGTTGAGCCGCGCCGTCAGCCCCTGCCCGGTCTCCGCAAAACCAATCGCAAAGCTCGCCTTGCTGCCGAGCCGCTGGACGATGCTGCCGGCGATCGCACGCGACTGCTCGGCGTCTTGGCGGTTGAGGTTGAGTCCGGTCAGCACCGCACCACCCCCGCGAAACGGCGCGATCGTCATGGCGACGCTGGTATTGCCGCGGCTGAAGTTCATGTTCTGCTGCTTGCCGGTCAGCGTCGCCGCGAGCGTGCGTTGCGGCCCCGCCCGGCTGATCGTGCGCGCAAGGTCGAGCGCGAACGCGCGGTCGAACCCGTCGAGGATCACCGCACCCAGCGTTCCGGTTCGGGCGTCGCCCATTGGCGCCGACAGCGTGCCGTTTGCGCTGAGCGACACCGGTGCGCCGGTTGTGGTCGACGTGCCGCCGAGCGGCGAGAACGCCTTGGTCAGATCGAGCACGCCGCGGCCATAGGTCGAATCGGTGCCCGTGGTGCCGGCATCGCGGGCGCTGGTCAGCAGGATCTGGACGATCTGCGCACCTGACAAGGTCGGAAACGCCTGCGCGAGCAGCGCGGCCGCACCGGCGATCTGCGGCGTCGAAAGCGACGTGCCCGACCACAGACAGACCTGCGTATCATTGCACGGTGCGCGCACGTCTTCGCCGACCGCAGCGAGGTAGAATTGCTCTTCAGGTCCAGAGCCGGCGCGGTTGCTGAAGGTCGAGATGATATCACCGCCGACGGTGCGGCTGTTATTGGCGCCGACCGACCCGGCGATGATCACCAGGTTGCGCGCGGACCCGCTGTTGACGAGCCCCGCCCCGAACGGATCGGGCGACGGCCCCTTAGTCGCGTCCGCACCGTCATTGCCCGCGGCGACGACGATGATCACACCCTTCGCCGTCGCCCGATTGAGTGCTGCGATCAGCGTCCCCGATGGGGGGTCGCCGCCGAGCGACAGATTGATGACTCGCGCGCCGGCATTGACCGCGAGATCGATGCCCTTGGCGATGTTGACGTCGTCGAACGAACAGCCCGCATCGGGGCCGGTGGTGGTGGCGCAGGTGCCCGGCGTGTCGGCGCGCGCGGCGATGATCGTCGCGTCGAACGCGATGCCGTGCGTGCCCGCGCCGTTGCGCACACCGGCGATGGTGAAGGAGACGGCGGTGCCATGACCGTCCTCGTCGTCATAGGTGGTGCCGCCCGCAACATTGGCCGAGGCCGGATCGACTCGGCCGATGAACTGGTCGCTGGCGATATCGAGACCCGAATCGACGACACCGACCTTGATGCCCGCGCCCGTCGCGCCATTGTTGTACGCGACCAGCGCGTTCGCCGAGACCGCGCCGACCGTCGCGCGATATTCGGCGGTATCGTAGGACGAGGGCGTAGGCGTGGGGGTCGGCGTCGGCGTCGGCGTGGGAACCGGCGTCGGCGTGGGGGTAGGCGATGGCGATGGTGCCGGTGCGGGCGCAGGGGTCGGGGTCGGCGTGCTGCCGACGCCCCCGCCGCCGCACCCTGCGGTCAGCAGGATACCGGCGACTGCCGCCGACTGTAAAAGCCGTACGCGTAGATTCATGGCGATGTCCTTGCGACCCCTATTGGCCGGCGATGCATTAACGAAGATTTACAGCGCCTTAATGCCATAGGTCGGCACTCGCCTTGCTCCAGGGCAATGTGCTGCCTAGAGCCCGACCGCATGCTTGCGCGTCTCGCTCCCATCCGCAACTGGATTTTCGATCTCGACAACACGCTCTATCCGCATGGCGCGCGGTTGTTCGAGCAGGTCGACCGCCGCATCACCGACTATATCCGGCGCTTCTTCGACGTCGATCGCGACGAAGCGTATCGCATCCAGAAGAACTATTTCCACACCCGCGGCACCACGCTGGCCGGGCTGATGGCGGAACACGGCGTCGATCCGCACGCATATCTCGCCGACGTCCATGATATCGAAATGGACATGCTCGAGGAGAATGCCCCGCTCGCCGCCGCGATCGCCCGGTTGCCGGGGCGCAAGCTGGTCTTCACCAACGCCGACGCCGCCTATGCGCGCAAGATCCTGGCGCGGCTTGGGCTCGGCGACAGCTTCGAAGCGATCCACGACGTCCACGCGCTCGACTACAAGCCCAAGCCCGAGCCCTCGGCCTATCGCCACATCTGCGACGCCTACGATCTCGATCCGGCGCATAGCCTGTTCGCCGACGATATGGCGCGCAACCTCAAGCCGGCGAAAGACATCGGCATGACCACCTTGTGGGTCGACAATGGCAGCGAACAGGCGGAAGGCGCCGATCTCGAACACGTGGACTTCACGACGCGCGACATCACGCACTGGCTGCACGAGGTACTGGAAGCATGACCGATCTGGCGACGACGATCGACGCCGCTTGGGACGATCGCGCGAGCGTATCGACCGCCACGCGCGGGCCGGTGCGCGACGCGGTCGAGGCCGCACTCGAGCTGCTCGATTCGGGCGAGGCGCGCGTCGCGGAGCCGTCGGGCGATAGCTGGACGGTCAACCAATGGCTCAAGAAAGCGGTGCTGCTGTCGTTCCGGCTCAATGACAATGCGGTGGTCGAGAGCGGCGCGGCTGGCGCGCCGGCGTTCGACAAGGTGCCGTCGAAGTTCGCAGACTGGGGCGAGAACCGCTTCCGCGACGCCGGCTTTCGCGTCGTCCCCGGCGCGGTGGTGCGGCGCGGCGCCTATGTCGGCCGCAACGCGGTGCTAATGCCGAGTTTCGTCAACATCGGCGCTTACGTCGGCGAAGGGACGATGGTCGATACCTGGGCGACCGTCGGCAGCTGCGCGCAGATCGGGCGCAACGTTCATATCTCGGGCGGCGCCGGGATCGGCGGCGTGCTCGAACCGCTCCAGGCCGATCCGGTGATCATCGGCGACAATTGCTTTATCGGCGCGCGGTCGGAAGTCGCCGAAGGCGTGCGCGTCGGCGAAGGCGCGGTGCTGTCGATGGGGGTCTATCTCGGCAAGTCGACCAAGATCGTCGAGCGCGCGACCGGCGAGGTGACGATGGGCGAAGTGCCACCCTATGCGGTGCTCGTCCCCGGCTCGATCGGCGGCGGCGATGGCAAGCCGGCGCTCTATTGCGCGGTCATCATCAAGCGCGCCGACGCCCAGACCCGCGCCAAGACCAGCATCAACGAGTTGCTGCGAGACTAGGAACGATCGTTTCGGGGCGGCAGCTGCCCGCCCGAAGTCCATATCGATCGCATGCCTTGGTCGGCCATGCCGCAGTCATCGCATCGCATCGGCAAATCTGCTAGGCGCTATCGACGATCCACCGGGGGGCTGGAACGATCGCACGACGCATTCCCTATTGGGCGCTCGCCGCGCCGATCGCGCTCGCGCCGCCGCCCGTGAGCGCGCTGCAAACCCGCGACGACGGCCAGCCGACCGTTCCGCATTACGCTATCGCCGACGCCAGCGGACGCGAGGGCGATACGCTGACCTTCAAGGTCACACGCAGCGGCAGGGTGTCCAAGATGGTGTTCATCGCCGTCGCGGCGGCCGACGGCACCGCCAAGGCCAAGACCGACTATTCCACCCGCATCGCACCGTTGCTGCTCGCAAGTGGCCAGACGTCCGGCACGGTCTCAGTCCGCACGATCGCGGGAGCCGACGTTCGGCCCGCGCGCCGCTTCACGGTCACGCTACTCAACCTCCCCGATTCGGGAGTAGCGGATCGGCGCGAGGCGACCGGTACGATCCTGGCTGACACGCCGACACCGCCCATGCCCGCCCCTACGCCGTCACCGTCACCACCTCCCTCACCACGACCGACGTCAAAGCCATCGCCGGCGGCCACTGCAGCCACCAATCCAACCCCCGACCGCGTCGGTATTGCCGACGCGGTCGGTGTCCAGGAGGGCGGCACGCTGGTCTTTCCCGTCGCGCGCAGCGGCGCCGCCCTCGCCGCGGTGATGCTCGACGTGGTGACCGCGGATGGCAGCGCGGCGGCCGGGCGCGACTATCGCCCGGGCCGCTTCACGGTTCGCTTCGCGCCGGGGCAGCGCCGCGCCGGCGTGTCGGTCGCGACTCTCGCCCGCGCCGATACGCAGGGCGCGCGCACCGTCGTGCTGCGAATCGTGCGCGCACCGCAGGGCGCCGTCATCGACCGGGCCAGCGCGACCGGCTCGATCGACGATGCTCCCGATGCGGTCGCCATGCATCCGACGCCTACGCCGTCGCCCTCCCCCTCCCCTTCTCCGTCGTCTTCGCCGTCGTCTTCTCCGACCCCCGCGCCCTCACCTTCCGCGTCGGCGCCGGGTGGCGATACGGATCACGACATCGGTTCGGGCTCGGAGGACGGCCGCCTGTTCGCGTGGCTCGATTCGGCGGGCGGCTGGAGCATCGCCGCGATCCTCGCGGCGTTGCTCGCCATCCTGACCGCCGCCAAGGCATTGACCCCGTTCCCGCGCCCGCGCATCCGCGGCGGGATCGCGCCCGCGCCCGGGCGCGTGGCCGGCGCGCTACCGCTGATGATGCCCGAGGTCGCCGTCACCGCCGAAATCGCCCCCGACCTTCGCGTGTCGGCGCTGACGATCCTGTCCGAGGAGCCCGCCGATGACTGAACCCTTCGTGCTCGATCTCGATGCGCTCGCCGATGGCGACACGATCGACAGCCTGGGAAAGGCGATCAAGGACGCGCTGGCCGAGGAAGGAAAGGGCCGGTGGATGCGGCTGTCGGCGTCGTGGCTAGGCGGCCAGGCAGTCGATGCGATCGACGACGCGCTCGCCAATTTCGACCTGCTGGACGCGATCGCGGGGGCATGGGCCGGTGTGCGCGAGATTGCCGATCGCGGCGACACCGACAAGTATCGCCAGGTCCGCACCTCACGGCTGAGGCTCGGCAAGCACGACCTCGATATCGACCTCCATCCGCACTTGATGGTGACGGTCGGCGGCTGGACGAGCCCGCCGATCGAACTGTCGTTGACCCTGACCGCGGCGATCGAAGCGGTCGAACTGCGGATCAAGCAGGGCTTCATCACGGCGATCGGCGGCGGCGTTTGCAAACTCAGCATCGAACTCAAGCGCGGCGAGACCGGGTTGATGCCCAAGCGGTCGCTCCACAAGTTCGACTTGCCCGGCGACTATCGCTTTACCGCGCCCGGTATCGACATCCGTCCGCAACATTTGCGCCCTCGCCCGGAACCGCCCACCGCCTGAAGCTGCAACTTTTGCATGCACGATTGCAGGGATTTCGTGATGTTTCGCTTCCGCAACGGGCCTACATAATAGGTCGCGGCAACCGCCGCGCCACGCCGCATGATCGCGGCATCTTTCGAGGCAACGATGCTTCCCCTGACATGGCTGTTTGTTGCGGTGCCCGCGGGCATCGCGCTGGTGCTCGCGCTCAAATCGTTCGGCATCAACCAGGAATATGAACGCGGCGTCGTGTTCCGGCTTGGCCGGCTGCAGGCGACCAAGGGGCCCGGCTGGTTCTGGCTGATCCCGATCGTCGAGCGGGTGGTCAAGATCGACATTCGCACGATCACCTGGGCACTGGATTCGCAGGAGACCGTCACGCGCGACGGCGTCGCCGTCAGGGTCAATGCGGTGATCTGGTTCCGCGCGTTCGACGCGGCGGGCGTCGTTACCACGGTAACGAACTGGACCGCCGCGATCGTTCAGGCGGCCGAGACCGCGATGCGCGACGCGATCGGGCAGTCGGACCTCGACCAGATGCTCAAGGACCGGACGGTCATCAACGCGCGGTTGCTCGATCTGCTGACGTCGCGCTGCAACCGCTGGGGCGTCGAGTTCGATTCGGTCGAGATCAAGGACCTCGACATCCCGCCGCAGATGCAACGCGCGATCGCCAAGGAAGCCGAGGCGATCCGTGAGAAGCGCGCGCGGATCATCAAGGCGGAGGGCGAGCAGGAAGCGTCGATCAAGCTGACCGAGGCCGCCGCGCAGATCGGCACCACGCCGGGCGCGCTCGAGCTTCGTCGGCTGCAGACGCTGACCGAGATCGGCGTCGAGCACAATTCGACGATCATAGCAATGTTCCCGACCGAGATCCTGGAGGCGGCAAAGGCAATTGCCGGGCAAAAAGCGGCGTAATGCCGCCGGGGGCGGGTCAGCCCACCCGCCCCGCCCGCACCTTGCCGAAATGGATCGCAAGATAGATCCCGATCGCCAGCCAGCCGAGCGCCATTAAGGCCAGCCCGACGATCGAATGGACCGTCGCCAACCGCCACACAGCCAAAACGAAGCCGCCGAACAGATTGGCCGATCCCCAGACGAAATTCACCAAAGGCGGTGACAGCCCCTTGCCCGGCGGCTTGGCGAACGGCGTCGGGAACGGCTCGCCACGCAGCCCCGCGGCCAGATGCGGAATGCCGTTGCACAGAAAGGCGCCGGCCAGAAACAGCAGCAGATAGGTCATCCATGCCTCCGATCGTTCGGGAGACAAACGCGCACGCCCCGCGTTGGTCCCGCATTCGACAGGAGAAAATCATGCCGCTCAAAGCGATCGCGCTCAACTGCACGCTCAAGTCCGAGGGGGAATCCTCTACCGACTCGATGATCGCGGTGGTCAAGGACGCGTTCGCCAAGGCCGATGTCGAGCTGACCGAAACCGTTCGCGTCGCGGCACTGAACATCAAGCCCGGCGTCACCTCGGACGAGGGCGACGGCGACGAATGGCCGGGCTTGCGCGAAAAGATCCTGGCGCACGACATCCTGATCTTCGGCGGGCCGATCTGGATGGGGCAGATCGGCAGCATCGCCAAGCGCGTGCTAGAGCGGATGGACGCGTTCCTCAGCGAGACTGACGACAAGGGCCGCATGCCGAGTTTTTCGAAGGTAGCGGTCGCGGCCATCGTCGGCAATGAGGACGGCGCACATTTCTCGACCGCGCAATTGTTCCAGGCGCTGAACGATGTCGGCTGGACAATGCCCGCGACCGCGGCGGTGTATTGGGTCGGCGAGGCGTATGGCTCGATCGATTTCAAGGACCTCGACAACACCCCCGACAAGGTCGCCAAGAGCGCGACGATGCTCGCGAACAATGCCGCGCACCTCGCCGCGCTGCTCAAGGACAAACCCTATCCCGGTTAGCGCGGATGCGACGAACCGAGTGAGTCGCCGTTGCGGGCGGTAGCAGACGCGCCTAGGCGGCGCGACGATGTCGCCCGCGTTCCGTCGCCTGATCCCGGACCGCCGGCGCACGACATCGTTCGTACTGGCGCTCGCGGTCGAAGCGCTGCTGATCCTGATCCTGCTGATCTTCGGCCCGCGAGTGACGATCGAGCCGAAGGCCAAGCGCCCGATCACCTTCGCGCTGGCGCCGCCGTCCGACGACACCGCCTCCACTGCGCCCGATCGCGCGAAGAAGGCGGACAATACGCCCAAGCCGAAGAGCGCTTCCGCTCCGCCATCGACGCTGCCGCCCGACGTCGCCCCGCCGCCCAAGGCACCACCGCCGCCGGTGGCGCTCCCTGGGGTGCTGCCGATTGAGCTTGGGTCGACCGACATCAGCAAGATCAAGGGATCGGGCCAAGGCAACGACGCCGGCGACAGCGACGACAGCAAGCTTGCCTATGGCCCAGGCGAAGGGCCGGGCGGGATGCCGCTCTATCGCGCCGAATGGTATCGCGAGCCGAGCAATGCCGAGCTCAACGGCTATGTGAAGAACCTGCCGCCAAGCGGCGGCTGGGCGCTGATCGCGTGCAAGACGGTCGCGAACTATCATGTCGAGAATTGCCGCTCGATCGGCGAGTCGCCGGTTGGATCGGGACTGGGCCGCGACATGCGGCTGGCGGCGTGGCAATTCCTCGTCCGCCCACCGCGCCGTGGCGGCAAGCCGCTGATCGGCGCGTGGGTGAGCATCCGCATCGACTTCCACGTGACGGTGGTGAAGCGGCCGGCGGGGCCGAGGATGCCGTTCGCCGATGGCCCGAAGGACGAGTCTGAGGATACGTCCAACGGCGATCAATAGGCGACTCTATTCCCCTCCCTTTCAGGGAGGGGGGAAGAAGCTACGGCAACAACACCGTCGCGCCCTCGGTCTTGCCGGCCTCCAACGCCCGGTGCGCGTCGGCGGCATCCTCCAATGCGAAGGTCTGGCCGATCTCCGGCTTGATCGCACCGGACCGCAACATCTCAAAAACGCGGGCGAACCCAGCCTCACGGTCCTCGATCGTCGCGTAATAGTGGAACATCGTCGGGCGCGTGACGAACAAAGATCCGCTACTCGCCAGCACGCCGAGATTGACGTCCGTCACCGGCCCGCTGGCATTGCCATAGCTGACGATCAGCCCGCGCCGCTTGACCGACTTGAGCGACGCTTCCCACGTCGCCTTGCCGACGCCGTCGAGCACCACGTCGACGCCCTTGCCGCCGGTAATTGATCGCACCGTCTCGGCGATATCGTGTTCCTTGTACTGGATGACGTGGTCGGCCCCAGCGCGCTTGGCGCGTTCCGCTTTGTCGGCCGATCCGACGGTACCGATCACCGTTGCGCCGATCCGCTTGAGCCAGCCGACGGCGAGGTGCCCCACCCCGCCCGCCGCGGCGTGGACCAACACCGTCCAGCCCTTCTCCACCTTGGCGCAGCGTTCGATCAGGAATTCGGTGGTGCCACCCTTCAACAGGATCGCCGCTGCGGTGCGGTCGTCGATATCGTCGGGCAACTTGATCAGCTCGCCCGCGGGAAGGTTGCGGTCGGTGGCGTAGCTGCCGAGCGTCGGCCCGAACGTGCCGACACGGTCACCCTCCTCGAAACCGACGACGCCCGGCCCGACGCCCTCGACCACCCCGGCGCTCTCGCCGCCCAGCCCGCTCGGCAGCTTGAGCGGATAGAGCCCGGTGCGCTGGTAGACTTCGATGAAGTTAAGCCCGACCGCGGTCGTCTTGACCCGCACCTCACCTTCGCCGGGAGCGGGCAAGTCGACGTCGACCCATTGGATCACCTCAGGTCCGCCATGCTGCTCGATCCGTGCGACGCGTGCCATGTCCCGTTCTCCCGTTGCGATGGCCTCAACTGGCGAGTCGAGTTTCGGGTTGCAACCCACTCGCACGCACGTCATCTACGTCCCGTACCCGACATTCCAAAAAACCGCGGAGGCCAGGATGAAGAGCTACCTGAAGCATTATATCGACGGCGCATGGGTCGATAGCGAGGGCGGCACTCGCCACGAGGTGATCGACCCGTCGACCGAGCAACCGGTCA
Source organism: Sphingomonas sp. (assembly GCF_036269755.1). GTDB lineage: Bacteria > Pseudomonadota > Alphaproteobacteria > Sphingomonadales > Sphingomonadaceae > Sphingomonas. The sequence goes on along the minus strand of NZ_DATBDV010000020.1, from coordinate 152,931 downwards.
GCGAGATCATGCTGGGGTCGAAGGACGACGTCGACAAAGCGGTTGCCGCCGCCAAGCGCGCGTTCGCGAGCTACAGCCAGACGTCGGTCGAGGAACGCATCGCTTTGCTCGAGCGGATCATCGAGGAATATAAGGCGCGCATCCCCGATCTCGCTGCCGCCACATCCGAGGAAATGGGTGCGCCGATCGGCTTCGCGCAGATGGCGCAGGCGCCGGCGGGGCTCGGTTACTTCATCGGCACGCTAGCAGCACTCAAGGAATTCAGTTTCGAGGAGCGAGTCGGCAAGGCGCGCGTGGTGCACGAACCGCTCGGCGTCGTCGCGATGATCACGCCGTGGAACTGGCCGCTCAACCAGATCTGCGCGAAGGTCGCGCCCGCGCTCGCGGCGGGCGACACCATGATCCTCAAGCCCTCAGAAGAAGCGCCGGGCAATGCGGTTATCCTCGCCGAAATCCTCGACAAGGCGGGCGTCCCCAAAGGGGTATTCAACCTCGTCAATGGCGACGGGCCCGGCGTCGGCGCTGCGCTCAGCAGCCATCGCGACGTCGATATGGTGAGCTTCACCGGGTCGACGCGCGCGGGCATTGCCGTTGCGCAGGCCGCCGCAACGACCGTCAAGCGCGTCCATCAGGAACTTGGCGGCAAGGCGCCGAACGTGGTGCTCGAAGGCGCCGATCTTGCGCAGGTGCTGCCGCCGACGGTGCAGGGCGTGCTTGCCAATTCGGGGCAAAGCTGCATCGCGCCGACGCGACTTCTCGTCCACAAGAGCCAGGTCGCCGACGCCACCAACGTCGTAAAGTCGATCATGGAGGCGACCCCGGTCGACGCCGCCAGCGTGATGGGGGCGCATATCGGCCCGGTGGTCAACAAGGCGCAGTACGAGAAGATCCAGGGGCTGATCCAGTCGGCGATCGACGAAGGCGCGACGCTCGTCACCGGCGGCACCGGGCGCCCCGACGGCCGCAACGCCGGGTTCTTCGTCAAGCCGACCCTGCTCGCCGACGTCACCCCCGAGATGCGCATCTATCGCGAGGAAACCTTCGGCCCAGTCGCGACGATCACCAGCTATGAGGACGCCGACCAGGCGGTCGAAATGGCCAACGACACCGATTACGGCCTGTCGGCGACGATCTCGGGCGATCCTGCCGAGGCCGCGAAGGTCGCGCCGAAGCTGCGCGCCGGGCTAGTGACGATCAACGCCTGGTCGGGCAGCGGCGGCACGCCGTTCGGCGGTTACAAGCAATCGGGCAATGGACGCGAGGGCGGCAAGTACGGGCTGAGCGATTTTATGGAGTTGAAGACGATCGTCGGCGAGCCTGCCTAATCGGTAAGGCGGCGCGGCAAAGCCGCGCCGTCGGCCGATACTGGCGTATCGCCGACCGAGCTCGGCGCTAGGCGCGAAATAGCGGGGCTATTTCGCTGCGCCGAGCTAATGCAACTAATGCAACGGCCACCACCACAGGATCAGTGGCGTCCCCAACAGTACCACCAGCAACGATAGCGGGGCGCCCAGCCGCGCGTAATCGCTGAATCGGTACCCTCCCGGCCCGAATACCAACGTGTTGCACTGGTGCCCGATCGGCGTGAGGAAATCGCACCCGGCGCCCATTGCGGTGGCGATCAGGAACGCTTCGGGGCGATACCCCAGGTTCTTGGCGAACACCGCGGCGATCGGCGCCATCACCAGCACCGTCGCCGCATTGTTGAGGAACGGCGTCACCGCCATTGCCGCGACGAGGATCAGCGCCACCGCACCCCATGGCGGCAGCGTTGCTGCGAAATAGGCCAGCTGAGTCGCCATGATCCGCGACGCTCCGGTCGTCCGCAACGTATCCGCGACCGGAATAAGCGCGCCGAGCATGATCAGAATCGGCCATTCGACCGCGCCGTACGCCTCGGCGAGCGGCAGCGCGCCCATCGCCAGCACCAGCGCCGCTGCCGCGAAGAACGCCACCGCGACCGGAACGTAGCCCGTCGCAGTAGCGATCATGGCCACCGCCAGGACCGCCACCGGCAGCCAGCCCTTGCGCGAATTGCCGAGTCTGAGCGTGCGTTCCGCCAGCGGCAACGCGCCAAGCTCGGGCAAGCGTTCGGGGAGCAAGGTCAGCGGCCCCTGGAGCACAATGACGTCACCCGCGCGCAACACCGTGCCGCCGAGCCGATGCGTCAGCCGCTCGCCGCCACGCGACACCGCGATGAGGTTGATCCCCAGCCGCTGCTGCAGCTTGATCCGGCTGGCGGTGCGGCCGATCAGTGCCGAATTGGTCGAGATGACCGCCTCGATCACACCGATTTCCTCGTCCTTGCGATCTTCCGGCACCGCGCGATCTTCGCCCGCCAGCGCGAACTTGTTGGTCGAGATGACGCGTTCGAGCACGTCCGGTTCGCCGCTGATGATCAGCGTGTCGCCCTCGCGAAGCTTCATCCACGCTTGCGGCTGGCTCCGCATCCCGGCGCGCAGAACGCTGGTGATGGTGACGTCGTGATCGTGACGTTCGATAAAATCCTCGACCGTCTCGTCGATCGCGGGCGAGCCTTCGCCGATCATCACCTCGGTGACATAGCCCTTGATGTCGAGCGCCTCGCCCATCGTCGGCACCGCGCGGCGGTCGCGCGGCAGCAAGCGGTAGCCGAAGCGCAGGAAGATCAGCCCGATCAGCAGCAGCCCGAACCCGGTCGGGAAATAGTCGAACATGCGGAACGGATGCCCGGTCATCTCCTGGCGCACACGGCTGACGATGATATTGGGCGAGGTGCCGACGAGCGTCATCAGCCCACCGAGCAACGACGCGAACGACATCGGCATCAGGAATACCGACGGCGAGGCCTTGTTCTTCTTCGCCATCTGGAACGCCGCGGGCATCAGCATCGCCAGCGCGCCGACATTCTTGACCAGCGCCGACGTGACGCCGACCGACGCGGTCAGCACGAGCAGTTGCGACCGCACCTTGGTCACGCGCCCGCCGATCAGCGCCAGCGCGCGCTCGATCAGCCCCGATCGCTGCACCGCGGCCGAGATCACCAGCGCCGACCCGACGATGATGACGATGTCGTCCGAAAAGCCGGTAAACGCCTGCTTGGGCGAGATGATGCCAAGCGCCAGCCCAGCGAGTAACGCCAGCATCGCGGTCACGTCATAGCGGAATCTACCCCACACGAAGAACGCCATCATCACGAACAACAAGGCGATCGACAGGATCTGGGGCGTGGTCATTCGGCCTCGTGTGCTTGGGGAGCGATACGGGCTAAACCAGCGGGAGCGAAACAATCTCCCTGCAGAAGGTACTAATCGAAGTTAGTGGATCGTACCGACCGCGCGGGCGATCGACATCAGCACAATCAATCGCTCGATCTGGCGCCAGCGGCAGAAATGCAAGTGGTTGCCAAGATCTCGGCTCTTGTCGGCGCGCGCTGCCGCTTCGAACCCGGCATCGTCCCCGAACGTCGCGATCAGTTCCTCGGCAGCAACGACGGACGAACGATCGGCGACATAGAGCGACATGCGATACTCCACAGGTGCGGCTGCGCGGGACTGCCCGCCTGCTTCAAGCCGCATGCCAAGGCGGCACGATCGGCGGAGGCTTGCGGGTTGTGGTGGTAAACGCCGTTTCCCGCCCCGCCCCGCCGGTCCAACAGCGGGACACTGGCGTTCCATTGCGGGACATGGCAGGGCTTGACGGTATGGACCGCCGACCGCCCCGATCGACCGCCCCCGCCGCCGGCGGTTTCCTTATCGCGCTTGGCCTGCTGGTCGGCGGAATTTTGGGGATGACGCAGGGCCATGCGCAGCGCTGGATGCTGCTCGGTGCGGTGATCGGGATCGGAGCGGCAGTGGTGGTCTGGCTGATCGACCGGCGACCCTAGGCGCGGTCAGCGCAGCGAACGCGCCAGCCGAACGACGCGTCCGATAATCTCCGCCCTGTCCGCGCGCACCGGCGCGATCGGCGCCGCCGCCGGATTGTCGCTCGCGATGTGAAGTTCGAATCCGATTCGCGCGACTCGCTTGACCAACAGCGCACCGTCAAGCCGCAACACGAACAGCCCGGGACGCGACGACAGCCGGCGGTCGGCGGTGTCGACGAACAAGGCGTCGCCATCGTGAATCAACGGCTCCATCGATTCACCGCGCGCGGTGATCATCGACAGCGCGGTGGGCGCGACGCCTAGCCGCCGCGCGATTCGAGGGTCGATTCGCTCCTCGCCGACCACGCGGTCGTCCTCCACTAGCCCGCCCGGCCCCGCCGCCGCGATCGCGTCGATCCGCGGTACGGCGATCAACTCCGACGCACGCGGCGGTCCGCCGAGCAGTTCCTCGTCGATCGCGAAGAAAGCGGCGAGCCGCGACCTCGCCGCTTCGTCGAGCCGCTTGGGCGTCCCGCGCTTCACGAACTGCTGCAGATAGGCCTCGTTGCGCCCGATCATCCGCGACAGTGCGGCGAGGCTGACGCCGCGCGCCGCCGCCATCTCCGCCACCGTGTTTCCCGCGCCATTCATCGATCAATCCATAGTCGTAGGAAATTTCCTAGACAAGTTGGATTTTAGAACAGATCAAGAACATGATTAGCGAGTCGAGGACGACAGAAATGCACATCGGGCGGGAAGTAGAGCGGTATCTGCGGCGAACCGGAATGTCGGTGACGAAGTTCGGGAGGCTCGCCGTGAACGATCCGCGATTCGTGACCGACTTGCGCAACGGCCGCGAACCCCGCGCCCGCACCGCGCGCCGAGTCATCGATTTCATCACGAGCCAAGGGAATGTGCGATGACTCGCGTCGAACGCGACTGCCTGTGCGCGATCACCAGATCGACGGCGGCGAACTCGCTCGACGTTTCAGCGAGGCTCATTGCGAGGCGCAACTGGTCCTCAATGCTCTTTACGGGAATGCGTCTGACCCTGGCGGTGACCGCCGGCGACGACGAGCAGTTCGACCACTGGCTTGCGACGCTGCCAGAGGCGGACTTTCCGATATCCGGTCACTTCGTCGCCAGCGCCGAGGTGATCGCGCGCAGCGAGTGCGCGGCCAGCATCGAGCTCCTGGTCGTGGAAGAAAGCTAGCCCACGCGCCGCGCGAGCGCACGAAGCGCGTCGAGCGTTTCCTCGAGCGACTTCTCGCCCTGCGGCTCGGGCTCGGCCGGTGCGACAACCGGCTGGCGCCGCACCCCGCGCTCGAGCCGTTCGAGCAGATCGTGGATCGTCGCCTGCGGCAGCGGCGCGGACGGCTCGTCGTCGCCCGACGCATTCGTCAGCCCGAACGTCTCAATCCGCTCGTGCGGCGCGAAGCGCGGCGCCGACAGCGGTGTGATCACCGCTTGCGGGTCCGGCTCGATCGTCTCGGGTTCTGCAATCGGCTCGGGTGCGGCAACGATCGGTTGCGGCGCGGGCGTCGGCAGCGGCGGATCGCTCGGCGCGAGAAAGGCGGCAAGCGGCGTGTCGAGATCGGTCGGCACGTCGCGCTCTTCGGGAACCACGACCACCGGCTCGGCTTTGACCTCAAGGAAGGGCGTGCCGAGGTCGCTATTGGCGAACACCGGGCGGCGCGGTGGCGCGTCGGGATGGGCGTCGGCGCGGCGTAGCACGGGGACTCCGTCGTCGGTCTTGCCGCGATTGACGATCGCGGTGCGCGTGCCAAGGATCAGGAACATCCCGAACCAGGTCGCGCTACCCGCCGCCAGCGCGGCGAAGAAGGTAATGGCCAGCCGCGCGGTCATACCGAGCGGCGGGGCGGCGGCAGTGAGCATCGCGGCCACGCCGCTATCGACCGCCAAGTCCTCCAGCACGCCGATCGGCATGACGAGGAAGGCAAGCGCGACGATCGCGGCGACCCCAATCCCGACCGCGGGCGCGATCGGCAGCGCGATCCGGCGATCGGCGGGTACCAGATTCGTAACGAACGAACCGAAGGAGATCAGGCGCTGGCGACCGTCCGTGGCAAGCATTTGAGATCCGATTTCCGTGCGTCGACAAGCTTTTGGTAAACCGGGGCGTAACGTGAAATGTTTGACGACCAGTTACGATCACGCTCGACGAACGCTCGCGCCCGGGCCCGCCGCGCATCCCACGCCCCGCGATCCGCGAACAAAGCGGCAAGCGCATCGGCCACCGCCTGCGGATCGTCGGGCGCGAACAGGCTGCCCGTTTCGCCGTCACGGATCAACTCGCGATGCCCGCCGACATCCGACGCGGCAACCAGCCGCCGCTGCGCCATCGCTTCGAGCGGTTTCAAGGGTGTGACGAGATCGGTCAGCCGCATCCTTTTGCGCGGGTAAGCGAGGACATCGACCAGCGAATAATAGCGTTCGACCTGATCATGCGGCACGCGCCCAACGAAGCGTATCGCACGCGCGACCGGCGACGCGGCGGCTTGCGCGCGCAAGCTTGCCTCCATCGGCCCGCCGCCGACCAGCAGCAATTTGGCGCGCGGACGCCGCTCTACCAACGCCGGCATCGCCGCGATCAGACCGTCGAGGCCTTCGTAATCGTAGAAGCTGCCGATGAACCCGACGACATCGTCATTCGCCGCCAGCCCGAGTTCGTCCGCCAGTGCCTCGTCTCGCGGCAACGGTTCGCCGAACAACGTCAGGTCGACACCGTTGGGCGATACCATGATCTTCTCGGGCGCTATCCCGCGCGCCATCAGGTCGCTGCGCAAACCTTCGCAAATCACCGCAACGGCGTCGGCCCGCTTCACCGCCCAAGTCTCAAGGGCGCGCGTCGCGCGATAGCGAAGCGAGCCTTCGCGACCCGTCCCGTTACCGACCGCCGCATCCTCCCAGAAGGCGCGAATTTCGTAGAGCACGGACACACCGAGCTTCTTGCCCGCGCGCAACGCCGCGACGGCGTCGAGCACCGGCGAATGGGCGTGGATCACATCGGGCTGGAAGTCGCGCGCAACTTCGATCGTACGCTCAGTGAGGGCGCCGATCTCGCGCCATTCGCCCAGCACCGGGAACGTCTTGGCCGGCGGCGTCGTGCGATAGAAATCGAGCCCGTCGATCGCTTCGTGCGCCGCGTCGCTTGCGCCGTGCCGCGCCCCGGTCACCGCCGCGACGTGCCATCCGCGCGCGATCTGCGCCTTGAGAATCGCGCGCGTGCGAAACGTGTAGCCGCTCTGCAACGGCAGCCCGTGGTCGAGGACGTGAAGGATGCGCATATCGCGGCAGTCTATGCCTACCGACCATTTAACGCGACGATAACTCGGCGTCTTTAGACGGTTTCCTACGTCCGTTCGCCCTGAGCTTGTCGAAGGGCGTGCGCAACAACCGTGCTTCGACAGGCTCGGCACGAACGGAGCAGGGAGCAAAACGCCCGATGATCGACGATTTCGCGCTGGCGATCAGCCACGGCCTGATGCTGCTCGCGGCGATCCTGCTGTTGCGCCGCCGCGACCTGGACGACGAGCGGCCCGAGCCGCCCAAGAAGCCGCTTCGCCGTCAATGATCCACGATCTCGCCTTTGTCGGGTTTCTGCTTGCGCTGTTCGGGCTGGCGTTTCGCCGGCCGTTCCTGTTCATCCTGATCTACGTCTATATCGACATCGTCTCGCCGCAGCGGCTGACCTACACGTTGCTCAATTCGGTGCAGATCTCGTTGATCGCGGTGGCGGCGGCGGTGCTGAGCTGGGCGCTGGTCGACCGCAAGGAGGACAGCCGGGCCGCGCCGCGCCAGCTGTTGATGGTGTTGCTGCTCGGGTGGTGCGCGATCACCACGATGCGCGCCGACTTCCCGGTCGAGGCGCTCGATAAATGGGATTGGGTGTGGAAGGCGCTGGCGTTTGCCGCGTTCCTGCCGCTGACGCTGCGCACGCGGTTGCGGATCGAGGCGCTGCTCACCTTCATGATCCTGGCGGCGTCATCGATCATCATCGTCGGCGGGATCAAGACCGCGGCGGGCGGCGGCGGCTATGGATCGCTCGATCTGATGGTGACCAACAATTCGGGGCTGTACGAAGGATCGACGATTTCGACCGTCGCGATCGCGATTATCCCGACCATCCTGTGGCTGAGCAAATACGGCACGATCTTCAGGCGCGACTGGAAAGTGAAGCTGTTCTGCTACGCCTTGGTGTTTGCCTGCCTGTTGATCCCGGTGGGGACGTCGACGCGCACTGGGCTGCTGTGCATTGGTCTCTGCGCGCTCCTCATGCTGCGCGATACCAAGCGCAAGTTTCTGTACGTGGGGGTCGTCGCCGCGATGGCGCTGATCGCGGTGCCGTTCCTGCCCAAATCGTTCACCGACCGCATGTCGACGATCAAGTCGTATCAGCAGGACGAATCCGCCGCCACGCGCGTCGCGGTGTGGAAATGGACCTGGGAGTACGTCAGGCAGCACCCGATGGGCGGCGGCTTCGAAATGTACCGCCAAAACCAGATCCGCTACGACATCGTCAAGAAAGACGGCGTCGCGGACAATGCCAAGCTCGACACGACGCTGACCGTCGACCGCGCGCGCGCCTATCACTCGGCCTATTTCGAGATGCTGGGCGAACAAGGCTGGCCCGGCCTGATCCTGTGGCTGGCGATCGCGTTCGCGGGTTTGTTCCGGATGGAAGTCATCCGCCGCCGCTATCGGAACGCCCCGCCCGACGAGGTGTGGATCGCGCCGCTCGCGACCGCGCTCCAATCCGGCCAATTGCTCTACATGCTCGGCGCCTGCTTCATCGCGGTCGCGTTCCAGCCGTTCATCTTCATGCTGGTCGGCGCGCAGATCGGGCTCGATACCTATCTCAAGCGCAAGCGCGCCGAAGCGTCGTTCCGCCCGATGCGCGCGCCCAAGCCGCTGCCCGAGCCGCAGCCGGCGGTAGCATGACCGGCACGCACGAGCTTCGCGCGCTGACCTCGGCGCGCGGCATCGCGGCGTGGATGGTGGTGCTCTACCACATCCGCCTGTCGATCGCGGGGCTGCCGCAAATCTGGCTGCACGTTTTCGCCAAGGGCTATCTCGCGGTCGATTTCTTCTTCCTGCTGTCGGGGTTCGTCATCTGGCTGAGCTGGCACGGACGGCTGCGCGAGGGGGGCTGGCGCGAAGTGCCGCGTTTCTGGCAGAAACGCATCGCGCGCATCTGGCCGTTGCATCTGGCGGTGCTCGGCGGCGCAGTGGTGCTGGCGGTGGCCCTCGCGGCGGCGGGCCGCCACGATCCGGCCGAATTCCCGTTCGCGGAGTTGCCGGTTCACGTCTTCCTCCTGCAGAACTGGGGCTTCACCCAAGCCCTGACGTGGAACGACCCCGCCTGGTCGATCAGTTGCGAGCTCGCCGCCTATCTGGCCTTTCCGCTACTGGTCCGGGCCGTGGATTGGCGGACGGTCCCGACCTGGCTGATCGTCGGCGCGGCGGCGGCGTTCCTGCTGATCCTTGCCGCCGCAATGGCGAACGCGCAGACGCTTGGCCACGACATCGTGCGCCTCGGTATCGTTCGATGCCTGACCGAGTTCGCCGCGGGAAGCGCCGTGTGCGCGTTGTGGCTACGCTGGAAGGCTTCGCCGGCATTGCCGGCGATTCTGTCGTTCGCTTTGGCTTCAGCGATGCTCGCCTGCTGGGCGATCGGTCTTCCCGAACAGCTTGCCGTCCCGTTCGCGTTCGCCGCTTCGCTGCTCGGCCTTGCCCTGACCTCGAGCATACGCGGCAACCCGCTCGCGCGCGGTCCGCTCCATTACTTCGGCGAGATCAGCTACGCGACCTACCTTTCGCACTTCATGCTGTTCGTCGTGTTCAAGCTGGCGTTTGTCGACGATGCGCACGCGGTCCCGCCGATGCTGATCGGACTGTATCTGGCGATGGTGCTGGCGACGTCGGTGGCGCTGTATCATTTGGTCGAGCGACCGGCGCAAAGATGGGTGAATGGCATCACTCTCCCCTCCCGCTTGCGGGAGGGGCCGGGGGTGGGCCCGAGCAAGGACGGTCCTTCGGTACAGGCCCACCCCTAGCCCTTCCGCAAGCGGGAGGGAACCAGATCAAGCCTCGGCCAGTTCTTCCGTCAACGCGTCGATGATCGCGCGGTTGAACGCGGGAATATCGTCGGGCTTGCGGCTGGTGATCAGCTTGCCGTCGACCACGACTTCCTCGTCCACGACATCGGCCCCGGCATTTTCGAGATCGGTGCGCACCGAGGGCCAGCTCGTCATCTTGCGGCCGTCGACCATGTCGGCCTCGACCAGCAGCCACGGGCCGTGACAAATCGCCGCCACGATCTTATCGTCGTCCATGAACTCCTCGACGATTTGCACCGCGCGTTCCTGCGTCCGCATCTTGTCGGGATTCTTGACACCGCCGGGGATCACCAGCGCGTCGAATTCCTCGGTATCGACATCGCTCAGCGTCAGGTCGGGCGTGATCGTGTCGGCCTTCTCGCCGTCCTTCTCGCCCTGGATCGGGTCGGTCTTGATCGACGCCAGCGTTACCTTGGCGCCAGCATCGATCAGCGCCTGGCGCGGCTTGAACAATTCGTCATTCTCGAACCCATCGGTCGCGATCATCAGCACGCGCGCATTGGTCAAGTCGGTCATCGCAAAATCTCCTTCGATCTCGCGCCGACAACTGCTCGCACCGCCCGGCGTTCCGGAACGAAGCGGTGAGCCGCGCATTTCGCACGGTGCTCAGAACGGAGTGCCGATGACCCGAATAGTCTATTGCGATGACAGCCAGCCCGGGATCACGCGGAAGAAAGTGCGGCACGGCTGGGGCTATTGGGACGCCGACGGCAATCGCATCACCGACCGCGAGGAGATCGACCGGTTGAACACGATCGGTTTGCCCCCCGCTTACACCGATGCCTGGTTCAACCCGAATCCGAACGGCCATATCCAGGCGGTGGGGTGGGACGACAAGGGACGCAAGCAATACCGGTACCACCTCGATTTCCGCGCGCGTCAGGAAAGCGAGAAATACAATCGTTGCGCCCCGTTCGGCCGCGCGCTGGCCAAGCTCCGCGCGAGGGTCGAGGCGGACCTGTGCCAGCGCAAGCACAGCAAGGAGCGGACGATCGCGGCGATGGTCCATCTGCTCGACATCGCCGCGTTGCGCATCGGAAACGAAACCTATGCCAAGACCAATAAGAGCTTCGGTTTGACCACCCTACGCGACCGCCACGCGCGAATTGAAGGCGGCAAGCTCAGCCTCAAATACCGCGCCAAATCGGGCAAGGAAAAGACCCTGACGATCACCGATCGCAGCCTCGCGCGGTTCGTCAAGAAATGCCAGGACCTGCCCGGCCAGCAACTGTTCCAATATGTCGGCGAGGATGGCCAGCCGCACGGCGTGAGCTCGTCCGACGTCAACGATTACATCCGCACCGCGACCGGGTGCGACTTCACCGCCAAGCATTTCCGCACCTGGAGCGCGAGCGTGATAGCGTTCGAGACGCTCGCCAAAGCGGAACACGATATCGGCCTCAAGACCATGCTCGAGCCGGTAACCGAGACGCTGGGCAACACCCCGGCCATCGCACGCAAATCGTACGTCCACCCGGCGCTGATCGACCTCGTCAAGAACGGCCAGAGCCAATTCCGCGAAAATCTCGACCTGCCGCGCGCCACGCGCTATCTCGATCGTTACGAGCGCGGTCTGATCGCGTTCCTCGAAGCTGGCGCCAAGCCAAGGCGCAAGGCCGCCTGAAGAGAGAATGATGAGCAACACCAACGCGCCCGTACCTCCGGCGGCGCACCATCTGGACTTGAAGCGGCAGGCCGGCGATTTCTACGACGCGGCCTCGGCCTGGTTCGAGACACACTGGCTGCAGATCCTGATCGCGATCGGGGCCGGGATCCTGCTGTTCCTCGGCCTCCATCTCGTGAAGAGCCTGGGTAAAAGATTGTGTGCGCGCGACACGTCGCAAACGGGCTGGGGCACGGTGTTCGGCCGCGCGTTGGCCAAGACCAACAATTTCTTCATCGCGATGTCGGCGGCGCAGATCGTGGTCGGCTTCGCGCAATTCGCCGAAGCGCCGGCCGGGGTCATCGCTTTCGTCCATTTCCTCTTCACTATCGCGGCGGTGTTCCAGGGGGCAATCTGGGCGCGCGAGATCATCCTCGGCGGAATCGAGCACCGCACCTCGGCTAGCGATTATCACGGCGAGACGCTCACCAACGCGATGGGCCTGATCCGGCTTTTCGTGACCTTCGCGCTGTTCGCGATCGCGCTGGTGCTGGTGCTGGGCAATCTTGGCGTCAACGTCACCGGTCTCGTCGCCGGCCTCGGCGTCGGCGGCATCGCGATCGGGCTCGCCGCGCAGAGCGTATTCGCCGACCTGTTCGCGGCGATTGCCATCATCTTCGACCGGCCCTTCCGGCGGGGCGATGCGATTAGCTTTGACACGTCGTCGGGCACTGTCGAGTATATCGGCATGCGCTCGACGCGCATCCGCGGCACCGCCGGCGAAGCCCGCATTGTCGGCAACAAGAAGCTTCTCGACTTCGAGATTATCAACAACACCCAGCGCGAATATCGCCGCATCATCTTCACATTGGGAGTGGTTCAGACCACCCCGGTCAACGTGATGGAACAGCTTCCGCACCTGCTGAAGGACATCGTCGAGGACCATCAGGGGACGTTCGTCCGCGCCGGCTTCGTCGCGTTCGGGATGCAAAGCTATGATTTCGAGCTGCAGTTCGACGCGCCCAGCGCCGCGTTCCAGGACATGTTCGACTTGCGCCATTCGATCGGGCTGGCGATCGTCCAACGCTTCAACGACGACGGCATCGGACTCGCTTATCCCACCCAAGTCACGCTGTCCGCCGCAGAGGGCGGCATGGTCCAGCCGCAGCAACCGCGTGCGATCCGCGACAGTAACGACACGATCGGCAAGCCGCCCTCCTCCGGCGACCGTTCGGCGTCGGATCAGGAGGGCGGCGTCTAGATCCCGCCTTCGTCGAGGCTCAGCAACGTAGCGTTGCCGCCTGCGGAGGTGGTGTCGACCGAGACCGCGCGTTCGGCGACGAAGCGGTAAAGATAATGCGGCCCGCCGGCCTTGGGACCGGTGCCCGACAGGCCTTCGCCGCCGAACGGCTGCGACCCCACCACCGCACCGATCATGCTGCGGTTGACGTAGAGGTTGCCCACCGCCGCCTCGGCCTCGGCGACGTCCCCGGCGCGTGCGATGCGGCTGTGGAGGCCCATCGTCAGGCCGTAGCCCTTGGCGTTGACCCGCGCGATCGTCTCCGAAAGCTTGCCCGCGGGCCAGGTCGCGACATGCAGGATTGGGCCGAACCATTCGGTCTGGAGATCCTCGATACGATCGAGTTCGATCAGCGTCGGTGGCACGAACAGCCCGGTCGTGGGCGAGTCGAGCGTCTTGAGCACCTTGCCCTTGGGCGCGGCGCGGTAGCCCATCAGCCTGTCGTACGCACCTTGGTCGATCACCGGGCCGACATCGGTGCGCGGATCGGCAGGGTCGCCAAGCACGAGCAAGTCCATCGCGCCCTTGAGCATTGCGATGACACCGTCGGCGATATCCTCCTGCAGCAGTAACAGCCGAAGCGCCGAGCAACGTTGGCCAGCGGACCGGAACGACGAGGTGACGACGTCGGCTACAACCTGCTCCGGCAACGCGGTAGAGTCGACGATCATCGCGTTGATCCCGCCGGTTTCGGCGATCAGCGGGACGATCGGGCGGTCGTCGTCTTCCAGCAAGGACCGCGCGATCTTCTTGGCCGTGGCAGTGGAGCCGGTGAAAGCGACTCCCAGGATGCGTGGATCAGCAGTCAACGCGGCGCCGACCTCGGGCCCCCCGGGCGCCAGGATCAGCGCGTCCTCGGGCACCCCGGCCTGATGCGCGAGGCGCACGGCGGCAGCGGCGATCTTCGGGGTCTGCGGCGCCGGTTTCGCGACCACGGTGTTACCCGTGACCAGCGCCGCGACGGTCTGGCCGAGGAAGATCGCGAGCGGGAAATTCCACGGTGCGATCGTCGCCCACACGCCCCGCCCGTCGAGGTGGAGCGTATTGCGTTCGCCGGTCGGCCCGGGAAGCTCGATCAGCTGCATTCCGGCGCGCGCCTGTTGGGCATAATAGCGGCAGAAGTCGGCGGCTTCGCGCACTTCGCCGATGGCGTCGGGAATCGTCTTGAACGCCTCCTGCACGCAGATCGCCATCAGTTCGTCGCGGTTGGCTTCGAAGCTGTCGGCGAGGCTTTCCATGATGGCCGCGCGTTGTTCGACTGCGGTCGAAGACCAGGCGGGAAAGGCTGCGTGGGCACGTTCGATGCTTGCTGCAACGTCCGCTTTCGGCACCTCGACTGCAGGAAGTTTGGCGACGACCTTGGCGGTCTTCGCCAGTACATCCCGATCGCTGAGATCGATGCCGGTCGAATTCTTGCGGTCGCCGAACAGGTCGATCGGCAGCGGGATGCTCGGGTGTCGCGTGCCGCCGACCGCGGCGATCTTTTGCACGGGGTCAGCGAGGATATCGGCCTCGCTTAGATTCTCGTCGGCGAGTTGGTGAACGAAGCTCGAATTCGCGCCGTTCTCGAGCAGCCGCCGCACGAGATACGCGAGCAAATCGCGGTGCCCGCCGACCGGCGCGTAGATGCGGCAATGATAGCCCTGCTCGAGGACCAGCCGCTCGTACAGCCCATCGCCCATACCGTGCAGCCGCTGGAACTCGAACTCGCGGCTATTGCCAGCCCATTCCATCAAGGTCGCGACGGTCAGCGCGTTGTGGCTGGCGAAGGCCGGACGGATATTTTTCGCATCGAGCATGTCGCGCGCCACCGCGAGGTACGACACGTCGGTTGCCGCCTTGCGCGTGAACAGCGGGTAGTCGCTCAAACCTTCGACCTGGGTGCGCTTGATCTCGCTGTCCCAATAGGCGCCCTTGACCAGCCGCACGTTCATCAGGCGATCGAGACTGTTCGCCCATTCGACCACCGGCCGCGCGCGCTTGCCGTACGCCTGCACCGCCATGCCGAACCCGTCCCAGCCCTTGAGACCCGGCAGCGCGGCAACCGCGCCGATGATGTCGAGGCTCATCTCGAGCCGCTCGGACTCCTCGGCATCGACGGTCAGCGCGATGCCCTTGCCCGCCGCCTGGACGGCCAGCGCTTCGAGCATCTCGGTCAGTGCGGGCACGCAGCGGTCATATTGCGTGACCTCGTAGCGCGGGTGGAGCGCGGACAGTTTGACCGAGATCGAATGTCCCGCCGCCGGGTCGCGCCCGACAGCGTCGATCGCATTGGTGTACGCGTTGAAATAACGCGCAGCGTCCTCAATGGTGCGTGCGGCTTCGCCCAGCATGTCGAAGCTGGCGGTGAAGCCGCGATTGTCGGGCTTGCGCATCCGCGCCATCGCTTCGTCGATGGTACGGCCCATGACGAAAATTTCGCCCATCATCCGCATCGCCGCGCCGACCGCCTGACGCACGAACGGCTCGCCGGCGCGGCTGATCAGGCGGCGGAGCGGACCCTGATCGCCCTCGCCGACCAAGGCGCGGCCGACCACGAGGCCCCACGTCGCAATGTTGACCAGCGACGAGTTCGATTCGCCGGTGTGCGCGCGCCAGTCGGCATCGCCGAGCTTGTCGGCGATCAGGAGGTCGGCGGTTTCCGGATCGGGCACGCGGAGGAACGCCTCGGCGAGGCTCAGCAGCGCCACGCCTTCGGACGAATTGAGCCGATATTCCTGGAGGAACTGGTTGACCCACCCCTTGTTCTGCGCCGCGCGCAGGTCGGCGAGCAGCCCGCTGGCGTGCCCCATCACTCGCGCGCGCGAGTCGGGGGTCAGCGCGGCGCGCGCCAATAACGGCTTTAGAATATCGGGTTCGGGTGCGCGGTACTGCGCGGCCATGATTTTACGGGCGGAAGACGTAGCGTCGGCAGTCATTTTCAAAGTCTCGGTCGGGTCGGGCTTGCCTCGTGGGCGGGGCACGCCGTAGAGGATGTGCGATGGCCTTTAGCGCCGAAACCGTCCCGAGGGGAATGCCGTGGCCACCACTGCCGACACCATCACGATCCTGGACCTCGCCAACCAGATCGGGCGCGAGAGCGTGTCCGACTGGGTCGAGGTCAGCCAGGAAATGATCAACAAGTTCGCCGACGCGACCGGCGACCACCAGTTCATCCATGTGAACCCCGAAATGGCGAAGATGACGCCATTCGGCGGCACCATCGCGCACGGATTTTTGACTTTGTCGCTGATGCCGTTGCTCGCGTCGAAGGCCGATCAGCCGAAGATCGAAGGCGTGAAAATGGGCGTGAATTATGGCGGCAACAAAGTCCGCTTCCTGACGCCCGTTCCCTCAGGCAGCAAGGTGCGCGGCCGCTTCAAGCTGATGGAGCTGATCGAAAAGCGTCCCGGCCAATGGCAGCAGACCAACGAATTCACCGTCGAGATCGAGGGCAAGGACAAGCCAGCCTTGATCGCCGAATGGATTAGCCAGATTTTCGTTTGAACTAGTGCGTCGCCCCGGCGGAGGCCGGGGCCGCCGGGTTGCGCGAGCAAGACCGGCAGCGCTCCTCAACGCATCGGCCCCGGCCTCCGCCGGGGCGACGAAAGGACTGAAATGCGCTCCGCCGTCATCGTTTCCACCGCCCGCACCCCGATCGGCCGCGCCTATCGCGGCGGGTTCAACAACACGCCGTCGCCGACGCTCGCCAGCCATTCGATTCGGGCCGCGGTCGAGCGCGCCGGGATCGACCCGGCAGAGGTGCAGGATGTCGTGTTCGGCGCCGCGCTTCAGCAGGGCGTCCAGGCCGGCAATATCGCGCGCACCGCTTTGCTCCGCGCCGGGCTGCCGGTGACCGTCGCCGGCATGTCGGTCGACCGCCAGTGCGCCTCCGGGCTGATGGCGATCGCCACCGCGGCGAAGGAGATCATCGTCGACAATATGGACGTGTGCGTAGGCGGCGGCGTCGAATCGATCAGCATGGTGCAGACCCCGCAGATGCGCGTCGGTCGCGACGACGAGCTGCTGGCAATGCACAAGGACGTCTACATGCCGATGCTGCAGACCGCCGAGGTCGTGGCGAAGCGCTACAATATCAGCCGTGAAGACATGGACCAGTACGCGCTCAAGTCGCAGCAGCGCACCCATGCCGCACAGCAGGCCGGCTATTTCGACGCCGAGATCGTGCCGGTCAAAGCGACGATGGCGATGACCAATAAGGAGACCAAGGAAGTCACGCATCACGAGGTCGAAGTGACAAAGGACGAGGGCAATCGCCCCGAAACCTCGATCGAGGGGCTGCGGGGCTTGCAGCCGGTGCTCGGCCCCGACTTCACGATCACCGCGGGCAATGCCAGTCAGCTGTCGGATGGATCGTCGGCCAGCGTACTGATGGAAGAATCGCTCGCGTCGAAGCGCGGCCTCACCCCGCTGGGTCGCTATGTCGGTATGGCGGTCGCGGGTACCGAGCCCGACGAGATGGGCATCGGCCCCGTCTTCGCGATCCCCAAATTGCTCGAGCGCAACGGCCTCAAAATGGACGATATCGGCCTGTGGGAGCTCAACGAAGCGTTTGCGGTGCAGGTGCTGTACTGCCGCGACAAGCTCGGCATCCCCGACGAGCTGCTCAACGTCAACGGCGGCTCGATCTCGATCGGCCATCCCTACGGCATGACCGGCGCGCGCTGCACCGGCCACGCGCTGATCGAAGGCAAACGCCGCGGCGCGAAGTACGTCGTCGTGACGATGTGCGTCGGTGGCGGCATGGGTGCTGCGGGGCTGTTCGAAGTTCTTTGATCCGCCCCTAGGGATATTTCCGCGCGGGTCGGCCGTTTGCTCCTTGATAAATGTCAGGAGCGCTACGAATGGCCGACCCGCAGGAAATCAAGCAGCATTTCTGGAAGAAGCTCGCCGACAGTCCGTTCGTGATGATCGGACTCGAAGGTGGCGGGCATCATGAGCCGCTGACCGCGCAGCTCGACCAGGAGCAGGTCGACACGATCTTCTTCTTCATCGGCAAGGACAACCGCCTCGCCCAAGGTGGCAAGACGATGGCGCAGTTTGTGGCGAAGGGGCACGACTTCTTCGCGTGCCTGTCGGGGAACGCGCGGATCGATAACGACTTCGGGATGGTCGACAAGCTCTGGAACAGCCAGGTCGAGGCGTGGTTTCCCGGCGGCAAGAGCGATCCCAATCTCGCGCTGCTGCGCTTCGATGTGGACGATGCCGAGATGTGGGAGACCGACGTGAGCCTGGCCGGCAAGGTCAAGATGCTGTTCGGCGGCAAGATCAAGGCCGGCGACGAAGGCAGCCATGCGGTGGTGGGAACGACCGCGGAGGCGACCGGCGCGTAACATCGGATTGTCACGCAACTGCGAAAACGGCATGAGCGGCGGGATGAAAATGCTCGCCGCTCTAGCCGTTCTCGCGCTTGCCCTGCCTGCGTCCGGTGCCTTCGCTGGCCCGGGCTCGCGCAAGGTCGTGCGTCGCGCTCCCGCCAAGCCGCCCGTGCCGGTACCGTGGGAGAAGCGAGTCACGCTGACCGCGAATGGCGGCTTCCTGGTCGGCAACCCGGCCGCCAAGGCCAAGGTCGTCGAATACGGCTCACTGACCTGCCCATTCTGCCAACGATTTCACAGCGCCACGGTCGAGGGTTTCCGCGAGCGGATCGCGACCGGCCAGGTCAGCTTCGAGTATCATCCCTTCGCGGTGCATAGCGCCGATCCGATCCTCCACGCGCTGCTGCGCTGCGCTGGTCCTGCCAACTTCCTGCGCTTCTCGGACGATTTCTACGACAGCCAGCCGACGCTGGCGCTCGCCTACGAACAATGGGCCGAGGCCAACCCGACGGGCAATCCGTTCGCGACCGCGGCCGACCGCGTCAAATATGCCGATCAATGGGGTTTCACCGCCTTCGCGACGAGCCATGGCCTGACCAGGGCGCGCGCCCATGCCTGCCTCGCCGACGCGGCCGCATTCCGCGTCGATCGGCAGCGCGAGGAAAAGGCGACGGTGACCCCCGGCGTGAAGGGAACGCCCACGCTGTACCTCAATGGGCAGCCGCTCAACGTCTATAGCTGGCCCGAGATCGACCAGGCGATCGGCGCGGTTCTTGGCAGTTGACGTCACTCCAGCGAAAGCTGGAGTCTTTCGGCGGCACGAGATGCCAGCTTTCGCTGGCATGACGGAGCTAGCCGTGCGCTTCGATCCAGGCTTCGACCACCGGGGCGATCTGAGTGCGCCACTTGCTGCCGTTGAAGATGCCGTAATGCCCGGCATCGGCCACGAGATATTTCTTGTCCGCGGCGGGCAGGTTGCTGGCGATCGTCAGCCCGGCCTTGGTTTGGCCTAGCCCCGAAATATCGTCGCGCTTCCCCTCGATCGCGAGCAAAGCTATGTCGGTGATCGCGCCCGGATCGACCTTGCGCCCGCGATGCGTCATCTCGCCCTTGGGCAGCGAATGGTGCTGGAACACGACGTCGATGGTCTGGAGGTAAAATTCGGCGGTCATGTCGCAGACGGACCGATATTCCTCGTAGAAATCCTTGGTCGCCTCGGCCTCGATGTCCTCGCCCTGGACGAGGTGTTTGAACATCTCCCAGTGCGAGACCATGTGGTTGCCCAGGTTCATCGTCATGAATCCCGCGAGCTGCAGGAAGCCCGGATAGACCCGGCGCCCCGCCCCCGGATAATTGCCCGGCACGGTCGCGATGACATTCTGCTCGAACCAGGCGAACGGGCGCTCGGTGGCAAGCGTGTTGACCGCCGTCGGCGCTTGCCGCGTATCGACCGGGCCGCCCATCATCGTCAGCGTCCTCGGCCGGCACGGATCCTTGTCGGCGCTCATCAGGCACGCCGCGGCATAGGCCGGCACCGATGGCTGACACACCGCGAGCATGTGCGCGCGCTCCCCGCCATTGGCTTGCCCGATCGCGTGCATGAACTCGATCAGGTAATCGATATAGTCGTCGAGATCGAAACTGCCGTCGCTCAGCGGCACTTGCCGCGCGTCGCGCCAATCGGTGATGTAGACGTCCGCGAACGGCAGCATCCGCTCGACCGTACCGCGCAGCAGCGTGGCGTAATGGCCCGACATCGGCGCGACGATCAGCAGCCTGGGTCCGCCTTCCACGCCGGCGCGGACGAACCGCTTCAACTGCCCGAACGGCTTTTTCAGGACGATCTCCTCGCGGACATCGACCCGCTTGCCGTCAACCATCGTGTGGTCGAGCGCGAAGGCGGGCTTGCCGCGAGGCGCCGCTGCATGCGCGAACACCTCAAGCGCGGAGGCCATTACCGGACCGCCGCCGAAATAGGCGAACGGATTGGCGGGGTTACCCAGCAGCTCGGCGCCAAAATTGGCCCAGGCGCTCGCACCGGCCAGCATCGACCGCTGCATTTCGTAAGCGTCGTAAAGCATCTGCCCCCAAATCGTTACTGGCGTCCCCGCCATCAAGCCCTAGGCCCGTGTTGCACTGCACACAACGGCTGATGCGATGGATCGTTGCGGGTGCGGCCATGCCGCTGCTAGGGCGAAACGATGGCCGATCCCGCTCCCGATACGCCGAAGCCGGGCCGTAAGCTTGGTAGTCTCCGGATGGTCTGGCATTATGCCGGCCGTTATCCGCTGCAGCTCTGCATTGCACTGCTTGCCCTGCTCGGGACGTCTGCGGCGACCCTGTCCTTTCCCGCCTTGCTGAAACCGCTGATCGATCGCGGCTTCTCGCACGGGGCCGACATGGCCCATGTCAACGACGTATTTTATCACCTGCTGCTCATCGTGGCGGGCCTCGGAGTGGCGACCGCGATCCGTTTCTATTTCGTCTCTTGGCTCGGCGAGCGGACCGTGGCGGACGTGCGGATCGCGGTGCAGCAGAACCTGTTGCGACTGGCGCCGCGCTGGTTCGAGGAGAACAGGCCGTCGGAGATCGCTTCGCGCCTGACAGCCGACACCACGCAGATCGAGATGGCGGTCGGGACTACCGTCTCCGTCGCGCTGCGCAATTTGATCACGGGGATCGGTGGCACCGTTGGGATGTTCATCCTGGCGCCCCAATACGCCGCCATGATCCTCATCGGCATCCCGGTCGTACTCACGCCGATTCTACTATTGGGCCGGCGGCTGCGGGCGACCTCCCGCACCAGTCAGGATCGTATCGCCGACATTGGTTCCAACGCAGTCGAGGTATTCTCGGCTATGAAGGTCGTGCAGGCGTTCGGCCAGGAACGGCGCGAGGGTCAGCGCTTTGCAGACACGGTCGCGCGAGGCTTCAGCGCGGCCAAGCGGCGGATTTTCATTCGAGCGGTGCTGACCGCGTTTTTCATCACCCTGATCTTCGGCGCGGTGACCTTCCTGCTCTGGGGCTCCGCCTCGGCCGTGGCGGAGGGGGAGATGTCACCGGGCACGCTCACCGCGTTCATCGGCTACGCGATCCTGACGACGGGCGCGTTCGGCGCGCTGTCCGATGTGTATAGCGACCTGCTGCGCGCGGCGGGCGCCGCCGAACGGCTCAGCGAATTGCTCGCCGAGCAACCCGAAATCCATGCCCCCGCCGACCCGGTCGCGCTGCCCGAGCCGCCGAGAGGCGCGATCCGGTTCGACCATGTCGCATTCCGCTATCCGACGCGGCCGGACGTGTCGGCGCTGGTCGATTTCTCGCTCGACGTCGAGCCGGGAGAGACCGTCGCGGTGGTCGGTCCCTCGGGGGCCGGCAAGACGACGTTGTTCCAGTTGCTCCAGCGCTTCTACGACCCGCAAAGCGGCGAGATCACCATCGACGACGTGGCTCTCCGCCAAGCCGACCCCGCCGCGATCCGCCGCCGGATCGCGATGGTCCCGCAGGAAACCGTCATCTTCGGCGCGTCGGCGCGCGACAACATCCGCTATGGCGAATGGGGTGCAAGCGACGCAGCGATCTGGGCGGCCGCCGAGGCCGCCAATGCCGCCGAGTTCCTGCGCAAATTGCCCGATGGGCTCGACACTTTCATGGGCGAAGGCGGCGCTCGGCTGTCGGGCGGGCAGCGCCAGCGAGTCGCGATCGCCCGCGCACTGCTCCGCGACGCCCCGATCCTGCTGCTCGACGAAGCGACGAGCGCGCTCGACGCTGAAAGCGAGCGGCTGGTGCAGGAAGCGCTCGAACGGCTGATGGGCGGTCGCACGACGTTGGTCATCGCGCACCGTCTGGCGACCGTCCGAGCGGCCGGGCGGATCATCGTGATGGATGACGGTCGCATCGTCGAACAGGGCAACCACGCGACGCTCAATGCCAAGGGCGGGCTGTACGCGCGGTTGGCGTCGCTGCAGTTTAGCGAAGCGGCGTAGCTTCCCCGCCGGCTTACGGGAGGGGGAGCGGCGGGTCGGTCGTCCCCCGGACGACCTGAAGCAAGCTGGGGGCTTGCTTCACCCGCGGCTGGGTGGGCATGTTGTCGCGACCCTTTGCTGGACAGGCCCACCCGGCCCCTCCCGCAAGCGGGAGAGGAGAAAAGCAATGGCCCGCGAATTCGATATCATCGTCTACGGCGCGACCGGGTTTACCGGGCGGCTGGTCGCCGAATATCTGGTCGCGAGCTATCCGAGCGGGGTCAAGTGGGCGATGGCCGGGCGCTCGTTGTCGAAGCTCGAGGAAGTCCGCGACGAGATCGGCGCGCCCGCCGGCGCCGCGCTCATCACCGCCAATTCCGACGATCCCGCCAGCCTCGATGCGATGTGTCGGCGCGCGACGGTCGTCGTCACCACGGTCGGCCCCTATCAGCTCTACGGCAGCGATCTCGTCGCCGCGTGCGCGGAGACCGGCACCGCGTATGTCGATCTGTGCGGCGAGCCCGCCTGGATGCGGCACATGATCGACGCGCACCACGAGACTGCGCAGAAATCGGGCGCGCGGATCGTGTTCAGTTGCGGGTTCGACTCGATCCCGTTCGACTTGGGCGTGTTGAGCCTCCAGCAATGCGCGACCGCCAAGCATGGGAGGCCCGCCCCCCGCGTCAAAGGGCGCGTTCGCGTGATGAAGGGCGGGTTTTCGGGCGGGACCGCGGCGAGCCTGAAGGCGACGCTGGCTGCCGCCGCGCGCGACCCGCGGATCGTTGCGTTGCTCACCAGCCCCTTCGCGCTCACGCCTGGCTTTTCGGGTCCGCACCAGCCGACCGGGCTGCTCCCCGAATACGACAAGTCCGTCGGCGCCTGGGTCGCGCCGTTCATCATGGCGCCGATCAACACCAAGAACGTCCACCGCACCAACTTCCTGCTCGGCGAACGCTACGGCACGGACTTCGTCTATGACGAGATGATGGTCGCCGGGCTCGGTGATATCGGCAAGGCGGCCGCCGAGGCGATCGCCAAGATCAACCCGCTGGCCAGCGACAAGGGTCCCAAGCCCGGCGAAGGCCCGTCGAAGGAAGAACGCGACTCCGGCTGCTACGACATCATCTTCATCGGCGAATATCCCGACGAGGCACGCGTCGAATGCGTCGTCACCGGCGACCGCGACCCCGGCTATGGGTCGACCAGCAAGATGATCGCCGAGGCGGCACTGTGCCTGGTGCAAGACGTCGAGGGGGCGGGCGGGATCTGGACCCCCGGCGCATTGATGGGCGACCGCTTACGCGAGCGGTTGGTGGCGAAAGCGGGGCTGACGTTTCGCGTCGGCTAATAGAACATCACGATCACGACTGCGGCGAGCAGCGCGAGCGGCAACCCCCACATCGTCAGCACGCGGCTGCGCGCCCGTTCGCGCAAGTGATAGGCGACCAGATCGAACCAGAAGCGCCCGCCCGGTACCTCACGGACCACCCCAGTCGCGCGCATCCGAGCGAACGCCGCGGTGTCACGCGGATCGGGCGTGAAGGCGATCGCATCCTCGGGCGCCAGCGCGTGCGCCGCGAGCATCGCCTTGGCGATCCGCCCACGCACCCTGAGCGCAGCCGCCGGTATCGGGGGCGGCTCGGCCGGCGCGGTCGTGCCGGTCAGGCGCAGCCGGTCGTTCATCACCCGGCGAACAGGCTGAGCGCCGCGCCGATCGCAACCACCGCGCCGACCGCGATCCCCGCGCGCCGTCGCCGTGCCTTGCTCCACGCGTCGTACGCGGGAATGTCGAGCCAGTAGGTGCCGGCCTTGCCGACCTGGAGCACGCCCTTGTCGATCAGCCGCTCGAGCAGCCGCCGCTCGATCCCACGCTCGGGCGCATAGCCGATCGCCTTGTCGGCGGAGACGGCATCCTGCGCCATGAAGTGCGAGATCAACCGCCGCCGCGCTCGTGCCACCGCGGCGGCCGCCCCTGCTGCTGCTCCCATGACGATACTCCCCTATTTGCGGCGTTTACCCTGGTGCCGGATGTTGGCGGGTCGCCCGCGCCGTTTCAAGTCGCGTTGCGGCCGCGATCCACGCGCCGCGCCTTTTCCTTCGGGCAGTTCGAAGCGCAACGCGCCCGACACCGGATTGGACTCGGCGAGCCGCAGCGTGAGCCGTTGGCCGATCGCATATTCGTCGCCCGATTGCTCCCCGACCAGTTTCTTGGCGACCTCGTCGTAGCGGAAATATTCGCCCCCCAGGTCGCGCACCGGCATCAGCCCGTCGCCCCCGATCCCGTCGACCGTCGCGAAGAAGCCGAAATTGGTCACGCCGCTGATCCGCACCTCGACCAGCTCGCCGACGCGCTCGGCGAGATAGGCCGCGACGTAACGGTCGATCGTATCGCGCTCGGCCTCCATCGCGCGGCGTTCGAGCCGGCTGATCGCCTCGCCGATCCGCTCCATCCCCGCCGCTTCGTCCGACGTCAGTCCGCCGGGACCGAGGGCGTACGCGCTCACCAGCGAGCGATGAACGACGAGGTCGGCATAGCGCCGGATCGGCGAGGTGAAGTGCGCATAGCTGCCCAGGCTGAGCCCGAAATGCCCATGATTGTCCGGCGCGTAATAGGCCTGCGTCTGGCTGCGCAGGATCTGCTCCATCACCTGCGGGCGGAAATCGACGTCGCCGATCTTGTCGAGAATCCGGTTGAACGTGGCCGGACGGATGACCTGTCCGAGCGCGAACTTGACGCCGTACGTCTCCAGATAGTCCTTCAGCCCCACCAGTTTCTCGCGGCTCGGCGGCTCGTGGACGCGGTACATCACCGGCGCCTTTTTCGCTTCGAGCGCCTTGGCCGCGGCGACGTTGGCGGCGATCATGTAATCCTCGATCAGCCGGTGCGCGTCGAGCCGCTCGCGCGGCGCGACCGACATGATTCGCCCCTTCTCGTCGAGCACGACGCGGCGTTCGGGCAAGTCGAGATCAAGCGGCTCGCGCGCGTCGCGCGCCTTGGCCAGCGCGCGCCAGCAGGCCCAGAGTGGGTTGAGAGCGGTGTCGGTCAGCGGATGATCGAGCTCGCCATCGATTGCGGCCTGCGCGTCCTCATACGCGATGTTCGCCGCGATCCGCACGAGAGCGCGAGTGAAGCGCCAGCTTTTGAGCTGCCCGTCCTTGCCCACCTGCAAGTGACACGCCAGCGCCGCGCGGTCTTCGCCGGTCTTGAGCGAGCAGATCTCCGCCGACAGGATCTCGGGCAGCATCGGCACGACGCGGTCGGGGAAATAGACCGAATTGCCGCGCCGCCGCGCTTCGCGGTCGAGCGCCGAGCCGGGGCGGACGTAGAACGACACGTCGGCGATCGCGACCACCGCCTGCCAGCCGCCCGCATTGCCCGGATCGTCGTCGGGCGCGGCCCACACCGCATCGTCGTGATCGCGCGCGTCGGCGGGATCGATCGCGACGATCGGCAGGTGGGCCAGATCTTCTCGATCTTCGCCCACAGGAAGCAACGCGGCCCTGTTGGATTCTTCCAACACGTCGTCGCCGAATACGTCCGGAATACCGTGTTCATGGATCGCGATCAGCGAGAAGCTGCGCGGCGCGAACGGATCGCCGAGCCGCTCGGTCACGCGCGCGGTGATGCGCGGCGGGCGTCCCGTTTTTTCCGCGAGCACGAGGTCGCCCGGCTGCGCGTCGCCCGCATCGGACACCGGATATTGCCGCCGCTCGCGCTTCTCGACGCCTTCGAGCCACAGGCCATTGCCTTCCCAGCGCAGCACCCCAAGCATCAGCTCGTCGCCCTTGGCGAGCTGCTTCATCGGGTGCGCGATCCAGCCCTTCCCGGCCTCTTCGGTCCGCGCGAGGATGCGGTCGCCGACCCCCAATGCGGAGCGCTTCCCCCGCTCGCGCACGCGCAAGCGCGGCATCGGCGCGGCGTCGGCGTCCCAGCGCTCGGGCACCGCCCAGACGTTGCCGCCATCGTCGACATCCGAGACGCGCAGCACGGTCACCTTGGGCAGCCCGCCGGCCTTGTGGAACGCGCGGCCCGGAGCGCTGTCGATCAGCCCTTCGTCGGCCATGTCCTTGAGCAACGCCTTGAGCGCGATCTTCTCGTGCGCCGAGAGCCCGAACGCCTTGGCGATCTCGCGCTTGCCCGCCGGCGTGTCCGATGACGTGATGAAATCGATGATCTGCTGGCGAGTGGGAAGGCCGGGCTGATGTCTTGGTTTTGCCATGTGACGCGAAGATAGGCGCTCCGCTCGAATGACGGTAGGGGGAGCGCGTGACCGACCATTACGACCTCCTCATCGCCGGCGGCGGAATCAACGGCTGCGCGATCGCGCGCGAAGCGGCGCTGCTGGGATTGAAGGTGCTGCTGGTCGAGCGCGACGACCTCGCCAGCCACACCTCCTCGGCCTCGACCAAGCTGATCCACGGCGGCTTGCGCTACCTCGAATATTACGACTTCCGCCTCGTCGCCGAGGCGCTCAGGGAACGCGAACGCCTGATCCACGCCGCGCCGCACATCATCCGCCCGTTGCGCTTCGTGCTGCCGCAGGAAAATGCGGTGCGGCCGTGGTGGATGGTGCGGATCGGGCTCTACCTTTACGACTTCCTCGGCGGGAAGATGAGCCTGCCCCGGTCGCGCGGGCTGCGGAAATCGGACACCGACTACATCGCGCCGTTGAAGGGCGGGGAAAGCGGGTTCGTCTATTCGGACGCGCAAGTCGACGATTCGCGGCTCACCTTGCTCAACGCGGTCGACGCCGCCGCCAATGGCGCGGAGATTTGCACGCGGGTTTCGCTTGAAGGTGCGTCGCGCGAAGGCGGTCTCTGGCACGCGACGCTGTCCAACGGACGCGAGGTCACCGCGCGAGGCTTCGTCAACGCCGCGGGGCCGTGGGTTCATCTGCTGCTCGAACAACTCGGCATTCCCAGCAAGGCGAACGTTCGACTCGTCAAGGGCAGCCACATCGTCGTGCCCAAGCTGTACGAGGGCGACCACGCCTACATCCTTCAGCTCCCCGACCGCCGAATCATCTTCGCGATTCCCTGGCAGGGCGGGACCGAAATCGGGACGACCGACATTCCCGTCGATGCGCCCGAGGATGCGGTGATTTCAGCCGAAGAGATCGCCTACCTTTGCGATGGCGCGAACCACCACTTCGTGAAGCAAGTTTCGCCCGCCGACGTGACATGCAGCTGGTCGGGCGTGCGGCCGCTCTATGACGACGGCGCGAGCGAGGCGAAGGCCGTGACGCGCGATTACGTGCTCGAGCTCGACGAAGACGGGCCGCCTTTGCTCAGCGTGTTCGGCGGAAAGATCACCACCGGCCGTCACCTCGCCGAGGAAGCAATGGCCAAGCTCGGCGCGGCGCTGGGGCTCAAGCCGCGCCCGATCACTCGCGCCCGCGTCTTTCCCGGCGGCGCGATCGGCGATTTCGAACACTTCCTCGCGCAAGTCCGCGCGAGCTGGCCGTTCCTCGGCGAAGCGCGGTCGGCGCGAATGGCACATGCTTATGGATCGATGCTCGGCAAGATGCTCGACGGTGTGACGGACGAGGCCGGGATGGGCGCGGACCTCGGCGGTGGGCTGACCGAGATCGAGGGGCGCTGGATGCAGACCCACGAATGGGCGCGGACGGCGGCGGATGCGCTCGACCGACGCAGCAAGGTCGGACTGCACTTGACCCCCGAACAGCACGCGGCATTCGAGAAAGCGTGGGACGCGTTGTGACTCTTTTGCCTAAGCCTCACCGTGCTCCGGCGAAGGCCGGAGCGCTGGCAGGAATGCGCTTCGATCGCCAAGGCTCCGGCCTTCGCCGGAGCACAGGTTTCTTGACCCGATGATCCAGGTCGCCGCGCTCTACCGCTTCGCGTCTTTCCCCGACCCCGCCATGCTGCGCGGGCCGTTGCTCGATCTGTGCATGGCGCAAGGCGTCAAAGGCACGTTGCTGCTCGCGACCGAAGGCATCAACGGCACCATTGCCGGACCGCCCGAGGGCATCGACCAAGTCCTCGCGCACATCCGCACGCTGCCCGATTGCGCCGATCTCGATGTCAAGTTCTCGGCGGCCGAGACGATGCCGTTCCACCGCCTCAAGGTCCGGCTCAAGCGCGAGATCGTGACAATGGGCGAGCGCGTCGATCCGCTCGCCGTGGGCAGCTATGTCGCGCCCGCGGACTGGAACGCGCTGATCGATCAGCCCGGCACGCTCGTGATCGACGCACGCAACGATTACGAAGTGCGCGTCGGCAGCTTCGCCGGGGCGGTCGATCCGGGCACGTCAAGCTTCAGCGACTTCCCCGCCTGGTTCCGCACGCACCGCGAGGAGATCGCCGCCGCGCCGCGAGTCGCGATGTTCTGCACGGGCGGGATCCGGTGCGAGAAGGCCACGGCCTTGCTCAAGGCGGAAGGAATCGAGCACGTCCATCATTTGCAGGGCGGCATCCTCAAATATCTCGAGGAGGTGCCCGAAGCCGACAGCCGCTGGCGCGGCGAATGCTTCGTGTTCGACGAGCGAGTCGCGGTCGGACACGGCCTCGCCCCCGGAACGCACGTGCTGTGCCGCGGCTGCCGGATGCCGGTCAGTCCCGAGGACCGCGCCTCGCCGCTGTACGAGGAAGGCGTCGCTTGCCCCGCTTGCCACGGTGCCCGCGACGAGGGGACTCGTGCAGGCTATGCCGAACGTCACCGCCAGGCATCTTTGGCGAAGGCGCGCGGGCAAGCGCATGTCGGCGCCACGCACCCAAAAAAGCGAGCCTTAGCCACTCCTTAACCCTGCCCGGCGCAGCCTCGCCGCGAGTGAGTCGGGGAGCGTAGTGGCAACCAAATATTCGCAGTTTCGCAAGGCGGCGCCGGCATTGGTCGAGCAGCGCGCCGAGCCGCGGCTGCGCCTGATCGTCACGCGCGCCAGCGTGCGGCGGCACGGCAAGACGCCGATCGAAGCGGTGCTCCACGATTTGTCCTCGTACGGCTGCCGGATCGCGACTCCCGTCGCGACCGATCAAGGCGAGCGGCTGTGGCTGCGCTTCGACGGGCGGATGCCGATCGCGGCGAGCGTGGTGTGGTGCGCCGACGGGATGATCGGGTGCCGCTTCGACTCGCCGATCGAGCGATCGGTGATGCGCGCGTTGAGCTTGCGCCTGGTGACGCGCTACGCCGACACGGCGAGCTGAAGCGCGATTCCGATCGCTAGCATCACCAATAACCACCGCATCGCCGATCCCTCCAGAGGGCGAACGTGTGTCTACGCACCAGCGGCGCGAATCCTTCGCGTCAGCCGCGCGCGATCACCGCGAGCGTGATCCGCGACAGGCAGACCAGCTTGCCGGCATCGTCGGTGATCCGGATCGTCCACACCTGAGTCGTGCGGCCGATCGATTCGGCGGTGGCGACCGCGGTGACATAGCCCGCCATCACCGGGCGGATATGGTTGGCATTGATCTCCATGCCCACCGCGACCGAGGTCGCCGGGTCGAGGGTCATGGTGGCGCCGACCGACGCCACGGTCTCGGCGAGCGCCACCGATGCGCCGCCATGGAGCCGCCCAAACGGCTGGTGCGTACGCGCGTCGACCGGCATCCGCGCGGCGAGCCAGTCGTCGCCAGCTTCGGTGAATTCGATGCCGATATGCCCCGGCATCGACGCGGCGCCGAGTTGGGTGAGCGCGGCGGGGTCCGGTTTTTGGCCGGCGAACCAGATCATCTTGGCAGGCACGACATTCCTTCCCTCACCCCAAAACACGCTTCCCCGGCGAACGCCGGGGCCCAGTTGGACGGATGCAGAAATCTGGCGGTGCGCATGATCGTCGGACGGCGTCGCAACTGGACCCCGGCTTCCGCCGGGGAGGCGTGAGAGGAAAACTAATACGCCCGCGCGATCAGCACGCGTTCGACCGCGGGCTCGCCGGTGAACAGGCACGTACCCGTCGCCGGGGGCGCGCCCTGGGGCACGTTGCGCAGCGTGAGCTTGAGCGATTTCAGTTTCTCGACCACCTTGTCGAGCGCGACGCCGGTCGGCTTCGACCAGCCCGCTTCGACCCAGCCGGGGTTCTTGACGTCATCTGCAAAGAACGCCTCGAGCCCAGCCATGTCGGCCACGTCGCGCGAGATGCCGGCGTCGAGCCGCGCCTTCGCGCCCGCCAGCATCACGCTCTGGATTTGCTCGAGCATCCCCGCGGCCCGGCCGACGAAATCGGTCTTGGCCACCACCGCGCTGTCGAGCTTGCCGTCCTCGCGGTACAAGCGATCGCGGCGGATCACCGATACGTTGCCGCCCGCCACATCGCGCCCGCCGACCTCGATCACGATCGGCGCGCCCTTCTTGATCCAGCCCCAGCGCTTGGTGGTCGACTTCGCCGCCTTCATATCGAGCAACGCCCGCACCGGCTCGCCGCACGCCGACAGCTTCGCCAGCTCGCGCTGCAGCGCGCGGCAATAATCGAGGATCGCGCCATCCTCGTCGGTGTCGCGCAACATCGGCACGATCACCACTTGCCACGGCGCGAGCCGCGGCGGAACGCGAAGGCCATCGTCGTCGCCATGGACCATGATCAGCCCGCCGATCATCCGCGTCGACATCCCCCAGCTCGTCGTATTGGCGAATTCGAGTTCGCCGTTCGCATTCTGGAACTTGATGTCCTGCGCATGCGCGAAGTTGGTGCCGAGGAAGTGCGAGGTGCCCGCCTGGAGCGCCTTGCCGTCCTGCATCATCGCCTCGATCGACCAGGTTTCGACCGCGCCGGGGAAACGCTCGTTCTCGGGCTTTTCGCCGGCAATCACCGGCAGCGCGACGCATTCCTCGGCGAAGCTGCGATAGACTTCGAGCATCTTGAGCGTCTCTTCGCGCGCCTCGGCCTCGCTGGCGTGTGCGGTATGCCCCTCCTGCCAGAGGAATTCGGTGGTGCGCAGGAACATCCGCGTGCGCATCTCCCAGCGCACGACGTTGGCCCATTGATTGATCAGCACCGGCAGGTCGCGCCACGATTGCACCCAGCGCGAGAACGCAGTCCCGATCACCGTTTCCGACGTCGGGCGAATGACGAGCGGTTCCTCGAGCTTGGCGGCGGGATCGGGGATCAGCTTGCCCTTGCCGTCGGGGATCAGCCGGTGGTGCGTGACGACCGCCATTTCCTTGGCGAAGCCCTCGACATGCTCGGCCTCCTTCTCGAAATTGGAGAGCGGGATGAACAGCGGGAAGTAACAATTCTCATGCCCCGTCGCCTTGATGCGATCGTCGAGCAGCCGCTGGATTCGCTCCCAGATGCCGTACCCCCATGGCCGGATCACCATGCACCCGCGCACCCCGGACTCCTCGGCCATGTCGGCTTCGGTGATCACGGTCTGATACCATTGCGCGAAATCCTGCGCGCGCGTGACGGATAAAGCGTGCTTGATCATGATGAGGTCGCTTAGTCGGCCAGAACCGATCCGTCACCCCGCACTTGCGCCACAATAGGCTCGCGCGCAGGCGCGAGCGCCGAGTCGCTCCGCGCCCGCAGGTTCGCAAGGCGATCGCGGACTAGGCGGCCGCGCCGCCTCCCGCCTCATCGAGCATCCGCTTCGCGCGCAGGTACATCTCGACCCGGGTCATCGCGAACATGCCGAGCGCGAGCGCCAGCGCTGCGTCGGTCACCAGCGCCACGTCGAAGCCGAGCGACCGTCCCTCCCCCTGTGCCACCGTCTTGATCAGGATGATGCCGAGCAGGAACAGCACCGCGAGCGGCGAGCCCTTCTGGCTGAGCGCGTGCGTCTCGGGGTCGACGTGGATCTGCATCAGCCGCCCGCGCTGCCAGCCGATCGCGGCGCCGACGATCAGCGCGACCGCGGCGGCGATCCAGGCGCTCCGGCCCGGCGGCGTCGCTACGAAAGTGGCCGCGACGATCGCGAGGTAGATCGCCGGCACGATCCACAACTGGTTGAGCCGCAACGGCCGCATCCGAGTCATCCGGCGCGCGCGAAGCGTGAAGACGATCGCGATCACGACGACCGGAATGACGTATTGCAGAACCCCGTTGGGCTGAACGACCTGAACCTGCATCACTTACCCCCGAATGCGCGCGGCCTTATCGCCCGTGGCGCTGGGGTCGCGTAGCACTTGATCGGCTCGGCGTCTTCGCTCTTCGGTGGCGGCCGTGCGCGGAGCGACGACCCGCGGCGTCCTTACCGGTCGATCGAATCGAGCACGCGGCGCAGACGGACGACAGCGGCATCGACCTCATCGGTCATCGCGGCAGCATCGCCCGCGGCACGACCGGCGACGGCGACCGCGCCGATGGTGCCCGCGCGCAGCTTGGCGCGATAGGCCGGGTCGCGGCGGCGCTGGATGTCGGCGAGCGTGTCGTTGGGGCGGATGTCCGCATCGGGCGCGAGATCCGCGAGCGGCCCGACGCGCGTGTCGAGCATGGCGGCGGCAAGCTGGTCGACCAACCCGGCGACGCCGGCCTGGACTCGCGGATCGCTCAACGTGCGCGCGGCCGTTCGCAGATCGTCGCGGTGCGACGGCGGCGCCGCACGCTCGCGCGCCATCGCTGGAGTCGCCATCGTCGTGGCGAGGAGGATCAAGGCAGTCTTACGCATATACCCATCCGATCGCTGTTCCGGAACGCCGCCGCCATAGCAGCTTCGGCGGCGGATTTGAAGCAAACCTATTCGGCGGCGGCGAGTTCCAATCCGTCGTCGAGCGCGTGCGGCAGGCGCTCGAGCATTTCCTTTGGGACGATCTGCCAGAACGTGCCGCACGCGCGGCCCCAGTCGTCGAGGATCGATTGCGACCAGGCGCTGCCGGTCGCGGCGGCGTGCTGGTCGACCAAGTCGCGAAGCGTCGCTTCCCAATGCGCCGAGGCTAGCCTTTGCCAGACGATCGATTCGCCATTGGCGCGGCGCTCGAAGCTCCCGTCGGTATCGTAGACGAACGCCATCCCGCCGGTCATGCCCGCACCGAAATTGGCGCCGACCGGCCCGAGCACCACGGCGACGCCGTTGGTCATATACTCGCAGCCGTTTGCGCCGCAGCCCTCGACCACCACCGTCGCGCCCGAATTGCGGACCGCGAAGCGCTCGCCGGCCTGACCCGCGGCGAACAGCCGTCCGCCAGTCGCGCCATAGAGCACGGTGTTGCCGATGATCGTGTTTTCCTGACTGGCGAGCGGCGACGACACCACCGGGCGGAGGATGATCGTGCCCCCCGAAAGCCCCTTGCCGACATAATCATTGGCGTCGCCGAACACTTCGAGCGTAATACCCTTGCACAGAAACGCGCCGAGACTCTGCCCCGCCGAGCCGCGCAGCCGCACCGTGACGTGGCCATCGGCGAGCGTATCCATCCCGAACGCGCGCGTGATTTCCGAGGACAGCCGAGTGCCGACCGCGCGGTGCACGTTGCGCACATTGTAGGTCAGCTGCATCTTTTCGCGGCGCGAGAAAACGTTGGCGGCGTCCTTGATCATCTGCGCGTCGAGGCTGTCGGGCGCTTCGTTGCGCCACGTCTGCAGGCTGAAGCGGCGCTGGTCGTCGTCGGCATCGACCTTGGCGAGGATCGGGTTGAGGTCGAGGTCGTCGAGATGCTCGGCGCCTCGGCTGACCTGGCGGAGCAATTCGGTGCGGCCGATGATCTCGTCGAGGCTGCGGACACCGAGCTTCGCGAGGATATCGCGCACTTCCTCGGCGATAAAGGTCATCAGATTGATCACCTTTTCGGGCGACCCGCCGAATTTCTCGCGCAGCCGTTCGTCCTGCGTGCACACCCCGACGGGACACGTATTCGAATGGCATTGCCGCACCATGATGCAGCCCATCGCAACCAGGCTGAGCGTACCGATGCCGAATTCCTCGGCACCCAGGATCGCGGCAATCACGATGTCGCGCCCGGTCTTGAGCCCGCCGTCGGTGCGAAGCTTCACGCGGCCGCGAAGCCCGTTGAGCGTCAACGTCTGGTTGACCTCCGACAGGCCCATTTCCCAGGGCGTGCCGGCATATTTGATGCTGGTCTGCGGGCTCGCACCGGTGCCGCCGACATGGCCGGAGACGAGGATCACGTCGGCATGCGCCTTGGCGACGCCCGCCGCGACGGTGCCGATCCCCGCCGAGCTGACCAGCTTCACGCAGACGCGGGCGCGCGGATTGATCTGCTTCAAGTCGTAGATGAGCTGCGCGAGATCCTCGATCGAATAGATGTCGTGGTGCGGCGGCGGGCTGATCAATGTCACGCCGGGCGTCGCGTGGCGCAGCTTGGCAATGAATTCGGTGACCTTGAACCCGGGCAGCTGCCCGCCCTCGCCTGGCTTGGCGCCTTGTGCGACCTTGATCTCGATCTCGTCGCAGGCATTGAGATATTCGGCCGTCACGCCGAACCGCCCGGAGGCGATCTGCTTGACCCCCGAATTGGCGTTGTCGCCGTTTTCGTAAGGACTGTAGCGGACCTTGTCCTCGCCGCCCTCGCCCGAAACCGCCTTGGCGCCGATGCGGTTCATCGCGATCGCCAGCGTCTCGTGCGCCTCGGGCGAGAGCGCGCCCAGGCTCATTCCCGGCGTGACGAAGCGCTTGCGGATTTCGGTGATCGGCTCGACCTGGTCGATCGGCAGCGCTTCGTCGCGAAAGTTGAACTCGAGCAGATCGCGCAGATAGACCGGCGGCAAATCCGCGACCCCGCGCGAGAATCGCTGGTAGGTCGAATAGCTGTCGGTCGCGACCGCGGTCTGCAGCAGGTGCATCAGCTGCGCCGAATAAGCATGCGTCTCGCCGCCGTACCGCTGACGGTAGAAGCCGCCGATCGGCAGCGTCGCAGCGCCCCCTCCACTGCTCAAAGCGTCGAACGCCGCCTGATGGCGCTCCTCGGCGTTACGGTGAAGCGAGACATAGCCCTCGCCCGAAATCTTGGCGGGCATGCCGGGGAACAGGTCCGCGACGAGGCTGCGCGACAGCCCGACCGCTTCGAAATTGTACCCGCCGCGATACGAGGAGATCACCGCGATCCCCATCTTCGACATGATCTTGAGCAGCCCTTCGTCGACCGCCTTGCGGTGGTTGGCGAGGCATTGGTGGAGGGTGAGATCGCCGAACAGCCCGCGCGCCTGGCGATCGGCGATCGCGGCCTCCGCCAGATAGGCGTAGACCGTGGTCGCGCCGACGCCGACCAGCACCGCATAATAATGCGTGTCGAGACATTCGGCGGTTTCGATATTGACCGAGCAATACGACCGCAGGCCCCGCCGCACGAGGTGCGTGTGCACGGCGGCGGCGGTCAGAACGCCGGCGATCCCGACCTTGTCGGGGCCGATGCCGCGGTCCGACAGGAACAGCTCGCTCTTGCCCTCGCGCACGGCTTGCTCGGCCTGGACGCGGATGCGCTGGATCGCGGCGCGGAGCGCATCGGGCCCACCGCCCGACGCGAAGGTGCAATCGATCTCCGCTGCGGAATCGCCGAAATAGGCTTTCAGCTTCGCCCAGTCGGCACCGGCCAGCACCGGGCTTTCGAGCACCAGCACCCGGTCGCGCCGCTCGCCGGTGTCGAGAATGTTGGCGAGATTGCCGAAGCGAGTCTTGAGCGACATTACGTGGCGCTCACGCAAGCTGTCGATCGGCGGGTTGGTGACTTGCGAAAAATTCTGGCGAAAGAATTGGCTGATCAGTCGCGGCTTGTCAGAGATGACGGCCAGCGGCGTGTCGTCGCCCATCGAACCGATCGCTTCCTTGGCGGTTTCGACCATCGGCGACAGTATCAGTTCCATGTCCTCGAGGGTTTGCCCGGCCGCGCTCTGGCGCCGGAGCAATTCGGCACGGTCGAAGCGGCAAATCCAATCTCCTCCCCCCTGGGGAGAGGGTCGGGGAGAGGGGCTGTGACGAAGCGGATCGCCCTGCCCCTCTCCCGACCTCGCCTTCGGCTCGGCCACCCTCTCCCCGGACGGGAGAGGGAGTTTTAGATCGTCGATCGTCACGAATTCCCCGACCATCGCGCCGTAATCGTGCTCGCCGGCGATGCGGTCCTTGACCTCGCGGTCGTGGAGCAGCTTGCCCTGATCGAGATCCACCGCGATCATTTGGCCCGGACCGAGCCGGCCCTTTTCGACGATCATCGTCTCCGGCACGACGACCATCCCGCTTTCGGACCCGACGATCAGCAGGCCGTCCGACGTCCGGGTGTAGCGCAACGGACGCAACGCATTGCGATCCATCCCCGCCACCGCCCAGCGGCCGTCGGTCATCGCGAGCGCGGCGGGACCGTCCCACGGCTCCATCACGCTGCCGAGGTATTTGAACATGTCGAGATGGGCCTTTGGCATCTCGCCCTTGCCGCCCCAAGCCTCGGGCACCAGCATCAGCTTGGCGGTCGGCGCGTCCCGGCCCGAGCGGCAGATCGCCTCGAACACCGCGTCGAGCGCCGCGGTGTCCGACGCGCCCGCCGGGATCACCGGCTTGATGTCCTCCGACGCTTCGCCGAACGCATTCGCCGCCATCTTGATCTCGTGGCTGAGCATCCAGTTCCTGTTGCCGCGGATCGTGTTGATCTCGCCATTGTGCGCGAGGCAGCGGAACGGCTG
The DNA here is from genome assembly GCF_036269755.1 of Sphingomonas sp. Lineage (GTDB taxonomy): Bacteria > Pseudomonadota > Alphaproteobacteria > Sphingomonadales > Sphingomonadaceae > Sphingomonas. The sequence continues at coordinate 116,239 of NZ_DATBDV010000020.1, read as the reverse complement.
CGCCAGCCACCATTGCGGGAAGGTGTTGGTCGAATAACGCTGATGGAAGATCGCCACGCGGCTTTCGAAGCGCGGGTCCTTCAAATCGGGGTAGAAGACCGACAGGCTCTCGGCGAGGAACAGGCCCTTGTAGATGATCGAGCGGCATGACAGCGAGCAGACGTAGAAACCCGAAATCTGCGCGGCGATGACTCGCTTTTCGATGCGGCGGCGGACCAGATAGAGGTCCTTCTCGAACTCCTCGGCCGATTGCTGGTCGGGCAGCGGCCCGGCGATCATGATCTGCTCGATCTCGGGCCGAGTCTCCTGCGCCTTGCGACCGATCACCGACACGTCGACCGGCACCTGCCGCCAGCCGTAGATCGTGTAGCCCGCCTCGATGATCGCGCTTTCGACGATCGTGCGGCACGCTTCCTGCGCGCCGAGATCGGTGCGGGGCAGGAAGATCATGCCGACCGCTAGCCGGCTGTCGGCGACGCGGTGCCCCGATGACTGGATCGCCTCGTCGAAGAAGGTGAACGGCAGGTCGATGTGCAGCCCCGCACCGTCGCCGGTCTTGCCGTCGGCATCGACCGCGCCGCGATGCCACACCGCCTTCAGCGCATCGATCGCCGATTCGACCACACGCCGCGACGGCCGCCCGTCGATCGCCGCGACAAGGCCCACGCCGCACGCGTCGGACTCGAATTCGGGGCGGTACATGCCCTCGGCGGCGAGGCGGGCGCGCTGGTCGATCATGTCTTGCCTGGCGCAGCGGTGCGGACCGATAACAGTTCGGCCTTCAGCTTCTCCAACTCCACCTGCTGGCGCGCGGCCCCTTGGGCAGTCAGGCGACGCTGCCAGGCCGACACGTCCGGATCGGCCAGCATGGTCGAGCCGCGCTGCACGAAATGCGCGCCGGCCGGCGTCTGCACGAACGTCCGGATCGCCTGCAAATCGTCGAGCGAGAACATCCGGGCATAAGCGCGCGCATAGGCCTCGACCAAATCCGGCATGGCTGCGCGAAGATCTGCCATCGCGAAGCTGCGCTGCCGTTCGACGAAACGCTCGAACACAGCCTGTACTTTGGGATTGTCCTTTATCTCTTCTGCGACCCCCGAGCCCTGCATCGCGCCGGCCATCATGTTGCGCATCGTCGTATCGAGTATCGATGCGAACATCTTGTCTCGTTGATCAGGCGGCAAAACAACGTTGATGACGTCGCGTGCGATCGCGAGCTTGGCCGGATCGACCGCCGCCGACGCAGCCGGCGGCGGCGGCGGCGTCTGCGCCAGCACTGGCGTCGCGGTCAGCAGCGCCACTACCACGATCATCGTCTTCTTCGTCATGCGGCCTTCCTCTCCGGTTTCACCTTTGCCCGGAGGTACTTATCGATATTTGCGGCCACGTCACGCCCGCCGCGCACCGCCCACACCACCAGGCTCGCGCCGCGGACGATGTCGCCGGCGGCGAACACGCCGTCGAGGCTGGTCATCAGCGTCGCATTGTCGACCCGCAGCGTGCCCCAGCGCGTGACGCGCAGGTCGGGCACGCCGAACAGCAGCGGCAAGTCGTCGGCGTCGAAGCCGAGCGCCTTGATCACCAGATCGGCGCCGCGCACTTCGGGCGGCGCGTCGTCGGGCTCAGGCGTGCGCCGGCCGCTCGCGTCGGGCGCGCCGAGCCGCATCCTGCCGATCTCGACAGTCTCGACGCGCTCGCCGCCGCCGAACGATCGTGGCGCCGACAGCCATACGAACTCGACGCCTTCCTCCTCGGCATGGCCGACCTCACGCTGCGAGCCCGGCATGTTGGCGCGGTCGCGGCGGTACAGGCACGCGACCGACGCCGCGCCCTGGCGCACTGCGGTGCGGACGCAGTCCATCGCGGTGTCGCCGCCGCCGACCACGATCACGCGCTTGCCCGCCGCGTCGAGCGCGCCGCTGTCGAAATCGGGCACCGCGTCGCCGAAGCCTTTGCGATTGGAGGCGGTCAAGTAATCGAGCGCCTCGACCACGCCGCTCGCTTCCGCGCCGGGTGCCGCCAGCCCCCGCGCCCTGTACACGCCGGTCGCGATCAGGACCGCATCATGGCGGTCGCGCAGTTGGTCGAGGCTGGCGTCGCGGCCAACCTCAAAGCCTTGGTGGAAGAGAATCCCGCCCGCTTTCAACCGATCGATGCGGCGCATCACCACCGGCTTTTCGAGCTTGAAGCCGGGAATGCCATAGGTCAGCAGCCCGCCGGCACGATCATGGCGATCATAGATGTGCACGTCATAGCCGGCGACGCGGAGAAGCTCGGCCGCGGTCAATCCGGCCGGCCCGGCTCCGATGATCCCCACCGACTGGCCGCGGCTCGGCCCCGGCACGATCGGCTCGACCCAGCCATTGTCCCACGCGGCATCGGTGATGAACTTCTCGACCGACCCGATCGTCACCGCGCCGTGCCCCGAAAACTCGATCACGCAATTGCCTTCGCACAGCCGATCCTGCGGACAGATGCGGCCGCAAATCTCCGGCATGGTCGACGTCGCGTTCGACAGCTCGTACGCTTCGCGCAGTCGCCCTTCGGCAGTCAGCCGCAGCCAGTCGGGGATGTGGTTGTGTAACGGGCAATGCACCGTGCAGTACGGCACGCCGCATTGCGCGCAGCGCCCCGCTTGCTCTTCCGCCGCCGGCACGCCGTAGCGGTCGGCGATCTCGCGAAAATCGTCGGCGCGCTGCTCGGCCTCACGCTTGGCGGGATAGGCCTGCGCCACATCGACGAACTTGAGCATGTCGCTGGCCATTGCCGCTCCTTTCAGGAAGCGACGTATCGCGTAGGCGCTCGCCCGTCCATGGTGATCCGGGTTATTAGGGCAGTAGTACTGCCCATCTTTATGCCATCCCCGCCTTCGCAAAGGGCGCTCGTGGTCCCGCCGGTGCAAATAGGCCCGGTTTGTGACTATCTCAATATCAGCACGAGCGCGAGCGCGCCGATTACGATGCGATACCAGCCGAACGGGCTGAAACCGGTGCGCCCGACCAGCCCGACGAACCAGCGCACCACGACCAGCGCGACCAGGAACGCGACGACGAATCCGATCGCGATCATCCCCGGTCCTACCGCGTTGCCCGCGGCGAGCTCGTGCCGCTTGCTGACCAGTTCGAGCACCGTCGCGCCGAGCATCGTCGGAATGGCGAGGAAGAAGCTGAACTCGGCAGCGGTGCGGCGCTCGACCCCCAGGCTGAGCGCGCCGAGGATCGTCGCGCCCGATCGGCTGACCCCCGGGATCATCGCCAGGCACTGGATGAGGCCGATGCCGACGACCTTGGGCAACGGGATCTCGGCGACGCCCTTGACGTTGCCCTCCTTCACCGTTCGCTCGATCGCGAGGATCGCGACGCCGCCGACGATCAGCGCAACCGCCACCGTCATCGGCGAGCCCAGCAACGCCTCGATCTGCTTGTGCAGCAGCACGCCGAGCACCGCCGCCGGAATGAACGCGACCAGGATGTTGCGGACGAAGCGGATCGATACCGGATCGAACTTCGCCAGCCCGGTCAGCACCGCCCAGAACGTTCGCCAGTACAGCACCACGATCGCCAGGATCGCGCCGAGCTGGATGACGATGTTGAACAGCGCCCAATAGGCCGGATCGTATTTGAGCAACGCGCTCGCCAGGATCAGATGGCCGGTCGACGACACCGGCAGGAATTCGGTCACGCCCTCGACGATGCCGAGGATGATGGCGGTGATGATGTCGTGCAATTGAGCCCCCTGGGTAACGGGAGCCTATCCCCGCCTGTCGGCTAAGCGAAAACGAAGCGTTCAGGTCGCGGCGCGCCGGCTGAACCGTCCGTGCTTGCGATACTGGACGAGCCAGGCCGGTGCGACCGCTTCCATCGGCGTCGGGGCGATCCCGAGCGCGGACAGCCCGGGCAGCGTGCCGCTCGCGACATTGTCGCTCTGGAGCATCTTCCACTGGTCGCGCTTGATCGGTGCGCCGGGCAGGAAGCCGAACATCGACAGCGCGTTCCCCACCACATCGGGCAGCGGCAGGATCGCGGGCGAGCGGCCGGTCGCTTGCGCCAACCACTCGATCAGCTCGATCATCGAAATCACTTCGGGGCCGGCAAGCTCGTACGTCTTGGCGGCGTGGGCCCGCGGGTCGGCGAGCACGCGCGCCACAGCGCGGGCGACATCGACGACGTGTACCGGCTGGAACCGGGCCTTGGGCTTGAGCACCGGCACGACCGGCAGCAGCGCGACCATCGCGGCGAAGCGATTGAGAAACTTGTCCTCGGGGCCAAACACCACCGAGGGACGCAGAACGGTAAGGTCGGGGAACGCCGCACGCGCCGCCGCCTCGCCCGCTCCTTTGGTCGCGTAATAACGCGACGGCGATTCGGCGTCGGCCCCGATCGTCGAGACATCGACGAACGCCGCGACCCCCGCCGCATGCGCCGCGGCCGCGGCTTCGCGCAACCCGGTCTGCTGGAGTCCGACGAAATCCGGACCCCACGTCCCGACCAGATAGACCACGGCGTCCGACCCGGCGACGGCGCGCGCGACGGTGTCGGGCCGGCGCACATCGCATGCCGCGAACTGGGTCTGCCCAAGCCCGCCGAGCGGCCCCAGGAACCAGGCGCGCCGCGGATCGCGCTCGGCGATGCGGACGCGCACGCCGGCCGCAAGCAACTCCTGCGCGATATAGCGCCCGATAAAGCCGCCCCCGCCGATCAGCGTTACGAGTGTGTCCTTCATCGCCGTGCGCGCCTGTTGCCGATTCCGGCGCTTTCCATGCCGTGTGGCGGCGGCGGGGACAAGGGCGGAAGACGGCGCGGCCGGCGCGGTTGACAACCCCCCGCCCCCCCAATAGAGCGCGCCGCCTACCTGAGTTGAAGTCTCTGGGGCCCAGATGGCGGAATTGGTAGACGCACCAGCTTCAGGTGCTGGCGCTCGCAAGGGCGTGGAGGTTCGAGTCCTCTTCTGGGCACCATTTGTTCTCCCCGCTAACGTCCGGGGACGTCCAGCAAGCGGCTGGTTTTAAAGCAGAATTTCATCGATTCTCGCTGGCAACCGTCCGGGTTGATCCAGTGGATTCCAGCAGAAGATACACAAAACGTGTCTCTTCCTGTGTCTGCTGGATCGACCCGGGAAAATCCGGGAACACGATGATGCTGACTCAACTGCAAATCACTGCCGAGAAACTAAAGGCGAAACCCTACACGCTCTCCGATGGGCAAGGGTTGGCTCTTTTCGTCCAGCCGTCAGGCGCGAAACTTTGGCGCTTCCGCTACCGATATGGCGGCATAGCCAGGACACTGCACATCGGGCCTTGGCCGACTGTCTCCCTCGCCGACGCCCGCGAGAAATGTCGCGAGGCAAGAAAAGCGATCGCAGCTGGGCGCGATCCAGCCCTTGAGAAGAAGCGCGCAAAGATAAACGCGAAGTTTTCGGTGGCGACGAGCTTCAAGGAGGTCGCACTCGAATGGATCGCGAAGTGCGAACGCGAAGGCCGAGCGGAGGTCACGCTCGACAAAATCCGTTGGCTGCTCGGGATGGCGTATCCATTGATCGGTTCCCACCCGATCAACGCCGTCACCCCGACTGAAGCGCTGTCGGTGTTGCGCAAAGTCGAGGCAAAGGGCCGCTACGAGAGCGCCCGACGGATGCGCAGCGTGCTCAGCAGGGTCTTTCGCTATGGCATCGCCACGGCGCGGTGCGATCGCGACGTCGCCGCCGATCTGCGCGGTGCATTGACGACGCCCCGAACCTCGCACCACGCGGCCATCACAGATCCTGTCGAGGTGGGCATCCTGCTGAAGTCGATCGATGCATATACCGGGCAGGACGTCACCCGCATGGCACTGAGGTTGTCACCGCACTTGTTCGTCCGCCCGGGTGAGCTCCGACAAGCAGAATGGTCCGAGATCGACGTCGACAAGGCATTCTGGTGCATTCCGGTCGAGAAAATGAAGATGCGCCGAGCCCACAGAGTGCCGTTATCCCGGCAGGCCCTCGCGATGATTGAGGAGCTTCGCGAGCTAACGGGTCATCGCCAATATCTTTTCCCCTGCATGGGTAGCCCAAGGCGTCCGATGTCGGAGAATGGCGTAAACCAGGCGCTGCGGAGAATGGGTTACGACAGAGGCGAGATGACAGCGCATGGCTTCCGCGCAATGGCCGCGACCCTGCTTAACGAGATGGGCCGATGGAATCCTGATGCGATCGAGCGGCAGCTTGCCCATCAGGAGGCCTCATCAGTGCGCCGCGCATATGCTCGTGGGGAGTATTGGGACGAGCGAGTGATGATGATGCAGCACTGGTCGGACTTTCTCGACGGCCTGCGGGAGGCAGCGAAGGGAGCCAGGCCCGCAGGCCCTGTTCGCAAGAAACCGAAGGTAGCGAGGTCGAAGGCGGGACGGCCGCGCGAGCGTCCACGGAAGTAAAGGCGCATACCCTGCGAGGCATAAATCCACCTTATGCCCCGCAGGGTATATCTGTCGCCTTAGCCTCGGGCTGTATCTGCGCCTGCTGTCAGGCTCTTGAGGCTTCCATAGTGAATGAGGGTCGCTCGCCCCACCTTGACCGTTTCTAGGTCACCGGACTGGATCAGCTCGTAAATTCGTGATCGGCTGAGGCCCGTGATTCGGACGGCCGTCGCGATACGCACCGTGAGCGGCTCGATCTTCTTCTCCCAGGCCCGCTCGATCATCTTCACCTCGACGTTCGGCATCGGGCCACGTTGACCCAAATCCGCCGATGAGTTTGGCTGAGATGGCATCGCATGATTAGGCACTGTTAGGGGCCGCAGGATGCCTTTCTGAGGTCGCTCAGAACCGTGATGCCGAGCACGACCCGCAGAACGGCTGGTTTCGCCAGGTCGCTATCGCAGTTTTGACATTCACGTGTCATCCAGCGCCAGATGGACGATAAAGGACTGTTGAGGACTCAATGATGCATCGAGGGATCGAATCCCTCCCGCTCCCGATTTCTTATCATTCATAAAATGAATGGCTTACTGTGCACGCCGCGTCCGTGCGTCTTCTCTGATATTCGCCACCCAATTGACTACTTCCCGTTCGCTCCACCGTGCCGCTCCAGGAGACGGCTTGTACGGAAATGGAAATCGCTCTTGTTGGATCATCTTGTAAATCATCGATCTGCCAACACCGACGATGTGACAGACTTCTTTCAAAGGTATCGACTTGTCCGCTACTGTGGAGACGACGGCCTTTGGCAATCCAGATTCCAGTGGTGCCGGGTGGCCTGGCATCTCCGCCACATCGAATCCATTTTGAGCTTGGAAAGCACCGTCACCGGCTAGGAACTCTCCGAGCATCGCTGGTACCAGCTCTGCAACGCTGATTTCCTCGCCATACGTAGCTCGATACATGTCTGCATATTGTTCAAGAGCGAGCCGAAGGTCACTGGATAAGCTGATCGTAAGGTCGCTTGGCTTGCGATCGACTTGTCTCGGCAGCTTCATTTGGGCCATCGAACGCTCGTGAACCTCAAGGTTGGCATGTCACTGCTCGCGGTATGCCATAAATTCTCTTTGAGTTTTACCGTCTTTCCGGGGCCATGCTGTGCCTCCTGAGGGCATCCGACGTCCGCCCAAACCCAGTTTCGGCCGCTCGCGGCCGGGCGCTCCGGTTCGGCTGGTGGTCCACAAGGATCTCGTCTTCTCTCCACCGACGGGGAGGAACAACTAGATCCCGGAGATCAATCTGCCACAGCTTTTGGACCATTCGCCGGTGAAGTTGACCGTCTCGGTCATGCCCGACCTTCATCAGGCTCTGATCGACTTTGGCGCCCTGTATTCGAAGGCTTATGGTCGCGACGAGCGGTTGCCGAGCTCATTCCAGCAATGCTTGCTGCCTTTCTGGACAGCGATCGCGGGTTCACCCGGGGCTGTGCGGGAGGGCGGCGACACGGGACCAGGAAAGCACGCCAAGTCGCCGTCAGTTCCTCAACCGATGTCATTGGCTAACCGATCCGCCAGTTGGACCAGGCCGATGATATCGCTCCCCGGGCCATCGAAGGCTTCCGATCGCACTTTCAAGTCGAAATAGAGTGCGCACAGCGCTTTCGGCAATCCATCGATCTGGATCGAGTAATCCTGACCGACCTCGCCGCCGAGAACATCGCCGAGGAGTTCGCCCAGGATTTCCGACAGTCGGTCTGGTTCGCCTGCCTCCTCACCGGCGAACTCCTCCCACTCGTTCCAGATATCGAATAGCCTGGAGTCGTCGACGCGTAGGCTCCCTCCGAAGGCTTGCTCCATAAGAGTGATCGTGAAGAATGCAACGTCGGGCGCCCTCCCGTCGCATTCATCTGTAGCAGCGCGAAGCACCGCATCACGATTGCATAGAAGTCGGACGGTGCGCGACCAAAGGCTCATCGGCTGCATCTGATAGAAGCCGAGCGCATCGATCGGCTCGATGATGTGGCAGCGCGGAAAGTTCTTCAACTCCGAGCACACAGTGCGAATCCGCGAACGGTGACGGATCGCATCGACACAGAGCAAGACATAGAAATCATCGACCCTGGCGTTGGCGAACGCCGTCGCGATTTGACCCTTCAGAATCTGAAGCAACGGAAGCTTCTTGGCTTCCCACTGTCGAAATTCGTCGTCGCTCTTGATCTGAATCCCGACCTTGCGCTCATTGCCGTCCTTGTCTTCGTAGGTCAGCAGAACGTCGACACCGTCGTCGCGAAAGCTCTGCATGTCGTGAACCTCTTGGCCATAGGCTCGGTAAACGGCCAGCATGGTGTTCACCTGATCGGAGATGTGCGGGCAGAGATCACGATCGTGCCTCAGATTCACGAAGGCAGCAGTGGCCTCCGGCGAGACGCGCCGGCCCTTCAGATGCTCGGCGAGCATTTGGCCCGCATCCATCTCGTTGGTTATGAACATCGATTTCTTGCCTCAGGCGTCGCGCCAGCTCAACGTTAGCCGATGTGGCGTGCGAAGCGTAGCCGATCGCGCCGGCGGAAAGTTGGCCATTCCGGTTGCCTCCGAATCCGCTTCATGATCGATATATCGCCGTTTTATCGATCACGGATCGACCGCCTTCAGATCGATGCGAGGGAATAATCCGGTTGATACAGCGTAGTCACAGCGGCTTCCCAGCGTGCTTGACAATCCCCCAAAGAGCCAGCTGACCTGGGGCGCCGACGTCCTTTCCACCAATAAACGGCCGGCATCGCCTTCCTGCATGCTGCGCCACTGCACTAGCCCCGCTTCCCGGAAACTCGCCGCTGCTGGTGAATCTCAGAAGTTTGTGTCGCGATGCCTGGCGAACGCTGCTAGATTTCTTGCACCGTCGTTGAAGGTCATGGCTTCCGTTGGGGGGAAATTATGAGGGGCATCGCAGTCGCAAGCTTGTGCGGGACTCTCGCGCTGCTGAGCTTAGCCGAGCCGGTTCGTTCTGCTTCGTTCTGGCCCGAGAGTGGTCGCCCGATTACACGAACCGCCATCAAGCGCTTCAACGTCGTTCGACTTGCTGGCGTTCGCGGGCGTTATATCCAGATCGACGACCAGCTTTTTCCCGAGCAGGCCACCCTTCTCTCGGGATTTTCGGGCGCGAAATGGCCCGGCGGGAAATTGATCTATCAGTTCGACAGCAGCGTCGACACGGCAAAGCAGCTGGTTTTCATCACGTCCTGTGACCTCTGGAAGGCCGTCGCCCGGGTCGAATGCGTGGCACGCACTACTGAGACATCCTACGTCCAAGTCATGACTTCCAATGAAAACAGTTCCACAATCGGGAAGCAGCCCGGCGTTGGCACGATCAAGATAATGAACTGGGACAGTCCACTTACGGTCGCTCACGAGATTGGCCACTCGTTTGGACTCGCCCATGAACAGTGCCGATCCGATCGTGAAACGTACGTCCAGATACTCATGGCAAACATCATAGCCGGCAAGTCGAGCAACTTCGATATCGAAAGCACCGATGACGAAGGGACGTCATACGATTTCGATTCGGTAATGCATTACTGGGGCACGGCATTCGGGCGCAAGGATCCGACGACCGGCGCAACCATGACGACAATTCTGGTCAAGCCGCCTAACCTAGCGAAACAGTCGACGATCGGACGCTGGACAAGGCTGTCGGCCGGGGACGCGGCAGGGATGGCAGCTCGGTACGGCGCCCCCTAGCGCATCGGCTTTAGCCTTTGGGACATAGCCGGCGCCGGGAACAATTGCCTGCCGTCAGCGCTTTTCGTCAGAGACGATCGTCCACCCACCGTCGGTGTAGTTCTTCACGGCCTCGTCGTGACGGTCGTCGCCATAGGTTGCGATCGCCGTTCCATTCTCGTCGAAGACTTGCGTGCCGTTGTCGTCGGTAATCACGGTGATGCGCTGCGCGCCGTTCTTCTCCAGTACCGTCTTGCGATACATCTCGATTACTCCGCGTTCGAGGGCGCGAGTCGCGCCTTCCCGAATAGAGCAGCTTTTTGCGTTACAGCGGAAAGAAATCGGCACTCGGTATCGTTCGGAGCGCCAGGGATGAGGGCGCAATTTCGCCGGCGCAGAGCCATCTTCCATGGCGCTATCACCCGATTGCATGTCTAGCTTCAAATCGGCGCGATCCGAAGTTGCGGATCTTACCTCCCGTGATACCTTTCGCGTGGGGGGAATCGCATGGATGGTGGACCACCAGTACCTGTGTCCGTTGAGGGTGGGTTCGGCCCACGTGTCAGCAGGCGCTCGTTTCTCAGCAGCTGCAGCGCGGTTGCGTTGCTGGCGCCTCATCAGGCCGGAGCGCAGGTGGTTGCGCCGCCCATCCTCGCGCCTCTTGCGGCCAAGCCGGCATTCAAGCGGAAGGGGCGTCGTGTCGCACTCTCCTGGGATGGAAAGGAATGGCTGTTTGATCCAGACTGGCTCGCCGGCGATGCAGGTGGATCGGCGAAGATTGCACTTCCCACGCCGCACCGCTTGGACATTCGCGGGCGGTTTGCCGGCACGAACGTAAGCGCCCGCTTCACCATCGAAGTCGTTCAGGCAGGAACCGTCTGGCAATTGCGCTGGAACTACGAGGGGCAGGCACCGCAGTCGATTTCGCTGGCGAGCTGGTTCGCGCGGTCGACGTACGTTCCGATCGCTCGTCTCAAGTTTGTCGGTTCGAGCGCCGAGGCGCTGAGCCTGACCGGCGCAGCGATCGCAGCACGGCTGACATGGCCGTTTTCACTGTCCACTTCGCCGGGCGAGGTGAAAGGCCTCGGCTTTTCCCTAGGGGAGAGCGCAGGCACAGCCACGCGCTTTGCGATCGAAGCCATCGACGACAGCGATGCGGCTTCCGCATCGCCGGACAACGACGTCGCGACCTTCCTCGGCAAGCCGGCGACACGAAAGCTGACGGCCTCGGTTTCTGGTGGCGCTCTAGTCCAGCCGAAGGCTGGGTGGATGTTCACTTCGGCGTGGAACCGCCAACTGCGCCTGATACCAGCTTTGCCCAGCCTCAAGGTCGAGCGCTTTCTGATGGGCGGGGCGCTGGTGTCTGTCCGACGCTTGGCCGACGACGGCGAGACGCGAATGTCCATCGGGGTGCCGGAAACGCCCCGCAATGTATTCCTCGAGCGCGTGACCCTGTTCCAGCTCGCCGGTTCCAGGCGCATCGGCTTCCGCGGACGCATTTCAAACAAGCCTAAGATGATCGGCGGCATGCGGTTCGCTGCACACATCTGCGGCGGCGACATGATGTCGTCCGACAAGGTCCACGAAAGCACGACACTTTGGTTTCCGGTGCAGCTGCTGTCTCTTCACCCGCGGGGAGAGGACGAGGCAAGGTACGACGTCGATTTCAGGCGCCGACGTTCAGCCGGGGTAGGCCTCGACCGATCGGCTATCCAATGGCTTTCGGATGACGTCGATGGCAAGGAAGCGACGCTGACGATCGGTCGCCGGCCTGCAGACTTCGGCGCGCTGGACATCGATAGCATCCATCTCGGCGAAGAGAGCGGCGTCTCGCTGCGGCTGTTCAGCCCGGAAAATCCCGAACTAGAACGAGATGGGCCAGTCCTGCGGACGCGTCGTCACCAGGACGGCATCGACGTCGGATTCCAATTTCACGACTATCGGCTTCTTGTCCAAAATACCGGCACGACCTTGGTTCCCGGCGTAGGCGCGCGCCGCGGGGTCCGCTTCCACGCGCAGCATTTCCAAGAGGAAGTCTTCGAAGCCCCGCCGGATGGTTACATTCAATCATGGGGGCGATACATCCAGGGAGGCATCGACTGGGCACTAGGGAAGCCACCTCCGAAGCTCCGCGTTCTGGGCGATACTGCTCCTTATGCAGGGCCCGGAACTGCAACCCGTCTCGCAAGAACACAAGTATCCGGCCCGAGCTACGTTTCATTCGAAACTCAGTCGGCCGCCCCGACTCTGCCACTGTCAGTCGAAGCACTCACCGACTGGAGCGCCTTGACGCTTGCGGTGCCAGACCGGATCACCGCTGCAAACCTGCCGCTCAGGGAGCAACTCGGCAGCCTCGGGATCGACGAGACGACGCAGCGCGAGGAGGCGCTCCGCCGGGTCAGAAATTCATTGACGAAGCCGGCCAACGGACAAACCTCGCTAGAACTCGTTACCGGGATGAGCTTCTCGCCCGATGCCAGGGCGCGGTTTCGCACGACGGGGTTGCCCGGCAGCGGCAGCATTCCGCTATGGACCGCGCAGCTCGAGCTCACGCCAATGGTCAAGAACGGCCTTGCCCAGCCACAATCGGTCGTCAGAGCGACGTGGGTCGACGGCTTCAATCCGAATGCGCTCATCGGCGGTTGCGGGCCGGTCGGGACGCTGGGCAAAGATGCACCGTTCGAGACTGCGATCAAAGCAACGGAAGCCGCTGAAGTTTTCTTGATGTCGTCGGCCCTGGGGATCCCGGCGCTGCGGGCCGTCACGACGACCGGGGAGGATATTCCCCAGAGTCTAGTGCGGATGCCGAGACCCCAGCCTGGGACGTCGGACTGGGAGTTCCTCGACAAGTCGAAGGTCGCGAACCCCGTCGATCCCAAACAGCCGGCTATTCGACAAGAAGGCGTGATGATGCCGGCTCCTTTCAGCCGGTTCGAAGCGCGATTGACCGGCTTCGGCGCCGATATCGACGTCGAATGGCAAGGGGAGCCCGCGGCTCCGGTTCCCAACGATCCCGCGTTCCGCCGAGCATTCTCCGTCGAACGCTTCATCTACCGGACGAGTCGAGGCAACCTCGTCTTCGTCAAGGTGATGCTGAAAGGATTCCTCTTCCCCTACGGCTTCCGGGTCGCACTGATCGAGGTCACCGACCGAGAGGCATATTCGATGAAGGGTTTCGGCGCGATGATGCCGGGGATCAAACGGCAGTTTATTCTGCCGAAGCCTGTCGAGAAGAGCTTTCCTGGATTGTACCAGCCCTTCGCGGGGCTCCAGATTCCGGTGCGGCACGCCCATCTCGTAAGCGGCCTGAGCCCCGAATTGGAGCCGAGCTTCGATCCACCTGCGGAACTGGTCCTGCCGCCGGACCCGGTCCCGTCGGCCCCCGCCAGCCCGGCTCCGAAGTGCCCGCCGGAAACGGTCGAACGCAAGCCGGTCGGCAAGATTTTCTGGCCGCTGGCCAAGGGCGCGAAAACCGACGTGCAGTTTGCGATCGAGGCAGACGAGACTGGTGTCCAACGTACCTTGCCGATGCTGTTCCTCGACAATGCTGCAGTCCACCATCCTCCGACGGTCGCAGCAGTGCTCGACTATTACAACAATTCGGTCGAAGAGAGCCGCCGGACAGAAAGACATCACGGCGGCAAGACGATCTACGCCGCTCCGCGCAAATTTGGCGATACGAGCTTCGACACGGATTCCATTGTCCTAAAGGCTGTTCCCCGCGCTCTTCCTGAAGCTCCTGCCGCAGCGACACCGACTCCGACGCCGACGGCTACGCAGGACAACCAATACGCGCAGTATCAGATGGACGCGTTCATGGAGGGCGCTGACGAGCCGCCCTTCTATCCCGCAATGACTGAAGCAAGAATCCAGATTCCGGCGCTCGATAGGATGATGGGTGCTGCACAGGGATTGAAGAGGGTCGGTTACGTCGAGAATTACGTCCGGCACGGTTTCGGCGAAGGTGCGAACCCGGGCGAATTGTACCTGGGCTTTCTCGACACGACGGGCCTGATGAATGCCCCGAACCAGAACACCGGAGGGGTTGCGCAAACTCCCACTCCGTTGTCTGCGATCAGCCGGGTCAACGCCATCGTCGGCGCTCCGCTACGCGCAGCGTCGCCCGAGAACGTGAAGGCCAGTCCGTTGCGAGTGGCGACTGCGCCCGCGCCCGCGCCCGCTCCCGCGGGGACCGACCTTGCCTGGGACTACAGCGCAATCGATGCCAACCGCTTCGAGCCCGCTAAGACCTTCAAGCTCGGAAAGCTGTTCGGGATCATCGATTTGGGCGAAGCAGCAGCGATTCTGCTTGCGGCGGCGCAACCAAAATTCCGGGAAGTCTACGACTACGCGCTGGGTCCACTTGCCGACATCAAGGACGTATTGGGCGCGAGTTGCTCGGCAGCGAGTCAAGGAATTCTCGATGCTCTGAATACGGCCGAAGCGAAGCTCATCGCGTTTCTGAAGTCGGAAAAAATCGGAATTCCGACGGGTGGCTCTGGCGAGAAGACGCCGGCACTCCACGCCTACTATCCCGCTCTGGTCGACAGCCTCAAGGCGATCGCAGCCGACCTCGATGCGCTTTCTGGCCTGCTCAAAGCTTCCGAACCGAACATCGCAGCAATCTCTCCGATCGCGAACAGCGTTACCGAGCATTGGCGCAGTGTCCGTGCGGCGGTCGAAGCCGTCGTTGCGAACCCTGCGCCCGAGCCCGTCCGCAACATCCTGGCTCAGGTCCAGACAGTCATAGAGACGGTACGCGACGGCGTCGGTGCCGTCTTGGCGGGCGCAATGAAGCAGGCGATCGATGACCTACGGAAGCAGGTCATCGAACCTTGGATCAAGACCGCTCTCGACACGTGCTTCAACACAGATGGCTCGCTCCGAGACGCAGGTGTCTTCGACACGATTTTCGGCAAGCTCCGTCCCAAGGAGCAGGAGCCTGCGGTACCGTTCACGAGGCACGAGGCCGAATTGCTTGTCGCGGACCTCCTCGACAATCCTGCGAAGATTCCCACGGAGCTGCAGACCGCGATCATCGGCAGGACTTTGATCGTGCCCGTTCTCGAGATGATTGCCGCCGCGACGGGAATGGCGACCGCGATCGAGACATTGGAGGCTGAGGCGATCGCCAAGGCTGCGGAGCTGGCGCGAGCGATCGTCGTTCGTGTGCTCGACGCCTTGGCAGCGACCGATTCCCTGGTCGAGACCGCCGCCGCGGCGGCGAGTGCGGCATGCCAGGGCGCCGCTCGCCCGCTGGTGGACGTCGCGGAGCTCGCGCTCGCCGGATTGCCATCGGCCGACGAATTCCGGCATTCGATCGCCGTCATAAACGATCGCCTCGAAGCGCTCGACCTGGCCGGTGCTCCGGCTACCCCTGAAGTCACCGCCACCCGCGAGGCCGCGGCGAGCCTGCGAACGAGCATCACCCGGTTCGGCGCGCAGGTGACAAGGCTGCAGGACATGCGCGATGCGGTTACAGCTGCCGAACTGGCCTGCACGGCGCCTGGCCGCGTGCCGGCCGCGATCGCGGAACTGAATCGAGGCTGCGGCTCTATCCTGAAGGCGGTCGGCGACTGCGAGACACAGGCGCGTGAGGTTTTCGATGCGTTGTCGTCCTTGGCGGGTGCTTCGGACAAGATTGTCCAGCAACTGGCCAAGGAGGCCCAGCAAGCACTGGGCGAAGCGCTTCGCGAGCAACTCATACTGGCATATCGTCTCACTCTCGCGCGCCTGGCGGATACAGCCGGTGGCAAAATGAGCCAGCTGGAGACTCGGCTGAAATCGAGCTCCCAGATCGTGGTGGCGCGGCTCCAACCGTTCATCGACAGGCTCGTCACCCAAGCAACGCCAGTGAACGCGGCCTATGCACAAATCTCAACGGGCACCTGCAAGCCGGAAGAATTGTCAGCGATGGTCGCTAGCGCCGAAGCCCTGCTCGAGGTTGAACGCGACGTCTTCGCGCGCGCCCTGGACTATTCGGTCCTGCAGGGCCCCTTGCTCGATCAGCTGAAGCCATTGCGCGATACGCTATCCGGAAAGGTACTTTTTCCGCTCATCGACGTGCATCGCAAGGGCCTGGAAGCCGCGGACAGCGTCCTTAAGACGATGGCGAGTGCGCCGGATCTCGTGGTTGTCCTCACCGGCTCAATTCGGACGAGGCTCGAACTCGCGCGGGCTGCGATCAGTGACGACCTTGATGCTCTCAAAAAGGTGCCGGGAAATCCAGCAAGCGCCGCCAGCATCGTCTCCCGCTGGTCGACAGGCAACGGCGGGTTCATCGTTACGACAAGAACGCTCGTCGAGATGTTTTCTGCGATTACGCGCGGGCAGATGGGAGCGATCTTCGACTTCGCTGCAGCCAAGGAGGCGATCGAGCAGATCGTGCGCCAATTAGTGCCGACGCGTGTCACGTTGACATACGCCTGGACGACAAAGCTCCACGATATTCCGGCGGGCAATCCGATCTTCCTGCCTGGCAAGGACGCATGCAAGGGAATTGCAGAACCCGAGGATGCCTGGGATTCCATCCAAAGCATGCTCGACGACCCGGACGACCAAGATTCCGGTCCCGACGACCAAGATTTCGATCTCGCGATAGCGACGCGTATCGAAGTCGACCTCACCAACCCTCGCGATCGGAAGGTCATCGTCAGGGGTGAGGTCAAGCCGTTCGCCATCGCCCTGCTAGGCAGCCTCGATCTGGTCAGGATCGGCTTCAGGCAGACCAGGTTTGAAAGCGTTGACGGCAGCGCACCTTCGTTCAGCACGAAAATCGACGATGTCGAGATCGGAAAGGATCTGAAATTCCTCGATGCGCTGGCGAAGTATCTCGGCGCGAAAGGGCAAGGCCCGTATGTGCGGCCCAGCTTCAGCCCGCCGGGCGCGATGGTCGGCTACGCCTTCAATGTGAAAGCGGTAACGTTCGGCGGCCTCACGATCACCAACCTCGGCATCGAGCTGTCGATGCTCCTGCCGTTCGATGGTAGTCAAGCCGTCGCGCGGTTCGCAATCTCTTCGCGGGAGAATCCTTTCGGGATCACGATCGCGCCTTGCTACTATGGCGGGGGGTTTCTTGCCCTGTACGCGAACGCGCGCGGCGTCATTGCCTTCGAGATCCAGCTCGAGTTTGGCGCCGCGACCGAATTCAACTTCGGTCCCTTGAACGGAAGCGGCAGGGTCACGGCCGGCATCTACCTGTTCGCCAAGGCCGACGGCAGCCGGCGTCTCGAGGGCTTCGTTCATGCGATCGGTGAAGGCCAAATCGCCTGCTTCGGCATCAGCGTCTGCCTCGAGGTAAAGATCATCGAACAAGACTCCCAGATGTCCGGCTCCGCAACCTTTACCTTCTCGTTCCGGGTCGGGTTCGTCGAGATTAGCTATGGGGTTGATGCACAATATTCGTTTTCGGGAGGCGCGGGTGCCAAGGCGCGTATCGAGTCGACAAATCTGCTCGGCGAACCGCCCGAGATTGATTTTCCCGACAAGATGACCGACTGGCTGGACTACAGGGACAATTTCGTCGCGAGTTGGCCATCATGAGCGGCTATTTCGCGAAAGTCGAATGTACTGCGGTGCCTGATGGCTTCGAACAGGGGAACGGGCAGCCGACCCTTTGCCTGAGCGTAGTGCTGCGGCCTGAGCCGACATCGGATCAAGCCATACCGCTTCTCCAGTGGCCCAGTAAGATTTCTGCGCTGGCCTTCGAGGTATCTTTCGGAACCGACCCGTCGAACATGCTCCCGATCAAGCTGGGGCAACCGCTCAGCTTCAATCCGCCAGGCGCGCCGGCACATTTCGATTCCGCGGCCGATGCATGGTGGCAGTCGATCTGGAAAAGCCAGACAGAACTCGACGCCTATGTGACGATGATGTCGGCCCAACCGGCCTTCAAGGACGTATCGATCGAGACTTATGGCTACGCCCGTCTCGCCGAACTGGTCAAGCGGCGGCTGGAAATCGTGCTCGAACAGTCCATGCAGGCGGTGGCGCACGACCTAGATGCTAAAGCTTTCGATGCGTCGAAGCTTGATCTGGTGGCACGACGTCGCCTTGCCGATCCGAACGATATTGCAGTCAAGCGACATGATGCCCGACTGCTGCTCAAGCGCGACATCTTCGCCGACCTGCCTATCGGCGATGCCTCCAGCGGGGCCGTCGACGTCGATGCCGCAGCGAGGGGAAAGGCGCTCGAGAGCAGACTCGAGGGAATGTTTCTCGCCGGCAGGAGGGCAGTCGTGGCGGCGTATATGCGGCAAAAGGGGACCGGTGACTTGATGAGTCCCTTTCCACCGGAAGGTCCGCGTCCGAACGGTCTCTCCGTTCTTGCCAAGGACCCATTTGCCGAGCGTGTCTTCGGCGCTTCAGTCACCTCGCCGACGGCTACGTCGCTCGATGGCAGCTTCACGCCGTCGCCTGCCCAACCGTACTCGTTAGCTCGCATGGCACTTGCGGCGGTCGATCGCGGCCACAAGACTGAAAAAGAATTGAAGGCCAAGACAAGGTCGCTTCGCGCAGATGATCCCGCTGTCGCGGCGCAGAGCTACATCGCAGCGCTTCAAGCGCATCCGAGCCTTCGCAAGCTGGTTCGCCTCATCGTCGACATCGCAATTCCCCTCGATGCTATTCCAGCGAGCATTCGAGTTAGTGGTGCGGGCTTCGTGACTGTCGGTGTGAAGGACCCCTCCGCGGTCACCGTGTCGGGCCAGGTAGCATCCGCAACGAAGTCGGCGACATCCTTCGTGCTCAAGACGACTGGCGATGTCGAAGGCTGGGTCTTCGAACCGCGCCCCGAGGGCGGCGACCAGAGCGACCCTGCGACGTCGATGGTCCCTTCGCTTCCGCTCGAGGACGGTGTCGTCCGGCTGAACATGCATCGCGCCGACTCGCCGGGAAATCCACGCTTCTGTCTGGAGTCGGTTGATGCGCTGGCCGGACTGATGTCACTTCGCCGCTCTCTCCAGGAGACCGAGGGATCGGCTCGTAGCGGGGTGAATAACGATCCCGCCCTGGTCGATGACGCCAGCCTGCGGACGCGCGGCATGATTCTGCTAGACATGCAGCCGAACATCCCCTTCGAGGTGGCCCAGTTCCGCCGAAAAACCCCCGTCGCGCCCGTCGCCGGCTATCAGATTCTTCATGCAGAGGATCTCGTCCAGGGATACCGGGTGGATTTCGTTACCCCCGATGGAAAAGTTCTTCCCGCAGGATCGAGGCGGCTGGAATATACCGCGTTGCAGTCGCTCAGATACTCCGAAGCCGATCGCCGCGACGAAGGTTTCATCCTTCCTGCACCCCGTACCTGGACCGACGACAAGGGCGTGGATCACGCCCTTGTATCGGAACAGCTGCTGGCTTGGTCGGGAGCCAACATCGGGTTGCCGAGCCGTGGGAAGCACAACGGGAAGCCCGTCGACAACCCACATCCGCCAAGCAAGGACGTGTTGCCGGGCCGGATCACTTACCGCTTCTCCGGGATGAAGAATGGCGCGCTGCTCCGGCAGCGTGGGCTCTATCGCGTGATGCTACGGGTGCGAAAGATCAACGGATCGAGTGTATCGCTAGAGGCGAGCAAGCGCCTCGTCGGTCGCCACGCGCTCGGCGACCCTCACGGACCTTTTGGGTCCTTCCGGTATACGCCCTTCGAGCGGGCACCGGCTCCTCTGACACTCGTGCCGCCCGGGCAAAAACTTGTGCCCATCGCCGCCGAGGACAAGCCGCACGACAATGAGCCGACACCGGAAACGATCGTGGTGAAGGAACAGGATCAGGCCGCTCTCCGCGTTTTGGTCTTGCCGCCCGCCGGTTTCGACCTTGCCGAGCAGCAAGGCCAGTTCGACCCCATACCGAAGTTGACAGGCGAGTCCGATCTACAGGCAAGGAGCCGCGCGAAGCATCGAAAACAGTTCGGATCCTATCGAGCTCTCATGCACCTCGCAGATGGCACGTTCCCGTTGCTTGGGACGAACCCCGGCGGAGATCGGGGTGCTGCGCGAAGCTTTCAGTTGCAGCGGATTTCGCCGTCGCCGCCCGCGACACCTCACTACGTCGACAATACTCTCTGCGCACTCGGCGTTCGTCTCGTCGCTACTAAGGCGACTCCGCCAATAGATGATGCGCAAGCCTTTCCCGACAGCGAGATTTCCTTCTGGGGTCGATCGGCGGCCGATCGTGCAAAGCGTGGGCAAGGTTTCGATCCCGATCAGATCACGCCTATAGCACTGAAGATAGTTTCTGTGCGAAAACCGACCAGCTCTGTGAGAGCGGGTGAGCCGACAACGCTGTCGAGCAACGGGCACTCGCTGGTTGTGCCGACCGTCTTGGTCGAGGTCGCGCTGGGGGAAACCGTCGAGCTCGAAGCTTGGACGATACGAACGGGCGAGGCGCATGCGCAGCATCCCCTGGTAGTACCCGTGATGCGCCGCGGGACCGTGTCGAACCACGCGGCGCTGGTCGAAACGGGCGAAGGCAACCTTGCGGCTCTCGAAGATATTTGGTTCAAGCAGGCCAGCCGAATGCGGATCGGACCCTTGATGGACGTAGTTCGCTTCCGGCTCGAAAGCCCCGTCGACCAGCCTCTGAGCCGTCCCGATATAGGGCGGCTGGGATGTTCCCGTGTTGCCGAGGACCATTGGCCGGCAAACGCAGACAAGGCGACGTCGGTGTACGAGATCGGTGCGGAGACGACCTACTCGTTTGGGTCGATCACGATCGATCGCAAGAGTGTGGACGAGGTGTGGGCAGAGGCGATCTGGTACGACTACACCCAGCCGATAGCCTTTTCGCGGACCGCGAAGGCAGAAGATCCCTACGCCGTCGAACAATCCGGCATCTGGTCGTTCAAGGAACGTATTCAATACGGCCGCCTGTTCACGATCCCTGACATTCCGGCGCTCACTAGGTCGGATAACGAGACACGCGCAGCGTTCGAGCGACGAGCAAATCAGATCGATCTAGTGCGCGACGACGCAGGCAAGCTTCGTTCGCTCAGCGCCGAATTCAAAAGCCATATCGCACGACTGGTTTGCGTCCGGATCGTAGCTCGATCGCGATTCGCGCCACGCGAAGTTCCTCCGAACGAGGGGGCATACGAGCAGGCTAGCGCAGACAAGGTTTCGTTCGAGGCGGCGCTGGAGCCAGGCGCGCAACTGCCGACCGGGGTCGTCAAATTCTGGCTGCTCGCTACCAGCAAACCTGCCGCGCCCCAGCCAGTGCGCAACAAAGGCGTTCTCTACCGACGCTGGATCGAGGACGTTGGGGGCCAGAATGGCCTTCCTAGCGGCAAGAGGCTGTCACATGTCTATCGATGCTGGCTCGACAGTGTCTGGTTCGATTCCGGGCAGGGCGAAAAGCTGGCGGTCGTTTGCCGAGACCCGAAGGCTGCCGATCAACCAGATTGGGTTCTGGCGCAACTAAGTCGCTGGGGCGGCGCAATGTCGATGGCGCCCTCACAGGAGCTTCGCCCCGACAATCAGGGGGATGATCCGACCTATCTCGATGCTTCCCAGATCCACGACGGCAGCCGAGACCCGGCACGGACGGTCGGCCAAGTCGATGCCTTGCTCCCGCTTCCCGAAAAGGGTGATCCAAACGTGCCGCTGGGTGTGAAACTCGCAGTCCTCGAGCCACAGTTCGACGAGGGGTGCGGAAGATGGTTCTGTGACATCGAGTTGGCCAATGCCTCAGCCTTTTTGGTGAGCGCCAAGCTGTCGCTGGCCCGGTATCAAGTACATGCGCATCCCGGTTGCCACCTATCGGACCCGGTATTGACAGATGCCGTGATGCTGCACCAACCTTGGGAGTTCGCAGCAGTCCGCAAAGGGCTTCGCGTCGAGGTAATCGCCACGGGCCCGAGTTATATCGAACGCGCGCCGATGGTCGATGATCCTGACAGCCTGCCGGGCGACCTCGATATTGCGATGATGGCGGCCGCGCCCCTCATCACGGTCGAATTGGAGCGATTGGACAACCGCGGAGGTGGGCCCGTCCCCGTCCTGGGCGAGAGCGGTGACGCGGTCACGACCGACAGCCTTGGGAAGGGAGTAAGGAAGGACTATGGATATGGAAACTCGAGAACCACGGATGTGCCGGCGGGTTGCACTCGCTGGACCATCCCCATCGACATCCCATCAATGGAAGTCGCAGCGAACCTTGCGGTGCGAGTCAGCCTTGCATCAGCACACGCGAACTCGAAGGCCGGTGTGGAAGACAATGGCGACGGCCTGATGGTCTATCTTCCGGAGCCGCTGATGATGCAATTGCTAGTCTAATTTGCGGCCCGTCCGATAGCTTGAAGAAGATCCGACCAATACAAAAGGTTTCTGATCGCTTGGCCGCATCCAATTGTGCCGTGCATCCCGGCAGAGGGATGTCTACGCCAGTTTCTTTTCGGTGACAGGGGCTTTCGATCATCGGGAGAAAGGGAGCTGACACACTTGCTGCTATCCGTCTCGCGTGAACGCGTATGGTGCGCGCGAGAGAATCCGCAGGTTTTTCGGTGCTTCGCTACGAGAATTGGCTCGCGCTGCGGCTTGCGGCCAGGACTGTGTATGCTAAGCTGTCTCTCGGCGAGAAGACGATGATTTTCACGCTTTGAAGTCAACAGCTTCGGCGTCCATAAGATTTCCTCTTCTGGGCACCATTTCCCTTTTTTGAGCCGAGCCGCCCGTAATCCGCTCACATGGCGACGCGTCCATCCAACATCATCCTTGCGCTTGCCTGACCGGCGCGTTCGCCGGTGGTTAAGCGGGGCGCGACTAGGCGGGTGTAGTCGCGGGCTTCGTGCCCTGCGTCATGACCTTCTGCTGGTTAGCTCCCCGGTAGAGGCGGGCGCCCGGGCGATTTCAATGCCCGCCCGGGCGCCTCTGGCCCGTGGTACCGCTTCACAGACTTGACGGGGCTGGGCTCACCGCATCGTGAACACGACCTGGTCGACCACCTTGCCCGACAGATCGAGCAGCGCCAGCCGGTGCCGTCCGGGACCGGGCAGGATCAACGGCGCGGTGCTGGCGTCGCCGAGGTCGCGCTGGTCGAGCAGCAGCCGGTGAGTCGCCGCGTCGCCGGTCACGGCGAGGGCGAGCCGCTGGCGGTCCATCGGGATGTCCGGGTCGATCGCATAGACGCTGCCCGAGACGGGGTTGGTGATGCGCGGGCGGCGCGATTCGGGCGGCGCGGCGGCGATCAGGCTCATGCCGGTGCCCTTGAGAAAATATTCGCGGCGCGGCTGTTCGATATTGCCGGCGAACGCGATCGCGCGCGGCTCGACCCCAGCGGGCATCGGCGGGGCTCGGCTCGGGCGGTCGGCGTGGAGCGCGAGCATGACGTCGCGCCACACCGGGGCCGCGCCACTGACGCCCGACACGACGCGCATCGGGTCGCCCTCCATGTTCCCGACCCACACCGCGACGGTGTAGCGGTCGGAGAAGCCGACGCACCAATTGTCGCGCATCGCCTTCGACGTGCCGGTCTTGACCGCCGCCCAGAACGGCAGGCGCAATGAGGAATCGAGCCCGAAGGTGACGGCGCGCGCGTTGGGATCGGCCATCATATCGGCGACGATCCACGCGGCTTGCGCGCTGACGATCGCGCGAGGTTGCGTAGCGGGGTCGTTGGCGACGAAGCGCAACGGGCTCCAGCGCCCCCCGTTGGCGAGGCTGCGATAGGCGTCGGCCTGTTGCAGCAAGGTCACCTCGGCCGACCCCAGCGCGAGGCTGTAGCCGTAATAGTCGCCGTCCTCGACCAGCCCCGTATATCCAGTGTCCCATAGCCGGTCGCGGAACGCATCGACCCCGACCAGCAGCAAGGTGCGCACCGCCGGCACGTTGAGCGACCCCGCCAGCGCCGAGCGCACCGACACCTGCCCCTTGAACCCCTTGTCGTAATTCTGCGGGACATAGAGTCCCGACGCGGTGTCGAGCTGGACCGGCGAATCGTCGAGGATCGAGGCGGGGGTCAGATACCCCTTCTCGATCGCCTGCGCGTATAGGAACGGCTTGAGCGTCGAGCCGGCCTGGCGCGGCGAATCGGCCGCATCGACATCGGGCGCGGTCGAGTTGCCGCCGATGCCGCCGACATAAGCGAGCACGTCGCCCGACGCATTGTCGAGCACCACCACCGCGCCATCGCGCGCGCGGCTGCTCCCGAGCCCTTCGAGCTCGCGCTTGAGCGCGCCGATCGCGATTCGCTGGATGTCGGCGTCGAGCGTGGTGGTGATCTTGAGTCCGGGCTTGGTGAGCAGCTTGGCGGCGAGGTGCGGCGCGAGGCCGGGGTCCAGCGCGAGGCTGCGCGCCGGGCCGAGCATCGAATAGGCAGCGGCTTCGAACCGCGTGCAGTCGCGCTCACCGGCAAGGCCGCAGGCGCGACGCGCGACCGTCGCCGGGGTCGCCTGCGGGTTCGGAAGCAACGCCGTCAGCAGCAACGCATCGTCGCGGCTCAACGCATCGGGGGTCTTGCCGAACAGCCCGAGCGCGGCAGCGCCGATTCCTTGCGCTTCTCCGCGGAATCCGGCGAGGTTTAGATAGGCTTCGAGGATCTGGTCCTTCGACCACGCGCCGTCGAGCGCCGTCGCCGCACGCATCTGGCGCAACTTGTCGAGCCAGCCGCGCGCCCCGGGCCGGGCGAGTTCGGGCGACAGGAACCCGGCGACTTGCATCGACAGCGTCGAGGCACCGCGCGACGGCTTGCGCTCGATGCGGTCGCGCAGCGCCGCGAAGCTTGCGAGCCAATCAACCCCGCCATGCGCGTAGAAGCGGTGATCCTCGGCGGCGACCACCGCTTCGGTGACCGGCCTGGCGACGCGGTCGAGCGGCGTCCAGGCGAGGCGGCGGCGCTGGTAATCGACGCGCGACGAATCGATCAGCACGCCGTTGCGATCGTACAGCCACGCCTCGGACGGCTGCCACGCGGCGCGTACCGCGGCGTAGTCGGGGATCGGCGGCGGCAGCGTCAGGATGTCGAGGAGGAGGACCGCGCCGAATAGCGTCCCCAGCCCGGTCAAGGTCCATTGCTTGCGCGTGCGAGGGCGGCGCCGGAGCAGCCAAACCCCGGCGTCGGCGATGACGTCGTCGACCCGCGCCTCGACACGCCGTGCCCAACGCCATGCAGTACGGATGCCCGCCGCGCCGTTCATCTTCACACCTCCCCGGCGAAGGCCGGGACCCAGATGGGGGACAATGATGACGACGCGGTTCGCACTGTTACTCTACTCATCCCAACTGGGCCCCGGCCTTCGCCGGGGAGGCGTTATTATCTAGCGTAGCTTGCCCCTCACCTGTCCCGGATCGTGAACGGCACGTTCGGCACCTGCGCGTTGATCGAGGGCGAGTACATCGCCTCGACCCGGCTCGACGGCAGGTTGTAAACCCCCGGCGCGTTCAATCGCATCACGTACGCGATCGTGAACGTCCCGCGCGGCACCCAACCGAAGAAGCCGCGCCACGAATCGTTGCGCCGCTCGATGTACGACGGCTGCACGCCGACCTGGACATCCCACAATTTGCCGTCGCCATCCACCGCCTGAAAATTGCTCCCGCCACCGCCATTCTCCTGGGAGGCAAGCAGTTGCGACTGGTTGGCGAAATTGCCGATGATCGTCGCGCCCGCCGGGATCGGATCGTTGATCACCACCCAGTTGCGCTCGGCGGTGGCATCGACGCTGATCACCACACGCACCACGTCGCCGCGAGTCCATTGCCCCTTCACGCGCTGGCTGACCGGCTCGATCTTCCTGGTCAGGCGGTACCCCGCGAACAAGGCCTGTTTGAGCGGCACCGCGGCCGAGACCTGCACCGTCGCCCACGGCCCTACCCCGCCCGACTGGCGCAGCATCAGCGGCACTTGCGCCGAGGGCAGCGGGAAGCTGACGGTGCGCTGATCGCCCGCCAGCGGCCATACCCGGCTGATCGACTGCGTGCCGAGCGACATCGTCGTCGTCCCCATGATCGCGCTGGCCGGATAGAGCCCACCGAACTTCTTCGCCGCGATCGTGCCCCAGGCATTGGCCGTGGTCGTGTCCCACCGCCCGTGCGCCTGACGCAGCGCGACGCCGACCATCATCTTGGCCGATTCGTCGTTCCAGCCGGGGCGCCCGAGCGTCGCGATCACTGCCTTGATCGCGCCTTCGTCGGCCGACGACATCAGCCACCATGGCGACCTGTCCTGATCCGACAGATCGAGCCGCGTGCCCTCATAGACCAGCCGCGTCCTCAGCACCGCTTCGACCTTGGCCTTGAGCGCGTTGGCGTTGGCGAGCCCCGGCACCTTGTCGAGCGCCACCAGGTAATCGGCGAGGTTCGAGGTCGGCATCTCCATCGGCGTGATGCTGATCTGGCCAAGCATCGCCGGGGTCGCGGCACCCGCGCGCGCAATCGCGTTGAACGACGCCAGCCGCATCAGCCGGACGTCGCCATAATCCTCGTGCCGCAAGCGACCGTCGAGCACGGCCTTGAGCCCCTCGACCATCCTGGTCTTGGCGGCATCGGGGATCGGCAGCCCGGCATCGGCGGTGATCGACAGCACGTACGCCGTCAGCGCTTCCGACCCCGGCAGCTTCGCATCGGGCCAATAGCGCAGCAGCCCGTCATCGGCCTGATAGGTCGGCAGGTCGCCGACCAAAGATTGCCACCCAGCCATGTCGCCCAGCGCAACCGCGCGGCTCAGCCGCTGTTCGAAGCAATCATAGGGATAGAACGCCATGAAGCGCCTGACGCCAGCGAGCGGCGGCGCGAGCGTGTCCATCAACTGGACATCGACCACGCCGCGCCCCGGCAGCGCGCCCGCCGGCGGCGCGATCGGGATCGATCCGTCATTGCCGATCCGGGTCAGCGTCGCGGCCCAGACGTCGACCGGATACGTATCGATCACGTCCTGCGTCGTCGTCACGCGGTCGACCGCCTTGCCGTCCGACGACTTGGCGCTGACGGTCCATTTGAGCTGGCCGGCACCGGCCGGCGCGGTCAGGTTCCACGCGATCGGCGCGGCGCCTCCGGCGGGGATCGTCACCGTCAGCGGCTTGCCGACCGCGACGCGCGGTTCGAGGTCGACGGTCGCGGTGACCGTCATCGGCTTGTCCGACCCGTTCCTCAGCGTGAACCCGGCGGCGTACTGGTCACCGGTGCGCACAAGCTGCGGAATCCCCGCATAGACGCTCAGATCCTGCGCGGTGCGGATGTCGGTGCTGCCGGTGCCGAACAGTTGCGCACCGTCGGTCGCGATCGCCACCAGCTTGAAG
This sequence comes from Sphingomonas sp., assembly GCF_036269755.1. Lineage (GTDB taxonomy): Bacteria > Pseudomonadota > Alphaproteobacteria > Sphingomonadales > Sphingomonadaceae > Sphingomonas. Next base: position 88,904 of record NZ_DATBDV010000020.1, on the reverse strand, counting down.
CTCGACAGCGCGTCGTTGAGCGGGACGTGGACCGCGGCATGACCATTGGCGTCGAGCGGCACGTTGCCCTGCCACAGCAACACCGGCTGGAAGTTCTCACGGTTGAGCCCCGACAGATCGGCGCCGCCGCCGCCGCCGGCCTCCACCGCTTTCTTGCCGTAATGGCGCTTGCCGACCACTTGAGTCTGCGCGGTCGAGGTGACGACCGACAGCGGGCGGTCGCCCATCATTGCGGTCAGCACGTCCCAGCTGTCGTTGGGCGCGAGCTGGAGCAACGCCTGGTCGACCGCGACGAACGCGACATTGGCGCTGGCCGCGGGCTTCCCGTCCGGGGTTTTGACGGTGATGTCGGCGGTCGCGGTGCCACGCGCGGCATAGCGTTCGCGGTCGGCCTTGACCGCGACTTCGAGTTGGTGCCCTTCCCACCCGACCTTCACCTTGGCGATGCCGAGCCGATAGCTCGGCTTGGCGAGGTCGACCAACGCGCTCGGTTCCTGCGCTTCGGGCGAGCCGCTCGACAGGCCAAGCGCGTGACCGATGCTTTGCAGCCAGGTCCAGGCGCCCGATTGAACTCGCCCGCGCACCGCCATCACCGAGACATAGACGTCGGGCGCATAGCTCCCCGGCATCGCCACCTCGACCACCGGGTTCGATCCCGACAGCCTGGTGACGAAGCTCGACAGCACGCCCTCGCGCTCGACCGTGACCAAAGCCTCGGCCTCGCGGAACGGCATGCGGACCTGAAAGCGCGCGGTCTCCCCGGCTTTATATGCCTGTTTTTCGGGGACGACGTCCATGCGGTCGCCATTGTCGCCGCCGAACCACCATTCGTCGTCGCCGGCGAGCCACACCGATCGCACCGCGCGCGACACGTTGCCGTTGGCGTCGGTGGTCGTGGCGACGATGTACACTTCGCCCGACACGCCGGGGTCGATGCTGCACTTAGCCAGCCCGAGCTCGTCGGTGGTCGCCGAGCAGGTGCCCGCGATCCGCTGAGTCTTCATCTGGTTGTCGTACGCGTAGAACCCGCCGATCAGCCGCCGCCGCGCGGTCAGCACCTGGCGGCTGTAGAGCGCGACCTGGACGTTCTGACCCTTCATCGGCTTGCCGTCGGTGTCGAGCGCGACGAAGTTGAGCCGCAGATCGTCCTGCTTCATCAGCCAGCCGTCGGTCTTGACCCCGAGCTGGACCGCCGAGGGAAAGATCGGAATCCGCTTCGACGCGGTCAGCGTCTCGCCATTGGCGTCCTGATAATCCATCTCGACCAGCATATCGGTCGGGCTGTCGAGCACCGGCACGTCGACCGACGTTCGCGTGGTGCCGTCGGCGCCGAGCGTCGCGGGCAGCGTCTGGGTCGGCGGCAGCGGTGTCTCTTCCTCGTCGCCGTCGCCGTTAAGCGGCTTCGTACCCTCCTTCACCTCGTCGCCGCCGAACGTGAAGCCGTCATAGCCGTCGGGGGTCGAGGATCGCCCGAAATAGCCGACGCGCATCTCGACCGGCAGGTTCGACGCGCCGCCGCCCGACAGGTACCCAACGAAAAGATCGAGCGGCAGCGACTTGGGGCGGATCGCGGCGTCCTTCGGCCCCGTCACCGTCGCGCGCATCGTCGGCAATTTGTATTCGTCGACCTTGAACGACTGGTTGGTGTAGATGGTGCTGTCGCCGTCGATCACCTGAACGTCGTAGTCGCCCATTGGTGCGCCCTTGGGTGCGGTCCATTCGGTCTCGCCGATGCCGTTGGCATCGACCGTCAGCGGCAAGTCGAATTGCGCGTCCGACCCGCGATGCGACAGCCGGAGCGTTCCCGTGAAGCCCGGCCCGACCGAGAAGCCGGCGCCCTGCGGCTGGCGGACGATGTGCTTCATGTGGATCGTCTCGCCCTGACGGACGAGCGCGCGGTCGAACACCGTGTGGAACACCTCGCCCGACTTCGAATAGCCGTACGGCAGGTCGAAATCGTACGGCCGGATGCCCTCGCCCCAACCGCTCAAGGCGAAGCTGTAATCGTCGCCGGCGCGCGCGGAAATCATCAGCGGGCGATCGGTCGAGCCCGAGTAGCACGATCCGCCATAGGCCGACGGCTCGGGCAGGCCTTCGGGAATGAACACCGCGCCCGACCGGTCGGTGGTGCCATTCGCCAGCACTTCGCCCGAGCAGCTGTCGGTCACGCTCACCGCGGCGTTGGCCACCGGTAACCCGCTGTCGAGGCTGGTCACCCAGGCAAGGCTCTTTTCCCGCCCCCATTTGAAATGCACCGCCATGTTGGTGACGAGCGCGGCGGTGGCGACGTAGCGCGGTGCGTTACGGCCGAGCAGCGCGCGGCCGAGCGTCGGGCTGGCGAGCTCGACGACGTAGAAGCCGGGCTTCGACAGCGGGATGCCGACGACTTCGAAATCCTTGCCCTTGCCCGGCAGCCCGATCTTCATCGCCGACCCGGCATCGGCGCCGGTCAGGATCGGCGTGGCGCCGGTTTTCTGGATGTGGCCGACGACCTCGTCGCCCTTCTTGATGTCCTCTACGTTGTAATCATCGGCGCTGCTGACGGTGCGCAGCCATTGGGCGATCTTGCCGTCCGACCCGTCGACGCGAAGCGATTGCCCGGCGACCGCGAGGTTCTGCCCCTGCAGCGCCGGCTCGACGTTGCGCACCGTGACCGGCAACACGCCGCCTTCCTTGAGCTCGAGGATGCCGAACGAAGCCGCGAACTTGACCAACGGCGGTGCTGCGTCGATCCGGATATCGAGCGGAAAGCGTTCGGCATTGGTCAGCGGACGCCCGCTCTCATCCTTGACCCCGGCCGGAATGCTGACCTTCGCGGTGGTAGAATAAGGCATCGGCCCGGCAAAGGTGACGTCGCTGATCGTCGCCGACTTCATCTCGTCCTTGCTGAAGACCGGCTTGATTTCGGTGCCGTCGGCGGTGGTGATCCGCATTTGCTGCGCGTCGCTCATCGCGATCGGGGCGGTGAAGCGAAGATACGCCTTCTCGACCGGATCGCAGCCCGCCTGCGCGTTAGTGCGGCCGCATTCGAACTTCGCCGCGAAGGGCTTGCGCACGGTATAGTCGAAGCGCTGGTCGGTACCCGCGGGCTTGCCGTTTGCGCTGGCGATCTTGCCCGACCAGACGAGCGCCATGTCGTGCCCCGGCGGCAGCGGGCGCCGGCATTTGAGCGCGGTGACGCTCGCCAGCATCTTCTGCCGGTCGGTCAGGCTCGCCGGAATGTCGGCCGGCATTCCGCCTTCGGACAGGAAGCTCTGGACATTGTAATCGCTGGTGCCGAGATCCCCCAGGATCTTGGCGGCAGTGTCGGGCGCGAGCACGTCGACCGGGATCTTCTCGCCCAGCCCCTCGACCGAGCAATAGGCATTGGCCGCCACCGATTGCGGCGTCGCGGGCAGATTGGCGGCGACGAGGAAGACCTGATCCTCCTCGATCTCGTCGCTATTCTCGCCCGGCAGGATCGCGCGCGCCATCGGCCCGCCCGAATCGACCGTGAACACCTGCTCGCCGGCGAGCGCATAGCCCGACACGCTCTTCACGCCCGTCCGCGTGGTGAAGGTGCACTTGATGCCGCCGGGCAAGGGCTTGGCGAATTCGTAGACGAAGGTCTGCTGATCGGCCCAGCGCCCGGTGCCCTCCACCGGGCATTCGACGAGGAACGGGCTCGCCGCGCGCGGATCGCCGAGCGCCACCATCGCCTGGTCGAACCGCACCGTAAAGCGCTCGATCGATCCGTCGCCGATCCCCGGAGTGGCAACCACGACGTGCGGACTATTGTCGCCGAATGCCGCGATCGGCGCGAACGCCAGCGCCAGCGCCAGCAACGCGACACGGACCGCGAGCTTCATACCATCCCCTCCACCAGCACGACGAGCAGATCGATACGCTATCGCAACCCTCAACAGAGTCCAGCGCGATTCCGAGCGGAACGATTGGGGGATGGTGCCGCCTACAGGACTCGAACCTGTGACCCCCGCATTACGAATGCGATGCTCTACCAGCTGAGCTAAGGCGGCCGGCGCGCGCCCGTTGGGCACGGCAAGGCGGCGGCGATTAACAGGTCTCCTTTGGGCTGACAAGCGGGCGCCCGCGCTCGTTCGGCATCGCCGAAATCCGGTTTACGCAACCTTTACCACGCCCGGCGCACAACGTCCGGACGAATGGGCAGTTTTGGGCCCTTGGGGACGATGAATGGACACGCAGCGCGGCTTCGATGAGGACAGGGACGATGTCGAGGCGCTGACCGACAGCGGCGTCACCGAGCCGCAAGTCGACGAGCCCGCGCCCGCCGAGATCGGCACCGACGAGCGCCGCATGCACGTCCGTGCGTACAACCATTGGGTGTCGCTGCTGCGCGGCCGCGCCTATCCGTCGATCGAGGATCTCGACCCCGCCAACATCGCCGATTTCGGCCCGCATTCGGTGCTGCTCGACTTCACCCAAGGGGTCGATGATCCGCGCATTGCGTTCCTCGGCACCGCGCTGCGCGAAGAAACCGGGCACGACAAGTCGATCACCCACATCTCGCAAGTGCCGAGCCGGTCCTTGCTGTCGCGGCTGACCGACCATTATCTCCAGATCATCGCCAACCGCGCGCCGATCGGCTTCGAAGCCGAGTTCATGGGGCTGCGCGGGCACAACACGATGTATCGCGGGATCTTGATGCCATTCTCGTCGAACGACGACGCGATCGACTTCATCTACGGCGTGATCAACTGGAAGGAACTGGTCGACGCCGACACCCAGGCGAGCCTGACCGCGGAAGTCGATGCCGCGCTGCGCAGCGCGCCCAAGCCGGCGGCCACCACCCCGATCTGGGCCGATGGTCCGGTCGCGGAAAGCGCGCCCGAGGCCGAAGCCGACGATCTCGCCGGCAAGCTTCACCAGGCGCGCGCGACCGCGCACGCCGCGACCGCCGCCGACACGCGCAGCCGCGCCGCGCTCTATCGCGCGCTCGGCCGCGCGCACGATTTCGGGCTCGCCGCCGATGCGGACCGCGAAAGCTATCAGGAGCTGCTCGCCGACAGCAATGTAACGGTGCAGGAGCGCGCGCCGATGACCGCGGTCGCCAAGCTCGTGTTCGGCGCCGATTACGACAAGGCGCGGCTGACCGAGTTCGCGGCGGTGCTCGCGCATGCCCGCCGCCACGCCATCCCTGCGGGGCAGCTCACGCAAGTCCTCGAGACCGTCGAAGGCGGGATCAAGGCCGTGGTCGCCGCCGAACGATCGGCACGTAACCCGGCCAAGGCCGAAGCGCGCGATCCGCTCGCCGACATCGCCGAGCGCCTGGTGCTCGCCAGCGTCGAGTTCGCGACCGGGCTGGAGCCGGGCGAGCTCGTCGTGCTGCTCGGTCGCGCGACCGGCGACGGCACGCTCGACATCGTCGCGTCGGTCGCCAACGACCCCGCGCTGGCCGCACGCACGCTCAAAGCCGCGATGTAAGCCAGCCAATTCGGTAACACCTGAAACAACCTTGAGCCTTTGGCATGGCGGGAGCATAGGGCTGCGCCATGGCCAAGACTTCGTTGAAATCGCTGTCGGACGCGCTAGCGGACCGGCTGATCAAAGGCGCGCTTCCGGGCGAATTGCATGGGTTCGGCAAGGCCGAGCGCGCCGAGGCAGCGAACTTCGTCGCGACCGCCGCCTATAACCGGCCGCCCGGCGCGCCGACGATCGTGATCGAGCCGATCGCGGCCAACGACCCCAATCGCCGCATGCGCGTCGCGATCGTCAACGACGACATGCCGTTCCTGGTCGATTCGATCGCGGCGACGATCACCGCGCACGACATCGCGGTCGATCGCATCATCCATCCGGTGATCCCGGTCAGCCGCGAACCGTCGGGCGGATTGATGGCGGTGGGCGACGGCAATCCCGAATCGATGATCTATATCGAGATGGAGCGCGCCGACGCGCGCGAACGGCGTAGCCTGCTCGCCGCGCTCGAAGCGAACCTCAAGGACGTCCGTGCCGCGGTGGGCGACTGGGTGGCGCTGCAACAAGCGATGAAGGCCGACGCGGCAGCGCTGACCGGTGAGGGCGCGGCGCTGCTCGACTGGTTTCTGGATCGCCATTTCACGTTGCTCGGCCACGCTTATTACGGGCGCGACGGCGGGGCCAAGACGCCGCTCGGGATCTGCCGCAACAGGCACGACTCGCCGATCCTCGCCGAAGCGTCGCGCGCGCTCGCGGTCAAATGGTTCGAGGAAGGCAACGAAGCTCCACTCCTGCTCAAGTCCAACTTCGTCTCGGGCGTCCATCGCCACATTCCGCTCGACCTGATCGCCGTTCCGGTCCGCGACGGGCGCAAGGTCTCGGGTCTGTCGATCCATGTGGGGCTGTGGACCTCGGCCGCGCTCAACACCCCGCCGGACGACGTTCCCCTGCTTCGCACCCGGCTTGCCGAGCTGCAGCAAAAGTTCGGGTTCGATCCCAAGGGGCATGCCGGCAAGGCGCTCGAACATGCGCTGACGACATTGCCGCACGACCTGTTGATCGCATTCGCGCCGCAAGCGCTCGAGGACGTCGCGCTGACCGCGATGAGCCTCGCCGACCGGCCGCGGCCCAAGCTCGTGCTGGCGAAGTCGCACCTCGGACGCCACCTGTTCGCGTTCGTCTGGCTGCCGCGTGACGAATTGACGACCGTGCGACGGCGAGCGATCGGCGACATGCTGAGCGAGGCCGCGGGCGGCGCGCTGCTCAATTGGGCGGTCGCGATGGACGATGTCGTCGCGCTGATTCGCTATACGATCGACTTGCGCGGCAAGAGCGAGATGCCCGACGAGGCGGCGCTCGACCAGCGGCTGGCGCGGATGATGCGCGGCTGGGCGCCGGGCGTCGAGGCGGCGCTGTCGGAGCTCGATCCGGGCCGCGCGACGCGGCTCACGCTGCGCTGGGCGAATTGCTTCCCGCAAAGCTATCGCACCGTCAACACCACCGACGAGGCAGCGCGCGACATCCTCGCGCTGGCGACGCTCGATGGCCCCGGTGATCGCGCCGCGCGGCTGTATCGCGACGACAAGGGCCAGGCGCGGCTCAACCTCTACCGCCTGGGCGGCGCGATCGCGCTTTCCGACGCGGTGCCGGTGCTCGAGAATTTCGGGTTCCGCGTGATCGAGGAAGTGCCGACCGCGCTGACCGACGACGGCCAAGGCTTCATCCACGAGTTCCTGATCGAAGCGGCGGGCGGCGCCGCCAACGTGTTCGACGGCGACACCAAGACGCTTGAGACAGCGATCGCGCAGGTCCTCGAAGGCACTGCGGAGAACGATGCGTTCAACCGTCTGATCGTCGACCTCAACATGGCGCCGACCTCCGCCGTGCTGTTCCGAGCATGGTTCCGGTATTTGCGCCAGGGCGGGCTGACTTACGGCCTGACCACGGTGGTCGACGCGCTGCGCCGCGCGCCGCACGTCACGCAGGCACTGATCGACCGGTTCTGCGCCGCGCACGCGCCGCACGGCACGCGTGGCGACGGCGTCGCGCTCGCGGAGAAGGCGATCGCCAAGGGCCTCGATCAAGTCTCGGCGATCGACGACGACCGCATCCTGCGCGCGATCAAGAGCGTGATCACGGCCACGTTGCGCACCAACGCCTTTACCCCGGCGGCCGACGAAGCGCTGGCATTCAAGCTCGACAGCCACAAGATACCGGGCCTCCCCGCGCCGCTGCCGTGGCGCGAGATCTGGGTCTACAGCCCGCGGGTCGAGGGCATTCACTTACGCGCCGGGCCGATCGCGCGCGGCGGCCTGCGCTGGTCCGACCGTCGCGACGACTTCCGCACCGAGATCCTCGGGCTGATGAAGGCGCAGCGAGTCAAGAACGCGGTGATCGTGCCGACCGGCGCCAAGGGCGGCTTCTATCCCAAGCAGCTCCCCTCGCCTGTCACCGACCGCGATGCCTGGCTGGCCGAAGGCACCGAGAGCTACCGCATCTTCATCCGCACGCTCCTGTCGATCACCGACAACATCGTCGAGGGGCGTGTCGTGCATCCCGAAGGCGTCGCCATCCACGACGCCGAAGACCCCTATTTCGTCGTCGCGGCCGACAAGGGCACCGCGACCTTTTCCGACGTCGCCAACGAGATCGCGGTGTCGCGCGGCTTCTGGCTCGGCGACGCGTTCGCGAGCGGCGGCAGCCAGGGCTACGACCACAAGGCGATGGGGATCACCGCCAAGGGCGCGTGGATCTCGGTCCAGCGCCACTTCGCGGAGCGCGGCGTGGACGTGCAGACCGAGACGATCCGGGTAGTGGGCTGCGGCGACATGTCGGGCGACGTGTTCGGCAACGGCATGCTGCTGAGCCAGACGCTCAAGGTCATCGCGGCGTTCGACCATCGCCACATCTTCCTCGATCCCGACCCCGACCCGGCGGCGAGTTGGGCCGAGCGTGCGCGAATGTTCGCGCTGCCGCGATCGAGCTGGGAAGACTATGATAAGGCGCTGATTTCGAAGGGCGGCGGGGTGTTTCCGCGCTCCGCCAAGACGATTGCGCTGACCAAGGAAGTCCGGGCGGCGCTCGACATCGCGGCCGACGAGCTCGAGCCCGCGGCATTGATCTCCGCGATCCTCAAGTCGCCCGCCGACCTGATCTGGTTCGGCGGCATCGGCACGTATGTGAAGGCGGCGAGCGAGAACCATGTCGAGGTGGGTGACCCCGCCAACGACCGGCTGCGCGTCAACGCCGAGGAATTGCGCGCGATCGCGATCGGCGAAGGCGCGAACCTTGGCGTCACGCAGGCAGGCCGTATCGCCTTCGCGAGCCGCGGCGGCCGGATCAACACCGACTTCATCGACAATTCGGCGGGCGTCGATTGTTCGGACAATGAGGTCAACATCAAGATCGCGCTCAATCGCGAGATGATCGAGGGCCGGCTGGCGTTCGCCGCGCGCAACACGTTGCTCGCGTCGATGACCGACGACGTCGCGCACCTCGTGCTCGAGGACAATCGCCTCCAGACGCTTGCCCTGTCGATCATGGAACAGGACGGCGCGCAGGCGCTGCCGAGCTATGTCCGGCTGATCGAGATTTTCGAAGCAAGCGGGCGGCTCGATCGCGCGGTCGAGGGGCTCGCCGACAACGGCACGCTGCTGCGCCGCGCGCCCGAAGGCCGCGGACTGACGCGGCCCGAGCTCGCAGTGCTGCTCGCGACCGCCAAGCTCGCGCTGCAGGATGCGATCGAGCGCGGTAACTTGGGGGCGGACGACGAGCTCAAGCCCGATCTCCACGCGGCCTTCCCCCAAAAGATGCGCAAGAAGTTTGCCGACGCGATCGACCAGCATCGCCTGCGCGGCGAAATCGTCGCTACCAAGCTCGCCAACCGGATCATCAACCGGTTGGGCGTGCTCCACCCGTTCGAGCTGGCCGAGGAGGAAGGCGCGGCGATGGCCGACATCGCGGCGATGTTCGTGGTGGTCGAGCGGCTGTTCGACCTCGAAAAATTGTGGGCCGAGATCGAGACGACGCCGATGCCCGAGGCGGGGCGCCTTGCCCTGTTCGACGAAGTCGCGGTCGCGGTGCGCAGCCAGATCGCCGACCTGCTGCGCGTGACGATGCCGGGAACCGGGCCGGGCGAGGCGCTCGCGCGGCTCGGCGGCGGTGTCGCCGCGCTCGACCGCAAGACCCGCGAGCTGCTGCTCGAGGAAGCGTCGAGCCAGAGCGCGCGCATCTCGGCCAACCTTCAAGTCGCGGGTGCCTCGGCGGCGTTGGCCAAAAAGGTCGTGCGATTGTTTGAGCTCGACGGCGCCGTCGGTTTGGCCGACCTTGGCGCGGAGCTCGGGCTGGATGAGACCGTGCTGACGCGCGCGTTCACGCATCTCGGCCAGGCGCTGGGGCTCGACTGGGCGCAAGCCAATGCCGCGCGGATCGTGTCGAGCGATCCGTGGGAACGGTTGCTGATCGCCGGCCTCGCGCGCGATTTCCAGCAATTGCGGCTCGAATTCCTCGAGCGGGCGGCAGGCAAGGACCCCGAAGCGGCGGTCGACGTCTGGCTGGGTACGAATGCCGGCCGGGTCGCGCAATTCAAGGGCGTGGTCGATCGCGCGCGCACGGCGGCGGCGCCCAATGCGGCGATGCTCGCACAGATTGCCGGGCAAGCGCGGGTGCTATTGGGGCGGTAGGGCACGGTTGGCACGCGCGTAGCGTAGCGGCGCGCGACACCGGCAAGACCGACCCGCGTCGCGTGGCGAGGTCCGACGACGCGGGTTCGCCGCGAGGCTTGCTCAGTCTGCCAGCTTGCGCTGCTTGTGGCCGTCCAGCTCCGCTCTCCACCTCCGCGTCCGCCACCACATCATCACCCCCGTCGCCGCCAGCCCGACCGGAAGCAGGCCGCCGAGAAAGATGACGATCTGCCAGACGATGCCCATGTCGGTGCCATCGTGGATTCGCCGCATCGACCGGGCAATGCCGGCCTGTCCGCGATCGACGTCCGCGACGATCGATCCGCGACCGCTGCTATCGTCCACGGCGACGGTCGCGGGCATTCCCTTGGGCGGTTTGATCGCGAACTGCCACGCCGCCCGGTAATCGTTCGGCCACGTAACCTGTGTGATCTGTCCCGGAATCACCGCCAGCGCACGCGCCTGCGCAACCGCCAGGGACGTGGCGGTCGCTGCGAGCGGCTGCGCCTTGTTCAAGGCGGCGCGCTCGGCGCTGAAGCCCATGGCTCGGCCGTTCTCCCGAACCAGCGGCCCGAAGAACGATGGGAAGCTGATCCAGGCGCCGGTCAGCGACAGCACGAACAGGGGCACCGCGATCCAGAACCCGAACAGATGATGGAGGTTGGTGTCGAGATTGCGATGCCGCCGCCAGCGCAGACCGCGCACCCAACTGCCCACCGCCGGCCACCAAAGCCGAATCCCGGTGAAGCACGAAACCAGCATCGCGACGCCGATCCAGCCGATGATCGAGCGGCCCCAGACGGGCACGAGCAACGTGCCGTGCAGCTGATGCACGACCATGATCAGCCCCGATCGGCTGTTCGACACGTCGAGCACCCGTCCGGTCGCGGGATCAAGATAGACGTTGGCCCGCGGCGAAGGCCCCTGCACGCTGGTCGGCTTCGCCCCGCTCGCGGCGACCGCGGGGTCGCCCGGCTCGGTCGGCATCTTGAGCGTGGCAAGACGATCGCCGGGACCAATCGCCGCTTGCGCGCTGGCGGCTAGCCGGTCGGGCGCGAGCATTGGTCCGGCGGTCGTCGCGTACCGTTGCGGATTGATCGCATGGTCCAACGCCTGATCCCACACCAAAGCCGCGCCAGTTACGCACAGCGGGATGATCAGGATCGCGAGCGCGAGCCCGATCCATTTATGCACTTGAAACCACGCTCTACGCAGGCCGGTCTTGGTCATTCTTGTCTTCAAGCCTCAGCCCAACGCCGTAGCAGGTTATGATAGGTGCCAGTCAGCCGCACTGCGGCCGGGTCGTTCGCGCCAATCTGGGCGGCGATGTCCTGCACCGCTTGGTCGAGCTCGAACAAGATGCGGCGCGCACCGTCGTCGCGGACCATCGACTGCACCCAAAAGAAGGACGCGACGCGCGTGCCGCGAGTCACTGGCTCGACGCGGTGCACGCTCGACGCGGGGTACAGTACCATGTGCCCGGCGGGGCGCTTGATGCGTCGCTCGCCGAAGCTGCCCTCGATCACCAGCTCGCCACCGTCATAATCGTCGGGATCGGCGAGGAAGAGCGTCGCCGACAGGTCGCTGCGCACCCGAAAGTCGCTGCTGCGGCGGATGCGAATCGCGCTGTCGACATGCGCGCCGAACGCGTCGCCGCCGGCATAGCGGTTGAATAGCGGCGGATAGACTTTGAGCGGAAGCGCGGCGGCGACGAACAACGCATTCGCCGACAGCGCGTCGAGCACGAGGTTCCCCGCCTCACGCGCGGTCGCGGAGTCCTCAGGCAGTTGTTCGTTCTTCTTGGCTAACGCCGACTGGTGCCCGGAGCTCGCGTTGCCGTCGATCCATCCGGCGCCATCGATCAAGCCGCGCACTCTGGCGACGCCGGCTGCGTCGAGCACGTCGGGGATGGCGATCAACATTCAGCGGCACCCCGCTCGATTGCGGCACGCCCGCGCGCGCGAAACGCCGGCACCGACGAAGCATCGAGGAACGCCGCCGCCTTGGTGACGAAGGCCGCGGTCGCGCTCGCCCCGGAGCGCTCGATCCAGCGCAGCGCTTCCTCGGTCCGGCCCTTCGCCCCGAGCATCCGGGCGTGGTTGAACATCCCGCGAAAATCGCCGCCCGCCGCGGCGCGCGCGTAGAGCTTGGCCGCCTTCGCTACGTCGCGCGCGACGACCCAACCATCCTCGTGGAAGCTGCCGACGAAGTTGACCGCCTTGGCGTTTCCCATCCGCGCGGCCTTCTCGAACCAGCCGAGCGCCGTCGCCTTGTCCTCCGCCACGCCTTGGCCGAGCGCCAGCAAGGTCGCGTAATTGTACATCGCCCAGTCGAGCCCCTGTTCGGCCGCTATTCGAAAGCATTCGGCGGCGCGAGTCTTGTCGATGCGCACGCCCCAGCCGAGATCGTAGCAGCGCCCGACCATGTTGAGCGCCATCTTGTGCCCCTGCGCCGCCGCCTTCACGAACCAGCCGAATCCCGCCCGCGCGTCGCGCGCGACATGCACGCCGTCGAGCAGCATCTGGCCGTACAGCGCCTGCGCCTCCGCCTCGCCGTCATCGGCAAACGCGATGATATCGGCTAGGCTCAGCGCGGGGGTCAAAACTTGAACTCCACTGTGCCGAATACCGTCCGCCCAGGCGCAATCGTGGCATAATGGTTGGTGTAGACTTGCGAGAAATACGCCTTGTCGGTCAGGTTCTGCGCGTTGACGCTGAGCTGGACATGATCGGTCAAACGATAGGCGACCCGTGCGTCGAAGCGCCAATAGGCCGGGACGCCGCGCGACAATATCCTGGTCGCCGGTGTAACGGTAACGACACCCGCACTGTCCTGCGTGGCGGCGCGATTGTCGGCATAGCCGCCATATTGCCGATCCATGAAGAACGCGCCGCCGCCGATCGTGAAGCGCTTGGTGACGTCGAACGAAGTCCACAAAGTAATCGAATTGCGCGCGGTCTGCGGCACCTGGCGACCGGTGTTGACCGACGGCACCAGCACGGTCTTCGCCGCTTGCCCCGCCACCGCCGGCGCGGTGAGCGCGGTAAAGCCCGCATCGACGATCCTCGCATCGAGGAAGGTGTAGCCGCCGAACACGCTCCAGCCGGGCAGGATCGCCCCGTTGGCAGTGAATTCGACGCCGCGGATCCTCGTCTTGCCGAGGAACGCGACATTGTTGTCGGCGTCGATGACGCGCGCATTGTCGATCCTGGTCTCGAACACCGCGAGCCCGAGCGCGAGCTTGTCGTGGAGCAGGCTACCCTTGGCGCCGACCTCATACGTTCTGGTCTTTTGGACCTTGAGGGTGTCGAGCAGGACCAGGTTGGCCGCGCTTCCGCCGGTCGGCAGCGCATTGTCCTCACGCCCCTCCCCCAGCAGCGTGTTGGGCGGCGTCGCCGCCGTGGCGTAGCTCGCGTAGAGGCTGGTATCCTTGCTCGGCTTGAACACCAGACCCGCCTGCCAGTTGAACAGTTCGTCGGTGCGCGACAGCTTGACGCTGGTGGTCGCGGCATAGGCTTGGCCCGGCGTCAGTACCGACGTGAACCGATCGAACCGCGCGCCGAGATTGATAATCAGCCGCGGCGTCAGCGTGATCGAATCGAAGCCGTAGACGCTGATCGTGCTGGCGTCGTTCTGCGTCTCCTCGATCGGCAGCGACTTGACGATCGGCGACACCGTGGCCGAGGTGTCGCTCGCGTAATTCACCCACGGATCGTTCGGGTTCGGCGCGAACAGGCTGGTGCAATAATAACGCGCGACGGTGTCGGCGTTGCAGCGCGGACTGATCGTCGAACCGGCCGACAATTGCTCGACCCCAGACGCGTTGAGATAGCCGCGCGTGACGAACGTGCCGCGACGCGCCTTTTCCCAGGAGAATTCGCTGCCGATCGCGAAGCTGTGTTTGACGCCGCCGGTGGCGAAGGTGCCGTAGAGATCGATCTGGTCGGTCAGGCCGGTCGAATAGCCGTAGCGCGTGTTGGCGCGGCGCCAGGCCTGGCCGCTGTTGTAGACGTTGCCGGTGCTGTCGTCGGGCAGCAGGTAGATATAGGCCTGATCGCTGCGGCTGAACCGCGCGGTGTTGCGCAGCGTGACCGATCCGAAATCGTGCTCCACCCGCAGCGTCGCCTGGTTGGTCGTCGCATCGCGGAAATCGCGGTCGGCGAGCCCGTAGAACGTGCTGCGATCGACCACGCCGGCCCGGCCATTGGCGAGCGTCACGTGGCCGAGCGCGGGCGAAGTGAAGATCTCTCCCGCCCCCGGCGCGTTGGCGATCGTGTAGAGATAGGGCAGTCCGCTGTCGGGAAGTTCGTGGCTTTCGAGATAGTAATAGCTCGCGGTCAGCCGGGTCGCGGTACGGAGGCCGATCGTCAGCGACGGCGCCACGCCCCAGCGCCGCGACCAGATCGCGTCGCGCCCCGCCACGTCCTGATCGTGCCACAGCCCCTCGACACGGAATGCCACGCCAGGAAGGAGCTGGATGTTGAGGTCACCAGAAATCCGCTTGTATTCCGCATTGCCGTAGCTCGCGGCGATGCTGCCGAAATCGCCCATCTGCGGCAGCTTTGAGATGATGTTGATCGTACCGCCCGCCGACCCGCGTCCGCCCAGCGTCGAATCCGATCCGCGCACGATCTGGATCGAATCGACCGCGAAGGTCTCGCGAGTCTGCGACGACAGATCGCGCACGCCGTCGACATAGATCGACCCTTGGCTGTCGAACCCGCGGATGAACGGACGGTCACCGATCGGATTGCCGCCTTCCGCCGCGCCGAAGGTGATGCCGGGAACGGTGCGCAATGCGCCTTGCAGCGAGTCCGATCCGGTCTCCTCGATCACCTTGCCGGGGATGACGATGATCGACTTCGGCGTGTCGACGACCGGCGCAACGTCCTTCGGCCCCGAGTCCTGCTTGATGCGCTTGCCGTTGATGACGATGTCGCGATGGTCTTGGCCGTCATCGTCACCATCGTTCGCCGGGAGCGGATCGGGGCCGCCGGACGCGAACGCCGGGTGCGTCGCGAAGGCGCCGACGCACGACAAGGCCAGGAAAGCCGGCCTGGCGACGCTGCGGGCGGCATTGTTGCGAGTCACTCTTATCTCCCTTGCCGGGAGATTCGCTATTGAGAGTCGTTCGCAGTGTCAACGCTATTGAGAATAATTCTCATTTCGCGCATCGCCCAGCACCCAGCTGCGCAGCGCGCTGGCGAGGTTGGGCGGATTGCGCGCCTCGATGCGCAAGGCGTCGATCGCCGCGACCAGCGCCGACAGCGGCAACCCTCGCGCCCGCGCCGCCTCGTCGAGCGCTTGCCAGAAAACGGGTTCGAGCGTGATCGACGTTTGGTGGCCGGCAATGGTGATCGAGCGTTTGACGGGGCCTGTGAAGCCACCCGGGGGTGCGATGACGGCGGGATCGACCATCGATCGGGCTTATCCCGTCGCCGTCCTGCTGTCCAAGATCGTCAAGCGATCGTGGAGGTCTTGGGAAATCCCGCCACCGCCGCGCCGCTGCCGTCGGCCGCGACCGCGTAATAGGTCGCGACGGCGCTGGCCGGGCCGCCGACATTGCGCGTCGCCTTCACCATCGTGAAGCCGTGGTCGTAAACGTTGGCGCCGTGGGCGGCACGGGTCTGCACGACGATATCGGGGTTGTAGACGACGTCCGGCGTCGCCGGCCCATAGGGCTTATCGATATCGAGCATCGGGAAAGCCGAGTGGCCGACGCACGCGCCGTACGGAACCCAGCGAAACAGGTCGGCGAGCGGATTGCCGTTGACCGTGGATTTCGCGATGGCCGCCTGATCATAGACTTCGAGCACGTGCTCGTGACCCCAGAACCATGCGAGCACGGTGCCGGGAGCGACGCTCGCCAGCTGCCGTTGCAGGTTCACGTTGTATGAGGCCATCGGCATCGCCGATCGCGCTTGGGCGAAGTTGAAACCCGCCGCCTGCGCAGCGACATCGCCCGGCACGTCGGTGCCACCGACGGTGCCGGGACCGGTTCCGATGCCTTCGCACGCCGACCAGGCCTGGTGATGCGAGAACAGCAGGACCGAGCGGTTGGCCGCGTTCGCCTGGCTCAACTGGTAGAGGTGCCAGGCCGCCTCGGTGTCGTTGAGCCGCGTGGTGTCGTCGGCGACCCGGAACAGATCGCTGTCGTGGTAGCCGGTGTCCATCCCTTGAAGCTGCAACCACGAATTGGAGAGCGCGAAGAAGCTGGCCTGTTGCACCGGCGCGGGAGCTGTGGGCGAAGCGGGGAAGGCGGCATCCGCATTGACCTTGCCGAGCGCAGCGTAGAACGGTGCGCCCTTGGTGTAATAATCGTGATTCCCCGGCAGGTTGTAGATCGGCGCACGACATCCGGTGGCGGCCCGGGCGTTGGCGATCAGGCCGAGATAATTGGCCTCCATCTCCCCCATCGTACCGGCATAATAGAGGTCGCCGACATGGACGATGACGTCGGGCATCTGCTTCATCATCTCGGCCACGACGATTGCGGCGACCGATTGCCCGGTGCCCCAATCGCCGAGAATGCCGACAGTCAGTTCGTCCTGTTCGGGGAGCGCGTAGACGAAGCTGTTGTCGGGCGGGGTCGGCGCGGCGACATAATTCATCGCGCTGAGATCCCAGTAAAGGTATTCGGCCGCGGCGCCGGCCCAGCCGGTAACGTCGCAGCTCGACATCTTGTATTCGCTGAGAATCTCTTCCCTTGCCGCGGTATCGCCGCTCAGCACGGCGTCGATATAGGCGACTCGCATCGCCGTGCATTCATGCGAGAAAAAACCCGCCGATTGGAGCGCCATGGTATCGAGCGGCGCTCGGGGGGCGGGCGAACGATAGCGCGGCACGGTTTCCAGCGCGGCGGTGATCGCGGCGACTGGATCGTCGACCGCCGCGGCTCCGAACACGTCGTGCCCTGCCGCAGCCTGCGCGGCGACGATCGACTGGACGACCGAGTGCGGCGCCGAATGGAAGCTCTTGATGTGTGGCATGATACCCCCCGCTTTACGGCCGACTATTGTCGGATGATCAAGTCTATCCGACACCCCATAGGGAGTCGATGGCCGCTTTTCGTAAGCGTGATTATGGCTTGTCGAACAGCGCCGCGAGCTGTTCGATGATCGTACCGCCCAATTGGTCGGCGTCCATGATGGTCACTGCGCGTTCGTAATAGCGCGTGACGTCGTGGCCGATCCCGATCGCCACGAGCTCGACCGGCGAGCGGCTTTCGATCCAGCCGATCACCTGGCGCAGGTGGCGCTCCAGATAGCTTCCGCTGTTCACGCTCAGCGTCGAATCGTCGACCGGCGCGCCGTCCGAAATGACCATCAGGATCTTGCGCTCCTCGGCGCGCGCGATCAGCCGGTTGTGCGCCCATAACAGCGCCTCGCCGTCGATATTCTCCTTGAGCAGACCTTCGCGCATCATCAGCCCGAGGCTCGCCTTGGCGCGGCGCCACGGCTCGTCGGCCTGCTTGTAGAGGATGTGGCGCACGTCGTTGAGCCGCCCCGGTTGCGGCGGGCGCCCTGCAGCGAGCCAGCTTTCGCGCGCCTGCCCACCCTTCCAGGCACGCGTGGTGAAGCCCAATATCTCTGTCTTGACCCCGCACCGTTCGAGCGTCCGCGCGAGGATGTCGGCGCTGATCGCCGCGATCGAGATCGGCCGGCCGCGCATCGATCCCGAATTGTCGATCAGCAACGTGACGATCGTGTCCTTGAACTCGGTCTCGCGCTCGACCTTGTAGCTGAGCGACGAGCCGGGGCTGACGATCACGCGCGCCAGCCGCGCGGCGTCGAGCAGCCCTTCTTCCTGGTCGAAGTCCCAGCTGCGGTTCTGCTGCGCCATCAATCGCCGCTGTAGCCGGTTGGCGAGCTTGGTCACCGCCCCCTGCAGATGGACGAGCTGCTGGTCGAGGTACGAGCGTAGTCGAGTCAATTCCTCGGCATCGCACAATTCGGTCGCCGCGATCACTTCGTCGAACTGCGTGGTCCACGGTCTGTAGTCGAAATGCGGCGACAAATCGGTGAACGGCCGATTGGGGCGCACGGGGAGCATCCCCTCCTCGCCCTCGCCATCCGCCTCGCCATCGGACTCCTCATAATCGTCGTCGCCGCTTTCGCTGCCTTCGCCGTCGTCGCTTTCCGACTCCGACGGCTCGCCGCGCGCCTCGACATCGCCCTGGCCCTGTTCGCCCTGGTCTTCGCCCTCGTCGCCCTGCTCCTGCTCGTCGGTGCCTTCGTCGTCGGCGCCCCCTTCGTCGCTATCCTCAGGCACCTGGTCACCCTCGACCAGTTCGAGATCCTCGAGCAGCTTGGTCGCGAGGCTCGCAAACGCGCGCTGGTCGTCGAGCGCGAGCCGCAGCGCGTCGAGGTCGCCGCCCGCTTTCTCCTCGATCCATTCGCGCACCAGCGTCAGCCCCGGCTGTGCGATCACGGGCGCCTCCTCCCCCGTCAGCCGTTCGCGCACGAGCAGCCCGATCGCGGTCGGTAGCGGCACTTCATCGCGGCTGCGCGCGCGCGTGATCGGGTCGGTGCGCAGTCGCTGGTCGAGCGCGTGCGCCAGATTGTCGGAGATCCCCGCATAGCCGCGCGACCCCAGCGCCTCGACGCGGGCGCTCTCGGCGGCATCGAACACCGCCCGCGCCACCGCGTCCCCCGGCGCCGCTCTCAGGTGGAGCGCGGCATTGTGGTGCCGGAGCCGAAGCGCGAACCCGTCCGCAAACCCGCGCGCCTCGGCAACCTGGTCGGCCGGCAAGGTCCGCGCCGGCATCGGCACCTTGATATGCTTGCCCGACTGCGCCGGCGCATCCGCGGTGAACGCCAGCTCGACCTCGGGCTCGTTCGCCAACGCCCGCGACGCGCCGCCGAGCACGGTCTTGAATCGATCGAGGGGGGAGTCGGCGGGCATGTGCAGCAAGGAGTCAATAATAGCGGACGCGATAAGCCGTTTCAGTCGCCACCGGAATGAATTCGCCGGTCTCGGCGCCCCGCCAATCTAGCGTGACGGCACCCGTCGCGCTGTCATATGCCTTGATCGTGATAGGAACCCCGTAAATATTGGCCTGAGCCGGCAGACCGCGGCGAGCATCTACTCGGTTGATCGGCGTCGCCGAATACTGGCCGGCGCTCAGGGTTGTGAACTTCGTGGATTTCCCTTTTTGGCGCAGATCGAGCGCAAACCAGAAAACGCCGTTTTTCGTCCCTGAATAGATTATCGAAATTCTGTCATTGTCGCCCGAAACCGGCATGTTCTCACGTACATCGAAGGCGACCGGCGCGATTGGTTGCGCGACGCGCGCCGAAGGAGAACCTCCGCGTAATTCAAAGCCCATGTCCAGCCGGCCATCTCCGTCGGCATCAGCCAGGCAATATTGCTGATCGCTCCGCGACCGCATGAATTTGCCCAGCAGACCCAACATCATGGTGCCGGCGGGGCTGTCCTCGATTTCGCGAGGAGAACAATACGCAACGACGGCCTCATTCCGCAGGCCGGGAACATTGCGTAGTGCGACGCGGACGAGCGGGGAATCCGTGAAAAGAGTCTTAGCATGTCCATCCAGCGGCAGCCTCACGTCGGTCGATAGATGAGCGACCTGCCCCCAGACCAAGGCGGCTTTGAAGACGATATCACCGTTGGTGTAGCTGTGATCCCCAGAAGGCATGCCGCTGACCAGGAACCCTTGGCCGGTTGATCCAAGTACATCGGTGGCCGGGCTGGCAGCGGTCGGCAATATCGCCAAGCTGCAGAGCAGCAGACCCGTTCCAACCGTCCCCACCGTCCGCCAGCTTGCCGCTACCATGCCTTTACCCCTTCCCCACCACGCTCTCCGGCAAATCCTTGCCGAACACACGCTGGTAATATTCCGCCACCAGCGACCGTTCCGCCTCGTCGCATTTGTTGAGGAAGCTCAACCGGAACGCGAAGCCGATATCGTCGAAGATCATCGCGTTCTGCGCCCAGGTGATGACGGTGCGCGGGCTCATTACGGTCGAGATGTCGCCGTTGACGAAGCCCTTGCGCGTCAGGTCGGCGACGCGGACCATGTTGTCGACGATCGCCTTGCCTTCGGGCTTGTCGTATTCGCCCGATTTGGCGAGCACGATCTGCGCCTCGACCTGCGCCGGCAGATAGTTGAGCCCGACGACGATGTTCCAGCGGTCCATCTGGCCCTGGTTGATCGCCTGCGTCCCGTGATAGAGCCCGCTGGTATCGCCGAGCCCGACGGTGTTGGCGGTGGCGAACAGCCGAAACCATGGGTTCGGGCGGATCACGCGGTTCTGGTCGAGCAGGGTGAGCTTGCCCTCGGTCTCCAGCACGCGCTGGATCACGAACATCACGTCCGGACGGCCTGCGTCATATTCGTCGAACACCAGAGCGGTCGGGGTCTGCAGCGCCCAGGGCAGTAGGCCCTCGCGGAATTCGGTGACCTGCTGCCCCTCGCGAAGCACGATCGCGTCGCGGCCGATCAGGTCGATCCGGCTGATATGCGCGTCGAGGTTGATTCGGATGCACGGCCAGTTGAGCCGCGCCGCGACTTGTTCGATATGGGTCGACTTTCCGGTGCCGTGATAGCCCTGGACCATCACCCGGCGATTATGCGCGAACCCGGCGCAGATCGCGAGCGTGGTGTCGGCGTCGAACACGTAGGCCGGGTCGAGATCGGGGACTCGCTCGTCGGCTTCGCTGAACGCCGGCACCTGCATGTCCGAATCGATCCCGAACAGGTCGCGCACTGATTTCATCTGGTCGGGCGCGTCGAGCACCGTCGTCTCGCGGCTGTCTGGCTGAGTGTTGGGGATGTCGGTCATCGTCTCTTCCTTCGCAGGGACGCTCTAAACGCTCGAACCGCGAAGTCGAGACTCGTTGTGCGATGCAACGCGTCTCCGGCGCGTGGCGGGACTCTCGGCGGCAGCGGCCCCGGCCTTCGCCGGGCGGCGGGCTAAGTCGCGCTGTCCAAGCTCTCCACGGTCAGCCGGTCGTTGGTGTAGACACAGACCTCGGCCGCGATCTTCATCGCCTTGCGGCAGATCGTCTCGGCATCGTCCTCATAGTCGACCAGCGCCCGCGCGGCGGCGAGCGCGTAGTTGCCGCCCGATCCGATCGCGGCGATCCCGGCTTCGGGCTCGAGCACGTCGCCATTGCCTGTCAGGATCAGCGTCACCTCCTTGTCGGCGACGATCATCATCGCCTCCAAGTTGCGCAGATACTTGTCGGTGCGCCAGTCCTTGGCGAGCTCGACCGCGGCGCGCATCAAATGGCCATTGTGGCGCTCGAGCTTGGCCTCGAGCCGCTCGAACAGGGTGAAGGCGTCGGCGGTCGCGCCAGCGAACCCGCCGATCACCGATCCGTCGCCCAGCGTCCGCACCTTCTTCGCGTTGGGCTTCATCACGGTCTGCCCGGCCGAGACCTGGCCGTCGCCGATGACGATCACCTTGCCGTTCTTGCGCACCGAGAGGATCGTCGTGCCGTGCCAGATTATGTCGCTCATGCCCGACCATGTAGGGACAGGTTGCGGTTGCGCAACAGAGCGCGCAGGATGTCGCGTCGATCCAATTATCGCGTTGCGTAACAAGAGTAGGACCAAGCAACGAAGACCGAAGGGGGGACCATCCATGGCCAGCGAATTTCCCGACGAGCCCGGGGGCGTTCCGCCGCAGCCTGTAACGCCAAGTGCACCTGCGGGAGCTGGTGGCGGGATGATCGGGCGGATCCAGCGGCTGGTGCTCAACCCCGTCAGCGAGTGGCCCGCCATCGACGCCGAACCAATGCCCGCCAAATCGCTGTTTCTGTCCTGGGCGGTGCCGCTCGCCGCGATTGGACCGATCGCCGCCGTCATCGGCTTCTTACTCTTCGCCGGCAGCTTCTTCACGACCTTTGCGGTGATCTACGCATTGGTTTGGTATGCCTTGTCGCTCGCAGCGACCTGGGCGATGGCATTGGCGGTCGACGCGCTGGCACCCAATTTCGGCGGCGCGAAGAATTTCGACCAGGCGATGAAGCTAACCTGCTTTTCACTCACGCCCGCTTGGCTTGCCGCTGTCCTAAGCCTGGCCCCGTCGCTGGCCTGGATCGGTTTGCTGATCGGGCTTTACAGCATCTATCTCCTGTGGGTCGGTCTCCCAATCCTGATGAAATCGCCCGCCGACAAGGCCCCGGGCTACGTCGTCGTCGCTGGCATCATCGGTATGATCCTGATGTTCGCGGCGCACGAGATAGCGGTCCAGATCGCCGCTCGGTTCCTCATCTCCAGCGTCTTTGGCGGCATGGCCCTTCCAACCTGATCCCGATGGCGGCCGGCGGCGCAGTGTTTTCGGTGACACCGGGCGGGCGCCGGCGGGCCTCACCGCCGGCGGATGCCGCAAAGGTCAAACCAGGGTCACACTATCGAGCACCGCGTCATTTGTCGGTGCCGTTCGCCTTCCCCCATTGCCGCGCGACGGTGTAGCCGAGATAGCCCGTACCGAAGAGCGCGTAGAGCGGCTCGGGAATGCCGTTGAGATAGGCGTTCATTCCGCCCGCAATGTCCTTTGCTATTTGCGGCTGCGCGGCGGCGATCAGCCCCATCGGGATTGCCCACAACAGCAACGCGTACATCACGTAGAGGAAGCTCGGGCGCGCGCGGCTGGTCCATGGATCGGCCGACTGCGCCTCGGCCATGATCGCCGAAATTTGCGTCTTGGTCGCCTCCATCTCCTGGCTGCCCTGAAGCTCCAGCAGCTTGAGCTTGGCTTCGTCGCGCGCCTTGGGGTCGGGGATGAGCTTGTCGAGGATGCCCGCAATCGGACCGATGATTCCGTCGAGGATCGCCATATTCGTTCTCCTGGTGAGTGAAACGAATCACGGATAACCTATCTGGTTAGGTGTAGGAAAACGAAAAATGCGGGCGGGGATCGTCTCTCCCGGCCGTCATGCCGAAGATGGCTAGATCGCGGCGATCCGGACCAACAGCGTCACGTTCAGGACCACGATCATCGCCGCGACCAGCCACGCCGCTACGCGCAACGCCACAGGGCTGGCGAATTCCCCCATCAGCGTCTTGTCGCTGGTGAACGCGACCAGCGGGATCACCGCGAACGGCAGTTGCAGGCTGAGCACGACTTGGCTCAGCACCAGCAGGCTGGTCGTCGCGGCTTCGCCCGCCACGGCAATCACCCCCACCGCGGGGACGATCGCCAGCAATCGCGTGACAAGTTGCCGCCCCCAGAGCGGCAAGCGCAGGTCGAGGAACCCCTCCATCGCGATTTGGCCGGCAAGCGTGCCGGTGACGGTCGAATTCTGTCCCGAGGCGAGCAGCGCCAGCGCGAACACCACGCTCGCAGCACCCGCGCCGAGCATCGGCGACAACAGCCGGTACGCTTCCTCGATATCGGCGACCCCGGTGCGCCCGGCGCTGTGAAAGGTCGCGGCGGCGAGGATCAGGATCGCCGCGTTGATCAGGAACGCGAAGCCTAGCGCGATCACCGTATCGGCGGTTGCGTAACGGATCGCGCTTCGTCGGTCGCCCTGCGCGATCGCGCGGGTCTGCACCACCGACGAATGCAAATAGAGGTTGTGCGGCATCACCGTCGCGCCGAGGATGCCGATTGCGATGTACAGCATCGCCGGGTTGGCGAAGATCTCGCCGCGCGGCACGAACCCGGCGGCCACCGCGCCCCAAATCGGCCGCGCCAGCCACACTTCGTAGGCGAAGCAGCCGGCGACGACGACGAGCAGGGTCGCGACGAATGCCTCGAGCTTCCGAAACCCGAAACGCTGGAGCGCGAGCAGGAGCATCACGTCGAACGCGGTGATGATCACTCCCAACAGCAGCGGCAGGCCGAACAGCAGTTTGAGCGCGACCGCGGTGCCGAGCACTTCGGCGAGATCGCATGCGATGATAGCCAGCTCGCACAGCACCCATAAAGCGAGGTTGGTCGTGCGCGAGAAACGCGCGCGGCATGCTTGCGCGAGGTCGAGCCCGGCGGCGATGCCGAGCCGTGCCGACAAGGTCTGGAGCAGGATCGCCATCAGGCTCGAGGCGAGCACGACGCTGAGCAAGGTATAGCCGAACGCCGACCCGCCGGCGAGATCGGTCGCCCAATTGCCGGGGTCCATATAGCCGACCGCGACCAGATAGCCCGGCCCGACGAACGCCATCAGCCGCCGCCAGAAACCGCGCGGCACGGCGATGCTCGCATGGCTTTCCGCCAGCGACGGACGCGGCGGCGCAAAGCCGCGCTCGTCTATCGCATCGCTGGTCGGCGGTGGCGTCACTTGGTCCCCTTGGCGATCATGCCGCCGTACGCATCGGCGCGTCGGGTGGTTGCATCGCCAACGCCAAATGTCGAGGCGGCCAGGAAAGCCCCTACCCTTCAGGAGCGCCGAGTCGGCCATGGCCCCAGCATGGCCTGAACGGTGCGGGGCATCGTTCACCCGGTGCTGGGTTGGGGTGGGGCAGTCACTGAGCGATAGGTTCTACGAGACGCCCCCCAACCCCTTAGTCGACATGGTTCGAGTAGAAGCGGACATTGCCCCAGGCCGGTAGAACAAATCGTCATGCGCGGCGCCGGGCGCGAAGTTGAGCGTGTAGAAGTGATAGCCGGGAGACGAATCGGCGCAAACCGGGCGCGGGCTGGAGAAACTGGACCGCAATTTCCGCGTCGCTCGCCCCGGCAAAGGCGCTTTCTCTCGTCACTCGCGCTTACCCCCTGGAAGCACGGGCTAAATCGTCCACGCGCGCGGCGCAATCACCTGTTATGGCTGGGCGATGATCCGATGTATCCTTGCAGGACTTTCGCTCGCCGCGCTGACCGCCGCCGCGCCCGCCACTACGATCGCGGGCCGCTGGCTGACTCCGGATGGCAGCGCGGTGATTGCGATCGCGCCATGCGGACCGAGCCTCTGCGGGCACATCGCGCGCGTGATCAAGGGACCGCCCAGCGGCCCGGCGGTCGACTCGAACAACCCCGACCCGAAGCTACGGACGCGGCCTCTGGTGGGCGTGCCGATCCTGACCGCCTTGGTGCCGGACGGCGACAGCTGGACGGGACGTGTCTACGACCCCAAGGGCGGCCGGACCTATCGCGCGATCGTCGCCCGCGACGGCGCGAAGCTGAAGGTCCAGGGGTGCATCGCGTTCATCTGCAAGACGATGCTGTGGACGCCTGCCTAGGCAACTTAGCCCCTCCCCTGAAGCGGAGGGGCTAATTAATTAAATCACCGCCATGTCGACCTTGTAATGGTGCCACGCCAGGATCGCCGCCGCACCCCGGTGCGGGCGCCAGGCTTCCGCCAAGTCGCGGATCGCCTTCTCGCTCGGGCGCACATCATGACCGAGGATGCGGCCGATCTCGATCTGCACCGCAAGGTCCCCGGCTGGCCAGACGTCGGCCCGACCTTCCGCGAACAGCAGATATATTTCGGCCGACCAGCGCCCGATCCCCTTGACCTGGGCCAGCTTGGCGATCGCTTCCTCGTCATCGGCGGGCAGGTGCGCGAGGTCGAGCCGGCCGCTCGTCACTTCCTCGGCGAGGCTGCGCGCATAGCTCGCTTTCTGCCGCGACAGCCCGGCCGCGCGGAGTTGTTCGTCGCTTGCCCTGGCGACGTTCGCCGGGTCCTCGAGGTCGCCGCATTGCTCCTCAAGCTTGCGCCAGATCGACGCGGCGGCGGCGACGCTGACTTGCTGTCCCACGATCGTGCGGAGCAACGTGCCGTACCCACGCTCGCGCACGCGCGGTTCGGGATAGCCCGCACGCTCGACGGCGCGTGCGAAGGCCGGATCGATTGCAGCCAGCGCGTCGCACGCGGCGCGGATGCTGTCGCGAGTCGTCACCATGCAGCGCGACCTTGATTGCGCACGCCCGCCAAGGCATGGCGCGGGGCGACCGGACTAGAGAGGAATGCCATGCCCCAGCTTATCGTCGTCAAGCGCGACGGGGAAGAACAGGAAATCACGGGACAGGCCGGCCTTTCGGTGATGGAAGTGATCCGCGACGCCGGGATCGACGAAGTGCTGGCGTTGTGCGGCGGCTGCTGCAGCTGCGCGACCTGCCACGTCCATGTCGACCCGGAATTTGCGCCCAAACTCACGCCGATGGGCGAGGACGAGAACGACTTGCTCGATTCGTCGTCGGACCGCGATGCGACCAGCCGGCTGTCGTGCCAGATCGAGTTCACCGATGCGCTCGATGGGTTGCGGGTGAGGATCGCGGAAGAGGACTGATTCCGTCGCCCGGGCGGAGGCCGGGGCCGCGATTTGTTGAAGAACGCCGACGGCCCCGGCCTTCGCCGGGGGCGACGAATGGTCACTTGAACCGCAACACCGCCATCGGCGCGGTCGAGCTCAGCGGCGTCGCCTTCCACGCGATCGTGGTGCGGCCGCCCACAGTCTTGACCCCGTCCTCGTTGTTCTGGCTCACGACTTCGGCGTCGGTGTCGAGCGTGAACACGCCGTCGAGCTTGCTCGCCGCCCTGGCCGCGTCACTGCCGCCCATCTCCATCCCCGCGCCTTGCGCCTTGGCGTCGTTGGCGAAGCCCGGCGCCTTAACCCGCGCGGTGCCGTTGGCGCGAAGCTCGACCGCGATGAACGGAATGATGATCCCGGCGTCGATATTGTACGGAAACAGAAAGGTATGATCGAGCTTGCCGCCGATCTGATAGTCGATCATGAACTTGTTGTTGCCGAGATACTCGACCTTGCGGAACCCCGCTTCCTTCGACAGCGCCTCGGCAACCGCGCGGTTCGCGGCGTCCTTGTCCTCCTTGGGCTCCGCCGGCGCGGGTTTGGCGGGGGTCTTCTGCCAGCCGACCGGCTGAGTCGAAGCCGGCTTGTCGCCGTCGCCCGGCATGTCCTTCATCATCTGGTCCATGTCGAGGCCGTACACCTCTCCGACATAGGCGTAGGTGAAGCCGCGGTCAGCGTTGATCGTCAGCGTCGAGGTGAACTTGCCCGGCGCGAGCAAGCAGGAGGCGAGCAGCATCGACGCGAGCAGCGCCAGCGCGAGGCGAGTCATCCGTAGCGTCATCGATCAATCCCCCGCATGGTCGCGCGCCGCCACCGCATAGAGCGCGATCGCGGCGGCGTTCGATACGTTCAAGCTTTCCATTCGCGACGAGATCGGCAGCCGCGCGAGCTGGTCGCAATGCTGCGCGGTGTTGTGCCGCATCCCCTCGCCCTCGGCGCCGAGCACCAGCGCCACGCGCGCCTTGCCGATCGCGGTCGCCAGCGTCTCGGGCGCCTCGCCGGCGAGCCCGATCCGCCAAAAATTGGCCTCCGCGATCTCCTCCAGCGCGCGCGCCAGATTGACGACGCGTACCCACGGCACGATCTCGAGCGCGCCCGATGCGGCGCGCGCGAGCGCCCCGCTTTCCGGCGGCGAGTGGCGGTCCTGCGTGACGATGCCGAGCGCGTCGAACGCCGCCGCCGAGCGCAGGATCGCGCCGACATTGTGCGGATCGGTGACCTGGTCGAGCACCAACAGCGGGCGATTGTCGCCCTCCCCCGCGCCTTGCTGGAGCAAGTCGCCGAGCCAGGTATCCTCGAGCGGATCGACCTCCGCCACCAGTCCCTGATGCGGCGCGTCGGCCGGCACCAGCCGGCCGAGATCGGCGACGTCGGCGAAGGTGACGGGCACGCTCGCGGGTACGTCGATGCCGCTCATGCCCTCCCGCGTCGCCCACAGCTTGCGGACGGTGCGCTCGGGGTTGGCAAGCGCCGCGCTCACAGCGTGACGGCCCCAGAAGCGCGGGCGCGATGCCGGCGCCTTGGATGGGCGGTGGCCCTTGCGCGCCACTAGTTTACCGTCGTGCCGGCGAAGGCCTGCACCGCTGTATGACAGGGCGGCCCCGGCCTCCGCCGGGGTGACGATCTACTCATTCCCATACGCGTACGGGTCGGTCTTGACCGGCTGGGTCGGCAGCGGCGGCCTTGGCAGCGCGTCGCCGTTCGCCGCATTCCATAGGAACGCCGCGAGGATCACCGAGGCCTGGCGCATATCATCGCCCTTCAGATGATCGAACGTGTCGAGCGAGCTGTGGTGGATTCGGCTATCGTAATCGAGCGGGTCCTGGATGAACTGGAACCCGGGCAGCCCGACCGCCTGCATGAACACGTGGTCGGTGCCGCCGGTCTTGCGGATCACCACCGACGATGCGCCCATCGAATTGAACGGCGTCAGCCATTCCTTGAAGATCGGCACCACCGCCGGGTTATTCTCGGCATAGATGCCGCGCAATTTGCCCGATCCGTTGTCGATGTTGAAATAGGCCGCCATTTTCGACCATTCGGGCTTGGTGCTGATCGGCCAGCGATTGCTCCAGCCTATATAGCGCGCAAGGCCCGTCGCGCTGGCATCGCCGCCGCGCGTCACGAAATGGTTCTCGACATAGGCCAGGCTGCCGAGCAGCCCCTGTTCCTCGCCCGCCCAGAGTGCGAAGCGGATGGTGCGCTTGGGCCGCGGCATCTTGGCGAGGATCCGCGCCGCCTCCATGATCATCGCACTGCCGGCGCCATTGTCCGCCGCACCGTCGCCCGCCACCCAAGAATCGAGGTGCGCGCCAGCCATCACGTAGCTGCCGTCCTTGGCGCTGCCCGGAATGTCGGCGATGATGTCGTAGGCGTTGGGGTCGCTGTCGTCGAAGCGCACATCGTTGGCGATCGACACGGTCGGCGCGAGACCGAGCCCTGCGAGCCGTGCAAGCCTGCGGTAATCCTCCGCCGCGATTTCGACCCCCGGCGTCTTCACCGTATCGCCAACCCCGAACAGATAGCCTTCGCCGTGAACCAGTTTGCCGTCGTTGCGCGACTTGGTGGCGTAAGCGACCACGCCCTCTTCCTGCAGGAACGCGTCCATCGCTTTGGCGAAGCCGAGCCGCTTGACCCCGCGGTCGGCGGCGTCGGGGTCGTATCGGGGTTGCTGGAACTGGTCGAGCTTGGCGATGTCTTCGTCGGTGTAGCGCTTGAACGCCGCCTCGCCGGGCTCCGAGCCGGTATCGGGCCTCGTCACCAGTACGATCTTGCCCTTGAGCTTGCCGCGCCACTTGGCGAAGTCGGCCGGGCTGGTCAGCGGCGCGACCATGACTTCGCCGGTCACCGTGCCATTGGTCGAGGGCGTCCAGGCGATCGGGATCGCGGTCAGCTGGATCGGGCGCGGGCTCGTCATCCGCACGCTCGAGCTTTCGATCCACCAGCCGCGGCCGAACGCGAAGCCTTCCTTGTGGACGCTCTGCAGTCCCCATTCGCGGAACTTGCCCGACGTCCAGTCCTCCGCCTTGCGCATCCCCGGCGAGTTGGTCAGCCGCGGGCCGATCCGGTCCGCCAAATATTCGGCGGTATCCATCACCTGGCTATGGTTGAAGCCTTCGTCGATGATGCGGTTGATCACCGGGTAATCGGTCGCCGATTGCGACGCGGCGGGAACGAGAAGAGCGGCGGCCGCGAGCGCGGCGACGAGCAATTTGCGCATGAAGAGCTTTCCCCTGGGAGGCGACGAACGCTGCGCACGCTATTGCCGCGTGCGGCGACGCGCAAGGCCGGCGATCCCCGCGTTGACAGCGCGGCACGGCTTGGGCATTGGGCGCCCTCTCGCAGCAGCGAGCGACCAGTCCCGACAAGGGGCGACGACCTGGGGACAGGTGGCCGAGTGGTTAAAGGCAGCAGACTGTAAATCTGCCCGTGCAAGCGTACGCTGGTTCGAATCCAGCCCTGTCCACCACCGTTGACGCGAATAGCGATTGCCCGCGGCGCAGTGGCAATTTCAATCCTGGCCGCCGCCAATCGGTCCCGAGCCGGTCCAAACAGGCAGACGCCGCTCTGCCGTCAGCTCAGCCGCAAAAAAAGAACGCCGCCCCCGGCCGAAGCCGGGAGCGGCGCTCCTTTCAGTCGATCGCGAGTAGCGATCAGAACTGCACGTTGACCGTACCGATGAACGCCCGTGGGCTGCCGATCTGGACGAACGGTACACTGTACGCCGAGGTGGCGCCCCCCACGAAACCGCCAACGTAGAACTTGTTGAACACGTTCTGCACGTTGAACTGGAAGTAGGTGGTCTTATTGAGCCCCAGGAACTCCAGGCTCACGCGAGCATCGAGATCGACCGTCGTATAGGCAGGGGTCTTGGCCGGATAGACCTGATACTCGAAGCCACGCGTACCGGTATAGCCGCCGGTCGGCGTGTTTCCCGTAAACGTCGTCGCCGTGGTGTTTGCCGCAGTCGGGCAAATCTGGTTTACGACCGCGGCCGTGCACTGCAGGTTGGGCAGGTTCTGGTCGTTGACATAGCGTGGACCCGTCAGCTTGGCCTGAACGCCCAGTTCAACCGGTCCGAAATTGCCCTGCAGGCGGCCACCCAACGTATAAACCGGCGCACCCGATTCACGCTTGCCGGCGGTCAGCGCATAGATCGGCTGCCCGACCGACGAGCAGTTGGACGTGGTCGCGACCGTGCAATTGCCGAGCACGATGTTGTTCTTGATCTCCGACTTCAGGTACGAGCCGTACACGTAAGCGGTGATCTCCGGGATCGGACGATACGAGATGCTGCCGTCGATGCCGTATTTATCGACCCGGCCGAGGTTGCGGTAAAAGGTCGTCTGCGTATCCGGATCGAATGCGCTGGCCAGACGATTGGTGAACCGCGTGTACCACGGGCCGACGAACGCCTGAACTTTGCTGGTCGTGTAGCGAATCCCGGCATCGAAATTGTCCGAGGTTTCCGGCACAGGCTTCGCCTGCGCCGATCCGACCGGATAGTAGAAGGCATTGTACAGATTGTCGGTGCCCGGCACCTGCAACCCCTTCGAATAGTTAATGTACGCCGTCATCCCTCCACCGAATTTGTAGGTGAAGCCGACGTTCGGGAGCACGCGGTTGTAGCGGTAGGTGCGCTCCTGCGGCGGGGCATAGCCGGTCACGAAGTTGGTCGTCGCGTTGAAGCTGTACGGGTTCGCCGTAGCATAGGTATTGTTTGCCGCGGTGTTGCCGCGACCGAAGCAGTCTACGAAGCCGCTTGAGCTCGTCGTAAAGCAGAAATTGTCCAGCTTGCGGACGAAGAAAGGAGCGCGGACCCCGACGCTGACGGTCAGGCCGCCGAACTCGCCGCGATATTCGCCCGCCACCTGATCGAGGATCGCGAACGACAACCGGTCGCGCTTCTCGAGGATAAACCCATTGGCGTCGCGCAACGGATTGTTGATTGGGAAAACGTCGGTCGGGTAGCCGTTGGGCAGCAACTGATTGACCTCACCGGTCTGCCGGTGACGACCGTAATCGTGCGAATAGGCGATACGAAGCGTGTTATGCTCGTCGAGGTCGTAACGCAGCGAGCTGATCAGCCCGTAACGATGCGTCACCGTCTGGCTCGGCGCCAGCAGAGTGACCTGATCGAGCAGGTCGGCGTCGCCGTTGAGGTCGCGACCGAAATAATAGTTCCCGCCGACGAAGCCGAACAGCGGCGTCGTGATCGCGCCGCGCGTGGCGGTAGCGGTCTGCGTATAGCCGCTGGTGGCCTCGCGGCCGGTGACGGTGCCGCCGCCGTTCGCCTTGACGTACTGGAAACTGGGCTCGACCGTCAGCACCAGGCCCGGCGCCAGCGTGAAGCGCGAGCTGATGCGGATGTTGCCGGTGTTCGACGGGTTGTAACGCTCGTCGAAGCTGGATCCGCAAGCCGTGTTGTTATTCGAAAAGCCGGGCGCGCTGATCGTGCCGGGCGACTGAGCCGTCCCGTTGACGCCCTGCGTCACCTGGCAGCGAGCGATCAGGTAGGGCAACTCGTCGCGGCCATAAGGGAAGCGGTTCAAGGAGCCGGTACCTGCGGTGCGCAAGGCGCCGGTGTTGAAGATCGGGTTGTTTACCGTGCCGGCCGCCGGGCCGGTACCGGTGCCGGTCTGCGTATAGACGTTGGTGTCGACGCGGAGCGGCGCGGATCCGAAAAAGTTGTTGCGGTTGACGTTGTAGTTGCCCGCGATCGAGATGAAGTCGCCATTCGAGCCGATCGGCTGATAGACGCGGGCGTTGAACTGCCCCTTACGGATCTTGCCGAAATTGTTGAACACCACGTCGTTCTCGGCATGGCTGGCGGAGATCCAGGCCTTGGTGCCGAAGCTGGTAAAGGTGCCGGTGTTGAGCAGGCCGAACACGCGGAAAAAGTTATAATCGCCAATCGAGCCTTCCAACCGCGCGCCGAAATTGTCGGTCGGGACGATCGTGGTGTAGTTCACGGTCGAACCCGAAGCCGCCGCGGTCGGGCTGTCGACGTCGGTCGAGCCGTAGCTGACGTTGACCTGCTCGATCAGCTCGGGATCGAGCTGCTGGTTCGAATAGAGCGCATAGTTGCCGGTGTCGTTGAGCGGAACGCCGTCGAAGGTCAGCCCGATGCGGCTCGAGTCGAAGCCGCGGATCGTGAGCGTGCCGCCCGCCGATCCGAACGGATCGTTGTTCTGGAAGCTGACACCCGGCAGCGAATTGATCGTATCGAGGATCGAGTTACCCGGGGTCTGGCGCTGGATGAATTCCTTGGTCAGGACGCCCTTCGCCTTGCTGCTATCGGGAACCTGCACCCCGCCGACGCCCTGCGCCCTGGACGAGGTAATGACGATGTCGCCTTCGAAGTCGGTCGAGCCAGCCGACTGGGCATAGGCCGCACCCGGAAGCATGATCGCAGCCACAGCCACACCGATAAGCAGATGAGTTCGCATGATATTCCCCTATGGAGCGGTTTCGCCCGATGTACCGAATCCGAGCATCTTCCCTGAGCGCCCTTGACGACAGAATATTACGCTTCGGTGACAGTGCAAGCGAGACTGTGGATAAATCGGATTCACATATGTTGCGTTGCAGAAAAGCATCACCCCGGATGGTGGCGTCAGTCCGCAGCGGCAGCGACGATCGCGGCCCATCCGGCCTCGTCGATCACTTCGATGCCCAGTTCCGCCGCCTTCTTGAGCTTCGACCCAGCGCCCGGTCCGGCGACCACCAGCCCGGTCTTTGCCGATACCGATCCGGCGACTCGCGCGCCGAGCGTCTCCGCCTGCGCCTTGGCCTCGTCGCGGCTCATCGTCTCCAGCGTGCCGGTGAATACGACGGTCATGCCGCTCACGCGCGATTCGCGCGTTTCAACGACGAACGGCGGCGGGACGACTTCGGCGAGGAGGTCGTCCCACACCTGCTGGTTGTGCGGCTCGTGGAAGAAGTCGCCCAGCGCCTCGATCACGGCCGGGCCGACCCCGTCGATCAGCGCGAACCGTTCGGCCGCCTCGGCGTCGCCGGCGCGCACCGTTTCGGCGGCGGTGCGCAACGCCGGCAGCGTACCGAACATCTTCATCAAGTCGCGCGCGGTGACTTGGCCGACATGGCGGATGCCGAGCCCGAACAGCAGGCGCGCGGCGTCGGGCGTCCGCCGCGCTTCGATTGCGGCGAGCAGGGCATCGACCGACTTGGCCTGCCATCCCTCACGGCCGACAAGCTCGTCGCGGTGCGCCGCCAGGCGGAAGATGTCGGCCGGCTCGACGATCCAGCCAAGGTCGAGGAATTCGACCAAAGTCTTCTCGCCCAGCCCGTCGATATCGAGCGCGCCGCGCGACACGAAATGCTTCAATCGTTCAAGCCGCTGTGCCGGGCAGATCAGCCCGCCGGTGCAGCGCACGTCGACCTCCCCTTCCTCCGCCACCGCCTCGCTGCCGCATTGCGGGCACAGCGTGGGGAAGCTCCATGGCGCGCGCTCCTCGTCGCGGGTGAGGTTCTCGACGATCTGCGGGATGACGTCGCCAGCGCGCTGGAGCACCACGCGATCGCCCGGCCGCACGCCGAGCCGCGCGATTTCGTCGGCATTGTGCAGCGTCGCGTTGCGCACGACGACGCCGCCGACGGTAACCGGCTCGAGCTTGGCGACGGGGGTCAACTTGCCGGTGCGGCCGACCTGGATGTCGATATCGAGCAAGGTCGTCTGCGCGCGCTCGGCGGGGAATTTGTGGGCAAGGCCCCAGCGCGGCGCGCGTCCGACGAAGCCGAGCCGCTGCTGCCAATCGAGCCGGTCGACCTTATACACCACACCGTCGATATCGAACGGCAGATCGGCGCGCCTTTCTTCGATCCTTTTATATTGATCGAGCGCGCTCTGGGGATCGAACGGTCCTGCGAACAAGTCCGACACAGGGAAGCCGCCATGCCGAAAATGCGAGATAATTTGGCTTTGAGTGTCGCCCAGCAATTCCGTGGTTTCGCCCCAGCCCCACGCAAGGAAGCGCAACGGGCGCGATGCCGTTACAGACGCATCCTTCTGCCGTAGCGATCCGGCCGCAGCGTTGCGAGGATTAGCAAACTGTCGCGCATCCTTCCCGGTACCCTCGGCTTCATAGAGCAGCCGAGCGTTGAGTGCTGCAAAGTCCGCCTTTGCCATGTAAACTTCACCACGTACCTCGAACACGTCGGGACAACCGAAGTCTTCCTCAGGCAAGTATTGCGGAATGTCGGCGATGGTGCGGACGTTGGCGGTGACGTCTTCCCCGACCTGTCCGTCGCCGCGAGTCAGTGCCTGGACCAGCCGGCCTTGTTCGTAGCGCACCGAGCAGCTGAGTCCGTCGATCTTCGGCTCGGCGGTCAGCGCAACCTCGGCGTCTTCGCCGAGGTTGAGGAACCGCCGCACGCGCCCGACAAAATCGCGCACCTCGTCGTCGTCGAACGCGTTGTCGAGGCTGAACATCGGCCGCGCATGCGCCACCTTGGCAAGATGCCCGGCGGGCGCCGCGCCGACCTTCACACTCGGCGAATCGGCGCGGACGAGGTGCGGAAATGCCGCCTCCAACGCCGCATTGCGCCGCATCAGCGCGTCGTAATCGGCGTCCGAAATCTCCGGCGCGTCGTCGGCGTGATACAACCGGTTGTGCCGAGCGATTTCCGCCGCGAGCGACTCCAGCTCGGCGGCAGCTTCGGAATCATCGGCGGGAAGCGGCGCGGCCATACCGCCAGCTATCGGCGGCGCGCGCGGCGATCAAGCGTTGCCCCATTTCGGCTGCGATTGGCGGCTAGGCCGGCTGAGGGCAGAGGGAGCTCGACGATGCTGGCGATGATGCTGTTGGCGGGGCAATCGGTCCCGGTCGAACCTTCGCCGTTGCCCGCCGCCGGCCCGGTTCTGCCCAAATCGATTAGCGTCGTGCCGGACTGTGCGCCGTCCACCGACGACATCGTCATTTGCGGCAAGACCGATTCCGAGCAATATCGCCTCCGCCCGCTTGGCCCGCCGCCGGGCGGCCGCCCGTTGCCGCCGATGACCGCCAAGCTGGGCAACGGCACGATCGACGGTCGCGCGCGGGAACATTGCGTCGGCGGGTTCTGCGCGCCTGCCGCGATGGTGACGTTCAAGCTGCCGTTCTAGGCCGCCTCCAGCAACCGTCCGGCCTGCGCCCTCGCCTCATCGGTGATCGTCGCGCCCGACAGCATCCGCGCGATCTCCTCCCGCCGTTCGCGGTCGTCGAGCGCGTGGACGCCGGTTCGAGTGACGGTGCCGTCGGACGATTTGGCAATGAAGAAGTGCATGGCGCCGCGCGCCGCGACTTGCGGGCTGTGCGTCACCACCAGCACTTGCGTGCGCTCGGCCAGCCGCGCGAGGCGTTCGCCGATCGCCGACGCAACGGCGCCGCCGACGCCGCGGTCGATTTCGTCGAAGATCATCGTCGCGGCACCGCCTTCCTCGGCTAGCGCAACCTTCAGCGCGAGGATGAAGCGCGACAGCTCGCCGCCCGACGCGATTCGGGTCAGCGCGGCGAACGGCGCGCCGGGGTTGGTCGAAATCTCGAACTCGACACGGTCCTTGCCGCCCGCACCCCATTGCTCCTCGGGCAGCATCGCGACGACGGTACGGAAGCGCGCCGCGTCGAGCTTCAATGGTGCGAGCTCAGCGGCGACCGCGCGGTCGAGGCGCCCGGCGGCGGCATGGCGTTCGGCGGACAGCGCGTCGGCGGCGGCTTCGTAGCTTGCGCGAGTCGCGGCGACGGTGGCGGCGAGCGCGGCGAGCCCCTCCTCCCCCGCCTCGATCGTCGCCAGTCGCGCGGCCATCTCTTCGGTCAGCGCGGCAAGCTCATCGGGCTGGACACGATGCTTGCGCGCCATCGCCCGCAAGTCGAACAAACGAGTCTCGTCCTCCTCGAGCGCGCGCGGGTCGAACATCAGCCCGGTTTTCGCGGCAGCGATGCCGTCCTCGGCGAGCGACGCCTCGTTGATCGCCCGGTCGATCGCGGCGAGCGCTTCGGCCAGCGCGGGATGCGCGTCCGCGACGCGTTCGAGTGCACGGGCGGCCTGGCGCAATTGCGCGAGCCCACCGTCCGATCCGCCGAGCCAGGTATCGAGCGCGGCCATGTCGTCGGCGATCTTTTCGGCGCGCTGCATCGTACGGCGGCGATCGGCGAGCATTTCCTCTTCCCCCGGCTCCGGGGCGAGCTGGCGCAATTCGGCCACCGCGTGCGTCAGGTAATCGCGGTCGCGGGCCGCAGCGTCGATCGCTTCGCGCGCCTCGGCCAGCGCCGTTTCGGCATCGCGCCACGCGCGGTGCGCCGCAGCCACGCCGCCGACTCGACAGCGGCCGAAAGCATCGAGCAGCGCGCGGTGTCCGGCCGGCGCGAGCAGCCCGCGATCGTCGTGCTGCCCATGCACTTCGACCAGAAGCTGCGCGAGGTCGCGGAGCAGCCCGGCCGAGGCCGGCTGATCGTTGACGAAGCCGCGGCTGCCGCCATCGGCCTTGACGATCCGGCGGACGATCAGCGGCTCGCCGGGATCGACGTCGAAACCGTTGTCGCTCAGCAACGCGGCGATCGGCCCGTCGGCATGCGGCGTATCGAAGCTCGCGGTCACCACCGCCTGCGCGGCGCCCCGGCGGACCAGCCCGCTGTCGGCGCGATCGCCCAGCGCCAGCCCTAAGGCGTCGAGCAGGATCGACTTGCCCGCCCCGGTCTCCCCCGTCAGCACGCCCAGCCCGCCGCCGAAATCGAGCTCGAGCGCCTCGATCAGCACGACGTCCCGAATGGCGAGCGCGGTCAGCATCGCTGGGTTTCTAGGGACGGGCTCCGGCAACGGCAACGGGTTGCGGTTGTCGGCATCATCTCTGTTCCCCTCCCTGGAAGGGAGGGAAGTAATTGCGTGACGCCCCGCCTTACTTCGGCGGGCCGCTGCCGGCGCCGCCGGTGTTGCTGGTGCCGGTCGATCCCTGCCCTTCGTCCTTGGCGGAAACGCCCGCGCTCCCGGGCAGCGCCGGCTGGGCATCCTTCAGCCCGAGCGGGATCGGCTGCTCGCCCGCGGCCAGCGGCGTGGCCGGCGTCCACGGGTGATTCTGCATCAGCTTGTAGGCGTGCTTGTACCAGTCGGTGCCGGGATAATTGGCGCCGAGCACCGCGGCCGATTTCTGCGCTTCCTCGGGCACGCCGAGCGCGAGATAGGTCTCGGTCAGCCGCATCAGCGCCTCGGGCACATGCGTGGTCGTCTGATATTGGTCGACCACGGTACGGAAGCGAAGCGTCGCCGCGAGCCATTGGCCGCGATCCTCGTAGAAGCGGCCGATCTCCATTTCCTTGCCGGCGAGATGGTCGCGCACCAAGTCCATCTTGAGCCGGGCGTCGGCGGCGTACTTGGTCGTCGGATAGCGACGCGCCAGTTCGCCCAGCGCGTCCATCGCCTGGCTGGTGATCTTCTGGTCGCGAGTCACGTCGGCGATCTGTTCGTAATAGCCGAGCGCGACGAGATAATAGGCATAGGGCGCATCGCGGTTGCCGGGATGGATCTGGATGAAGCCCTGCGCGGCCTTGATCGATTCGGTGTAATCCTGGTCCATGTAATAGGCGAACGCGCTCATCAGCTGCGCGCGGCGCGCCCAGATCGAATAGGGATGCTGGCGCTCGACCTCGTCGAACAGCTGCGCGGCTTGCTTGTACTGGCCCTGGTCGAGACGGCGCTTGGCGAGCGTGTAGAGCGTGCCGACATCGCGCGCGATATAGGGGACGTCGCCCTTCTTGAGGCCGCCACGACCGGCACATCCGGCGAGCGGCACGGCAAGAGCGAGGACGAGCAACAGCGAGCGGGATGGTGACATACGCATGGAACGGTGCCTTAGACGAGCGTGAGCATCGCGAACAACGATTTTCGCCAATGACCAAAGCGTGTGGCTTTTTCGCGGCAAAGGTGGCGGATCGGATCGCGGGCTCCGGGCGTTGGCCGGCCGTAACGGATTTGGGAGGGGTGTGAACGCGATGACTGCGACCTTGCTTGCCACCAAGAGAGTCGAGAAACCGTGGGGGCGGCACGACCTTTGGCCGGGATTCGCCGATCCGGAACCCGGCGGCGAGCCGATCGGCGAAGTGTGGTTCCAGGCTCCCGACGCCGGCACGCCCGAAATGCTGATCAAATACCTC
Organism: Sphingomonas sp.; assembly: GCF_036269755.1. Classification (GTDB taxonomy): domain Bacteria; phylum Pseudomonadota; class Alphaproteobacteria; order Sphingomonadales; family Sphingomonadaceae; genus Sphingomonas. The sequence goes on along the minus strand of NZ_DATBDV010000020.1, from coordinate 50,421 downwards.
TTCACCAGCAAGCCGCTGTCGGTGCAGGACCACCCGAACGACGAAGCGGCGCGCGCGGCGGGATACAAGCGCGGCAAGGACGAATGCTGGGTGATCCTGGCGGCCGAGCCCGGCGCGACGATCGCGCTTGGCACCAAGGTCCCGACGACGCGCGAGGCATTGCGCAAGGGCGCCGAGGACGGATCGATCGTCGACATGCTCGACTGGAAGCCGGTCAAGGCGGGCGATTTCCTCTATTGCCCGGCAGGCACGATCCACGCGATCGGCGGCGGCATCACGTTGGTCGAGACTCAGCAGAACGTCGACCTCACCTATCGGTTGTACGATTACGGCAGCGACCGTGAGTTGCACCTCGACGACGGGCTGGCGGTGGCCGATCCCAACCCGTTCCACGTCAAGCCGATCGTCGGCGAGGTGAGCGAAGGCCGCACGATCCTGGTCGAAGGACCGAAGTTCGTGCTCGAACGCTGGGCCGGCGGCGACCGCGAAGTGACTTTGCCCGACGGCGTGACCGCCTGGCTGACCCCGCTCAAGGGCGAGGGCGTGGTCGACGGCGTCGCCTGGCGCGCGGGCGAGTGCGTGACGGTGACGGGCACGGCGCATGTCCACGCCAGTGCGGGAAGCGACCTGCTGTTCGCCTATCCGGGGGACAAAAGAATATAAAATCCTCCCCATGAATTGGGGAGGGGGAACGAAGGCGGTGGAGACGATCGCGGCAGACGAGGCGCCAGCAGCCACCCCCCTCCACCATGCTTCGCATGCCCTCCCCCGTAAACGGGGAGGATTTGTAATTACTGCCCCGTTAACCATCGCCCCGCTAAGGAATCGCGATGCTGCGCGTCCTGACTCTGTCGACCCTGTTTCCCGACGCCACGCGGCGCAATTTCGGCGTGTTCGTCGAGCGCCAGACGCTCGGGCTGGCGGCGCACCCGCGAGTCGAGCTCCGCGTCGTCGCGCCGCTCGGGCTGCCGCCCTTCCCGCTCGCGCTGACCGGCCGCCATGCCGCGCTCGCCCGGCTGCCGCTCGGCGAGCAGTGGAAGGGGATCGACGTCTATCGCCCGCGCTTCCTCAACGTGCCCGGAACGGCGGGGCGGTTCCATGTCGGCGCGCTGACCCGCAGCCTGCGTCCCGTACTCGCCAATATCCGCCGCGACTTCGCGTTCGACGTGATCGACGCATCGTTCTTCTTTCCCGACGGCCCAGCGGCGGTCGCGATGGGCAAGGCCTTCGGCGTGCCGGTGTCGATCAAGGCGCGCGGCAGCGACATCCATCATTGGGGCATGGCGGCGGCGACCGGCGGCCAGGTCCGCGCGGCGGGTCGCGATGCCGACGGCGTGCTCGCGGTCTCGGCGGCGATGAAGCGCGACATGGTCGCGATCGGCATGCCCGCCGACCGTATTCGCGTCCACCGCACCGGGGTCGATCTCGGCCGTTTCGTTCCGCGCGACCGGCATGCCGCCAAGGCCGCGCTCAAGGTCGCCGGCGCGCTGGTCGTCTCGAACGGCGCACTGATCGACCGCAAGGGCCACGACATCGTCATCGACGCGGTCGCCGCGCTACCCAATGCGACGTTGCTGATCGCGGGCGAAGGGCCGTATCGCGGCGCGCTCGAAACGAAAATCGCCGCGCTCGGGCTCGAAGATCGCGTGCGCCTGCTCGGCGCAGTGCCGCACGGGGAGATGGCCGATTTGCTCGGCGCCGCCGACGTGATGGCGCTCGCTTCGGTCAACGAAGGCCTCGCCAATGCCTGGGTGGAGGCGCTCGCTTGCGGCACGCCGATCGTCGTCCCCGATGTCGGCGGCGCGGCCGAAGTCGTCACCGAGCGCGCTTATGGCCGGATCGTCGGGCGCTCGGCGGCCGGATTCGCCTCGGGCATCGCCGCGGTGATCGCCGACCGCACGCCGTCCGCGCAAGTCCGCGCCGGCGCCGAACGCTTCACTTGGGAAGCCAATACCGCCGGACTATACGAGCATTTGTCGGGGCTCGTCGCGCAGTACCGCGGCTAGCGCTTGGGCTCCTTCATCGGGATGCCGCGCCACGCCGCCGCCTGATATTCGCTCAGCGTCACGAGGTTGCCCATCTCGACGGGCATGTCGATCAAGTGCAGCCCCCAGTCCTTGAGGGTCGTGCCGTTGACCACCACGTCACCGACAATCGTGTCGGTGCGCGGGTCTGCAGGGTCGGCGTTTACCGTGACCGCGAGATAGTTGAACCCGCCGTTCGACACGCATTCGGCCGAGATCAGCCCAGGCACCGACACGAACGGGGTCGTCACCGCTGCGCCGTCGGTCGTCCACTGGCCCATCGGCGTGCTGCCCAGACCGGCGCCGCTCGTGGCGAAGATCGCGTCGGTCACCGCCCTGCCACCGCCGAGTGCCGCCGGGTTGGTGCAGGCGGCGACCATCCCCGGCATGTCGACACGCGCGAAACGGCTGTTGACGGGCGGCGGCGAATCGGCGCGGAACGTCGTGTAGGTGACGACACAGCCGAACTGCTGCATCGATTTGCACAACCGCGTCGTCTTGAAGTCGCCGCCGACGTCCCCGCCCGGCGGCACCGCGACGTTGGCACCGAGCAAGTATGCCGCGATCAGGTTGCGCCTCATATCGCGGTCTTTTTCGATGACGTCGGCGAGCAGCTGCTTAAGGACAAGCGCGCCTTGGCTATGCCCGATGAGAACGACACCGCGTCCGCCATTGTCGCGCTTGAGATAGTCGTACCACGCTGCCTGCACGTCGAGGAAGGCGAGCTTGCGGTCGGCGGTGGTCGGCTTGCCCGCCATGAAGTCGCGCAACGCGGTCAGCGTGACCTGGCGATAGAGCGGCGCGAAGACTCGGCATTTCGACGTGAACCGCGCCGCCTGCGACGCGGCGACTCGGCGCTCCTCGTCGCCGATGTTTAGGTCGCTATTGGGCGTCGGATCGAGCGAGACGGTCGGGTAGACGTAGAAGCAATCGTAGGTCGGCGCCGGTTCCGGCTTGAACCGCTCGATCTTGCGCTTGCCGTTGGCGGCGATGACGGTGACGTCCTGGTCGACCGCGCAAGCGTCCTTGCGGCCGGGGCGGCACAGCCAGCCGGCGTCGCTGGTGTAATCGGGGGCGGGGATCGGCGCGAACACCGGCGCCGGCGGCACGGGAGGTACGGGCGCGACCGCGACCGGGGGTGCCGGCGGCGGCGCGGTCGGCGGTGTCGTTTGCGCGGCCGCGGGAACGGCGATCGCCAGGCACGCGCCAATCGTCAGCAGATACTTCATCGCCCATCCCCAATTTTTCGAGTCACCGCCAGACTATCGGCGTACGCGGCGTGATCAAGCCTGGATTGGATAGAATGCCCCCGCGATCCAGCGTCCCTCGCCGCGCAGCACGCCCCAGGCGCGCGCGGCGGCGCGGCTGTCCATCGCCTCCACCCCGATACCGCGCGATTCGAGCGCGCGGACCAATGCGAGCGGCGGCCGCACCAGGGTCGCGCCGGTGCCGAGCAACACGAATTCGGGCTGCGGGTCGAGCCCGAGCGCCGGCGCCAGCGCCGCCGGGTCGAGCGCGGCGAGCGGCGGCGGCGACCAGCCGTCGGCGCGCAGCGGCGTGATCACCAATGCGGCATAGACATTATCGTCGATCCGGAACCCGGCGTCCGACAGACCCGACACGACCGGCCCATCGGCGCGGTCGCGCTCCATCCGCATCAGCGCTGCGGGCCGACGCGCTCGGCGCCGCTGGCCGGGTTGGGCTTGACCGGCTTGTCGGTGGCGACCGGATCGGCGCGCAGGCCCAGCGTGATGAGCAACGACGACGAAACGTAGATCGACGAATAGGTCCCGACGAACACGCCGAGGATCATCGCCGCGGTGAAGCCGCGCAGCACGTGGCCGCCGAACACGAGCAGCGACGCGAGCGCGAGCAGGATCGTCAGCGAGGTCATCACGGTCCGGGGAAGGGTTTCGTTGACCGACAGGTTGATGATCTCGCGCATGTCCATCTTGCGGTATCGCCGCATATTCTCGCGGATGCGGTCGTCGATGACGATCTTGTCGTTGATCGAATAGCCGATGATGGTCAGCACCGCCGCGACGATGTTGAGGTCGAATTCGAACTGCGTCAGCGCGAAGAACCCCATCGTCATCAGCACGTCGTGCATGATCGCGACCCCGGTCGAGACGCCGAATTGCCATTCGAACCGGAAGATCGCGAACAGACAGATGCCGATCACCGCGAGCACCACCGCAAGGATGCCGTGCTGGACGAGCTCGCCCGACACCTTGCCCGAAACGGTCGAATAGCGCGAAAATTTGGCGCCGGGGAATTGCTCCGCAAGCGCCGCCTTGACCTTGTTGACCGCCGCGTTGGTCGCGCCCTCGTCGCCGCTCTTCTGCACCGGCAGGCGGATCGCGATCGTCCTGCCGTCAAGCCCGACCTGCTGCAGCGAGGCTTCGCCGACGCCCAGCCGGTCGACCGCGGTTCGCACCTTGTCGGTGCTCGGCGGCGTCTGGAACTGTTCCTCGATCATCAGACCGCCGGCGAAGTCCACGCCCATGTTGAGGCGGTTGACCGCGACCAGCGCGACCGCCGCGATGGTCAGCAACATGGTCAGCCCGAACGCCCAGTAGCGCAGGCGGACGAAGTCGATATTAGTGTTGTCGGGAACGATCTTGAGCAGGCGCATGGTCTAACCCGTCACCCCGGCGCAGGCCGGGGTCTCCATATGATGGCGCGCGCCTGCGCACGCAGCGGCCCCGGCCTTCGCCGGGGTGACGAAAAACAAGCAGGTCATATGTGTATCGTCTGCGGACGATGCTTCCGCAGCCAGAGGACGACGAGCATCCGGGTGAAGGTCACCGCGGTGAACACCGAGGTCGCGATGCCGATCAGCAACACCACCGCGAAGCCCTTGACCGGCCCCGACCCGAGCAGGAACATGATCACGCCCGAAATCGCATGGGTCATGTTGGCCTCGAAAATCGTACGGCTGGCTTCCTTGTAGCCGAGTTCGACCGCTTGGACGACGCTTCGCCCGCGCCTTCGCTCCTCGCGGATGCGTTCGTTGATCAGCACGTTGGCATCGACCGCGGTGCCGATCGTCAGCACGAACCCGGCAATCCCGGGCAACGTCAGCGTGCCGTTGATCAAGGCGAGCACGCCCATGATCACCAGCACGTTGATCACCACCGCCCAGTCGGCATAGATCCCGAACCGGCCATAGGTCACCAGCATGAACAGCACGACCAGCACCACCGCGATGATCGACGCGGTGATGCCCGCATTGATTGAATCCTTGCCGAGATCGGGGCCGACGGTCGATTCCTCGACCACCTTCAACGCGACGGGCAGCGCGCCCGACTTGAGCTGGATCGCGAGGTCGTTGGCGGTCTTGACGGTAAAGCCGCCCTGGATGATGCCGCTGCCGCCCATAATGGGCGTGTTGATGTTGGGCGCCGAGATCACGCTGTTGTCGAGGATGATCGCGAACGGCTTGCCGACATTGGCTTGAGTCACCTTGGCGAAGCTCTTGCCGCCCTCGGTGTCGAACTGGAAGGCCACTACCGGCTGGTTGTCCTGCGGATCAGGTTCCTCGCGGGCGTCGGTCAGATTCTTGCCGGTGATGATCGCTTCGTTGCGCACCGCGATGACCGGAACCTTGCCCTGCTCCTGACCGATATACGACGCGCGGAACCCGGCGGCCGAGGGATAGGGCAGCACCTGGTCGCCGATCGGGACGATGCCCTTGACGAGCTGGCTGCCGTCGGCGTTGACGTCGACCAGCTTGAACTCGAGCTTGGCGGTCTTGCCGAGCAACGCTTTGAGCGCGGTCGGGTCCTGCAGGCCCGGCACCTGGACCACGATCCGGGTCGATCCCTGCTTGATGATCGTCGGCTCGCGCGTGCCGAGCGAATCGATGCGGCGGCGGACGACTTCGGTCGCGCCGTCCATCGCGCCGTCGATCGCCGCCTGGATCCCGGCCTGGGTCGGGGTCAGCACGAACTGGGTCGAATTGACCACCGCGATATCCCAGTCGCGCTGGCCGGTGGTGCCGACGCCATTGGTCTTTTGGCTCAGCAGCTGGCGCGCATCCTCGAGCTGGCCGGCATTCCTGAGCATGAAGGTCAATTTGCCGCCGCTGGTCGAAATCTCGCCGATGTCGATCTTGGCGCGCCGCATGTCGGTCGCGACTTCCTGCTTCTTCTGGCCCAGCCGCGTGACGATCAGATCGTCGGTATTGGCCTCAAGCAGCAGATAGCTGCCGCCCGCCAGGTCGAGCCCGAGATTGATCCGCGGATGGACCGGCCAGCCGGCGGTAATGCGTTCGGGCAGGAAACTGGGCACGGCGAGCGCGCACAATACGATCAGGAAAACGCTGATCGACCACACCTTCCAGCGGGGAAAATCGAGCATTAGTCGTTCGCCGGCTTGGCCGAGGTGGGATTCACCACCTCGCTGATCGTCGCGCGGACGACGCGGATCTTGACGTTGGGCGCGATCTCGACCTCGACGAAACGATCTTCGACCTTGGTCACCTTGCCGAGAATCCCGCCCGATGTGATCACCTGATCGTTCTTCTTGATACCGGCGATCGCGTTCTGCAGCGCCTTCACGCGGCCCTGCTGCGGACGGATCATGAAGAAGTAGAAGGCAATGAAGACCAGGACCAGCGGCAGGACGGTCGAGATCAGCCCGGCGGTGGCATCGGTGCCGGCACTGGCGGCGCCGGCGGTCTGGGCATAAGCGGATGGAATGAGCATCGTCGTCCTGAATTGGGCGTAATGGGGCCAGCCATGTCCGAAACGGGCGCGGGCAGCGTCAAGCGCCGCGCGCTATCATCACGCGCGAGCGGACGCAACATTACGCCGCCGTTCCCGGTCCGAGCGTGCTTGCATCAGACGGTCAGGCGGCCTAGAGGCGCGCGCTCTGGATCGCCGCTCTGCCTGGTGCGGCACCAGCCGGTCGGGGCGTAGCGCAGCCTGGTAGCGCATCACACTGGGGGTGTGGGGGTCGCAGGTTCGAATCCTGTCGCCCCGACCAATAATTTCAATTACTTAGCGCTACCTCTGCGCGCTTGGGTTGGGAGCCGCGCCGGCTCTAGCAGTTACCTAGCAATCACCGCAGATCAGCAGAAGCGGTCTGTGGCGAAGCGTATCCAAGGTTCAAATCCCTCCAGCTCCGCGGCTAACTATCTTTCCGACTTTTGAAGCCGCTGACGATCATCGGCATCCAGCAGACTCATGATCTGCAATAAATGCGGCTCAGATCTGCATCTGATCTTCGCCGCCGCGAGCTGAGCAGCGTTACATCGCTAGCTGACGCCTGAACCACCACCCGGCCAGCCGGAACTCACTCGAACTAGGCCGTACTTTGCCTCACGATCGAGCGGCGGGAGCGACATCCTATCCTGGCAATCCACCCGATGACTTCTTTGCTGCCGCAATACGAACTGGCGCCGGGTGAATTCGCGCGGCGAAAGGAGTGGGCGCGAAGACGCGGCAGTCCGAACTGGCTGTGGCCTGAGGTCGATCCCGTAGAATGGCGCGCTGCGCTGACGCAGCTTGAAGGCATCGCTCGTAATGTCGTGAACGGCCGCTCGGCATCGCTGATCGAAGGCGAACCGGCCGCGTTGAGCCTTGCCGCCTACACGTCCGGACTTGGGCCCTTAGTGGGGTGGTGGCTCCACGAGGGGGCGATCGATGCGCCAGCGGGCGTCCGGTCAACGTTCGACATGCATCTGTCGCACAACCGCCTAAGAAACGAGCGCCTGCTGTCGCATGGCCGCCAGATCGCTGCCGCCTTTGCCGCTCAGAAGATTGACCTCGTGGTCCTGAAGGGCGCGCATACCGCCTTGAGCTACTTCCCCGACCGGGCGACACGACCCGCATCGGACGTCGATCTGTTGATCCGCGAACGGGACGCGGGTGCTGCGGCAGGCGTGCTGCAATCGCTTGGGCTTGCGCGATCGAGTGGCGGGCGTTTCGAAAGCAATTGGCGCCCGGTCGGCGCGTCGACAGAGCCGCGGTCGTTATCGTTCGTCCATGAAGACGATCCATGGTCGATCGACCTGCACTATTCGCTCGACCGCTATGTCGATGCCGGCGCGCCGCGTGCTCGGCTCGACCTTGGCGATTCGATGCACTCGTCGCGGCCTTGGCAAGGCCTGGCCAGCGCGCGTGTTCTCGACCAGCCGTTGCTTCTCCTCGCCCTCGCCGTTCATGCCGGTACCGGCCTCCACAGCCTGACGCTGCTCCGGCTGGTCGAATTGATCTTCGTGATCAGGAAGGACACCGCTGAAGGGCGGCTGTCGTGGCTGGAATTCCTTGCGCGCGCCGAGCGGACAAATTCGACCGGTTACGCATTTCCGGCGCTGGCCCTGTGCGCGGAACTGGCGCCGGGGATCGTGCCAGACGACGTGCTCGACGCGTGCTTCCGGGCAGCGCCGCCTCGCGCGCGGGCCGTGGTTTCGCGCCACACGCCGTCGAGCGCACATCGAGTCGATCGAAATTCGCTTGCCGAGCATTTCATGTGGACTCGCGGGCTCGGCGGCTGGACCGCAAAGCTGGCGTCGGACATCGCGCCGAGCGCCCGATGGGGCAAGGTCCGCTCGATCTATCTGGCGCGGCTGTGGCAGTTGGCGCGGGGCCGGGTCGCTCGCTGACGCTCACTCCGCCGCCGGCCGCAAATGCCCGTAAAGCTGGTTGTCGTCGGGCACGATCCGCGCGAGCGCCCGGATACGTCGCAGTAGCCTCGGATTGGCGTAGTTACCGCTTGCCCAACGCGGGGTCGCGGCAAGCTGGCCCAGCAACTTGCCCCACTTACGCGTGCGCTTATCGTGAACTGACGGGAAGCGGCTCTTCAGCACCAGCTCGAATTCGTCAACCCGCGCCTTCAACCGCGGCTCCAGCCAGGGCGTGTGCGGATTTTCGTGCGTCATCCACGCGACCCATTCGGGCGAGGTCCATTCCTCGAGCGTCGCCGGCGTCCCCGCCAGCGCATCTACGCCGCCATAGGTGGCTTTGCGTTGCGGCGTCGGGGTGTAGAAATAGCTGATCAGCTCCATCGCCGGGTTGATCGCCTTTAGCTTGCGGATGAAGATCAGCGTGTTCTCGATTTCACGCTCGGGCTCGTCCGGATCGCCGAACACGAACGAGAATTCGGGGATAACGCCGTGCTCGCGGCACTTGGCGGCGACTTGCTCGATCTGAGCGGTGGTGGTGCCTTTGTTCATCTTCCGGAGGATTTCGTCGGACCCGGATTCCGCCCCGCAGAACACCATCGCCAGCCCCGCCGCGTTCACTCGGCGCCAGGTGTCGTCGGAAAAGCGCGAGAGTGTATCGACCCGCGCTTCGCACCACCATTTTAGCCCGAGCGGGTGGAACGCGTCGGCAATCTCTCGCGCGTGCGGTTCATTGAGGAAGAAATTGTTGTCGTAGAAATGGACCGAGTCCATCCCGTGCTCGCGCGCGAGGAAGCCGAGATGCTCGGCGGTGCGCGCGGGCGACTGAACCTTTTCGCGGCGCCCGAAGACCGAGATCACCCCGCAGAAGTTGCACCCGAACGGGCATCCGATCGACGCCTGATACACCCCCGACCGCCGCCCGAGGAAGGTCGGATGGAGATACTGATCGACCTCGATCTTGTGATACGGCGGGTCGGGCAGATCGTCAGGACCCATCCAGATTCGTTCGGGGGCCTTGAAGCGGCTCCCATCGGGCTCGCGAAACGCCAGCCCCGCGATCGTCTTTGGGTCGCGCTTGCCCTCGATCGCGTCGATCGTCTCGGCAAAGCTGTGCTCGCCCTGGCCGCGGATCACCCAGTCGACATACGGCGCGTCGAGCACTGGCTCAGGATAAAGGCTGGCGAAATTGCCGCCCCAGATGATCGGGATATGTGGGAAACGCGTTTTGATCATCGTGGTCAGAGGCACGGCGTTGACCAGTTGCGGGCCGGGCATCACGGTCAGCGCGATCGCAGTAACCGGATCGCCGCCCTGGGCTTGCCGCTCGACGTAATCGGCGACCGTCGCCAGCACGTCGACCCCCGGTAGGTTGCCGTCGATGATCTCCCAAGTGCGGTGTTCGGGCAAGGCCGCGCCCACCGCCATTACCGACAGCGGGAAGCGGCGATTGGCCGGGCGGGTCGCGCGCGGGTTGATCAGCAGGATCACGGCTTTTCAGCGACCCAAATGTCGAAGCGCGACGGCGGGCGACCGCCGCGAAGCATCGCGCGGACCGGGCGTAGTTCGTAGGCGAGCGGGTAGCGCACGCGGAGCCGCCGCCAGCGGAGGTCGCTCGCTGCCGCCAGCCGATCGCGGGTGAGAAATTCGATGAAGGGCAGCGCCATCAGCGCTTTCGCGCTGCCAGCGAACTGCGCCTTCTTCTCGGCAACCATTGCGAGGCCGTGGCGCTCACGCGCGTAGAACGGCGAATCCAGAATTACGACGCGCCCGCCCGAACGCGTCACTCGCTCGGCCTCGCCGAGCACGCCTGCCAGATCGGTGGCGTAGTGAAGCGAAGCGTTGAACAACGTGATGTCGACGCTGGCAGTGGGAAGCGGGATCGCATCGAACGAAGCGACCACGCGCTCGATCCGCCCCGGCACGCGCGCCACCAGCGGGGCGGCGGAGCCCAGGCCGTCGACATCGTCGTCGCGAATATCGAGCGCGATCGCACGATGGCCCTCATGCGCGGCGCGGTAGCTGAGCCACCCGTTCCCGGCGCCCAAGTCGAGCACCGTCAGCGTCCCGCGCTCCGGCGACAGCGGCCGCAACACGCGCGCCATGAACGCATCGAAACTGCGCGCCCGCACCGCCCATTGCCGCGCGAAGCGACCGGTTTTGAGGTACGGCAGGCTCAGCAGGTCCTCGCCGGCATAGCCCCGACCCTCGGCTGCTCGATGTTGCGCATAAGCGACGCCGAACCGCGCCAGCGCGGCGTCGGTCACGCCGGCACCGCGTTGCGGACGAAGCGATAGAGAATGTGGTCGCCGAACATCGCGAGCGGTCTGGCCGACGCTTCGTCGACCGCCTCGAGCACCGAAAGGAAGCGCGGGTGGCGCGAGATCCGTGGCTCCGCTGCGCTGGGCGGGACGAACACGCCGATCCCGCGACGGCCTGCATCGTCGAACCACGGCGCCATCGCCTGCCGGATGCCGCGGGCGCGATGATAGCAAACCGTAAAGTCGTTCCCGCCGAGCCGAGCCGCGACCGGTCCACGCGCGAACCGACGAAACACGTTGCGTGGGCGTCCGCGCACGGCTTCGACGATCATCTCGCCCACGCAACACGAGCCGAACACGACGAGGATCGCCGACGCGCCGGGCTGGAGCAGCCGCGCCAGTTGCTTCCCCACCGGGGAGAGGTCGGCGACACAATTCAGCCCCGCAAAGTTCGACCAGGCGCCGTCGAAACGGCCTTCGATCGCCGTCAGGTCCTCCGCCGCGGCGACCCGGGCGCTGAGCCCCGGGCGGCCGCCGAACTTCGCAGCGGCAGCGCGCACCATTGCCGGCGAGGCGTCGGTCATCACTACCTCGCGGTCGCGATCGGCGACCCACAAGGCGTCCTCCCCCGTCCCGCCGCCGATTTCGAGCAACCGCGCGCCGCGCGGAAATGCCGCGAGCAGTTCGTCACGCACTGCGCGCCGTTGCGCCGCGACGCTCAGCCATGGGGTGAAGCGCACGTCGAACACGTCGGCCACCGCATCGAACGCCCGCGCCGCCGGGGACAGGTCGGCCGACGCCACGATCAGCTCCCCGCAGCGATACGGAACGGACTCGGCGAGCGGTGGGCGTGGATCGTGTCTTCGAGCTGCGCCCAGGCGGCATGATCGGTGATGCCGGTCTCGACCTCGCGGTGCAGCATATCACGCACCTTGCGATAGAAAGCGGTGTCGAACGTGCCCTGGAACAGCATCGCGAGATCGCCGGTATCCTTCCAGTTGCGCTGCCGGCCGAGCTGCGCGCGAACCCGATCGTGGAAGTCGGTCCCGGGGAGCGGGTAGGCTACCGACACGCCGATTTCGTCGGGCGCCTCCTCGCGGATCAGGTCGCGGGTCGCGATCATATCCTCCCAGCTTTCGGACGGATAGCCGAGCTGAATGAACCAGCAGGCCTTGATCCCGTACTCCTTCAGGATGCGGGTCGCGGTGCGGGCGGCATCGACCGTCGTCCCTTTGTCCATTGCGTCGAGAATCTTTTGCGACCCAGATTCCACCCCGAGCCAGACTTCGCGGGCACCGGCGCCGGCCAGAGCGGCGACGCTCTTTTCGGTCATCAGATTGACCCGCGACTGAATCGTGAACGGGATTGCGGCGTCCTGGCGCCGGACCTCTTCGGCAAAGGCGCATGTCCAGTCGATATCGAGCCCGAGAATGTCGTCGGTGAACCACAAATGGTCGGGCGCGACCTCTTCCTTCAGCCGGACCATCTCCCACACCACGTCCTCGGGCGAGCGGACGGTGTAGCGGCGGCCGAAGGTGGGCTTCGCGCACCAGTTGCAGGCATAGGGGCAGCCGCGCGAAGTCGCGATGTTCCACGACAGCTCGCGGTGTGCGCCAAGCCAGACGCTGCGATACGCATCGACATCGAGCAAGTCCCAGGCGGGATGCGGCAAGGCATCGAGGTCCTGTTGCGCGCGACGCGGCCGGGTTGCGCCGAGATCGGGCAGGATCAGCCCGGCGATCGCGTCGATATCGCCGGTCCCGCGCTCCCAATGATTGACCAGGTCGAGCAAGGCAGTCTCGCCCTCGCCCAACACCACCGCGTCGGCGCCCGCGCCGAGGTACATGGCCGGGTTGTCGCTGACGTCGGGACCATTGGCGGCGACTCGGCAGCCGCGCGCGCTGGCGGCGCGAATCATCGCCAGCGCGCTGTCGCGGCGGGCGGTGGTGCACATCTTGGTCAGGAAGTTGAAATTGTCCTCCATGACCACGGCGACAGTGGGACGCACCGCGTCGAGCATCGCCTCGAACGTGGCCACGCCATCGGCGAACGTGGCGTCGAACAAGGCGACGCGATGCCCGTCGCGTCGCAACAGCGCGGCGGCGATCAGCGTCGAGAGCGGCGAATAAGGCCGCATTCGGGATTGCTGTTTGGCGTCGTGGATCAGGAAATTGGAATGACCGAACAGGATCACGCGGCGTGCCCCGCCGTTTGCCGCGAGCGCTGGAGCGTCGAGCTGGCCCCGCTTGGTATTCCGACCGTCATCATTGCCGATGATCCCCAACTGATCGCGACCGCTGACGCGGCGCTTGCCGACTGGCGGGTCGAGACCCCGGCGCTTGAGCCGATCATCGAAATCCGGCTCACGCGGGACGATGCGCCATTCGATGATGTAAGTCCGGCGATCCGTGTCGAAGGTTCACGCCTGACGCTGACGGGCGGCGGAATCGCGGGCTGGGCAGATGCAGGGACACGGTGTGCCGAATGCATTGTGCCGGACCGATTGCTCGGCCGGCCTTCGGCACTTGCCGAAGAGGTGATCGACACCCTGCTCCTCTTCCTGCTGACTCGGAACGGGAGACCGCCGGTCCACGCTAGCGGCGTAATGATCGGGAACCGCCTCCTGATGCTCGCTGGGCGGAGCGGTTCGGGCAAGAGCACGCTTGCGCTGGCAGCGGCTGGCTTGGGTTTGCCGGTATTGTCCGACGACACCCTCTACGTCGAGCTCGACCCCGACTTGCGCGTCTGGGGCTTTCCCCGTGCAATCCACGTCTTTCCCGAGGATGCGCCTACCGGCGAGCATTTCGCGCGGACGCGCAATGGGAAGCTCAAGCGCGCGGTGCCGATTGGCACGACTAGCGCGCTCCACGCCGATCGAGCGCGGCTGATCGTGCTCGATCGTGGAACGCATGTTCGGCTGGATCGGATCAGTGCCGCCGAAGCGATCGAGCGTCTCGGTCCTGCGGAACCCGGTTTCGATCTGCTCCGCGACCAAAACCTCGCCGCGATTGAAGCGCTGGCCGCGGCGGGAGCGTGGCGGCTGACGCTGACCGACGACCCGGGCGTAGCGATCGCTCTGCTGCTCGACGCATTCGCGTGATCCATGTCGCTCAGGTCAACGTGGTCCAGCCGCGGAAGCGGGTCGAACCCGAGCGGCTGCTCGATGACTGGCCAACCCTGGGCGATATCGCCACGGCGACGCATCGTGCCGGCGCCAACGTGTCGGTATTCCAGGCGTTCCACCGCAACGCCGAGATCGTCCGCGACCAGGTCGCCTATCGCTTCGTCGCCGACCCGTGCCTACCGGGCAGAGTTACCGGCCTGCGCCCCGGACGGCTGGCGCGCGCGGTTCGCGAGGCCGCGCCCGATGTCATCCATCTCAACGGTCTCGATTTCGCACGCCACGCCCGCGCGTTGTGCCGGACGGGCATCCCGGTGCTGGTGCAGGATCACGCCAGCATTGCGGGCGCGGGAGGATGGCGCCGCCGCAGGGGCCTGAGGGACATCGCCGGTGCGGCGTTCACCAGCTCGGATCAGGGCCGCGCCTTCATCGAAGCGGGCGAGCTTCGCACCGATACGCAGATCTTCGCCGTCCCCGAATCCTCCACCCATTTCATCGCCGACGGCCCGGCAGCGGCCGATATGCCGGGAAACCCGGTGGTGCTCTGGGTCGGCCGGCTCGATGCCAACAAGGATCCGCTGACGATCCTCGACGCAATCGAGCTCGCCACGCGCGAGTTGCCGCGCGTGCAGCTATATTGCTGTTTCCATGACCAGCCCTTGCTCGCCGAGGTGCGGACGAGGATCGAGCAATCGTCCTACCTCGCCAAGCGAGTCTACCTGATCGGCCGCATGCCGCATGCCGAAATCGAAAGCCGGCTTCGCGCGGCGGACTTCTTCATGCTCGGCAGCCACCGCGAAGGATCGGGCTATGCCCTGATCGAGGCGCTGGCGTGCGGCGCGACGCCGATCGTCACCGACATTGCGCCGTTCCGCGCGCTAGCGGGGCCGATTGGCGCGCTCGTGCCGCCCGGAGATGCCAAATCATTCGCGGACGCGCTGGTATCGCTCGCAGCAAGGCCGCGCGCCGAGCTGCGCCAACAGGCGATCGCGCGCTTCGAATCCGCTTTGTCGTTCGATCGAGTCGGCGCGCGCTTGTGCGAGATCTACGAAATCGTCGTGCGGCGCGGCGCATGAAGATCGCGCTCGTCGTGCCGGGCGGCGTCGATCGGTCGGGGAGCGAGCGTGTCATCCCCTGCCTGTTGTGGCTGATCGAGCGGCTGGTGCGGTCCGGCGACGAGGTGCACGTTTTCGCGCTCGGCCAGGAGCCACGACCGGGCCGCTGGCAATTGCTTGGCGCCGAAGTACGCAACGCCGGCGCGCGACCAAGGCGGCTGCGCACGCTGGCTGGCTTGCTCGCGGAGCATCGCCGCGGGCGCTTCGGTATCGTCCACGCATTCTGGGCCGGCGCGCCGGGCGTCGCCGCCGCCGCTTTCGCTCGGCTGACGCACGTCCCGCTGATCGTGTCGCTGCCCGGCGGGGATCTGATCGCGCTGCCCGAGATCGACTATGGCCTGCAATTGACTCGCCGCGGCCGTTTCTGGACTTGCTTCACGCTTTCGACCGCGGCGCAAATTACCGTCCGCAGCGAATGGATGCGGGCAGAGGCAGCCGTGATCGGTGTCGAGGCGACCTGCATCCCGATCGGGGTCGCGCTCGACCGCTGGCCGCTGCGGCCGCCGCAGCGACGCGGTGCGGGACAACAGCTACGGCTGCTCCACGTCGCCAATCTCAATCGGGTCAAGGACCAGGAGACTCTGTTGCAGGCCATGGTGCGGCTTCGCGAGCGCGGAGTGGCGTTCCGGCTCGACATGATCGGTCTCGATACGCTGGGCGGTGCGGTCCAG
This sequence comes from Sphingomonas sp., assembly GCF_036269755.1. Classification (GTDB taxonomy): domain Bacteria; phylum Pseudomonadota; class Alphaproteobacteria; order Sphingomonadales; family Sphingomonadaceae; genus Sphingomonas. Next base: position 34,601 of record NZ_DATBDV010000020.1, on the reverse strand, counting down.
CGGCGCTGCACTGCTCTCGGGCTCGACGATCATGTCGTTTTCCATGGCTTCATGCCGCACGCCGAGATGCGCCCCTGGTTCGAGCAGGCCGATCTGCTGGTGATGAGTTCACGGCACGAGACCGGGCCAGTCACGGCGATCGAGGCGGGCGTGGTGGGCGTGCCGACGGTCGGAACGGCAGTCGGCCTGATCGCCGACTGGGCGCCGGACGCGGCCATTTCCGTGTTGGTGGGCGACGGAGCGGGGCTTGGCACGGCGATCGAGCAGCTCGCGGAGGACGAGGACGCGCGCATGCTCCTCGCATATGGCGCGCAGGAAGCAGCGAGGCACCAGGACGCCGATCTCACGACAATGCAGTTCCGGCGCCTCTACGCCGAGTTGGCCGCCTAGGCGACCGTCGCCAATCGCAGCGGTTCTGCGGCGGCTGCCTCGCGATGGACCCAATCGGCGACGCCGTTTTCGCTGCGGAATTCGGGCACCAGTTCGCGCAGCGCCGCGATCAGTATCGCCCGGCTGTCGGCGTCGAGCAGTCCGGCGATCCGATCGAGCCGCGCGCGCAGCACGTCGATCGGCGCGAACGATTCGTCCCCCTTCAGGATGCGCGGATGCCCGGTCGGCTCGGGATCGCTGCCGATCAGCAGTTCCTCGTACAGCTTCTCGCCGGGTCGAAGCCCGATTTCGACGATCTCGATATCGCCATGCGGATTATCCGCATTGCGCACGGTCAGCCCGGCGAGCTCGATCATGTTCGCCGCGAGGTCGGCGATCCGCACCGGTTGTCCCATGTCGAGCACGAATACATCGCCACCGCGCGCCATGGCGCCCGCCTGCAGCACTAGTTCGGCGGCTTCGGGCACGGTCATGAAATAACGCGTGATCCGCCGGTCGGTCAGCGTCACCGGTCCGCCGGCGGCAATCTGCTGCCGGAATAGCGGCACGACCGACCCGCTGCTGCCCAGGACGTTGCCGAAGCGGACCATCGCGAAACTGGTGGCAGGCGAGACCTGGTTGAGCGCCTGCAGCGTCATCTCAGCGATGCGCTTGGTCGCGCCCATCACGTTGGTCGGGCGGACCGCCTTGTCGGTGCTGATCAGCACGAAATCGGCCACGCCCCAGCGGGCCGCGACGCGACCCAGCGCCCAAGTGCCGAAGATGTTGGTGCGCACGCCCTCCGCAGGATTGTGTTCGACCAGCGGCACATGTTTGTAGGCGGCGGCGTGATAGATCGTTTGCGGGCGCCAGGTGCCGACGATCTCCTCCATCCGCGGCTCGTCGCAGACCGAACCGAGCAGCGGAACGACCCGCAGCGACGGATCGCGCACCGCCAGCTCGCGGTGAATTTCGTAGAGACCGAACTCGCTGATCTCGACCAACAGCAAGGTCGCGGGCTCGAGCTTGGCGATCTGGCGGCAAAGCTCGCTGCCGATCGAACCGCCCGCCCCCGTCACCATCACCGTCTTGCCGCAGAGATGATTGCGCATCAGGTCGAGGTCGGGGGCGACCGACGCGCGACCGAGCAGATCCTCGATATCGACATCGCGCAGCTGGGTTACCGCGACCCGGCCGTTCGCGATGTCCATCAACCCCGGCAGCGTGCGGATTCGGGCGTTGGCGCTCAGCGCGTCGGCGATGATCTCGTTGCGTCGCGCTCGCGACGCAGAGGGCATGGCGAGCAGGATTTCGTCTGCCGCAAGCCGCTCGACCACCCCCGCCATCTGCATCGGCGAATGGATGCGGCGCCCGTCGATCACGCTGCCGGTCAGCGCGCGATTGTCGTCGAAGAACCCGACCACCGCCATTTCGCTGCTCTGCGCGATCGCGGCGGCGAGCTGACGCCCCGCCGATCCGGCACCGTAGATCAGCACGCGGCGCTGCGGCGCGCGGCGCGCGCCTTGCACGTCGAACAGCCAGTAGCGCGCGATCACGCGCGACCCGGCGATGCTTACGAACAGCAGGATCGGCTGGATCAGCACGATCGTGCGCGGGATGCCGAAGATGCTGATCACGGTGAAGACCGTCGCGAATGGCAGCGTGTAGATCGCACACGCCCGCGCGATGCCCACGATCGCGCGCAGTCCCGACTGGCTGAAAATCTCGCGATAAAGGCCGAGCGCCCAGAACAGCGGAAGGGCGATCGCCACCGACACCGCGACCAGCAACCCGAACGGCGTATCGCGCTCGGGCCAGAAACCCAGCCGCAGGATGACCGACGCGTAGCAGGTGATCGCGCACAGGCTGGCATCGACCAGCATCGCGATCCAGCGCTTGGCCGGGCGCGGCCGCGACATGGCATAGCTGCGCAACGCAGCGAGCGGCGGCGGCAGGTTCACGCTCGCCCCCGCTTCGGGGACGCTCGACGCGCTCCACTGCTGCTCCGCTCACCCACGATGTTTAGTGGCTAGGGGCACGGGCGAAAGTTCAACCCGCGCGTGAACGCCGGGGCCGTGCCAGGGAACCTATGTCCGGGCTCGACGAACCGAGACGAAGGAAAGGACGCCGGGCGCTCTGGCCATGGGGGATTTCGCGGGCAAGACGCTGATGATCACCGGCGGGACCGGTTCGTTCGGCACGACGATGCTCGATCAGTTCCTCAAGCAGCCGATCGCCGAGATCCGCATCGTCAGCCGCGACGAAAAGAAGCAGGAGGATCAGCGGCTGCGCTTCGCCGACCCGCGGATCAAATATCACATCGCCGACGTGCGCGACGCCCGGACGATCGAGATGATCAGCCGCGGGGTCGATTTCATCTACCACGCCGCCGCGCTCAAGCAGGTGCCGAGTTGCGAATTCCACCCGATGGAGGCGGTCGCGACCAACGTCACCGGCACCGCCAACGTGCTCGACGCCGCGATCCGGAACGGCGTGAAGCGCGTCGTGTGCCTATCGACCGACAAGGCGGTCTATCCGGTGAACGCGATGGGGATGTCCAAGGCGCTGATGGAAAAGGTCGCGATCGCCAAGTCGCGATCGGCGGAGGGCAGCGACACGGTGATCTCGGCGACGCGCTATGGCAACGTGCTCGCGTCGCGCGGGTCGGTCGTGCCCTTGTTCATGCGCCAAGTGTCGAGCGGTCAGCCGATCACGCTGACCGACCCCGGAATGACTCGCTTCGTGATGACGCTCGATGAGGCGGTGGACCTGTGCCTCTACGCGTTCGATCACGGTGAGAACGGCGACCTGTTCGTCCAGAAGGCGGCGGCAATTACGATCGAGAAGCTTGCCCATGCAGTGCTCGCGGTGATGGACCGGCGCGACCACCCGATCCGCGTGATCGGCACGCGGCACGGCGAAAAGCAGCACGAGACGCTGCTCAGCCGCGAGGAGATGGCGGTCGCCGAGGATTGCGACTCTTATTACCGAGTCGCGCCGGACGGCCGCGACCTCAACTACGACGCCTATTTCAGCGACGGTCGCGAAAAGGTGTCGCGCGCCGACGATTTCAACTCGCTCAACACGCGCCAGCTCGAAGTCGAAGAGTTGGCGGACATCCTGCGCACGCTGCCCTATGTGCGGGGCCTGCTGGCGGGAGAAGCGATCGATGAAAGCTGACACCGCGACGGTCGCGATCACCGGCGCCGACGGATTCATCGGGGGCAATCTCGCAGTGCGACTACGTGAGTTGGGTCATACCGTGCTGCCGGTCACGCGCGGGATGCCAGAGCCGGAGGCTTGCGAAGCGTTGGCGGCGAGCGCGATCGTGTTCCACCTCGCGGGCGTCAATAGCGCCAGCGATCCCGCCGAATTTTTCCGCGGCAATCACGACTACTCGACCCGGGTCGCCGACGCGATCAGGGCCGCCGCTTCAAAGCCGCTGGTTGTCGTCAGTTCGTCGATCAAGGCGGTCGAGGACACCGATTACGGCCGCAGCAAGCTGGCCGGAGAGCGAGCGCTGCTCGAATTGGGCGACTCGGTGGCCGTGTCGGTCTGGCGCTTGCCCAACGTTTTCGGGAAGTGGGCACGACCCAATTACAATTCGGCGGTCGCGACTTTTTGCCACAACATCGCGCGGGGGTTGCCCGTCCGGATCGACGATCCAGCCGCGCCGCTTTCGCTGCTTCATGTCGATGATCTGATTGACCAGTGGGTCGCGCTAATGGCGTCGCCATCGCCCGCAACCGGTCTCGTCGAGCCGGACAAGGTTCACACTACGACAGTCGGCGAGGCGGCGGACACGATCCGCGCTTTCGCCGATCGCCGCGGCGAGGGCGAAGTCGGCGCTGTCGGCGTAGGGTTGGAGCGGGCGCTCTACACGACCTTCATCTCCTACCTTCCCGAGCCCGCGTTCAGCTATCCGCTCGTCGCGCACACCGACCCGCGCGGCAGCTTCGTCGAGATGCTCAAGACCTCCGCGAGCGGCCAGATATCCTATTTCAACTCGCCTCCCGGCGTGACCCGCGGCGGTCATTACCATCACGCCAAGGTCGAAAAATTCCTTGTCGTCCACGGCCGGGCGCGTTTCCGGTTCCGTCACATCTTGAGCGGGACGACGCACGAAATCGTAACGTCGGCTGCCCACCCCGTCGTCGTCGAGACGGTTCCCGGCTGGGCGCATGACGTGACCAATATCGGGGAGGACGAACTCGTCGCGGTCGTTTGGGCCAATGAGGTATTCAATCGTGGCCGCCCCGACACCTTCGCGATGCCGCTATGACGGTCGCCAGGCTGAAGGTGATGACGATCCTCGGGACCCGACCCGAGATCATCCGCCTGTCGCGTGTGATGCCCGCGCTCGACCGGCTGACCGACCATGTCGTCGTCCATACCGGCCAGAATTACGACCACGAGCTCTATCGGATTTTCTTTGACGAGCTCGGCCTTCGCCTGCCCGACCATTCCCTCGACGCGTCGGGCGACACGCCGGCGGAAACGATCGGCAAGGTCATCATCGCCGCCGACAAGGTGCTCGCCGAGGTCAAGCCTGACGCAGTGCTGCTGCTTGGCGACACCAATTCCTGCCTGGCGGTGATCCCGGCCAAGCGTCGGCGCATCCCGGTATTCCACATGGAGGCCGGCAATCGCTGTTTCGACGAGCGCGTTCCCGAAGAGATAAACCGCCGCATCGTCGATCACACTGCCGACATCAACCTACCCTATTCGTCGATCGCGCGCGAATATCTGCTCGCCGAACGCTTGCCCGCCGATCGTATAATCAAGACCGGCAGCCCGATGTTCGAGGTATTGAGTCACTACCGGCCGGGAATCGACGCATCGGACGTGCACCACCGCCTTGACCTTGAGCGCCGCCGCTATTTCGTCGTGAGCTGCCACCGCGAGGAGAATGTCGATTCGGACGGGCGGATCGCCGCCCTGGCAGACATGCTCGGTGCGGTCGCGGCAGCGTATGATGAGCCGATCCTGTTCAGCGGGCACCCGCGCACTCGCGCCCGGATCGAGGCGCTCGGGGTTACCTTCGACCGCCGGGTGCGGATCATGAAACCGTTTGGCTTCCTCGATTACAACGCGCTCCAGTTGCACGCCCGCGCGGTGCTGTCGGACAGCGGCACGATCAGCGAGGAAGCGGCGATCCTCGGCTTCGCCGCGCTGAACATTCGCGATGCGCACGAACGGCCGGAGGCGATGGAAAGCGCGGCGGTGATGATCACTGGGGTGGGCCGCCAGCGGGTATTGCAGGCGTTGGAAATTCTCGCGCAACGCGCCGGACCACCAATGCTTCCGGCCGAATATGCGGTGCCCGACGTATCCGAAAAGATCGTCCGGATCATCCTCAGCTATACCGATTACGTGCGGCGGACCGTCTGGAAAGAAGGGTAGCGCGGCTATGCGCTTCCTGATGGTCGCGATGCAGTTTCCGGTCGAGCCGGGCCAGTCCTGCCTCACCACCGAGCTTGCCGATGGATTGGTCGCGGCGGGGCACCAGGTCGAGGTACTACATCTCGACTGGAGCGCCCCACCCGGAGGGCGCTCACGGGTGCTTTCATCCCCGAACGGCATCCGCATCGTCCGGGTCGCCCCACGTGCGCTTGCCGGCCCAGGTGAACTCGTCCGCAACGCCAGCAAGTTCGTGCTGAGCGGTCGTCACGCCGCGCGCGCGGCTTGGCGCCATTTCGATCTGCCGAGCTTCGATGCAGTGATTGCGTGGATGCCGGCGGTCGCGATCGCTCCGCTGCTGCCGCTGATCCGGCGCGCGGGTATCAAGCGCCGCTTGCTGTTCATATGGGACTTTTTCCCCGACCATCACCGCGAGATCGGGCGGATGCCGGGCGGCTTGGTCTACCAAGCCGCCCGCAGCTGGGAGCAACGGCTGCTCGGACACTTCACCGCGCTCATCTGTACGTTACCGGGCAACGCCGACTATCTCCGGGAGCACTACCGCCTGCGGGACGGCCAGCAGGTCTTGGTCGCTCCGATATGGGGGGAGACTGCCGCTCCACCGCCAGTCAATCGTGCGGCAATTCGCGCGCGCTACGCCTTGCCGAAAGAAGGGCCCATCGCGGTATTTGGTGGCCAATTGGTCGAAGGTCGCGGATTCGAGCAAATGCTCGACGCGGCCGTCTTCGGTCTCACCCAAGAGGCGCCGCTGACCTATCTGTTTGTTGGCGACGGGCGTCTCGCCCCTATGATACGCGAACGGGCCGCGGTGCAGGCGAACGTATTCTACCGCCCACCATTATCGCGCGACTCATATCTCGATCTGCTTGGCGCGTGCGACGTGGGGATGGTGGCGACCGTGCCGGGCGTGACCTCCTTCAGCATCCCGTCCAAAACGATCGACTATCTGCGCGCGCGCCTGCCGATCGTCGCTGCGGTCGAGCACGGCAGCGATTTCATCGCGATTCTCGATCGCTACCAGGTCGGTCGAGCCGTGCCTTTTGGCGACGCGGAGGGCTTCCACCGCAAGGCTCAACACCTCGCAACCGATCCGTCACTGAGCGCCACGATCGGTGACGCTGCGCAGCGGTGTCTCGAACAGGTGTTCGACGTTCGTCACGGCGTCGCCACCGTGCTCGATGCCGTCAGCCCATGATCTCCCCGCCAGAAAAAGAGCGCGGCCGCCAGGACTGCGCTCAAGGCGTATGCGCCTGCATAGGAAAACTGCGGCGCACGCGGATCGCCAGCGTGGATCAACACTAACGCGATCACCGCCATCATCGCGAGCGTACCAATCTCGATTGCCGCGTACCGCGCTGGTCGCCCCTTCGCGAACGCGGTGAACATGGCCAGCGACACGAACACGCGCATCAAGTCGCCGATCATATAGGCGCGAATGAAGGGGACCGCTGGCAGATACGCCCTCGAAAGAAACAGATGGACCAGCGGTCCCGAAAGCAGCGAGAACGACAGGATCACGAGCCCCATTGCTCCCGCTCCAACGCCCGCGCATCGCAAGATCAACCGGCGCCGCGCCGCAGCGTCGGTAACGGTTGCCAGATGCGGCACATAGAATTGCAGCAGGAACAGTCCTAGAAACTGCGTCGAGAGATCGGAGATGCGGTTCGCCGCCATCCAGTACCCAAGCATGGTCGCGCCGAAGCTATCGCGATAAATCGATCGGAGCCCGAACAGGGTGACAGCCGCGAAGCCGGTGGTCGCCGCTATCGCCGCTGAATAATGCAGCAACGCACGCATCTCTGCTCTGGCTGGGCGAGCGAGAAGTGCGATTCCGAAGAGCCGCACCATTGGCAAAGCCACGGCCATTGTCGCCAACGGTCCCGCCGCGAAGCACAGCGCCGCCCGGGCCGCCTCGCCGTGCGCGATGAACCAAGCCGCCGCCGCCGTCCCCGCGACCAGCCCCGCCGCTTGTGCGCTCAAACTCTGAGTCGGATGCCGCCGCCCCGATAGCAGACTGCACCAGATCTGACCCGGCCCCGCGAACAGTGCGAACGCAGCGATCGAGATGACGACGACCCATGCCCGGGACGTATCGACCAATAGGCTGGAAATCGCGCGACTGCCGATCGCGACCGGAAGCCCGATGAGCGGCACCGCCGCGGCCCAGATCGCCAGCGCGGCACCGTATACGCGGGCCAAAGCACCGGCATCGCTTGCCGCGGCGGCTTGGCGAATGACGCCGTTCTGCGTTCCGCCTATGGCTATCAAGTTGAGCAAGGCTGAGAAGGCCATCAGTTGCGCGAACACGGTGAAGCCGTGCACCGGCAGATAGCTCGCCGACAATTTCAGCAACAGCAGTGCTGACGCAACGCGCAGGCCGAAGAAGATCGGCACGGAGGCCAGCTTGCGGATTATGGCGGGGAACCCAGGCCCGTCGGGACCGATACCGACAAAGCGCGACGCGATCGATGCCACAGCCATATCACGATCCAAGTAGCGAAGATCGTATAGCCGTCGTAACTAGCCAGCACCTGGTTGTTGGCAGGCAAGTAGAAGATCATTGTCGTTGCCAGCGCGAACAGCACTGCGGATGGATCGCTCATGCCCGCCGCGGCCTCGCGCCACCATCTGCCCCACACGAAGCCGATCAGCGCGAGCACGGGGATCGCGCCGACGAAGCCCACATCGTTCGCGATCCACGCGATCAGTGTCGACCAGTAATTGTCCTCCGACCAATGATCGGCGCCGTTGCGATACGTGTACGTGTTCAAATGGGGCTCGCGGTCTCCCGTCACGGTCTCGTATACCGACAGAGCAGCGGGCGAATGGCCGACGCCCCAGCCCGGCTCGAACGGTTTCTCCATCGCCAATTCGAGCCCGTAATAACCGGAGCACGTCGACAGGATAAAGACGGTCAGCCCGAACCGCTGCCGCAATGGCAGCCAAGCGATCGCCGGATTGTCGAGATCGGCGCAAATCCGGCTGTCGTTGGCACAGACCGCTGTGCGGCTGGCATAGCCGCCGAGGCGCTCGTCTTTGCGTTCGGTGAACAGCCCTTGCGCGAAATACAGGAACACGAAACCGATCAACGCCGGCGCCCAATAGCGCTTCGCCATCTGCGCGCTCGCTTCTCCCATCACGCACGCCCGACCGAATGAAACGAAAGCCGCGGCGGTACCGATTACGAACAGGTCCGCGATCTCCTTGTCGGTGCCGCGCATGATCGAAAAGATGATCGAGGTCATGACCGCGATTAGTACCGAAACGCGGCCGATCCATCCGATCCGGCGCCAGTGAATAATGCCGAGCGGAAGTGCGGCGTAGATGAACGGCGCGACTGACGCGCGCAGCACCGCGATCGTTGTGCGCTGGCCAGTGGTGGTCAGCAGCTGGAGCTGCAGCCGGTGATAGGCTCCGCCCTGATCCTGCAGCGCCTCCATCATGTCCCACGGACCCTTGCCAGTATAGGCAAAACTCGATGGCACCAGCAGCAGGACAGCGGCGAGGGCGGCAGCGGGGAGCAAGATATTCAGCCAGGGGAGCGGCGCCGTCACACGAGCAGGGCCCGCCGATCCGGCCATCGTTGCCCAAGCGATCGCCACCAGGCAGGCGCCAACATAAGCAATCAGCCGCAGCCAGTCGGCGCCGTCATAGATCGGCCAGTTGATCGGCCACAGCAGGAAGAGGAGGAAGGTCGCGACGACATAGCCGAACACGATCATGAGCGGCGCACGGGTCAGCCCGGCTGGTGTCACGACCGGCACGAATCGCGAGGCCGGAGGCGGCGCGGCAAGGGCGTATGCGCTCATGTCCGGGCTGGTCGCTTGCTCATCGCTCGAGCTTTAGTACCCTCGATCAGCGTCAGGGTTCGCCGCATCGCCTGCTCGAATGAGAAATTCGCCGCATAGTAATCCCGGCCGGCCGCCCCCATGGCGTCGCGCTGTCCCGCAGACAGTGCCGCCATCTCGATCAACGCTTGGGCGAACGCGTCGGGATCGCCAGGCGGCACGACGATCGCCGCGCCCGAGCGGCGCAGGATATCGGCCGCTTCCCCCGCCACGCCAGCCACGATCGGGCGGCCCATCGCGAGGTAGAATTGGGTCTTCGACGGAATCGTGATCGCGAACAAAGGATCGTCGCGCAGGTGGAGCAACAAAGCATCGGCGGCGGCGAAGATCGGCAGGATTTGCTGCGCCGGGACTCGCCCCATAAAACGGGCGGCACTGGCGCCAGGACGCGACTGCAATGCCTCCGCATCGACGCCGTCGCCGTACAAAGTGACCTGGATTCCCCGCCGCCTACGTCGCGCGATAGCTGCCGCATCGATCAGCGTCTCGAGCGCCTGTGCGCGGCCAAGGTTGCCGCCATAGACGAAACTGACTGCCCCCGTGCCGGAGGCGCGATCGCGAACGGCGGCAAACTCGGCTTCGGCCCAATTGCGGATAACCATCACTTTGCCCGCCGGCACGCCGCGCCCGACCAGCGCCCGCTTCATCCCTTCGGACTGAGCGATGATTCCCAGCGAACGTCGATAAATCAAACGGCACAGCGCGCCGATCGGCCCGATCAGCCGCGCCGCCCCGACCATCCCTGTCGCGGCGAGCGTGTCCGGCCACAGATCCTGCACGTCGAGCACGAACGGCAATCGACGCACCAACCCTGCCATCGCCGCCGCGAGCCCGACCGTGATCGGCGGATGATAGACATAGGCGAGATCGTAACGCCCCGCGCGAAACAGGCAGTAGATCAGCGCGGGAACGAAGAACGACAGGAAGTTGAGCGACCGCCGCAGTGACGACGCGTCGTGGCTCGGATAGAGCGGCAGCCGAATGACGCGAACGCCCTCAATCGTCTCGTGCTGCACTAACCGTAGCCTGTAGCCGGGGTAGAGCCGCCCGGCCGGGTAATTGGGGAATCCCGTGACCACCGTCACGTCATGCCCAGCCGCCTCCAGCGCGCGTACGAAGCGGATTCCCTTGATAATGTTGGGCTCTGGTTCGAACCATTGAGTCAGATAGAGGACCCGCATCCCACCCCCGCCGGCCCGGCCGCGGCGTTGAACCGGTTCCGGAAAATCAGGCACCAATCGCTTGAGCGGCGGGCCGTGCCCGTTGGTGTCGGTCAGGGGGTCACGAAGTTCATGTCATCGGCGCTTCCGGTCCCCTTCTTCGACTGGAAAGCTCTCTACGCGGAACGCGCCGACGACTATCGCCGGATTTTCGACGAGACCGCATCGGCGGGCGAGTTCATCCTGCAACGTGGCGTCAATGAATTCGAGGCGGCGCTCGCGCGCTATCTGGGCGTCAAGCACGTCATTGGGATGTCGGATTGCACCAATGCCATGCTGATCGGGCTGCGCGCGGTCGGGCTGCGCGCGGGTGACGAAGTGATCGTGCCTGGCCACGCTTTCGTCGCCGCGGCGCAATCCATTCATTTTGCCGGCGGGGTCCCAGTAGCGATCGAATTGGGCGACGACTGGCTGATCGATCCAGACGCGGTCCGCGCGGCGATTACACCCAAAACGCGAGCGATCATGGCGGTGCATGTCAACGGCCGAACCTGCGACATGGCGGCGATCCGCAAGATCGCTGACGAACATGGCCTGTTCGTTGTCGAAGATGCCGCGCAAGCACTTGGCGCAACCCTCGATCGAGTGCCGGCGGGGCGGTTCGGCGACTGGGGAGCATTCAGCTTCTACCCGTCGAAGACGCTGGGCTGTTTCGGTGACGCCGGTGCGTTGGTAACCGGCGACGACGCCATCGCTCAGACCGCGCGAGCGATGCGTAATCATGGCGCAGGCCGCGACAAAATCATCTCAAAGGATTGCGCGGTGTGGGGCACCAACGCGCGGATCGACAACCTCCACGCGGCGATTCTGACGTTCAAGCTGGGCTGGTACGACGAAGTGCTTGAGCGCCGGCGCGGAATAGCCAAGCGCTACCACGAAGCGTTCGCCTGTATCGCCGAGCTCGACCTGCCTCCCGCGCCCGATGGCGATCCGCGCCGGTTCGACGTCTTCCAGAACTACGAGATGTGCTGCGATCGTCGCGATCTATTGCGCGCCCACCTCGCGACGCGCGGGATCGGCACCATCGTGCAATGGGGCGGCGTCGGCATCCACGACTTCGCCAATCTTGGGGTTGGCAGACCACTGCCGAGGACCGACCGTTTCTTCGACCGATCCCTGCTAGTTCCAATGAATCACTTGCTGAGCGACGCACAGGTCGATCGCGTCATCGATGGCGTGCGCGAGTTCTTTACGTGAAAATCGAGCCACTCACCGTGCCCGACACGATCGAGCTCGCACTGCGGTTGCGCCGTCACATCGTACGAATGTGCAGCCGCGGCGGCAGCTCGCATGTCGGATCGGGACTGTCGATGGCCGACGTCGCGGCGGTGCTTTACGGCCATATCCTGCGCCTCGATCCGGGCAACCCCGGCTGGCCGGGGCGCGATCGCTTCGTCCTGTCGAAGGGGCATGCCGGAGCGTGCGTCTATGCCGCGCTCGCCGAACGCGGCTTCTTTCCGGTGGCCGACCTCGACCGCCACTACGTCAACGGTTCCAACCTATCGGGACACCTTAGCCACAAGGGCGTACCCGGCGTCGAATTCTCGACCGGGTCGCTCGGCCACGGGCTCGGGATCGGGGCCGGGATGGCGCTGCAGTTGGGCCGTACGGGCGGCGAGCAGCGAGTGTTCGTCGTGCTCAGCGACGGCGAATGCGACGAGGGATCGAACTGGGAAGCGATACTGTTCGCCGCGCACCACCGGTTGTCGAACCTGTGCGCGGTGATCGACCATAACAAGCTCCAGAGTATCGCCCCGGTCTCCGAGACGCTCGCGCTCAAACCCTTCGCCGACAAATGGCGCGCCTTCGGGTGGGCGGTCGAACGGATCGACGGGCACGACCATGACCAACTCAAGGCGGCGTTCGAGGCGGCGGCGGTCACGACCGACCGCCCGACATGCATCATCGCCGATACGGTCAAGGGCCGCGGCGTGTCGTTCATGGAGAACCAGGTGCTGTGGCACTACCGCTCGCCGCAGGGCGAAGAGTTCGTTGCCGCGATGCGCGAGCTCGGCGTGCCCGATGCGTGACGCGTTCGTCCGCGCGCTAACCGAACTCGCGGCCGAGGATTCGAGCGTGTTGCTGGTTAACGGCGACCTGGGGTTCGGCGTGCTGACCGACTTCATCGAACGCTTTCCGGCGAATTACGTCAACGCTGGTGTCGCCGAGCAGAACATGACCGCCGTCGCGTGCGGTGCCGCGCTGACGGGCGCGCGCAGCTACACCTATTCCATCGGCAATTTTCCGACGCTGCGCTGCCTCGAACAACTGCGTAACGACGTTTGCTATCACGCTGCCGACGTCACCGCAGTCGCCGTCGGCGGCGGTTTTTCCTACGGCCAGCTTGGCATGTCGCACTTTGCGACCGAGGATCTGGCGATCCTGCGCGCGCTGCCCGGGATGACCGTCGTCGCCCCGTCGGACCCGTGGCAGGCCTATGCGCTGACTCGTCAGCTGCACGCGCGCGGCGGCCCGGCCTATCTACGGCTCGACAAAAGCGGGGCCGGGCTGCCCGAAGGCGAGGTCGAACTCGGCAAGGTACGCCAAGTGCGCGATGGCCACGATGCGGTGATCTTCGCCACCGGTGGTATATTGCGCGAAGCGATCGCCGCCGCTGATCTGCTCAGCAAATCGGGCCGGCAGGTACGGGTAATCGACGTCCACACGATAAAACCGCTCGACACGATCGCGATTTGTCACGCAGCGGGCGAATGCCGCCATGTCGTCACGCTCGAAGAGCATAATGTCATCGGCGGGCTGGGCGGGGCGGTTGCCGAAGTCTGCCTTGAGAACGGCGTAGCCCTCGGTCATTTCCGGCGCATCGGGCTGCACGACTGCTATCCGGACGTCGTCGGCGATCAAGACTATCTCCGCGCACGATACGGCATGGACCGCCACGCCGTCGTCGCCGTCCTTGTCGAGATGCTCGCATCGTGATCGCCAAGCGCCTGCTCGATATCGCGCTGTCGCTTGTGGCGCTGGTGATTGCTTCGCCGTTGATCGGCGCGGCGATGCTGGCGATCTGGGCGCAGGACGGGAAATCACCTTTGTATCGCGGGATCAGGGTCGGGCGCGGCAACCGCGATTTCCGGATGATCAAGCTGCGCTCGATGCGGGTCGACGCGTTGCAACGTGGGGGTACCTCGACCGCGAAATCGGACGGTCGCGTCACCGCGATCGGTCACTTCGTACGACGCTGGAAGCTCGATGAGCTCCCGCAATTCTGGAACGTGCTGGCAGGCGACATGAGCGTCGTCGGCCCGCGACCAAACACGCGTGGCGGCGGCGTCGATCGCTACACTGCAGCCGAACTGCACCTGCTCGACGTGCGGCCGGGGATCACCGATTTGTCGTCGATCGTCTTCTCTGACGAGGGCGACATTCTCGACGCCGCGGCCGATCCCGATGCGCTATACGATTCGGTAATCCGCCCGTGGAAGAGCCGGCTTGGGTTGCTCTATGTCGAGCGCCGCGATTTCAAGACCGACCTGCGACTGATCTGGCTAACCGCGCTCTCGATCGTCGCCAAGCCCGCGGCGCTTCGTGGGATCGACGCGATTCTCGCGCGCTGGGGGGCCGAGCGGGCACTTCGCCAGGTCTGCGCTCGTAATGCTCCGCTTCTCGACGCCAAGCCGCCGGGACTGAGGGTATGAGTGACGGCAATATGGTCTTCTTCGAACTCAAACCGGGCGACCCGCCGCCGCCTGTCCTTGCCCTGCCGCCCGGTATGGTCATGCGCATCTGGCAGCCCGCCAGCCGCGGTCTTCCGCCAAGCGGATCGCGCACCTTCGATAATTACATATGGTGGCTGTTCACCAGGCTCCGCGTATTCGCGACGAATGAATTTACCGAGCTTACGGTCTGGCAGGACGGTCGGAAGGTCCACCGGCTGGTGGTTAGCCCGCGCTGGCATCGCTCGCCCTTCATGGGATCGGACGATCTCGAAGTCGGCAATATGTGGACATTGCCCGAGGCGCGCGGCCAGAAGCTTGCTCACACGATCATAGGCGAGGCGCATCGACTGTTTTCCGATCGCGAGCGCCGCTGGTGGTGGCTCACCGAGGTCGACAACGCACCATCGGTCGCGATCGCGGCGCGGTGCCGCTATCGCCCGATTGGCGCTGGATGTAAGACGCGGCCGCTCGGCATCGGCATTTGGGGGCAGTATATCTTGCAGCCTAAAGGCGACTGATTGAGACTGAGGCGACGGTGCCTGTCTGACCTCCTGCTGCGCCGCCCGGCTGTAGTGTCAAAGTCAACCACTGTCCCGCGCAGCCTGAGGGGATGGTCAGATTCGCCTCGCTCGTTGCGCGGTCCTGCGTCGGAAGATCAAGCCGGATTAGCGCTGCGCTGCGCTGCTCACCGCAGGTCAGCGTCCAGTAAGGCCGCGTATCGCTCGCAGACGCAGTTCTGGTCGCCAGTCGATACCTGCCCGGCGCCAGCAATAGTAGCTGTGCCGCGACTTGCCCGCCCCGACCCGGCTCGGCGCGATATGACAAGACTGTCTGCCCGCCGGCGAATGCGCGCTCGGCCCCGACGTCGCCGCGATCGGTCAACTGCCAGCCGAACGGATACCCCGCCGACGGGTCGGCAAATCCGCCATCGGCGATCAGCGGGGACCGCGTCCCCTCCGAAAAGGCATCACGCACTCGCCCGGCAAACGCGAACGAACGCAATTCTACGAGCCGCGCGATCAGCACCCTGTCCAGGCCGTTAGCCTTAACGAACGCATGGTCGCGCATCCTGACCACGGTCTCGCCGATACTTCGCGCGTCACCGTGCGCCAGCGCGAAGTTGAGGAACATCAATCGCCAGTCGCTCGGCTGGTCCAGCATCTGCGCGATCGGGCCGATCAGCGTGACATCGCTCGTTGCGTCCGCGAGCACCGGAAACAGTATCGGTGGCGCCGCCGCCGAAGTGCGCAACGCCACATCGAAGTCGTGTAACGCGCCGGCGACATCGCCGCGTTCGACCGAGCGCTGGATCAGCCACAACCGCGTCGGCAAGCTTCGCCGGCTGATCGTGCTGGATAGCCCAAACAACTGCGCCTCGCGCCGAGGCTCCCCCTTCACGCCCAATGTCACTGCGCGAAGCTCGATCGCCGCTGTCACCGTCGTGTCGCGCTTCAAGGCAGCGACGACCAATCCTTGAACATCCGGATCGGCCACATCCGCGCCGCGAGTGATCGCAGAGTTCGCCGCAGTCACAGCGATCCGGGCGTTGCCCGGCGCGATCCGCGCGGCGAGAGCAGGATCGGCGAGGCTCACCCTCTGCGCGATACCTGCCTGAAGCACCGCCGCGCTCGCGAGTAACGCACCGGCGACGATCGCACCTCGCTGAATCACCGCCGCGCGCATTATAACTGCCGGTTAGCGCCCATAACCATATTCATAGCCGTACCCGTAGCCGTGCCCGAGATGCGCGCGCTTGGCCTCGAACTTGGTCAGTACTGCGCCGAGCACATTGGCGTGCCCCGATGCGAGCCGCGCTAGCGCGGTGCGCACCACGCCCGCCTGGATCGATCGCGCCTCAACCACATAGACCACCGCATCGACCGCCGAGGCAACCAGGGGGGCATCGGCCAGCCCGATCACCGGTGGCGAATCGACGATCACATGATCGAACTTTTCGCGCAGCTTCTCGACCAGCTCGCGCAGCCTGTCGCCCGTCAGCAGATCGGCCGCATTGGGCGGCGGCGGCCCGGCGGGCAAAACGCTCAATCCTTCGTGCGAAGTCGCATGGAGCGAACGGTCAAAATTGTCGTTGCCCGCGAGGAAATTGCTGACGCCGCTGTCGGCCGACACACCGAAGGCGCTGTGCACCGACGGCGAGCGCAGATCGGCGTCGACAAGCACGACCTTGCGGTGCGCCCGCGCGAGTGATTGCGCCAGCGCGATCGCCGTTGTCGATTTCCCCTCGCGAGGGCGCGTGCTGGTGACCGCGAACGACCGCGGCATGCCGCGGGCTGTCGACAGTTCGAGATTGGCTTGGACCGCGAGATAGGCCTCGACCAGCGATGATCGTGGATCCTCGAGCGCTTCGAGCGGTGATCCCGATTTGACTTTGGGCAGTGTGCCGAGCAGCGGCAATCCGAGCTTTTCCTGCGCTTCGGCCGGATCACCGATCCCTTCGTCGATTTGCTGGAGCCCGATCGCTAGAATCACGCCCGCTAGCCCGCCGCCAAGCATCGCCAGCAGCAGGTTAATCATCAGCCTGGGTTGCGACGGCCGGTCTGGGAGCTTGGCCGCGTCGACCACGGCAATATTGTTGTTTTCAATTCCCCCCGCGACGCCGATCTCCTTATAGCGCTGGAGCAGCGCATTATACAGTTCGCGGTTCGTGTCGGCATCGCGCTGGTAGATATTGTACTGGATACTGCGCTGACGCAGATTGGTCAGATCGCCTTTCAGCCCGGCGACCCGCGCGAGTAGCGCGCGCTCGCGACCCAACGCGGCAGCATATCCCTGTTGCAGCGAGGTCTGGACGCGGCGTTCCTCTGCTCCGATCGCGCTGTCGAGCACCCGGATTTGCGAAGCGAGAGCCTGGGCCGGAGGGTATTTGGGCTCGAATTCCGCGAGCAATTTAGCGTATTCGGAGGCGGCCTCTGCGCGTTTCTGGCGCAGATCGGTGATGGCTTGATTTCCCAGCGCCTCGCTGCTGGCACCCGGCTGACGCGAGGCCGCCAGCCGGTTCTGTGCTTCGATCCGGTCAGCGATCGCTGCGGCCAACGCAGCATTGAGCGTGGTGATGTCGTCGGTCAGCAGCGAACGGTCCCCGCCGACGGTCGACGTCCCGTCCTTGTTGCCTACTTGCGGCAGGTTGATGATCCCCTGGCTCGATGCGTAGGCGACCGCCTGGCGCTCCGACTCCTCGAGCTTGCCGCGCAATTGTTCGAGCCGCCCTTCAAGAAAGTGCCGCGCATAGTCCGATGCTTCGAACCGCCGCTCGAGGTTGGCGTCGATGAAATCCTTGGTCCAGGTCTGCGCGATCCGCTGCGACCAGGCTGGATCGGGGGTGACCGCGGTGACATCGACCAGCCGCGATCCGCGTACCGGCGCGACGCCGACATGATTGAGCAGGATCCGCCCGGCAATCTCTACCCGCTTGGCCCGGCGCGCGGGGCTGTTCACTTCCGCTGCGCTGCCGTCGAACAGGTCGCCGCGATCGAACATCTTGAAGAAGTCGCGGTTATCGATCGCATCCAGGTCGCGCGCGACCCGCTCGGCAAGTACTTTGGTTTGCAACAGGCCGTATTGCGTCTGATAGAATTCCTGGTCGCCGATGCTGGTGTCGCGCTCAACGCTGTCGATATTGGTGACGACGCGAGCGGTCTCGCGCGAGATTTCGAGCCGCGCGGTCGAGCTGTACTGGCGAGTCATCATCGCGGTCAGGATCAGCCCGATCAGCATCCCCGCCACGACGCCGCCCAGCAGTACCCACCGCCAGCGCGAGGCGAAGCGGATCAACCGGCGCAGCGGCGGGTTGCGCCGCGCCGCTGTTCCGGTGCTCCCGGCGAGCAATTGCACATCCCCGACCATCCCGAGCATCCGCGGCGAAATGCTATCCATCATCGGACCCTCTCGAGCGCGAGGACCAACGGCGTGGTCAGCAACGGCGCGATTTGCAGGAATTTCTCGAACATCCGCCGCGCCTTCGAATCGCCGACGATGATGATGTCGTTCGCGTAGATCCTGGGATCGGGGTACAGCCCGCGCCGGATGGCACCGAGGTTATACAGCGCCGCTAGCGACCTGCCTTCGACGGTGCGGAACACAACGACATCGTCGAGCCGCGCATAGTCGCCAGCGCCCTTGGCGTTGGCGACCGCCCGCATCAACGTGATGTTGCCGATCGCGGGGTAGCTCCCCGGTTGGCCGACCTGACCATCGACGGTAAAGACCTGGCTCGTCGTCTCTCCAAGATTTACCGTTACCTGAGGGTCGCGAACATATATGCCGCGCAGCCGCTGATCGATGCTGGTGGCGAGTTCCTTCGGGGTCTTGCCGGACGCATCGATCTCGCCGACCAGCGCCATCGAAAGATGGCCGGCGGCGTCGGTCTGAAAGCTGCCGGTGAGTTCGGGCATGCCGAACACTGCGATGTTGAGCTTATCGAGGGGCCCGATCCGGTAGGGGGCGGTCGCGGCGACGAGATCAGTGCCGCTGGGTGGCGGCAAATCATCCAGCTTGGTGACCGACATCGGCTGCGCGGTCTCCCCGAGTCGCGGCTCGTTCGCGCAACCCGCAAGGACGAGCGCGCCGCACAGCGTCAGTAGCGCGCGCCTCACAGCCGAAACCTCAGTGCGAGTTGGAACACCGTCTGCGCCTGGAATGGATGGAGTCCAAGATTGGCGCGTACGCCGCGTCGGCTGCGCACATTGAGTGCTTCACCGAACAACGTCAGGTTATCGGTTAGGTTGTACCGCGCGGCGACAGTGGATGACCAGCCGTCCTCGCTTTCGAGCGGCGACATTTCGCTGCCATGCTCGCGCGTATTGAACGCTTCGACCCGACCCGAAATCGCCAGCTTGTCGCCGATCCGCCGCGTGACCATTGCATAGGCCGCGTTGAAATAGGTGTGGACCCACGGCACCCCGCCGGTCTTGAACCCCATGATGGTCGATCCGCTCATCCCCTGAAGCAACAACCGCGTGTTGGTGCCCAGATCGGCGTTTATCCCCAAGTTCCAGAAACGCGTTCGCCAGCCCCATTGGCCGTTCGGGGTGAAGGCCTGAGGGTTGCCGCGGTTGTCATAATAGAACAAAGCGACCCCGACCGGTATCGGCGGACGCCATTCCAGCCGGCCGTAAAATCCGAGCCGGTTGTCCAGCTCGATCGTCGATCGAGTCCGGTCCTCTTGCAACAGTCTTATGAACGGGTTGAGCGGCGGCAGCGGGAAGTGCCCGAACCCGGTCGCCTTCTCGTCGTGCAGTGCCCAGCCACGAAAGGAAAGTAGCGTCCCCGATGTATCATTGCCCGCGAATATCCCGCCGGTCAGCCCCAGTTCGCTCTGCCCGAGCGTCGCCCGAACGGTGCCCTCGACGCCCAGCACCTTCACTTCCTCGCCCACCCACGAATTGATCACCGACGGCGTGATGGTGTTGACCACGCTCCACGCGCCGCCGGTCGAATGCTCCTGCGAGATTTCCGGCCACATCAACCCGGCGCGAAACTGGACTCCGACCTTGCCGGTCTGCGGCGGCAGAAAATTGACGAACGCCTCGATCAGATCGAACTTGTTCTCCTGATCGCGTTGCCACGCGGCGGAGACGTTCGCGGTAAGCGACGGGGTGAAGCGTGGCAGCCAGATCAAGTCGGCTTCGACCGGTACGGCATAGACTTTGTAATCGCCGTTGGCGGTGCCCTCGAACCGAGTCTTGCCGAGGCCTCTGTTGGTGAATGAGCGTTCGCCGTTCGCCACCGCGAGGCGAGCATCGAACAGCATTGAGATCGTGTTCTTCGACAGGATGTCGATGCGCGGCATGCTCGGCTGGGCGTCGGCGGGGAGTGCGGCGTCGGCGGCCGGGACGGACTGGTCGCTCGACGGCGCATCGGCGGGCGTAGCCGGCGGCGTCGGCGCCGGGGTGGCGGCCGGATCGGGCGCGGTCTGCGCGCCTGCCGGTAACGGTAGGCACGCCGCAAGGGCGAAGGCGCTTACCGACACCATCGATCGGGCGCCACGTGACGCGACGGCAAAATTCATGAATTCCTCCCGGTTTGCGGTGGTTCGGCGCTGGTCCAGCGAGTCACCGTGCCGATGGTCATTTGCGCGCCGCGCTCGGCGATCGGACCGAACTGCGCGGCGATGTCGGCGCGCGCGAGGCGCGGCACGCCGCGCGCGATCACCAGCCGAACGTCGTTCGCGCTCGCGTCGATCACCGGCCGGCCGATCAGAATCAGATCGGCCCGCGCGCCGGGGTCGAGCCCGGGCTCCTCCAGCCCGAGCCGCCGCGCGGCGATGCTGCCGACTGCCGCATCGAGCCGGGCATCGCTGAGCCCGCCGATCGCGCGGGCGCAGCGCAATTCGTCGAGCAGGTCGCCTTCGCCCGTGAGCAGCGAGTCGCTGCCGAGCAGCACGTCGACGCCCTCGTCCAACAGCGCGCGCGGCGCCGTCCGGCCGAACAGGAACAGGTTGGAGCTCGGACACCAGACCAAAGCCGCGCCCGAGCCGCGAAAGCGCGACACGGCATCGGCATCCATCCCGACGCCGTGCACCGCAATCAGATCGGCGGTGAGCAGCCCCCTCGCCTCGAGCGTGCGCACCTCGTCCGCCGAAGCGTCATCCAACCCTTCGGCGACGTGCAGGCTGAACGGCGACGCACCCGCGATACGTCCCAGCGCTGGCGTCATCCCAAGCGAATCGTCGTTGGCGACGCGGACCACGCGCAGCGGGAAGTCGCGATCGAACTCGGCTTCCCAAGGATCGTGATGGACGACCGAGGTCACCCCGGCGAACAGGTTCTTCCACGCGCCCGTGAGCAGCGCGTCGCGCCGCGGCATGCGGCGTCCGTCGGCAACGCGGTGGCGGTGGCGGACCTGGATGTCCTCCGCCCAATGAGAGGCGTTGCGATAGGTCGTGCCGCCCATCCGGCCGTAATGGTTGCGGTGCAGATGCTCGTGCGCATTGATCAGCCCGGGGCGGACATCGGCATCGCGGCAATCGATCACCATGTCGAAGGCACCAACGGGTTCGACGATCCGTTCGCCCTCGATCGCGACGCTGCGGTTGCGGGCGTTGACCAGCATCCGCACCTCAGCCCTCGCGCCGGAAAGCGATGGCGAGCACTACCGGCAAATCGAGATGGGCGGCGTACAGGCCGGCTCGTCCAGCATGCTCGTAGAAATCGCGGACATCCGGCCCGATCGCTGCCTCGCGAGTGGCGGTCGGGGTAAGCCCGGCAGCGCGCGCCGCACCGGCATGTGCCGACAGATCGTGGACGTAATGCTCGACCTCGTGCACGCCGTCATCGTCGCGGAAGGTGCGGCGATGTCCGGCGGCGTGCGCCGCGGGATGGAAATCGCTGACGACGAGCGTTCCGCCCGCCGCAGTGACTCGCGCCAGTTCGGCATAGGCCCGTTCGATGTCCGCCAGATGGCCCAGCACGAGGCGGCACCACACGACATCGAACGCTCGATCGGGGAAGGGCAAATGGTGAACGTCGCCGATCAGCGTCCTGACCCCGGAAGCAACCTTACCCAAGCCGACGCCGGCTTCGAGCATGGCGGCGCTGGGGTCCACTCCGACCGCCTCGGCCGCGCCGCAATCGGTCAGCCGTCGCCCGACCCCGCACCCGGCGTCGAGCAACCGCCGCGCGGCGAGCGGCGGCGTCATCGCGCTCACCAATTTGTCTTCGAGCGCGCTGATCGCGGTCTCGCGTGCATAACTCGGCGCCCACCGCCGATAGCCCTCGACGGCGCTCAACGCCGGCATGCGGCACGTCCAGACCGGCGATAGATGCGACGCACGATTTCACCCCAATTGTCACCAGTTGAGTTCCCCGCGCCGACAGCGGGGTTCAACGCGCGCTTTTTGGATGCACGGGGTGAACCGCCTTCGCGCGCCCGGGTACTTATCGCTGGTTCGCGAGTGGGCGAGCCGTACCGAAAAAGGGGTAGCCATGCGCCTGAGCAACGCCGCCGCCGCCACCGCGGCCCTGTCGATGATCGCCACGCCCGCGTCCGCGGCGCCCGCCAATCCGGCAGCCAAGCTGTCGCTGACCAACCAGGACGTTCGCGCCGGCGCGCCGGTGAAGAATGGCAGCAAGGCCAAGGGTAACGGCGCGACCTTGGCGCTTGCCGTGGGCGGACTGGTCCTGGTCGTCATCGCCGCCGTCGCGCTCGGCCACAACAACAAGGACAGCAAACCGGCCAGTTCCTAACTCCAGCGAGGCGGGAGGGAAGTGGCCGCGTCGCGGCAAGCGTCGATGGCCGCTCATGGCGCTCCGCGCCTTTTCGGGCAAAGCTGGCGGCTGACCGTCGCCGTCGTACTGATCGCCGCGCTCGCGTTGACCGGCGGCGCCTCACGCTATGACGAGGACCAACAAATGGTCGCGCGGGTGATCGCGGTCGTGGCGGTCACCGCGACGCTGTGGCCGCTCGACTGGGCGACCCTGCGCCGCCAGACCGCTCCCCTAATCGCTGCGGGCGGTATTTTCGGGCTGGTCCTTGTCCAGCTCATCCCGCTGCCACCGTCGCTCTGGGCGGCGCTGCCCGGCCATGACGCCTATGCCGTGATCGCCGAGGCTAGCGGCACTGCCGGCTGGCGTCCGCTCAGCCTGACACCCGATCTGACGCTGAACGCGCTCGGTGGCTTACTGCCAGCGCTCGCGGCGGGGTTGGCGGCGCTCCATCTCGATACTCGATCGCGCCAGCGGCTCGTCATGGCGTTGGTCGCGGTCGCCGCGGCTGGCGCCACGCTCGGGCTGGTTCAACTCGCGATGGGCGGCGACTCGCTCCATCTGTTTCGCGAAAGCAGCGAGAACGCGCCGGTCGGGCTGTTCGCCAACCGCAACCATCAGGCCGTGCTGATGGCGTGTGCGCTGCCGATGACGGGCGCGCTTGCCGGGTTGAAGCTGCGCGAGGGCGGCAATCGGCCGTTGATCGTGTTCACGGCGATTGGCCTCGGCACGCTGTTCCTGCTCGCGCTGATCCTTACCGCCTCGCGGATGGGACTATTGCTGGCAGTAATCGGCGTGGCGGGGGCGGTGGTCGGCTTCCGTGCCTCGGGTCAACGGCTGCTGCCCAAAGGCGCGCGAGGATGGGCGACGGGCGCGGGCGGTGTAGCGCTGATCCTCGCGAGCATGATCCTGCTCGCCGCTCGCGGCGGCGCGATCGCGCGGCTGATTCACCCCGATCCGGCTGGCGAGACGCGAAGCGCGATGCTCGCGCCGTTGATCGAGACCGCGCGCGCGTTCCTGCCGCTGGGTTCCGGGTTCGGGTCGTTCGACAGCGTCTATCGCCGCTTCGAGCCCGATGCCCAGCTGTCGACGATCTACATGAACCAAGCGCATAACGAGCCGCTCCAGCTCGCGATCGAGGGCGGCGTGCCCGCGCTGATCCTGCTCACGATCTTTTGCTCGTGGTGGGCGCGCACCGCGATCCGCGCGGCGGGGTCGCGCGAATCCACGACGCGCCGGTCGCTGGCGATTGCGGCAATCGCAATGACGGTGATCCTCATGGCATCGAGCCTGGTCGATTATCCGCTGCGAACGCCGTTGCTCGGCGCGCTATTCGCGATCGCCTGCGTCGAGATGCGCCGCGCCGCGCGGCCCGCATGAACCCGGCGCTCAAGCGTGAGCGGACGAACTGGCGCGGGTTGCCCGGCCGCCTGATGCGCTCGCTCCTCGCCCGCCGCGGGTCGATCGCCGCGCCGCTTGGCCCCGAGTGGCAGGCCGACCTCGCGCTGATCCGCGACACCAGAAAACGGGTTGCACTGCTGCTCAACGATGCCGCCGCGCTGCAGATCAGGATCGCGGTGCGCACCGCCGCGCGACTTGATGGGGCGATGGCCGAGGCGGGCGTGCTGATGGGCGGCAGCGCCCGGCTGATCGCCGAGGCGAAAGGCGACGCGCTGCTCTATCTGTTCGATGTGTTCGATACGTTGCAAGGCGCCGCGCCCGGTGGATTCAGTAGCGAGGCCGAGGTTCGCGGCCATTTCGGCACGACGCATGGCGCGCTTGCCATGGTGGAGGCCCTGCTCTCCCCCTATCCCGACATCCGTATCCGCCCGGGCGTCTTCCCTTCAACCGCAAGCGGTCTGGGGGAGGAACGCTTCTCGTTCGTCCATCTCGATCTCGATTTGCCCGGCGCGACGCGCGACGCGCTCGACTTCTTCCACCCGCGACTGGTCGCCGGCGGGATCCTGATCGGCGACGACTATAAGGACCGCGAGGTGCGTGAGGTCTTCACCGCCTTCTTCGCCGGCAAGGCCGACACCGTCATGCCGCTCCCCTGGGGGCAAGTGATGATCGTCAGGCAAGGCTGATCATTTCGCCGCGACCTTGAGCGTCCCGCGCATCATCATATGGAACACGCAGTAGATCGGGATGATCCCCGCTTTCTGCAGCGTCATCCGCCCGCTTTGCCCCGGCGCGACGCGCAGGTCGAAGCTGTGGTCGCGCGCGGTGACGGTGTGCGGCACGGTGTCGCGGTTGACCCAGACGATCGTGTCACCGACCTTGGCGGTGCTCGGCAGCGCCCCGTAATTCATGTTTGACATCGTCACGGTGAACTGGTGCGGCGCGGCCTGCGAATTCGCGGCGACGGCGATCGATAGTGCACCCACCGCGATCCCGATCGCCATCCCCCGAATGCCTGCCGCCATCGATCGATCCCTTGCTGCTTCGACGGGTTGATCCCGCAACAAGCGCCAAAGGTTTAAACGGCCATCAGAAATTCCAGCTGGCGCCCGCGGTGACCGCGGTGCGATCGCGCGAATGCCCATAGTAATATTGCTGGCCAGGACCGCCGCCGGATACAGCCGCGTGAAGGTCGAAATTTCCCAACTGGCGGGAAAGACCCAGCCGCCAATCGTATCGGGTTTTGCTGGAGAAATAGGTAGACGGTGCGGACAGATAGCTCAGGCTGCCGATATGCGCGCTCAGCCGCCAGTTCTTCATCGGGTGGATCACGCCCTCCACCTCGCCATAGATCGTCTGTACGCCCGCCCTGTAATAATCGGGCGAGAAATAGATACGCGCGGTGATCGGGTCGGCGGTGAAACCCAGATAGATTTCGGTATAACGCTGCGCTCGCCCTCCGGCATAGCTTGCGCGGTATTGCGTGCGTGTAACGCCGCCATCGATCGACAGTTTCGCGCTCAACCGGCGGACATAGCCGATGTTGCCCTGCACTCCCAGGAAGCGAGC
This sequence comes from Sphingomonas sp., assembly GCF_036269755.1. Lineage (GTDB taxonomy): Bacteria > Pseudomonadota > Alphaproteobacteria > Sphingomonadales > Sphingomonadaceae > Sphingomonas. Next base: position 8,877 of record NZ_DATBDV010000020.1, on the reverse strand, counting down.
GCCGTCGCGCGTCAGCTCATCGGTTGCGGACAGGTTGAGGTAAAGACCTGAATCGTCGTCGTAGCTGATCTGTGCCGTCGCGGTCGGCTGACCAGCGCTCAGCGAATAGCCGCGCAGCCGGTAATCGCTTTCGATGTCGATGCTTCCCGCAACCTGCGCGTGCGCCCCCGGGACGATCCCGAAACCCAGCAGCACCGCCGCCAGGCCAGCCCAGCAACGCCTAGCGCTTTCGCACCATTCCGAGCCGCCGGTTGATCGCGCAGGTGCAATCACAGGCAGGCGATGTCCCAACCAAAGTGGCGCACGCATCGATCGCCCCGTCGGGCGACCGTGCCAGCGCCAGCTTTGTGCGCGCGCCTTGCTCGCGCACCAAAGCGACCAGCCCGCTGACATGCGCGACCGCATAGGAACTGCCATTGACCAGGTACCATTTACCCCCCGGTTGTGTCGTCGGCACGTCGCGGCCAGGCGCACCGTACACGCGCGCGGGGCGAGACTGCAAAGATTCATCGGATACCGCAATGACGCCAGCAAAAGACGCTGGGAAACCGCCCTGCGGCAGCGCCGGATCGTATGCGGCCACGACCACGATGTTGCGCGACAGCGCTATCGAAATGAGCTTGCCGAGCAGCTCGTCGTTCGGTCCGGCAAGGCTCAGATTGACCACGCCGGCACCATGTTCGATCGCATATTGGAGAGCCCGCGCGAGGCTAAGGCTGTTGCACAAGGTCGGACCGGCGGCAGTCTGCCAGCAAGCGCGGAGCGCCATCATTCGGGCATCGGGTGCGATTCCCGCGATGCCGATGCCGTTGTCCGCCTTCGCACCGACGATCCCCGCGATGCCGGTGCCGTGCGCTTCGCTCGGCACGTTGCCGCTCGACACGAAGTCCATATTGGCGATGAATTGTCCCGAAAGGTCAGGGTGGCCGACATCCACCTTGCTGTCGATGATGGCGACGTTGACGCCGCGGCCGGTGGCGATGCGGTGGAGATCGGCAAGCCGCCAGGCGGAGGCGGCGGGTTCGGCGCGGAACAGAGGGTCGTTGAGACTGCTCGAAGCAGGGGACCCTCGCGCTTGATAGGTCTGTAGGGGCTGCGACCAGGCGACCCGGGGGTTCTTCGACACCTGCGCGATCGCATCGTCGACGCTCATTCCCGCCGGGACCTGCATCACATAGCAGTCGACGCCGAGCAGAGGCATCGGCCAGCCGTCGACCAGGGTCAGCCCGCTGCGCTTGGCGATCCCGATCGCGATTCGCCGCCGAGTGGCCATCGCGGTCACATCGCCATAACTGCCGCCATAGCTCGAATTGGGCCGAAAATGCGGCGGCCCCATCTTTAGCATCACCAGGATCTGCCGGTCGGCCGCCTTATCGGAAAGCTCCTGCGTATAAGCCGGGGCCACCGCGATCGGCGCCATCGCGCCGGTCATCGCCAGCGCCAGACCGAGGAGCAGCCGCCGGATCACCGCGGCGGACCAGCGTCGATCGGCTCAGCCAATACGACCAGCGGCGACGCGCGGAGCCCCGCCAGCGCTTGCTCGCGCTTCGCCGGCACCACGCTCAGCACATAGGCCCCCGCCGCGCTCGGCCCATCGACTACGCGGGCATCAGCCTTGGCGAGTGCGGCGCGCATGTCGCGGTCGTTCGCATCGGGCTTGAACATCAGCACGATGTTGCCCGGTTGCGCGGTCGGGGCGGACCCCAAGGCGCGATAGATCTGGCCGGGCTGCGCGGTCGGCTGCACCCCGATGATCGCGAATGCTACCGCAGCGGCCGCCGCGAGCGGTGTCGCAAAAGCCCAACCAATCGATACCTTCCGGCGAACGAATGGAACAGGCTCGGCGAGACGGCGCGGCGTCGGCGACGCGTCGATCCGCTCGCTCAGCATCGACCAGCCATGCTCGGCATCGATCGACAACGTCGCGATCGCGCGCGCCAGTTTCTCTTCGCCAGCCAGTTCGGCGCGGCACTCGGCGCATTCCGCCAGATGCGCGTCAACCAGCGCTTTCTCTTCGGCGTCGAGCGTCTCGTTGACGTACCATGACAGCAGCCTTTGCGCCTGTTCGTGCGGGCTGCCGCGCAGCTTGATGATGTCGGCCATCGAAACTCTTCCTAGATCCAGTCATCCAAGTCACCCGCCAGCTTGCGCCGGAGGTGACGTTTGGCATGAAACATTCGCGTCTTCACCGTGTCGACCGGACATCCGAGGATGCTTGCGATCTCTCGATACCCGAGTTCGTGAAAATATGTCAGGTCGACCACCGCCCGGTGCGCCGGGGATAGCTCGTCCATCGCCTTCAGCAGCAGCGCGTGGATGCGGTGCTGCGCCGACTGTTGTTCGGGGCTCGCGCCCGGGCTGATGCGCTGCTCGGCGTCGCGATCCTCGACGGCCTCGTCCTGCCGCCGAAGCCCCTTCATCGCCTTGCGATATGCAATCGCGAAGATCCAGGTCGACAGCTTGCTCGCGCCATTGAAGCTGTCGGCGCGATCCCACACCACCATCATCGTGTCGTTCAGCACTTCTTCAACCAAGGTCGGCCGCCGCACCAGGTTGAGCAAAAAGCGAGTCAGGCGCGGGTGATAAAGCCGATACAATTCCTCGAATGCGTCGCGCTCGCCAGACATAATTCGACCGAGCAGGATCATCTCAGCGCTCGTTGCGTCGTTACGCGCTCGGTCGGACAGCGACGCCAGCCTGATGCTGTCTATCATTGCTTACTGCACCTTGAATTCAGCCCGTTTGTGCTCGAGTGCGGCCGGATAGTTCACTCGGCGTGGATAGGTCAGACCCAAATACACTGGTCGTTAGAGGGCGCCAAATTCCGGGAGAATGTCCCAAGGAGGGCAATGTCTTGGCATCACACTGGGGGCGTGGGGGTGGCAGGTTTCGAATCCCGTCGCCCCTAACAATTATTCGGTATTGCCGCGTAAACGCATCAAAAAACCCAGTCAGTCGTCCCATTGGCGTCGGGGATCGATGCGAGCGTTTAGCTCGGTTACGAGGAGCGCGCTCAGGCGGTTTGTAAATGTGACGCCGACCAGCAGCCGACGCACCCACCGCACCTGAGCTTCAACCCGATGTTTCGGATCGAACTGCACGATCATATAGTCGCCGACCTTCACCGGCTCGCAGATCAGACCCGAAGCGCCACCGCGCGAGATATCCTTCAGGCGAATCTCGCACTCGGTCGCCGCAATGCGCACGGGAAACGACGCGCCCCGCGAGGTATAGCGATGAAAAACGCGCCGGTCCGCATCGCTCGGACTGGCGACACCTTCGCGATCCAAATCCGCCGCTGGAAGAAGGTCACGCGTCACACTTATTACTCGGATAACCGAGGTCGCAGCTTTGCCTGCAAATGTTTAGGAAAGTCTGAAGTCGCAATGCACTTGCTCTAGACTTGCACAATTAAGCGCGCTCGCAGCGTGGAACGACTTACAACGCGATCCGCACACCCACCCGGAGGGTCCGCGGGGCCGACGGGCTCAGTGCTCGCGGATTACTCGCCCCCGGCGCTTCCGCCAGCGCGACGGTGCTCGTTTCAGTGAACGCGCCGAAGGTCTCATACCGGCGGTCGAATAGGTTATCCACGTCGGCGAAGACCGTGGCACCGCGCACGAGCGCGACCGACGCCGCCGCGTCGGCGACGCAATAGCCGCGCGTCGGCCGCGTCAGATTGGCTTCGTCGCCCAGCAGCCAGCGACCGCTCTGACATTGTCCGTCGAGCGACAGCGTCGCGCCCTCCGCGATCCGCCATGCGATTCGCGCCTTGGCGATGTTGCGCGCGATCCCCGGCAATCGATCGCCGCGCCGTACCGCGATGACGCCATCGACGGCAGCCGGATTGTCGGGCGAAGCGACCGCGAACCCGTCGCGATAGGTGGCGTCGGTCAGCGTGTAGCTCGCACCCAGCGACCAGCGCCCGCGCGTCGCCCCAAGCGCCAGTTCGATCCCCTGCCGACGCGTCCTGCCGACGTTGCGGAAATAGGCCCGGCCGCGTGTGTCGCTGGCGGCGAACACGATGTCGTCGCTATTGGTCGCGCGCCATGCGGAGGCGCGCCACGACAGGCTGAGTCCGGGCCGCGCGCTTTGCCCGCGAACCCCCGCTTCCCAGGTCCGCGCAACGACCTGCTTCAAGTCAGGATCGCCGACGAAGAATGCCGACAACGAGCACGGAGCCTGCGGGTCGGCGCACGACAATTCGGCGGGGGTCGGCGCACGGCTCGTTTCGGCATAGCCGGTATAGAGCGTGACGTTGTCGGATGCGCGCCAAGTGATACCCATCGCCGGATTGAGCCGCGCGAACCGATGGCGCCCGTCGAGCGCGCTGCCGAGACGGTCGTCGAGTCCGAGGGTGCTGAGGTCGTAGCGTGCCGACAGCGAGAGATCGACTCGACGGTCCACCGCGATAATATCGCCGACGAACATCCCGAAATCGTTGCGGCGAACCGCCACGTCGACCGGCCGGATCGGCCCATCGGGCATGTCGATGACGCCTTGCGCGTTCTCGAACCCGCGGCTCGACGATAGCTGGCCGAGCAGCGACTGCGCGTCGAAGCGCGACCAGCTGCCGTCCCCCCCAGCACCCGCGACGACCGAATGCGCCCCGAAACGCCCACTCAGCTCGACCGACGCGCCATAGCCGGTGGTTCGCGTCCGCGAGCGGTTGAGCTGCGCGTAGGTGCCATCGCCGAGCAACGTGGCAAAAGGCGCGCCCGCCCCGTCGGTCAGCCGGGCGCCATCGTCACCGTCGAGGCACAGGGTCAACCGATCGTCGTCGCACGGCCCGGCATCGGACAGATCGCCGTTCGCGGTTTGCTGGCGATAGCCGGCGAAATAGACCGACGGCTGCAACGTCAGCCGGCCGAGCGCAATCTTGGCGGCAAGCTGCGCCCGCGCATACCTGTTCCGGCTGGCATCGGGATAGGTGAACACCGATTCGCGCCGCGCCGCGAGAAGCTCGACCGGGGCTGTGCCGTTGCCGGTCAGGTCGGTTGCCGCGCCAACCAGCTTGAGATCGACCGAACCCCAGGCGCGGTCCAGCCCGATATCGGCATAGGCCTGGTGCAAGGTCGAGGGCGAGAAGTCGCGCCAGCCATCGTCGTGCCGAATCTGGCCCGCGAGATAGAACGACCAGGCGCCCGTCTTGGTCCCCGCCTCCGCCGCGGCCGAGCGCCGCCCGAAACTGCCGAGCGAGGCGGTCGCCGTCACGCCTGCCAGGTCGCGGCCCGACTTCAGGTCGATCGCCACCGCACCGCCCAGCGCGTTCAGGCCGAACGCGGGATTGGCGCTTTCGAGCGTGACTCGCCGGATCGCAATGTCGGGGATCAGATCCCAGTCGACCGTGTCGCCGAACGGCTGGTTGAAGCGCGCGCCGTCGAGGTACACGGCCAAACCCTGAGCGTCGCCGCCCAACGGACTCGCCTCATAGCCGCGGTAGAAGAGATCGGGCTGGAACGAATTGTCCTGCGCTTGGTCGAAACTGACTCCGGCAAGATCGCCGTCGAGGTGATCGAGCAGATCGGCCTCGCCGCGCCGACGCAAATCCTCCGCGGTCAGCGTCTGGGTGGCGACGGCAAGCCGCGCCGCATCCGCGCCGCCCGGTAACCGCGCGGCGGTGATAACGATATCGCCACGGTCCTGTGCCGACGCGCTGCGCGCTCCGATCGTCGCCGCGGCCGGCAGCAGCAGGACAAGCAGCGATCGTCTCATTCAGCCCCCAAAGCGGTAATCGCGATGAACGCGGCAAGGCGACGGATCGTTGCAAGATACGCCGCCGAGCGATCCGCTTAACCCATGTTAGAAAAACAGAAATTTCGTCACGCCCGTGAACCAAATCGGCCTCGAACTGTTGTCCGGGGGACCACCCGGGAGGCCATTGGCATGCCAACCACGATCACAACGCTATCGCTCGGCGACGCCCGCCGGCTGCTCGCCGCCGCCGAAGCCAAGGCGGCGCAGATCGAAGTTCCCTATAACATCGCCGTCGTCGATGCCGGGGGCAATCTGCTCGCCTTCGCGCGGATGGATGGGGCGTGGCTGGGCTCTATCGACATTGCGATCCACAAGGCTTTCACCGCGCGCGCGTTCGATATGCCGACCGGCGACCTCGCCGACATGGCGCAATCGGGCGAGCCGCTGTTCGGAATCCAGAACACCAATCACGATCGCATCGTCATTTTCGGCGGCGGCATTCCGATCAAGGTCGGCGACACCGTCATCGGCGCGATCGGCGCGAGCGGCGGCACCGTCGATCAGGACACCGAAGTTGCCGAAGCGGCGCTGGCCGCATTCGAGGAAGAGCAAAGCAAGCACGACCAATACGCCGAAGCCTAAAAAGGGGAGACCATTGCCGATTGCAGGGGCCGTTTATTGCGGAGCGCCGCCCGTTCCGGGCGAATTGTGGGCCAGGTTCAATCTCGATCCGGTTCTATTGGCCGCGCTCGCCCTGATCGCCGTCGCGCATTGTGTCGCCGATCGCCAGAGCGGCAACTCGTGGCGGCTCTCCGCCTCAGGATGGGCCATCGCGACCTTAGCCTTCATCTCACCCCTCTGCGCGCTGTCGGTGTCTTTGTTCTCGGCGCGGATCGCGCAGCACATGATCCTGATCCTGATCGCGGCGCCGATCATCGCCTCGTCCTTGTCGCGCTACCGGATTTTTGCGGGACCGGCGTCGCTATGGGCTGCGAGCGCTTTGTTCTTCGCCTTCCTGTGGTTCTGGCACATGCCGGCGCCCTATGAAGCGACCTTCGCGTCGCCGGTCATTTACTGGGCGATGCACATCTCGCTGTTCGGCAGCGCGATCTGGCTGTGGGCGACGTTGCTTCGCCAGCATTCGGCGCACGCTTTTGCCGCCGGCGCGCTGACGTCGATGCAGATGGGGTTGCTCGGCGCGGTGATCTGCTTTGCGTCATGGCCGATGTACCGCCCGCACTACGCCACCACCGAGGCTTGGGGTCTCACGCCGCTCGCCGACCAGCAATTGGGCGGCGCCCTGATGTGGGTGCCAGGCTGCCTGCTGTTCCTGTGGCTGGCGATGCGCTGCCTCGGCAGTGCGTGGCGCTCGCTCGAGGAAGCAGCGGCATGAGCGCAGCGCCGCTCGCCTATCTCTCCGGCTCGGGCGAGCGCGCGAACACGATTGTGCCGTTGACCTGGTACGTGCTCGTGGTGTCGATCGTCGTCTGCATCGTGATCGCCGCCCTGCTGTGGGGCGGCGTGCGGCGCGCGCGATTCGCCGATAGCGCGGACGTCGCGGTCGAGCGCGGCGGCAACGGGCTCGGCTGGATCAAGTGGGGCGTCATCATCAGCGCCGTTCCGCTGGCGATCTCGTTGATCTGGACGATGGCGGCGCTCGGAAGCGTCGTCGGGCCGCCGCGCCGCGCCGGTCTCACGATCGACGTCACCGCGCATCAATATTGGTGGGAGGTCCGCTATGACGGCGCGTCGCCGTCCGAGACGTTCCTGACCGCGAACGAGATCCACATCCCGACCGGGGTCAAGGTGCTGGTCCGCCTGCACGGCGGCGACGTCATCCACAGCTTCTGGGTGCCGCAACTGTCGGGCAAGACCGACGCGATCCCCGGCCAGATCAATTTGACCTGGCTGCAGGCCGACTCGCCCGGCCGCTATCGCGGGCAATGCAGCGAATATTGCGGGCTCGAACACGCCGAGATGGGGTTCGAGGTTGTCGCCGACCCGCCCGCCGATTTCGCGCGGTGGCGCATGGCGCAATTGCAGACCGCGCCGCCCCCCGCCACCGACGCCGCCCGGCGCGGGCAGGCGTTCGTCCAATATCGCTGTGCGATGTGCCATGCCGTCCGCGGCACGCTCGCTGCCTCCCATTATGGCCCCGATCTCACCCATCTGATGAGCCGCCGCCTGATCGCCGCAGGCATGCTGCTGAACAATCGCGGCAACCGCGCGGGCTGGATCGAAGCCCCGCAGACGGTCAAGCCCGGCGCGCTGATGCCCAACCAGAAGCTAACCGGGCAGCAGCTCAACGACCTCGACGCCTATCTGGAGACCCTGAAATGAGGCCCGCCGCGCTTCGCACGCCGGCGATCGGCGACGACACGCCCGAACTGCGCGCGCGGCTGCACGCGATCTGGGCGACCGCGCCGGGGCTCAAGGGCTGGCTGACCACGGTCGATCACAAGGAGATCGGCATCCGCTACATCATCACCGCGTTCGTCCTGCTCGCGCTCGGCGGGCTCGAAGCGCTGGTGATCCGGCTCCAGCTCGTCGGCCCCGATGTCCACTTGCTGACCCCCGAGCAATATAACGAGATGTTCTCGACGCACGGTATGACGATGATCTTCCTGTTCGCGTCGCCGATTCTGTCGGGCTTCTCCAACTTCCTGTGGCCGCTGCTGCTCGGCAGTCGCGACATGGCATTCCCGCGGCTCAACGCGCTCAGCTATTGGGTGTACCTCGCCGCGGCCTTGTTCCTCTACGCCGGGTTCGTGACCGGCAATGGGCCCAATGACGGCTGGTTCAACTACCCGCCCTATGCCGAGCGCGACTTCAATCCAGGGCTCAATCAGGACATCTACGCGCTGGGCATGGTGCTGCTCGGGATTTCGACCAGCGTCGGCGCAGCCAATTTCGTCGTCACCGCGTTCAAGATGCGCGCGCCGGGCATGTCGATCAACCGTATGCCCATTCTCATCTGGGGCACGCTGACCGCGAGCGTCGCCAATCTGATTGTCATCCCTGCGGTAAGCCTCGCTTTCTTCCTTTTGTGGATGGACCGGCAGTTCGGGACGAGCTTTTTCCAAACCGCCGGCGGCGGCCAGCCGCTCTTGTGGCAACACCTGTTCTGGATCTTCGGGCATCCCTGGGTCTACGCCATTGTGCTGCCGGCGATGGGGATGG
>NZ_DATBDV010000019.1:0-128098 GCF_036269755.1 Sphingomonas sp. | reverse complement strand
GATGGAAGCGCAGGCGCAAACCGTCACCGCGATCACCGCCGCGGTCGACGAGACTGCGCTCGCCGCCGATTCGATGTCGAACACAATCGCAACCATTCGCGAGGATACTGAAGCCGTGGCAAGCGAGATCGACAGCGTCGGCAAGGGATTCGACTCGCTCGACGGCCAACTCGGCAACCTCAAGACCTCAGCCTCGGACTTCGCCACCAAGGTCGCGTAACCTTCAGTCCGCGTCGGGACCCAGCGTCGGGTCGAGGTCGCGGGGGCGCGTGAAGGCGACCAGGGTGCCGGCCCCCGGCAGGATATCCGCCCAGCGCGCGACGGGGAAGGTAATCACCGCCAGGCTGGCGGTCGGGAATTTCGCCTCGACCGAATCGCGCAGGCTGTCGCCGGCGCGGTCGGGCACGAGCAGCAGGACCAGTTCCTCCAGTCCCGGGTTGTGGCCCGACAGCAGCAGTCGGTCGGCGTCGTCGGGCGCCATGTGCGCCAGTTCGATCAGCATCGCAGGCACAGCGAGATAGGCGCGACGATCCCATTCGGGCTCGATCGCATGCCCATACCCGTGCGATATCGCCGCCAGCGTTTCGACCACGCGCGCGGCGGGGGACGCGATGGCGTGATCCCACCCGATCCCCGCATCGCGCATGTGCCGCCCCATCATACGCGCGGCGCGCTCGCCCTTGGCGTTGAGGCGCCGATCGAAATCGGGCGCGGCGCGATCGTCCCATCCCGATTTGGCGTGCCGGAGGAGGATCAGGGTTTTCATGCCGCCTTTTCGTCAGGTGCCGCTGGTCTCTTGCACGACGCGCGTGACCGAAGAAAGGCGCGATTGCACGCGCGCGACGGCTTCGTCGAGCGGCAAGCGCGCGATCGGCACGCCGGGCGGGAAAGCGGCGAGCAACCGGCTCGGCATTGCGGCCGATAGCAGCACGAAGGCGCCGCGATCGTCGGCCCGGCGGATCAGCCGGCCGAACGCCTGGGCCAGTTTGGCGCGGACGATGCGATCGTCGTACGCGCTACCGCCCCCCGCCAGCCGCCGCGCGCCGTGGAGCACGGTCGGCTTGGGCCAGGGCACGCCTTCGAGGATCACTTGGCGCAGCGATTCGCCCGGGACATCGACGCCGTCGCGCAACGCGTCGGTGCCGATCAACGAGGCGCGCGGCTCGTCTCGAAACATGTCCACCAACGTGCCGGGGTCGATCGGATCGACATGCTGCGCGTAGAGCGGCAGGCCGTCGCGCGCGAGCCGATCGGCGATCCGGGCATGCACCCCGCGCAACCGCCGGATCGCGGTGAACAGGCCAAGCGTCCCGCCGCCCGCCGCCGCGATCAGCCGGGCGTAAGCGTTGGCGAGGGCGGCAAGGTCGCCGCGCTTGACGTCGGTGACGATCAGCACCTCGGCTTGGGCCGCATAATCGAACGGGCTGTCGACGTCGAAATGCCCAGCGGCGCGGTCGAGGTGCGGCACGCCCGCGCGGGCGTCGGCGGTATCCCAGTCGGGATCGCCGCCCTTGAGCGTCGCCGAGGTGACGAGCACGCCGTGCGCCGGCTTGAGCACGGTCGCCGCGAGCGGGCGAGTCGGGTCGAGCCAGCGGCGGTGGAGACCGATGTCGATCTCGCGCCCCTCGATCCGGTCGACCGCCAGCCAGTCGACGAAATCGGGATCGGCCGGCCCGCCGATCCGCGCGAGCAGGCTGATCCACGCCCCCACCGTCTCGGTCCGCCAGCCGAGCGATGCGACCGCGGCCTCGACTCGCGCGCGTGCCTGGCCGTCGAGCCAGTCGGGGCCTTCCGCGAGCACCGCCTCCAATCGCTGGCCGAGCGTCATCAGCGGACGAAGCAAGGTCTCGAGCGCTTGCGCCGCGGCGGCGGCCGCCTCGATCAACGCCGGCAGCGGCTCGGCGAGTTCGGTCTCGAGCCCATAGCCGGCATCGCCATCGGCCGTGGCGCGTGCATAGACCATGCCGCGCACCGCGCTCAGCAAGCGCTCGATCGCGCCGAACGGCTCGCCTTCCGCCACCCGCTGCAGCCAGCCGTCGCTCGCCAGCACGCGTGCCGCCTCGACCGCATTCTGGATCGCCTGACCGCCCGCTTCGTCATAGCTGGCGACGTCCGACAGCCGCGCGGCGAGGCCCCGGCGGCGGCCGCGTGCGGAAGCCTCCGGTCCGACGATCCAGCGCCGTAACTCGATCGTTTCCTGCCCGCTCAGCGCGACCCCGAACATCGAATCGGCGGCCTCGAACAAATGATGCCCTTCGTCGAACACATAGCGCGTCGGGCGGCTGTTGGCCTCGCGGCCGCGGACCGCGTTGACCATCACCAGCGCGTGGTTGGCGATGACGATGTCGGCCGCAGCGCTCGCCCGAGCGGCGCGTTCGATGAAGCATTTCCGATAGTGCGGGCACCCGGCATAGACGCACTCGCCGCGGCGGTCGGTCAGCGCGGTCGATCCGTTGCGGCGGAACAGCGTGGGCAGCCAGCCGGGCAAGTCGCCGCCGATCATGTCGCCGTCGGCGCTGTACGCCGCCCAGCGCGCGACGAGATGCGCGAGGACGGCGGCGCGCCCGGCGAATCCGCCCTGCAATGCATCCTCGAGGTTGAGCAGGCAGAGGTAGTTTTCGCGCCCCTTGCGCGTGACCACGCGGCGCCTGCGCTCGGCGGGGTCGGGGATCAGCCGCGCGGCCTCGTGGTTGAGCTGGCGTTGCAGCGCCTTGGTGAAGGTCGAGATCCACACCGCGCCGCCCGCTTGCTCCGACCATAAAGACGCGGGCGCGAGATAACCGAGCGTCTTGCCGATCCCGGTCCCGGCTTCGGCGAGCATCATGTTGGGATTATCGCGTAAGCTTCGCGGGCCGAACGCTGCGGCGGCTGCTTCGGCGAACGCGCGCTGGCCGGGGCGCTGCTCGGCGCCCGCACCGGTGAGGTAGGCCAGCCGATCCGCCACCTCCCCGTCGTCGAGCGTCACCGCCTTGGGCGCGGGGCGCGGCGGCGCTTCGTCCCATTCGGGCAATTTCGAGAACAGCCAGCGCTCGGCCTGCGCCGGCCTGGCGATCCGCTCGGCGACCAACGGCGCCCACGGCCAGCGCAGCCGCGCCAGGCTCTGCGCCGCGGTCCACGCCCCCTCGCGTTCGGGCCACTCGCCTTGCGCGAGGTCGAGCAACGCAGCGGCAGCATCGCGCAAGACCGGAGCGATGCTCGCCTCATCCTCCGGCGGCGCCAGCGCGAGCATCCGGGCCAGCCCCCGCGGCGTCGGCGGCAGGAAGGTCGCGGGGCGAAGAAACGCGAACAGTTCGAGCAAGTCGAGCCCCGAAAGCTCTGGATGCCCAAGCCGCTGTCCGACCAACGGCGCGTTGAGCACGATCATCGGCGTGTCGGCCGCCCGCCTTATCGCCTCTCCGCGCCCGACAGCGCGCGCACCATCGGCGTCGGCGATCCATACGCCGGCGTGGCTGGCGTGGAGGGAGGGATAGGGGAGCAGCGACATCGCGATCGACGGTGCGCGATGCGGAACAGAATGGCAACCCTGAGCGCGGGCTTGCGCGGCCGGGCGATCACGTTACGGCGCATCGCATCATGACCGAAGATCTTCGCTCTGCCGCTCTCGTCTCCAAGGCCTGGCCCTACGAGGAAGCGCGCAAGCTGTTGAAGCGCTACCCCGACGGCGCGCCGGCCAAGGGGCATGTGCTGTTCGAGACCGGCTACGGTCCGTCGGGGCTGCCGCATATCGGCACGTTCAACGAAGTGCTGCGCACGACGATGGTGCGGCATGCGTTCGAGACGCTGTCGGACATTCCGACGCGGCTGATCGCGTTTTCGGACGACATGGACGGGCTGCGCAAGGTGCCCGACAACGTTCCCAACCAGGCGATGCTGACCGAATATCGCGGAAAGCCGCTGACCAGGATCCCCGACCCGTTCGGCTGCCACGACAGCTTTGCCGCGCACAACAACGCGCTACTGCGGCAATTCCTCGACCGCTTCGGGTTCGAATACGAATTCGTGTCGTCGACCGATTATTACACCGGCGGCAAGTTCGACGAAGCGCTGCGCGGCGTATTGCGCAATTACGACGCGATCATGGGCGTGATGCTGCCGACTCTCCGCGCCGAGCGACAGGCAACCTATTCCCCGGTGCTGCCGGTCAGCCCGCAATCGGGAGTCGTGCTTCAGGTGCCGGTCGAGGTGGTCGATATCGAATCGGGGATGATCCGCTTCGTCGATGAGGGCGAGACGATCGAGCAATCGATCTTCGGCGGGCAAGCGAAGCTGCAATGGAAGCCCGATTGGGGGATGCGCTGGGCAGCGCTCGGCGTCGATTACGAGATGCACGGCAAGGATCTGATCGACAGCGCAATCCTCGGCGGCAAGATCGCGCAGATCCTCGGCGGGCGAAAGCCCGAGGGGCTGATCTACGAGATGTTCCTCGACGAAAAGGGCGAGAAAATCTCCAAATCGAAGGGCAATGGCTTGTCGATCGACCAGTGGCTGACCTACGGCCCCGACGAGAGCTTGGCGTTCTACATCTACCGCGAGCCCAAGAAGGCGAAGTCGCTCCACCTCGGGCTGATCCCGCGCGCGGTCGACGATTACTGGCAATTCCGCGGCAATTATGCCGGGCAGCCGGTCGAGCAGCGGCTCGGCAATCCGGTTCACCATATCCATAACGGACCGCCGCCCGCGGAGGCGCTGCCGGTGACGTTCGGGCTGCTGCTCAACCTGGTCGGGGTGATGGGCGGCGATGCGACCAAGGACCAGGTCTGGGGATATCTCTCCAACTACGTGGCCGATGCCTCGCCGGAGACCTATCCGGCGCTCGACGATCTGATCGGCTATGCGCTTGCTTATGCCCGCGATTTCGTCGCGCCGACGCTTAGCCGGCGAGCGCCCGAAGGGGTGGAGGTCGAGGCGCTCAAGCGGCTCGATGATGAGCTTGGCGCGCTACCCCAAAACGCCAGCGCCGAGGAGATCCAGACGATCGTCTACGAAATCGGCAAGACCGGTGGGTTCGCCGAGCTGCGCGACTGGTTCAAGGCGCTGTACGAGACGCTGCTCGGGTCAAGCCAGGGCCCGCGCATGGGCAGCTTCATCGCGCTCTACGGGATCGAGAACACGCGGCGGCTGATCGCCGAGGCGCTCGCGCGGTAGCGTGCGCGCGTTCTTCGACTCGCGCCAACGCCGCCACGCGCCCGCGCGCGAGCTGCACAATGGTGGGTTCACCGACTACGCCGAGACCCCGGCGCGCGCCCAATCGATCTTGGCGGCGATCGGCGGGGCGGAAGCGCCCGAGGATCGCGGTCTAGGCCCGATCCTCGCGGTCCACGACGCTGGCTATGTCGAGTTCCTCCAGACCCTCGCCGAACGCTGGGCGGCGGCGGGACGGCCGGGCGACGCGATCGGCTATGTCTGGCCGGTGGTCGGGCGGCGGCCGCTGCGGCTCGACCGCATCGATGCGCTGATCGGGCGCTACAGCTTCGACGCCTCGACCCCGATCACCGCCGACACATGGACCAGCGCGTATTGGAGCGCGCAATCGGCGCTCGCCGCGACGCACGCGGTGCTCGACGGCGACCGCGCCGCGTTCACTCTGTGCCGCCCGCCCGGCCATCACGCCGGGGCGGATTATTATGGCGGCTATTGCCACCTCAACGCCGCCGCGGTCGCCGCGCAAGCCGCGCGCAATGCGGGCAAGGCCAAGGTCGCGATCCTCGACATCGATTATCACCACGGCAACGGCACGCAGGACATCTTCTGGGCGCGCGGCGACGTGTTCTACGCCTCGCTCCACGCCGACCCGGCGACCGACTATCCGTTCTACTGGGGCCATGCCGACGAAGTGGGCGAAGGCGACGGCCGCGGCGCCACGCTCAACCTGCCCTTGCCGCAAGGCGCCACGCTCGACGCTTTCCGCCGCGCGCAGGGCCGAGCGCTCGAGGCGATCGCGGCGTTCGGCGCCAAGCTGCTGATCGTGAGCTTCGGCGCCGACACCTATATCGGCGACCCGATCTCCGCCTTTCGCATCGAGACGCCCGATTACGCGATCTTCGCGCGCGACATCGCCGCCGCGGGCCTGCCAACGGTCATCGTGATGGAAGGCGGCTACGCGGTGGACGCGCTCGGCGCCAACGTCGCCAGTTTTCTGAGCGGGTTCTGACGCGTGGCGCTGGCCAAGGGCAGCGCAGGCTATCGCCGCCTGACCCTGGCGATGCTGTTTGCCGGATTCTCGACCTTCTCTCTGCTCTATTCGACGCAGCCGCTGCTGCCGCTGTTCGCGCACGATTTCGCGCTGAGCGCGGAAGCCGCGAGCCTGGCGGTCGGCCTCGCCACCGGTCCGCTCGCCATCGGCATCCTCGTCGCGGGCGCGCTGTCGGATCGCTGGGGACGGCGGCCGATGATGGTCGCGGCGATGTTCCTCGCGGGCGGGTTCACGCTCGCGACCGCCGGGGCGCCCGGTTGGACGGCGTTGCTCGCCTTGCGCTTTGCAACAGGCGTCGCGCTGGCGGGGGTGCCGGCGGTGGCGATGGCTTATCTCAGCGAGGAGGTCGACCCGGCCTCGGTCGGATCGGCGATGGGGCTGTACATCGCCGGGAGCGCGGTCGGCGGGATGGCGGGGCGGCTCGGCGTCAGCCTGTTGACCGACCTCGCGGGCTGGCGTGGCGCGGTGGCGGCGGTGGGCGTCGCGGGGCTGGCGGTGGCCGAAGGGTTCCGCCGCCTCGCACCCGAGTCGCGGCATTTCGCGCCGAGCGCACCTTCATTGGCCGCGACGGCAGGCGGCTTCGTCGAGCTGTTCCGGGACCGCGCAATGCCGTTGCTGTTCGCCGAAGCGTTCCTGCTGATGGGGGTGTTCGTCAGCATCTACAATTATGCCGGGTTCCGGCTGATGGCGCCGCCCTATGGCCTTGGCCATGCCGCGGTCGGCGCGATCTTCCTGCTCTATCTGCTCGGTTCGGCGAGCTCGACCTGGTTCGGCGGCGTCGCTGGAAGGCTCGGGCGACGACGAATATTCTGGATGCCGGTGGTGCTGTTGATTGCCGGAGTCGCACTCACTGCGGCGCGGCCGCTGGTGCTGGTGGTGGCGGGGATCGGGGTGGTCACGATCGGCTTCTTCGGCGCGCATTCGATCGCGAGCGCTTGGGTTGGGCGGCGAGCGCATGGTCGTCGCGGGCAAGCGGCGGCGCTGTATCTGTTCTTCTATTATGCCGGATCGAGCGTGCTGGGGTCGCTTGGCGGCGTCGCGTGGAGCCGCGGAGGGTGGCCCGGGGTGGCGTCGTTCTGTGGGGCGCTGGGTGGCGTGGCGCTGGGGTTGGGGCTGGTGTTGCGGACGATCGCGCCGCTGCCGGGGAACGAGATTGCACCGGCTAAGCCGTTGGGGACGGACTAAGGGGGGAGGGGGCGCGGGAGTGAATCCCGCGCCGTCGGCCAGCGCCTTCGCGCTACTGGCCGGTCTCGCTGTTGCGAGCGCGCCGCGCTCGCATCGTGGGCAGCTTGCGCTGCCCATTCCTACAGCTTCGACGTCAATTCCGGCACGATCTTGAACAGATCCCCGACCAGGCCGATGTCCGCGACCTGGAAGATCGGGGCGTCCTCGTCCTTGTTGATCGCGATGATCGTCTTGGAGTCCTTCATCCCCGCCAGATGCTGGATCGCGCCCGAAATGCCGATCGCCAAATAGACTTCCGGCGCGACGATCTTGCCGGTCTGGCCGACTTGATAGTCGTTGGGGACATAGCCGGCGTCGACCGCCGCGCGGCTCGCGCCGACCGCGGCGCCGAGCTTGTCGGCGAGCGGCTCGATCACCGCGTGGAAGTTCTCGCTCGACGCCAGCGCACGGCCGCCCGAGACGATCACTTTCGCGCTGGTCAGCTCAGGGCGCTCGAGCTTGGCGATCTCCGACCCGACATAGGTCGAGACATTCTGCTCAAGACCGGCGCCGTCGGTCGACACGACCTTGGCAGTGCCGCCCTCGGCCGCGGCCTTCTCGAACGCGGTGCCGCGCACCGTGATGACCTTCTTGGCGTCCTTGGTCTGGACGGTGGCGATGGCGTTGCCGGCATAGATCGGGCGCGTGAATGTGTCCTCGCTTTCGACCGACAAGATGTCGCTGATCTGCATGACGTCGAGCAGAGCGGCGACTCGCGGCGCGATGTTCTTGCCGTTCGAGGTGGCGGGCGCGAGGAACGCGTCGTGATCGCCCATCAGCTTGACCACCAATGGCGCGACCGTTTCGGCGAGCGGGTATTCGAGCGCGGCGTTGTCCGCGACGTGCACCTTACTGACGCCAACGATCCTGGCGGCTTCGGCGGCGACGCCGTCCACACCTTTGCCGGCGACGAGCAGATGCACATCGCCGAGCTTCGACGCGGCGGTGACCACGGCGAGCGTGGCGTCCTTGACGGTCTTGCCGTCATGTTCGACCCAGACGAGCGTCTTCACTTGGCAACTCCCATCGCCTTGAGTTTGGCGACCAGTTCATCGACATCGGCGACCTTGACGCCGGCGGTGCGCTTGGCCGGTTCGACCACCTTGAGCGTGGTCAGCCGCGGGGTGACGTCGACGCCGTAATCGGCGGGCGTCTTCTGATCGAGCGGCTTCGACTTGGCCTTCATGATGTTGGGCAGCGACGCATAACGCGGCTCGTTGAGGCGAAGGTCAGTGGTGATGATCGCGGGTAGCGTCAGCTTCTCGGTCTCCGAGCCGCCATCGACTTCGCGAGTCACGGTGACGCTGTCCGACGCGAGTTCGACCTTCGACGCGAAGGTCGCCTGGCCGACGCCGAGCAATCCGGCAAGCATCTGGCCGGTCTGGTTGTTGTCGTCATCGATCGCCTGCTTGCCGAGGATGATCAGGTCGGGCTTCTCCGCGTCGACGATCGCCTTGAGCAGTTTTGCGACGCCCAGTGGCTCGACCTTCTCGTCGCTGACCACCAGGATCGCGCGGTCGGCGCCCATCGCCAGCGCGGTGCGCAACGTTTCCTGCGACTTCGCCTCGCCGATCGACACGGCGACGATCTCTGTGACACCCTTGTCTTTCAGGCGGATCGCTTCTTCGACCGCGATTTCGTCGAACGGGTTCATCGACATCTTGACGTTGGCGAGGTCGACCCCCGTCCCGTCCGCCTTCACGCGGGGCTTCACGTTGTAATCAAGCACGCGCTTGACCGGCACTAGCACTTTCATTTGTTCACTCCTACCTCCCTCTCCCCTTGCGGGAGAGGGTTGCGCAGACTTGGGTCGCGCTTCTTCGGCGCGGCCCTAGTCGGAGCTGGGTGAGGGGTGAGCGGTGCGCTTGCGCCGCGCGAGCCTGCGGCTCGCTACCCCTCATCCAACTTCGGCTAGGCAGCAAGCTGCCAAGCCTTCGTATCCTTCTCCCGCAAGGGGAGCAGGTGAAATTCAAGCCGCCTTCTTCACCTCGGCGACGATCTTCTGCGCCGCGTCGCCCAGGTCGTTGGCCGGAACGATCGCGAGGCCCGAATTGGCCAATATGTCCTTGCCCTGCTGAACGTTGGTGCCTTCGAGGCGGACCACCAGCGGCACCGAGAGATTCACTTCCTTGGCCGCGGCAACGATGCCCTCGGCGATGATGTCGCACTTCATGATGCCGCCGAAGATGTTGACCAGAATGCCCTTCACGTTGGGATCGGCGAGGATGATCTTGAACGCCGCGGTCACCTTTTCCTTGGAAGCGCCACCGCCGACGTCGAGGAAGTTGGCCGGGAACATGCCGTTGAGCTTGATGATGTCCATCGTCGCCATTGCAAGGCCGGCGCCGTTGACCATGCAGCCGATGTCGCCGTCGAGCTTGATATAGGCAAGGTCGTACTTCGAGGCTTCGAGCTCGGCGGGGTCTTCCTCGGTCTCGTCGCGCAGCGCGGCGAGATCCTTGTGGCGGAACATGGCGTTCGAATCGAACCCGACCTTGGCGTCGAGCACCATCAATTTTCCGTCGTCGGTGACCGCGAGCGGGTTGATCTCGATCTGGCTCGCGTCGGTGCCGAGAAAGGCGTCGTAGAGCTTGCTCGCGACCGAGGCGGCCTGCCTGGCGAGATCGCCCTTGAGGCCGAGCGCGTCGGCGACGGCGCGGCCGTGATGCGGCATGAAGCCGGTCGCCGGGTCGATATCGAACGTGTGGATCTTTTCCGGCGTGTCGTGCGCGACGGTCTCGATATCCATCCCGCCTTCGGTCGAGACGACGAAGGCGATCCGGCCGGTGACGCGATCGACCAGCGCCGCGAGGTAGAATTCCTTGGCGATGTCGACGCCGTCGGTGACGTAGAGGCGATTGACCTGCTTGCCATGCTCGCCGGTCTGCACCGTCACCAGCGTGTTGCCGAGCATGTCGGCGGCAGCCGCGCGGACTTCGTCGAGCGTCCGGGCGAGCCGCACACCGCCCTTGGCGTCGGGGCCGAGTTCCTTGAACTTGCCCTTGCCGCGCCCGCCGGCGTGGATCTGCGCCTTCACGACGTAGAGCGGCCCGGGGAGTTTCCTCGCGGCCTCGACCGCATCGTCGACGCTCATCGCGGCGTGGCCGGCGGGAACGGGAACCCCGAACTTGGCGAGCAATTCCTTGGCCTGGTATTCGTGGATGTTCATGAGGGCGGAACTCGCGCCTTTTCGAAAGGTGGGAATGGTTAGGCCTTAAGCACAGCGGCGCTCGCGAATCTACCCCGCGAAACCGTCGGCCGGAGCGCCGCCGAGCTCGTGACGCCGCCGAGGAATTCTAGGATGAATCGTCGCATCGCGAGCGACGCGGCGCTATAGCCGGCGCGATGCACTGGGCCATTGGAATCTTGCTGTTCGTCGCGAGCGTCGTCGCGATGGAGGGGTTTGCCTATGTCATGCACCGCTGGGTGATGCACGGGCCCGGCTGGTTCCTCCACGCCAGCCACCATCGCGCACGGCTCGGCCGATGGGAACTCAACGATTTTTACGCGGTGATCTTTGCGGTCCCGTCGATCGTGCTGCTGCTCGGTGGAATGCAGCTCGGCTGGTGGTCGGGGTGCACGCCGATCGGGGCGGGGATCGCGGCATACGGCGCGATCTATTTCGGGTTCCACGATGTCATCGTCCATCGCCGCGTCGCGACACGATATCTGCCGCGATCGTCCTATATGAAGCGGATCGTCCAGGCGCACCGGCTGCACCACGCGGTCGAGTCTCGGCTCGACACGGTGAGTTTCGGGTTCCTGTGGGCGCCGCGGCCCGACGCGCTCAAGGCGGAGCTCGCGCGGCGTGGCCGTGCCGGGGTCCGGGCGCCCGCCGGGAACGACCGGGCGACCTGATCCGACCGTCGGTTTTCACCAATCCGGCCCCCTTTTCCTCGGCTAGGTCCGAGCCGCAAACAGGGGAGTGAGTCATGAAAATCGCGACAATGACGATCGCATCGGCGGCGCTGGTGCTGAGCGGGTGCGACATGTTCAACGCCAAGCTGCCGGCGAACGACGTCGACGCCGCCAAGACGTGCTGGCCGGTGGCAAGCGGCAAGGGCTACAATAACGGTAATTTCTCGCTTGCCGACATGTCGGAAGTGATCGGCTACGCCGTCGTCGTCGCCAAGGCCGAGCCTGGCCCCAACATCTTCGACAAGGTCAATAAGGTCACGAATACCAAGCCGACCGACGAAGAAACGCAAAAAATGAAGATGAACCTCGACAGCTTGCAGAGTCAGTGCCGCGCGCGCTTCCCGGTGGCGGCGGGTTCGGTCGCCCCCACCCTGCCGAGCGACTCGGTCGATAAAGCCAATTGGTGCGTGATGGCGGCGACCTTTACCGAGAGCCTCGCGCAAGGCGGCGTCCGCCTGACCGATGCCGAGAAGCAGCACCTCGACGCCGTCAAGCGCACGGCGACCGCCAATTTCAGCGACGCCGCGTTGGAGGCAAAGGGGTTCACCAGCACCGAGCAAGTGACCGACTATAGCCAGAAGCAAGCCGATACGATGATGGGCAACCGGCTCGACAAGGTCCTGGCCGCCTGTCCGACTAGCTGAAACGGCTTCGGTTCGGCGCATTTCGGATCGAATATTTGCCGAAATTTAACTGCTGATAACCACTATCGGCAGCTATGAACGCGCGTACTTTTGGTTTCGATGCTCCGATCGGCGGCGAGGGCGATCACCGCCGCCAGGAACGTGTGGGCGTGCGCATGCCCGCGCGGCTGCGCGACCGCGCCGCGAACAAGTACGACGTCCATCTGCTCGACCTGTCGGTCACCGGCTTTCGCGCAGAGGCGCATTACAGCCTCGATGCCGGGATGATCGTATGGCTGACGATCCCGGGACTGCAGGGGCTCGAGGCCACCGTCGCGTGGCGCCGCGCGGCGGTAATCGGCTGCAAATTCCGCCAGCCGCTCTATCCGGCGGTGCTCGACCACATCGTCCGCACGCTGAGCCGCTGATCAGTCGAACAGGCTCGACACCGAGCTTTCATCGGCGATCCGCCGGATCGCCTCGGCGAGCAATGGCGCGATCGTCAGGTGGCGGACCTTGGGCGACTGCGCGATGATCTCGTGATTGCCGATCGAATCGGTGATCACCAATTCCTCGAGCGCCGACCCCTCGACTCTTGCGATCGCACCGCCCGACAGCACGCCGTGCGTAACATAGGCGGCGACGCCGGCTGCGCCCGCTTCCTTGAGCGCCGCCGCGGCGTTGCACAAAGTTCCCGCCGAATCGACGATGTCGTCGATCAGGATGCAATAGCGCCCTTCGACGTCGCCGATGATGTTCATCACTTCGGATTCGCCGGCGCGCTCGCGGCGCTTGTCGACGATCGCGAGCGGCGCGTTGTCGAGCCGCTTGGCGAGCGCGCGCGCGCGCACCACGCCGCCGACATCGGGCGACACCACCGTCAGATTGCTGCCCGTATACCGCGCCAATATGTCGGTCGACATGACCGGCGCCGCGAACAGATTGTCGGTGGGAATGTCGAAGAAGCCCTGGATTTGTCCGGCATGCAAATCGACCGACAGCACGCGATTGGCGCCCGCCATCGTGATCAGATTGGCGACGAGCTTGGCCGAGATCGGCGTGCGCGACCCCGATTTGCGGTCTTGCCGGGCATAGCCGAAATAGGGGACAACCGCCGTGATCCGCTTGGCCGACGCGCGCCGCAGCGCGTCGATGCAGATCAGCAGCTCCATCAAATTGTCGTTCGCCGGGAACGAGGTCGATTGCAGGACGAAGACGTCCTCGCCGCGGACGTTTTCCTGGATCTCGACGAATATCTCTTCGTCGGCGAAGCGCCGCACCAGCGCATCGGTCAGCGGCATTTCGAGATAGCCGGCGACCGCCTTCGCCAAAGGCAGGTTCGAATTGCCGGTCATCAATTTCATGAGAGGAGGCCCCTTGGGTGTGGGGCTTTCTTAGGAGCGAGACCGCGAGCGGTCCAGCATCTGTGGATCGAGTCCGGGCGCGAAGTGAATTCGCGCCGTCGGTCGGGCAGAGCACCCGGCGCTCAATAGCGCCGCTATTTTGCTTTTCTCCGCGGCCCCGTCGCCGTCGGTCGGGAGTTTTCGCCTGAAATCATCCCCGGATGATTTCCCTTCGGCGAAAACTGGTGCGGCCGAGAAGACTCGAACTTCCACGGGCTTTCGCCCACAACGACCTCAACGTTGCGCGTCTACCAGTTCCGCCACGGCCGCACGTGATAGAATGCCGCCGGACGCGCCGGTGGCTGGCAGGCGAGCGCCCCTAGCAGCGGGTTCGGGGAAGCGCAAGCGCCGGTCGCGGGCTCAATCCCCCGGGGCGGCCGCGGCGAAGCTGAGCTTCACCGTCTTCGAGCTCGACGGCACGTCGAGCTTCGCGCTGTCGAAGCTCATCGATCCGCCCGGTGCGAGCGTGCGCTGATCGGGCTTGATCGTCCAGCTATAGACCAGCCGGTCCTGCGCGTCGCGGAGTTCGGCGCGGATGTCGGGGACGGACTCGCGCTGCGCGGTCGGGTTCTGCACCTGTCCGCCGATCGCGAACAGCTCGCTGCCATTGGGCAAGTCGCGGCGATCCGGCCTCTTCAAATTGACGAACTTGAGCGGGGTTTCGCCCCCGCCCAAGGGCAGCCCGAGCATCGCGGCGAAGCTGGGCAGATTGCCGAACAGCAGGGCGGCCGCCGCGATCAGCATGACCGCGCCTGCGCTCACCGCGGCGATCGTCCATTTCCTCGCCGGGTTGCGGCGCGGGCGAAACGGCGGCTCGTGCGCAAAGGCATCGTAATCATGATCGGGCGCGGCGTAAGCCGGGTCGGGAACCGGCGCGGGCGGCGGCGCTGTCGGGGGTTCGGCGACGGGTGCGATCGGCGCGCCGCCCGCGGGCGGCTGGAACCAGCTATGCTTGCAATTGGCGCAGCGCACGGTGCGCCCGGTCGCCCCGACCGCGCTGTCGGGGACCAAGTAGCGCGTATGGCATTGGCTGCATTCGAGGATCATGCTCGCGTCCCCGAACCCTTTCCCCTTTGGGTCCGTTCCCGTTTCCTAGGCAAGCCGCCGACTCGCGGCAAGCCTCCTGCCTTGATGGCCGCCCGCGTTACGTGCGATGGCGGTGGCGGGGCTTGGATTTAGCGGGTAGCGAACGCCGGTATGGCGAACATCGTGCAGTTCGAGGATGTGGGGCTGCGCTACCCGAACAGCGACGCCGAGACCTTGTCCGATGTGCACTTCACGCTGGCGTCCGGCGGCTTCTATTTCCTCACCGGTGCGAGCGGCGCGGGCAAGACGTCGCTGCTCAAGCTGCTTTATCTCACGCAGCGCCCGAGCTCGGGCACGATCCGGCTGTTCGGCGAAGATGCCGGCGCGTTGCCGCGCGGCCGCTTGCCCGGCTTCCGGCGGCGGATCGGCGTGGTGTTCCAGGATTTCCGATTGGTGCCGCATCTGTCGGCATTCGATAATATCGCGCTGCCCTTGCGACTGTCGGGGGTACCCGAAAGCGATGTCGAGGCGCCGGTGCGCGAAATGCTCGCCTGGGTCGGGCTGGCGGAGCGGGGCGAGGCCACCCCGCCGACGCTGTCGGGCGGCGAGCAGCAGCGCATCGCGATCGCGCGTGCGGTGATCGGCCGGCCCGAAATCCTCGTCGCCGACGAGCCGACCGGCAACGTCGATCCCGATATGGCGGCGCGATTGCTCCATCTATTCGAATCGCTCAATCGCCTCGGCACGACGGTGGTGGTGGCGACGCACGATTTCCACCTGCTCAGCCGGATCCAGAACGCGCACATGATGCGGCTCGAAGCCGGGCGGCTGATGGATCCGACGGGCGCTTTGCGCAATCCGCCGTCGAGGCCCGCGCCATGAGCGTCGCGTTGGTCGCCGGCGCCGCCGATCGCCGTATCCTCGACGAGCGCGGCGGCAGCCGCGCGATGACCTGGATCATGGCGATCATGCTGTTCCTGACCGTGCTGGCCGCGGCGACGGGCCTCGGCATGGTCAACGCCGCCGCCGCGCTCGATCGCCAGCTTGCCGGACGGCTGACGGTGCAAGTCGTCGACGCCGACCAGACCAAGCGCGACCGCGACACCGCGGCGGTGATGGCGGCGCTGGCGCAAATGCCCGCGGTCAAGCGCGCGACCCCGGTCGATCGCACGCGGCTGACCGATTTGCTGCGGCCGTGGCTGGGCGATGCCTCGAGCGACGCCGACGTGCCGCTGCCCAGCCTGATCGACGTCGATATGAGCGTGCCGAGCGAGGAATCGGCGGCACGCGTCGCGGCCGGCGTGCGCGCGGTGGCCCCCGGCGCGCGTGTCGACGCACAGTCGCGCTGGTTGTCGCCGGTCGCCGACTTCATGCGGACGATGATCGCCGCGGCAGTGGCGCTGGTGCTGCTGATGGCGGCTGCCACCAGCGCGGCGGTGCTGCTCGCGGTGCGCGCCGGGCTGGAGACGCATCGCGACACGATCGCGATCCTCCACATATTGGGATCGACCGATGTTCAGGTCGCGCGATTGTTTCAGCGGCGGATCGCGCTCGATACAATGGTCGGCGGCGCGATCGGCACGGTCGCGGCGATGATCGCGACTTGGGCGATCACGCGGCAAATGGCGAGTATGGGGTCGGAATTGCTCGGTGGTGCGGTGCTGGGGCAGCGCGACTGGTTGCTGCTCGCTGCGTTGCCGATCGTGTTCGCATTGGTCGCGACGGTCGCGGCGCGAGTCGCGGTACTGCGACGGCTGAGGCTCGTGCAATGATCGCGCGCCGCCTGATCGGCCTGTTGGTGCTGGTTTACATCCTCGGCTTCGTCGCGTTCATGCTGCTGTTGCCGCGCCCGCGCGAGGGCCAGACCACGGACGCGATCGTCGTGCCAACCGGCGCGGTCGGACGGATCGACCGCGGGCTAGATCTGCTCCAGCACCACCAGGCGAAGCGGCTGCTGATCACCGGCACCGCGCTCGGGGTGCGGCCGATCGACCTCGCGCTGCAATATCATGTGCCGGTGGCGCTGTTCGCATGCTGCATCGACCTTGGCCACGAAGCCGTCGACACGCGCTCGAACGCCAAGGAGACGGCGGCGTGGGTACGCACGCATGGCTACAAATCGGTTCGGCTGGTGACTTCCGATTGGCACATGGCGCGCGCTCGGATGGAGCTGAAGGCTGCGCTCGACGGCGATGTCGCGATCGTCGACGACGGCGTGCGGGGCGACCAGCCGCTCGGGCTTTTGGTGGTCGAATATAACAAGCTGCTGTTGCGATGGATGGCGCTGCGGACCGGGATCGGCGAGTGACGCTGATCCGCAATGTCGCGTTTGTGCTGGTCTTCTATGGACTGTCGGTGCCGATCGTGCTGCTGGCGCCGCTGTCGGCGCTGTTCGGGCGGCGCGCGCTGATCGGCTATGCGACCGGCTGGGCGCGGTTCCACCGCTGGTGCGCGCGCTGGCTGCTCGGCATTCGCGCGCGCTACGATGGGCCTCGCCCGGCGGGGCAGGTGTTCTTCGCCGCCAAGCACCAGTCGATGTTCGAAACGCTCGACCTGATCGTCGAGATGGACTCGCCCGCGGTGATCATGCGCCGCGAATTCGCGCGGATCCCGGTGTGGGGCTGGGCGGCTCAGCGATACGGCATCATTCTGGTCGACCGCGCGGCATCATCGAAAGCGTTGCGAGCGCTGATGCGCGAAGCGAAGAAGGCCAAGGAGAGCGGCCGGTCGGTGCTCCTCTTTCCCGAGGGTACGCGAGTGAGGCCGGGCGAGCAGCCACCGCTCAAGTCCGGGTTCGCTGGGCTCTACAAGATGCTCGACCTGCCGGTAGCGCCGATCGCGACCGATATCGGGCGGCTATGGCCGAAGGGCGGGCTGAAGTGCGCCGGCGTCGCGACCTTTCGGTTCGGCGAGCCGATTCCGCCGGGCTTGCCGCGCGCCGAGATCGAGGCGCGCGTGCACGCGGCAATCAATGTCTTGGATCGCAACCCCGGTTAATCATGCTTGCGTCCGAAATCGGGGGCTTCGTCGTCCTGGCCCTGCTCGACGATCCCCCGCCGGATCGCGCGGGTGCGGGTGAAGAGGTCGAACAATTCGTCGCCCTTGCCCCAGCGGATCGCGCGCTGGAGGCTGGTCAGATCCTCGGTAAAGCGCTGGAGCATGTCGAGCACTGCCTCGCGGTTGGACAAGAACACGTCGCGCCACATCGTCGGATCGCTGGCGGCGATCCGGGTGAAATCGCGAAAACCGCCGGCCGAATATTTGATCACCTCGGACCGCGTGACTTCCTCCATGTCGCTCGCGGTACCGACGATCGTGTAGGCAATGAGGTGCGGCAAATGGCTGGTGATCGCGAGCACGCGGTCGTGATGGTCGGCGTCCATCGTCTCGATATCGGCGCCGAGCGACCGCCAGAATTCGGCGACTCGCTCGACCGCGAGCAGCGGCGCGTCGGCGGGCGGGGTGAGGATGCACCAGCGGCCGTGGAAGAGCGTCGCAAAGCCCGCCTCCGGCCCCGACCGTTCGGTGCCCGCGACCGGGTGTGCAGGAACTATGGCATTGTGCGGCAGCGCGGCCTGCAACGCCGCGAGCACGCTGCCCTTCGACGAGCCGACATCGCTGACGATCGCCTCGGGCGGCAAATCGGGCGCGATCTCCGCCGCCACGGCGGCCATTGCGCCGACGGGCACGCAGAGGACCACGAAATCGGCGTCGGTCACCGCCGCGCCTGCCGTATCGGTGACGTCGTCGCAGAACCCCAGCGCGCGTGCCGTCTCGCGCACGTCGGGGTCGACGTCGTGCCCATTGACGCAAACCGTCGGCAGATGATCCTTGATCGCGCGCGCGATGGACGAGCCGATCAGACCTAATCCAATGATCGAGACGCGCGCGAACGGCAGCATTAGCCCGTCTTTTCGACCATCGCCCGCAACGCTGCGGCGACACCCCTGGTCTCGTCCGCGGTGCCGATGGTGATGCGAAGACCGTGCGGCAGGCCCTGCCCGGGCAGCCAGCGGACGATATAGCCGGCGTCCATCAAACCCTTGTAGGCGGCCTCGGCGGTCAGCGCGCCTTCGAACAGCACGAGCACGAAGTTGGCCTGGCTCGGCACCGCGCGCAGGCCGGCATTGCCGAGCTTGGCGATCTCTTGCGAGAACCAGGCGCGCCACTCGGCGTTGTGCGCGCGGGTGTGAGCGACGAACTCCTCGTCGCCAAGTGCGGCGATTGCCGCCGCCGTCCCCGCGATGGTGATCGAAAAGGGCAAGCGGATGCGGTGCATCGCGGCAATGATCTCGGCCGAGGCGTAGCCCCAGCCGATCCGTTCGGCGGCGAGCCCGTACATCTTGGAGAAGGTGCGCGTGACCAGCACGTTGGACGCGGTCTCGGCGAGCGCCATTCCGCCATCCTCGGCGTCACCTTCGATATATTCGGCGTAGGCATGGTCGAGGACGAGCAGGATGTCGGAGCGCAAGCCCGCGTGGAGCCGTGCGATCTCGTCGCGCGTCGCGTAGGTGCCGGTCGGGTTGTTGGGGTTGGCGATATAGACGATCCGCGTCTTATCGCTGACGCACGCCAGGATCGCATCGACGTCGGTCGCGTAATCCATATCGGGAGCGACCACTGGCACCGCGCCGACTCGCCGCGCGGCGATCTCGTACACCGCGAAGCCGTAATGGACGAAGATCACTTCGTCGCCGGGCCCGGCAAACGCACCCGCGGCGAGGTGGAGCACCTCGTCCGACCCGTTGCCGTAGATGATCCGCGCCGGGTCGAGGCCGTGCTTCGCGGCCAGCACCTCGCGCAATTCGATCCCGCTCGCATCGGGGTAGCGTTCGAGGTTGCCCGCCGCCGCCATGAACGCTTCGCGCGCCTTGGGGCTGGTGCCGAGCGGGTTCTCGTTCGACGAAAGCTTGGCGACCTTGCGGCCGTCGTCGGTGGTCGATCGCCCCGGCACGTAGGGCGCGATCGCCATGATCCAGGGTTTGGGTTGAGGAGCCGTCATGTGTCGCGCGCTATGCGCACCCTGTCGCCTTGGCAAGCATAGCGCGCTATGCCGGCTTGGGGACGGGGAGGGACGATGCGGGGACCGACGGCATTCTGGCAGGCGCTGGAGAGCGCGCGGCGGGTGAATTTGGCCGCCGCTGGCGAAGCCGCGCCGGTGCTCGGCGGCGACGGCCAGACCCGGCGCCAAGTGCTTCTCGCGCTGGCGGCGACCGCCGCGACGGCGGCGCTGCCGCGCCCGGCGCATGCGCTCGCCGGCGGCAGCGGCCCGGTGGTGATCATCGGCGGTGGGATCGCCGGACTGTCGGCGCTATGGCACCTGACCCGGGCCGGAGTCGATGCTCGGCTCTACGAAGCGCGCACGCGGCTCGGCGGGCGGATGTACACCGCCAAGGCGAAGGGGCAGCCGCCGATCGAGATTGGCGGGCAATTGGTCAATACCGACCATGCCGACATGCACGACCTCTGCCGCGAATTCGGCATCCAGCTGATCGACCGCAAGGGCGGCCAGCACCGCACAATGATCCTCGATGGCGGCAGGGAAATTCCCGAGGGCCAGTTGGTCGCGGCGCTGCGCGGCATCGCCGGCCAGATCGACTCGGATTCGGTGAGGCTCGACCAGAATTACGCCAGGGTCGCCGCCGAGCTCGACCGGATGTCGTTCGCCGGCTACCTCGACAAATACGCCAAGCTGATGCCCGACCGATGGGTGCGCGGCCTGATGGAAGCGACCGCGCGCACCGAATATGGCGTGGAGCCCCCGCAGGCCTCGGCGATCGAGCTCGTGTTCAACCTGCCCGCGATCGACGGGCGGCGGATCGACGTGCTGAGTCGAAGCGACGAGCGTTATTTGATGGCGGGGGGCAGTTCGTCGCTGGTCGAAGCGATGGCGGCGCGACTGGCGAGCCGGATCACCACCTATCGCCGCGCGACCCGCATCGACCCATTGGTAAGCGGAGCGCGCGTGACCTTTTCGAACGGGGAGAAGGTCGACGCCTCGGCGGTGATCGTCGCGGTGCCGATCTCGATCATCAGCCGGATCGGCTTCGGCGTGCCGCTGCCGCCGCTATGGCGTCAATTCAACGGCGAGGTCGGGTTGGGCAGGAACGGCAAGGTCCAGGCGGTGACGAATGCGCGGCCATGGGAAAAGCCGATCGGGCGCGGTGGCGAAATCTGGCAAGTCGATCATGCGGCGGGGTCGTCGCTCGGCTGGGATGGCGGGGTGCGGCCCTCGGCGGGGGCGGGCAGCGTATGGACCTGGTTCACCGGGGGCAGCGAAGTGACCGCCGCCGACCGCGCCGATCCGCGCGCGCTGGCGCTCCATTTCGCCAAGCTCGCGGAGAGTGGGGTCAAGGGCATGACCGCGGCGACCGGTATGACTGTACGGCGGACCAACTGGCATCTCGATCCGTTCTCGATGGGCGCGTACGTCAATTTCCGTCCGGGCCAGTTGACCAAGTTCGCCGGGCTGATCTGGACGGAAACCGACGGAGTCGCGTCGAGTCCGCTGGCGGCAGGGCCGGTGCATTTCGCGGGCGAGCATCTGTCGGACGCGTACCCGGGCTACATGAACGGCGGTGCGCAGACCGGGCGGCTCGCGGCGCAATCGGTGATCGCCGCCCGTGCGCCGGCGCGGCGGATGGGTTGAGTCGGCCCGCGCCAATCCCTAACCCGGCTGCCATGACCGACGATCAGCGTTTCGGCCTGTCGCGCCACGTCACCCTGCCGGGGCCGCTCGCGCTTGACGGCGGCGGTAGCCTCGCGCCGGTCGAGATCGCCTATGAAACCTATGGCAGCCTCGATGCCGACCGCAGCAATGCGATCCTGATCTGCCACGCGCTGACCGGCGACCAGCATGTCGCCGGCGACCATCCGGTAACCGGCAAGCCCGGCTGGTGGGAAAGGATGGTCGGGCCGGTCAAGCCGATCGACCCGGCGCGACATTTCGTCGTCTGCGCCAACGTGCTGGGAAGCTGCATGGGATCGTCGGGGCCGGCTTCGACCGATCCGATGACGGGGAAACCCTATGCGATGGCGTTCCCGGTGATCACGATCCGCGACATGGTGCGCGCGCACGCTCTGCTGCTCGACCATCTCGGGATCGACCGCGTGACCGTGGTCGGCGGATCGATGGGCGGGATGCAGGCGCTGAGCTGGGCGGCGACCTATCCGGCGCGCGTCACCAAGGCGGTGGTGATCGCCGCGACCGCGCGCCACACCGCGCAGAACATCGCGTTCCACGAAGTTGGGCGTCAGGCGATCATGGCCGATCCGCAATGGCGCGGCGGCGACTATTATGGGCATGGCGCCGGCCCGACCGCAGGACTCGCGGTGGCGCGGATGGCGGCGCATATCACCTATCTGTCGGAGGCCGGGCTCACGGAGAAATTCGGGCGAAGGCTGCAGGCGCGTGAAGCGAAGAGCTTCGGGTTCGACGCCGATTTCCAGGTCGAAAGCTACCTGCGCCACCAGGGCCTGTCGTTCACCGACCGGTTCGACGCCAACGCCTATCTCTACATCACCCGAGCGATGGACTATTTCGACCTGGCGGAGGAGCACGATGGGCTGCTCGCCAATGCATTCAAGGGCATCAGGACCCGGTTTGCGGTGGTCAGCTTCGACACCGACTGGCTCTATCCCACCGCCGAATCGCGAATCATCGTCCAGGCGCTCAACGCGGCGGGCGCGGCGGTGAGTTTCGTCGAGCTGTCGAGTCCATACGGTCACGACGCGTTCCTGCTCGATTCTCCGGAATTGAACCGCGTGGTCGATGGGTTCCTGAGCGCAGCATGAGCCTGCGTCCCGACCTCGTGGTGATCGCCGCCAACGTCGCCAAGGGCAGCCGAGTGCTCGACGTCGGCTGCGGCGACGGCGCGCTGATGGCGGCGCTGCGCGATGAGCGTGGCTGCGACTCGCGCGGGCTCGAGCTCGATGCCGGCGACGTCGCCAGCGCGGTCGCGCGCGGTTTGAGCGTCGTGCAGGGGGACGCCGACACGGATCTGACCGGTTATCCCGACGACTCGTTCGACTATGCCATTCTCAGCCAAACGCTCCAGACCACGCGCGCCCCCGATGCGGTGCTCGACCATCTGCTGCGAATCGGGCGCAAGGCGTTCGTGTCGTTCCCCAATTTCGCCCACTGGCGGGTGCGCGCGTCGTTGCTGTGGGGCGGGCGGATGCCGGTCACGCGGCTGCTGCCGGTCGCGTGGTACGCGACGCCCAACATCCATCACGTTACGATCGACGATTTCCGCGCGCTGCTGAAGGAGCGCGGCATCACCATCGAGCAGGGCTGGTTCCTGTCGGGCGACCAGCGCACCAGCGCGACGCTGGCGAACTTGCTCGCCGAACATGCGGTGTTCTTGCTAAGCCGCTAGTATCAACGCCGCCGGCCAGTCTGGTGGTTCGCTTCGCAAAACGGCGGCCGGAGCCGCCTCCACTGCGCCTAGAACGGCACGTCGTCGTCGAGGTCGTCGGCGAAGCCGCCGCCGCCGAAGCCGCCGCCGCTCGATCCGCCGCTCTGGCCACCGCGCCCGCCGCCGAAGTCGTTGCCGCCGCCGCTGCCGCCGCTCCAATCGTCACGCCCGCTGCCGCCCGACGAGCCGCCGCCGCCGCCCTGGCCCGGCGCGCCATCGAGCATCGTCAGCACCGAATTGAAGCCCTGGAGCACGATCTCGGTCGAATATTTCTCGACGCCGGCCTGGTCGGTCCATTTGCGCGTCTGCAGCGCGCCCTCGATATAGACCTTGCTGCCCTTGCGCAGATAGCGCTCGGCGACGTTGGCGAGACCTTCGTTGAAGATCGCGACCGAATGCCATTCGGTCTTTTCCTTGCGCTCGCCGCTATTCTTGTCCTTCCAGTTTTCGCTGGTGGCGATGCGCAGGTTCACCACCTTGCCGCCGTTCTGGAACGACCGGCTTTCGGGGTCGCGCCCCAGATTGCCGACGAGAATGACCTTGTTGACGCTGCCCGCCATAATTTCCTCTACAAACCGAATCCTCTAGCGATCCAGTATGTAGCGCCCGCCGCCACGTATGCCAGCGTGAACAGATAC
This sequence comes from Sphingomonas sp., assembly GCF_036269755.1. Lineage (GTDB taxonomy): Bacteria > Pseudomonadota > Alphaproteobacteria > Sphingomonadales > Sphingomonadaceae > Sphingomonas. The sequence goes on along the minus strand of NZ_DATBDV010000019.1, from coordinate 104,656 downwards.
CCTACCATGAAGGCGGGCCATTTCCACCCATTCGTTTCGCGCCGCGTGACTGCGATCGTCGAGATGCATTGCGGCGCGAACACGAACCACATGAGGAAAGCGAGCGCGGTGGCGAGGCTCCAGTTGCTCTTGAGCTTGGCACGCATCTGGTTGTCGCCCGCGGCATCGCCCGGATTGTCGACCGCATAGGTCGTCGCGATCGCCGCCACCGCGACCTCACGCGCTGCCATCGCCGGGATCAGCGCGAGCACGATGTCGCGGTTGAACCCGATCGGGCGGAAGGCGGGCTCAATGCCGTTGGCGATTCGGCCCGCGACCGAATAATTGACCGCCGAAACCGGCGATCCGGCAGGCGGCTTGGGAAAGCTCAACAACGCCCACAGCACGATGGTGGTGACCGCGATGATCGTGCCGGCGCGCTTGAGGAAGATCTCGCATCGAGTCCACAGCCCGATCGCGATGTCGCGCCAATTGGGCATCTGGTATTTGGGCATCTCCATCAGGAAGCCCGACGACACGCCTCTGGTGACCGTGCGACGCAAGACCAGCGCCACGACGAACGCGCCGACCAGCCCCATCACGTAGAGCGAGAACATCACCAGCCCCTGAAGCCCGAATACGCCGACGATTTTGGTATTGGGGATCAGCGCACCGATGATCAACGTGTAGACCGGGAGCCGCGCCGAACAGGTCATCAACGGTGCGATCAGGATCGTCGTCAGCCGGTCCTTCTCGTCCTCGATCGTGCGAGTCGCCATGATCCCGGGAACGGCACAGGCGAAGCTCGACAGGAGCGGAATGAACGCTCGTCCCGACAGCCCGACGCTCGCCATGATGCGATCCATCAGGAATGCCGCGCGGACCATGTAGCCTGACGCTTCGAGCAACAGGATGAAGAAGAACAGGATCAGGATCTGCGGCAGGAACACGATCACCGCGCCGACACCCTTGATGATGCCGTCGGTTATCAGCGAGCGCAGCACGCCTTCAGGCATCGCCGCGGTCACGATCCCTTCCAGCCAGGTGAAGCCGGCGTCGATCGCATCGGCCGGCGCGCCGCCCGCGCCGAACACCGCCTGGAACATCAGGAACAGGATGCCGAGCAGCAGCACGACGCCGAACACCGGGTGGAGCGCGACCGCGTCGAACGTGTGCGTCCAGCGGCGGACGGGGGCTTCGGAGACGGTTGCGGCGACCGCGATCTGCCGCGCGCGGCGTTGCAACGTTGCGATATCGGCGTGGAGCGCCGGGTCGCTACTGCGAAGCGCTGTAGCGCCGGGCGAGACCAAGGAGTCGAGCGCGTCCTTGAGCGCATCGATCCCGCGTTTCCTGACCGCTACGGTCGGGATCACCGGCACGCCAAGCTCGCGTTCGAGCGCCGCCGCGTCGAGCTTGAGCCCGTCACGCTCGGCGAGGTCGATCATGTTGAGCGCGACCACCAGCGGCAGCCCGAGCGCGATCAACTGGAGCGTGAAGCGCAAATGATTGTCGAGATTGGCGGCATCGACCACCACGACCAGCGCGTCGGGCAGCCGCTCGCCGGCTTGCGCGCCGGTGATGACGTCGCGAGTCACGCGTTCGTCGGGGCTCGATGGTTCGAGGCTGTACGCGCCGGGCAGATCGAGCAACTCGACCGGGCGGCCGTCCGCCAACGTCGTCCGTCCCGCATGGCGCTCGACGGTGACGCCAGGATAATTGCCGACCTTTTGCCGCGCGCCGGTCAGCGCGTTGAACAGCGCGCTCTTGCCGGCATTGGGATTGCCGACCAGCGCGACCAGCGGTGCCGGATGCATCAGGCGCTATTCGGCGGCTTCGAGGAACGCCTCTGGCGCGACGTGGATCGCGCCTGCGACTCGGCGGCGCAGCGCGACGGTCATCCGGCCGATCCGGCAGGCGATCGGCCCGCCGCCGAGCGTCGCGCGGTGCAGCACCTCGACATCGACGCCCTCGTCGAAGCCGAGCTCGCGCAGCCGCCGTGCCTCGGGCGCGGCGAGCCGGTCCCAGGCAATGCCGGCCACCGTCGCGCGCTGGCGGCGAGGAAGCTGTTCAAGGCTAAGCGGAATCGCCATGACACACAGGTAGGCGAATTGCGATTGATTATCAATAACGAAAATCAAACGGCTGGGTAACGCAGCCTTCCGATGAATCGCGACAGGCTGGGGCGGTGCGTCGCGCGGGAAAGGAACCCGGCCTTGGCCTTCTCGAACCGCATGATCCCCTCGATCCGCCGCGCGAGGAAGGCGCGGGTATCGGCCTGGCCTTCGCTGTCGTCGTCGAGGAACACCGTCATCGTCGCGGCATAGACCGCGGCGAGCAGCCCGCGCTTCGTGTAATGATTGTAATCGGTCGCGATATCGCCGGCGGCGCGCCACATCGTATCGGCGGCGCGCCAGCCGAGCCTGGCGCCGTGCGCGAGATTGGTCGGCAGCGCGAGGATCGCGAGCGCGCGGCGTAGCGTTTCGCGATGCGGCGCGAGCGTGTCCAGTCGCGCCTCGATCAGCGCCGTGATCTTCGCGCGAACCTTCATCGCCGCCAGTGTCTCGGGCGGCAGCGCGGTAAGCATCGCCGCATCGACGCTCGCGAACCAGGCGTCGATCATCGTCGCGGCATCGGGCAACGCGAGCAAGGCGATGTCGCGGTCCACCCCCAGCGCATCGGCGGCCATGTCGCGCGCCGCCGCGGTCCAACCATCGAACGCGGCATTGTCGGCGACCAGCGGCGCCAGCGCGTCGCGGATTTCGGGGATCGTCGGGTCGGCGGACAGCGTCATCGTGCCGTTATGCCTCCTCGACCCCTTCGGGGGCAAGCTCCGCCGGCTCATCGCGCGAGCGACGCACCAGCACCAAGGCAACCGCGACGAGCACCGCCCCGGCCAGATCGACCGCATCGAGCCGCTCGCCGTACCCGATCCAGCCGATCGCCGCTGCGACCACCGGCTGGATCAGCAGCCCGATCCCGACGATCAGCGGCGACAATTGCCCGAGCGCGAAGATCATCAGTCCCTGCCCCAGCACCTGGCTCGCCAGCGCGACCGCGATCAGTGGCGTCCAATCGTGCGGCATGATCGCCTCGCGCATGAATAATGCGAACAGCAACAGCGGCAGCACGCTCGCGAGCGTCGAGGCGGCGAGTGCGGGCACCGGCGCCATCGTGTCGCGCGCCTTCGCCATCGCGGCGAAGTAGAAGGTGTAGAGCACGCCCGCGAGCAGGCAGAGCAGGTCGCCGCCGAAATGCCCCGGCGCGATCTGCAACGAGCGCCCCATCAGCAACGCCGCCCCGACCAACGCCAGCAGCAACGCGAATCCCTGCATCCGCGACGGCCAGGCGCGCGCAACGACGAAGCCATAGATCGGAAAGAACAAGGTCGCCGAATTGCCGAAAAAGGTCGCATTGGCGAGGCTCGTCTTGAGGATGCCGATATGCCAGCTCGCCAGATCGGCGGCGAAGCACACCCCGCCGATCACCACCGCCGCCCACAGCCCGGGCGTCGTGCCGCGCGGCCGCCACCCGCTCGCCGCTGCCATCGCCACCAGCACGGGGGCTGCAAGCGCGATCCGCCAGAAGCCAACCGCGACCGGTCCCACATCCGCCATCCGCACGAACAACGGCCCGAACGCCAGCGCGACGTTGGCCACCACCAGCCCGGCGAACGCCAGCGGGTGCGCGGCCACGCTTTTGCTGCTGGAACCTTTTCTTGGGGCTGCGTCCTGGTGCATGCCGCCGCTTAACGCCCCATCTGCGACAAAGCACTCATCAAAGGAGGCCTGGCTTGCCCACCCTGTTCGATCCGATCCAGCTCGGCGATATTGACGCCAAGAACCGAATCCTAATGGCGCCGCTGACTCGCGGACGCTCGACCGGCGAGCACGTTCCGACCGACATCATGATCGACTATTATCGCCAGCGTGCGGGCGCGGGGGTGATCATCACCGAAGGCACGGGCGTGAGCCGGCTCGGGCTCGGCTGGCCCAACGCTCCAGGGCTTTGGACGCCCGAACAGGTCGAGGCGTGGAAGCCGGTGACTGCCGCGGTTCACGAGGCCGGCGGTCGGATCGTCGCGCAAATCTGGCACATGGGGCGGCTTGCACGGCCCGACGTGACGGGGCTGCAGCCCTTGTCCTCCTCGGCCACGCGCGCGCCGTATCACAAGCCGGAAAACCCCTATGCCGAAGCGCGCGCGGCGACGATCGACGATATCCGCCAGGCGCAGGACGAATATGCCAGCGCCGCGCGCGCCGCGATTGCCGCGGGGTTCGACGGCGTCCAGCTCCACGGCGCCAACGGCTATCTGATCGATCAATTCCTCCGCGACGGCACCAACCTGCGCGAAGACGAATATGGCGGCTCCCCGGAAAACCGAATCCGCTTCATGCGCGAAGCCGTCGCGGCGGTGATCGCCGAGGTCGGTGCCGGGCGCACCGCGATCCGGCTGTCGCCTAACGGCGAGACTCAGGGCGCCGACGACAGCGATCCGGAAAGCGTGTTCGTGCCCGCCGCAAAGGCGCTCGACGACCTCGGAATCGCGTTCCTAGAGTTGCGCGAGCTCAAGCCCGAAGGATCGTTCGGGACTTCCGAGGTCCCGCGGCTGAGCCCGAAGATCCGCGAGGTGTTCATGCGGCCGTTGATCCTCAACCAGGAATATACGCTGAAAAAGGCCGAGGCCGACATAGCGAGCGGGCTGGCCGACGGCATCGCGTTCGGGAGAAAGTTCATCGCCAACCCCGATCTGGTCGAGCGCTTGCGCAGCGGTGCCGAACTGACCCCCGACAATTTCCGGACCTGGTACACGCCGGGGCCGGAAGGGTATATCGACTATCCGAGCCTCGCCGGCGAAACCGTTGGCGCCATCTGACGGTATGCTTCAGGCGTGTTTGGAAAAACGACGGGCGGCTGCAGGGTCTGCATCCGCCCGTTCAGTTTTGGCGGGGCCGTGCCCGCGAGCGCGATTTTAGCGGTCGCTAAGATCTTCGCCGGCGGTCATCGGCAGCGCACATTGTCCTGGTCGATCGCCGATCCGGCCGCGGCGCCCGCTGCCGCACCGAGCAATATGCCGAGCGGTTCGGAGCGGCCCGAGGTCAGCGCAGCGCCCAGCGCGCCTCCGGCAATGCCGCCGACGATAAGGCCGGTCGTGCCGTCCGAACGGCGGCAATAATAGCGCCCGTCGCGACCCACATAGACGCGGTCGTTGCGGCTCAGCCGGCGCTCGCGGTAGCGCGGATTATCGACATAATATTGGTCGGCATAATAGCCGTTATACGCGGGATCGGGCCGGTTATAGTCGTAGTTGCGATAGGTGCGGTAGCTCGTGCCGGGACCGTCATCGTACATCGTCGTGCAGCCGCCCAGCGCGGTTGCGACGGCCAACAGGCCGAGGGTGAGGGTACGCATGTTACATTCTCCTGTTATCCCCCACGCCCCGCTCAATGCACGAGGGCGGCGGAAGGTTTCATTCCGCCGCCCTAACGATTTGGCGCAGCTACGACGCGGCTTCACTCCGCGGTCGTCAGTTCCTCGCTGCGCATATCCTCGGTGAAGCCCGTGTCCACACCGGGGGGCGGGCGAAGGCTCTCGCGCTCGGCAGCGGTCGGCATCGCGGTGGGATCGGGGCGGAAGGCTTCGGGCGCGCGGCTGTCGGGGCCGGGGTGGGTATCGCCTTCGAGGTCGGGCGCGTCATGGCCTTCGCTCGCGGGAAAGAAGCGGTCGAGCAGGCCGTAGCGGATCGCCGCGCCCACTGCCGCTGCGCCGAATCCGATCACGGCGGCCGCGCCGAACGCGAGGTTGCGGCTGCGATGGTCGGCTTTGAAGCGCCCCTGGCTGTCGCGGGCGCGGTTGGTGTTGGGCATGTTCGATCTCCGTTTCGGTCGGCGATATAACGGATCGCCGGCGCGGGCGTTCCGCGCTCAGCCGACCGCCGGTGCGAGCGCGTGGGCGGTATGCTCGGGCTCGATGCTGGTGGGCTGTTCCGGCTCGTCCGATCCGCCATCGCCGCCACCGGCACTCGTCGGGAAGGTCTTGCCGGTGGTGCGGTCGAGCCCGCGCGCGGTGAGCACGTCGATCAGCGCCGCGCCGGCGACGAAGGCGATCGCGCCCCACAGCGCCTTGTTCTTGGTCCGGTTGGGCGCGGCGAGGCCGAGCGCGGCCATGTCCATTGCGTCGCCGCCGACTCGGTTCCAGACATTGGCACTGGCCGCTGGCGCGGTGATCAGGCTCGCGCCGGCGAGCAATTCGCGCCCGCCGAACGCCCTGATCACGCCTTCCTTGCCCTCGACGCCGAGCAGCCGCGCGATGCGTTTGGCGGCGAATACTTCAGCAGCGCCCAGCGCGATCGAGAAGACGCCGAGGCCGAAGCCGAGCTTCTTGTAATCCATGTCGTTTTTCCTGTGCCAAAGGGTCGTGCAATCAACGGCGGAGCTACGGCCCGGTTCCCTTGCGAACGCGAACTATCGGCGAGGATCCAGCCGGACAGGACGCGCCCGGCTGAACCTAAAGCAACGCTCGCGCCACGGAACATTCAGGGCGGTCCGTGCATACGATAAGCGTCGCCGCGTACATTGGCGTCGACCAAAGGAGTATCTCATGAAAATCGTCACCGCCCTCGTGGCGGCCGCGACGATGGCCGTTGCCCTTCCCACCGCTGCCAATGCGCAGGCCTGGCAATCGATCAACCAGCGTCAGCCCAATCTGTACAGCCGGATCGACATGGGCGTCCGCAACGGGTCGCTCACCCGCCAGGAAGCGTCGCGCCTGAAGACGCGTTTCGCGAATATCGCGCGGCTCGAATATCGCTATCGCCGCAATGGTCTGACCATGGCCGAGCGCCGCGACCTCGATCGCCGCTTCAACGCGCTGAGCAGCTCGATCCGAATGCAGCGCCATGACCGCCAGACTCGCTGGCATCGTCGCTGACGCATTGTCATCGGCCGGCGGTTCGGACTGCCGGCCGGTGGGCTACGCTAAGGCTCAGACTTTTTCCGCCGCCGCCTTGGACCGAGCGGCAAAGCTCTTGCGCAGTTTCTGCAGCTTGGGCGGGATCACCGCGAGGCAATATGGGTTCCGCTGGCCTTCGCCCTCCCAATATTGCTGGTGATAATCCTCGGCCGGATACCATTCGCCGATGGGCTCGATCGTCGTGACGATCGGGTTGGGCCAATTCGCAGCATTGCGCGCGACCGCCGCCTTGGCCTCCGCCTCCTGCGTCGCGTCGAGCGGGAAGATCGCCGAGCGGTATTGCGTACCGACATCGCCGCCTTGGCGGTTGAGCGTGGTCGGGTCGTGAGTCGCAAAGAAGATGTCGAGCAAATCGGCATAGCGCACCTGGTCCGAATCGAATGTCATGCGAATCGCTTCGGCATGACCGGTGTCGCCGCCGCAGACCTGGCGATAGGTGGGGTTGGGCACGCTCCCGCCGATATAACCGCTTTCGACTCGCTCGACCCCGATCACATCCTTGTACACCGCCTCGGTGCACCAGAAGCAGCCGCCGGCCAGGATCGCAGTCTCGGTCGTCGCCATCATTCGCTCCTTTTCAATCGACCCCCAACATAGGTACGGGCGTGCCCGAGACAAAGAGGATGGCAAGCATGAGCAAAGGTAAGGTCCTGGTCACCGGCGGCGCGGGCTATATCGGCAGCCACGCGGTGCTGGTTTTGCTCGATGGCGGCTGGGACGTGGTGGTGGTCGACAATCTGACCACCGGCTTCGACTGGGCAGTCGACGAGCGCGCAACATTGGTCCGCGCCAATATCGAGGATGACGACGCGGTGCGCGGCGCGATGCGCGAGCATGACGTCGTCGCGGTGATGCACTTTGCCGGATCGATCATCGTTCCGGAGTCGGTCGAGAATCCGCTCAAATATTATCGCAACAACACCGTCGCGAGCCGCGCGCTGATCGAAAGCGCGGTGGCGTGCGGGGTCGAGCATTTCATCTTCTCGTCGACCGCGGCGACCTACGGCACGCCCGACCGCGTTCCGGTGGCGGAAAACGATCCCAAGCTGCCGATCAACCCTTATGGCATGTCGAAGCTGATGACCGAGATCATGCTCAAGGACGTGTCGGCGGCACACCCGATCAACTATTGCGCGCTCAGATATTTCAACGTCGCGGGCGCCGACCCGCAAGGGCGGTCGGGCCAGTCCACTGCCGGCGCGACGCATTTGATCAAGGTCGCGGTCGAAGCGGCGACCGGCAAGCGCGAGTCGGTCGCGGTATTCGGCACCGACTTCGCGACCCCGGACGGCACCGGCGTGCGCGATTACATCCATGTCAGCGACTTGGCCGCCGCGCACGTCCATGCGCTCGACCGCCTGATCGCCGAGCCACGCGAGAACCTGACGATGAACGCGGGCTACGGCCATGGCTATTCGGTGCTCGAAGTCCTCGACGCGGTCGATCGAGTCACCAACATGACGATCGAGCGCAAGATGGAAGGGCGCCGCGCAGGCGACCCCGCCGAACTGGTGTCGGACAATCGCCGGATCCTGAGCACGCTGCCATGGCGGCCGCAATTTGACGACCTCGACACGATCGTCCGCGATGCGCTGGCGTGGGAGCGGAAGCTGGCTGAACGGCGCAGCTAACCCGCCATGGTGGGCCCGTCGGGACTCGAACCCGAGACCTACAGATTAAAAGTCCGTTGCTCTACCAACTGAGCTACGGGCCCGCACCAGAGCCGCGGCGCTTACGCGAGGCGCGCGCGCCGGGTCAACCGCGCGGCAAGCTGGCGGATGGTGAGGCCAGTGAGCGGATCGCGCCAATCGGGCACTAGCGCCGCGAGTGGTTCGAGCACGAACGCGCGGCCGCGAAACGCAGGGTGGGGGATGGTCAGGCGATCATCGGCCCAGGCGCCGCCCGACCAGAGCACGATATCGAGGTCGATCACGCGATCGCGCCAGCGCTGGCCGGGGCGGCGGCCGAACTTGGCCTCGATCGCCTTCAGTCGCTCGAGCAGGTCGCGGGGGGGTTCATCGCTCTCGATCAGCGCCGCGGCGTTGACGAAGCGCCGCGCCGCCGGGCCGAGCGGCGGGGTTTCGATCAACCGCGACATCGCGACCACGCCGCCGATTGCCGCCGCCGCCGCGCGTATTTCGTCGCCCGGGCCGCCGTGACGGCCGCGCCGGTTCGACCCGAGAGCAATGACATAACTGGACGCCATGACGCCGCAGGGCCTACCGCGTTCGCGTGGAGTTTGCACCCAGCCCGATCCCCGCCACCGAACCGCCGCTCGACTGTCCGCGTTGCCCGCGTCTGGTGGGGTTGCGCGAAGAGCTACGCGTCGAATATCCCGACTGGTGGAACGCGCCGGTGCCGGCGTTCGGCGATCCGGACGCGTGGCTGTGCATCGTCGGGCTCGCTCCGGGGAAGGATGGCGCCAATCGGACCGGGCGACCGTTCACCGGCGATCATTCGGGCGTGCTATTCTTTCAGACGCTTGCCAAGTTCGGCTTCACGCACGGCGCGTACCACGCTCGATCCGATGACGGGCTGACGCTCGACGGCGCGATCATCTGCAACTCGGTCAAATGCCTGCCCCCACAGAACAAGCCGACGCCCGAGGAGGTCCGCACCTGCCGGCCATTCCTCGAGCGGCAGATCGGCGCGCTGCCTGGCGCCCGTATCTTCATCGCGCTCGGCCAGATCGCGCACCAGTCGGCGGTCAAGGCGCTCGGCGGGCGGCTACCCAAGGCGCGGTTCGGCCACCTGGCCGAGCACCGCATGCCGGAAGGGCGGGTGCTGCTCGATAGCTATCACTGCTCGCGCTACAACCAGAATACCGGACGGCTGACCGCCGAAATGTTCGAAGCGGTATTCGCGCGCGCGCTGGAACTCCGTGCGGCAATCGGCGGTTGACGCGCGCATGAGCCACGAACCGCCAGTCCCGCCCGACAATCAGTCGCCCTACCCGATCGAAGAGCCGCCGCACGAGCACCCGGCACCGCTGCCGCCGGTGGCCGAAAGCGATTCTGGTCCGCCGCGCGCGCTGTTGATCGGCGGCGTGGCCGCTGCCGGGCTGGCAGTGATCGGCGGGGTTGCCGCCTTTCTGTTTCGTCGCAAGCCCGGACGCAAAGCCTAGACGTCTTCGACGAGCCGCCCGTAGAGTTCGGGCCGCCGATCACGGAAGAAGCCGAACGCGGCGCGGTGGCGCTTGACTCGATCGAGGTCGATCGTCGCCGCGATCACGCCCTCTTCCTCGCGTCCCAACTCAGCGAGAATATCGCCGCGCTCGTCGGCAATGAAGCTGGTGCCATAGAAGGTCTGGCCATGCTCGGTGCCGATTCGGTTGGCTGCCACCATCGGCACGACGTTCGACACCGCATGCCCTACCATCGCCCGCCGCCATAGCCGCGCGGTGTCGAGGCTGGTATCGTGCGGCTCGCTGCCGATCGCGGTCGGATAGAACAGGATTTCCGCGCCCATCAGCATCATCGCGCGCGCGGTTTCGGGATACCATTGGTCCCAGCACACGCCGACACCGAGCGTTGTGCGGTCGGGGCCGTCCCACACCTTGAATCCGGTATTGCCGGGACGGAAGTAGAATTTTTCCTCGTAGCCCGGCCCGTCGGGAATGTGGCTCTTGCGATAGACGCCCGCGACCTTGCCGTCGGGATCGACCATCGCGAGGCTGTTGTAATGATGCGGTCCGTCGGCCTCGAAGAAGCTGGTCGGGATCCACACCTTCAGCTCGGCGGCCAGCGCCTGCATCGCCTGCACCGCGCGATGCTCGGCCGTCGGCTTGGCGTTAGCAAATAACCCCTCGTCCTCGACTCGGCAGAAATATTCGCCCTCGAACAGTTCGGGCGGCAGGATCACGCGCGCGCCCTTCACCGCGGCTTCGCGCACCAGGCGAGTCACGTTGGCGATGTTGGCCTCCAAATCGGCGGAGAAAGCGAGCTGGAGCGCGGCGACGCTGATCTGAGTCATGGCTTCGCCATAGCGGGACGACGCGCAAAGTGGCAGTCCCCCCTCATCGGGAGAAGGGGAGGGCTTCAGTGGAGCGCATTTTCGAATCGGTCGCGGGCAGGGTCGCAGGCTGGGCGGGGCGGCCGCCAGCGTTCATCTTCGCGCTGACCATCCTCGTCGTCTGGGCAGTGACCGGGCCGATGTCGCATTATTCGGACACATGGCAATTGATCATCAACACCGGCACGACGATCGTCACGTTCCTGATGGTGTTCCTGATCCAGAACGCCCAGAATCGCGACGCCTCGTCGATGCAGGCCAAGCTCGACGAGATCATCCGCGCCACCAGCGACGCGCGAAACGGTTTCATCGGGATCGAGCATCTGACCCAGGACCAGCTCGAATCGCTGCGGGAGGCAATCGAGAAGGATTGCGGAAAGGATTCGACCAACCACGAATCGGTCGAGCGATTGTTGCGGCGGACCTAGGTCTAGACGGTCAGCCCCGCGAGCAACTTGGGTAGCGCGCCCGATTCGCCGCGCGCTTCGGCGATGAAGCGATCCTTGAGCGCGGGCGAGCGCTGGACTGCCGAGAGGCCGAACCGCCGCGCGGCGTTCGCGGTCCTGCCGGGGATGCCGAACAATCGCGTCAGGCCGTCGGTGGCGAGGCTGACCATGAACGTGTCGAGACTGCGCCAGCGCTCGTAGCGCTTGAGGAACGCCGGATCGCCGAGATCGAGGCCGATCCTTTTGCCATCTATGAGCACCTCGACCAACGCCGCCACATCGCGAAAGCCGACATTGACGCCTTGCCCCGCGATCGGATGGATGCCGTGCGCGGCATCTCCGACAAGAGCGAGGCGGTTGGATGTGATCGTCGCGGCATGATGGAAGCCGAGCGGGTGCGCGAAGCGCGGGCCAAGCCAGGTCAGCTTGCCGAGAAACCCGCCCATCTTGCGCTCGAGTTCGGCGAGATAGCCGCGCGCGCCCAGCTTCTGCATCCCCGGCGCTTGCGCGCCGCGCACCGACCAGACGATCGCCGAGCGATGCCCGGACCCGTCGTCGATGAGCGGCAGGATCGCGAACGGCCCTTCGGGGTAGAAGATTTCGTAGGCGACGTTGTCGTGCGACCGCTCGTGGCCGATCGAGGTCACCAGCGCGACGTGATCGTAGCTCCACCGCGCGACGTTCAATCCCGCCGCCTCGCGAGTCGGCGATGCTCGCCCCTCGGCTCCGACCAGCAGCGCCGCGCGCGCCTGGCCGCCGTCGCTCAGCGTCGCGCGGACGCCAAAGTCGTCTCGCACGACTTCGAGCGCGCGCGTCTTCATGCGCAAATCGACGCCCGGCGCCGCGTTCGCCGCATCAAGCAGCGCCGCGCGCAAGTCGCGATTCTCCAACATCGTGCCGAGCGCGGCCTCCTCGGTGCCGGGAACGAAATCGAGCGCGCCGGGGTCGAGCCCGTCGCTCACCCGGATGCCCTCGATCGGGCAGCCCTTGCCCGCCAGCCGATCCCCAACACCGATCGCCTCGAGCATCCGCATCGGGGCGCTGGCGATCGCCGAGGCACGGCCGTCGAAACCGGCCGCGGTCACCACCGCCGGGTCGGCGGGGTCGATGACGATGCTCGTCAACCCGTGCGCGTCGAGCGCCACCGCCAGCGCGCTGCCGACCAGTCCGCCGCCCAAGATGAGGATGTCCGCCTGGCTCATGCCGACCGCCCTAGCGTGCGCCATCAAGCCCGACAATCACGACTGCTTGACGTCGGACTCGGCAAGAGCGAGAATCTAGCGCGAACGAACAGCGGACATTTCGGGGGTATTCGATCATGGCGAGCCGCGCGCAGCCGCCGCTCTGGCGCGAGACAGTGAAGGCCGGCGCGGCGCGCGGCTGGGCGATGGTCGGCGCGATTGCGCTGCTCCTCGCCACGCTGGCGCTCGCCGCCGCGCTCGCCACCTATCATTCGGGCGATCCCTCGCTCAGTACCGCGGCCGGCGGCCCCGCGCAGAACCTGCTCGGCACGCCGGGCGCGTTCGTCGCCGACCTCGGCTTTTCGATCCTTGGCTTGCCGGTTGCAGGATTGCTCGCGGTCGGCCTCGTTGCGGGGCTGCGATTGTGGCGCGACGAGCCGGTCGGGCGATGGGGGCGGATGCTGGTCATCGCCGCGAGCGGCGCGACGCTCGTCGCCGCCGCGCTTGGCCTCTATTCGACCGCGGCCTCGCTCAACTGGCCCGCGGGACTCGGCGGCGTGGCCGGGATGGCGCTGGCGGGCGGGCTCGACTGGCTGATCGCGCTGATCGGCAGCACGACCGCGATCCTGTGGACCGAGCGGTTGGTCGCGCTCGCGCTCGGCATTGCGGGGATCGTCATCTGGTTCGCCGCCCTGGAGATCGGGCTGCCGCGCTTGCTGCGGCTCGACCGCCGCTCTGCTCCGAAATCGATCGGCGACGGCGGCGAAGCCGCGACCGTCCCCGAAAAGACCATCCGTCAGCCGCGTGCGGTCGCCCTACCCGACCAGCGTCCCGGCCCAGTCATTGCCGACCGAGCCGCCGCTGCGCCTCAAGCCAAGCCGACACGTGGCCCTAAGCAGGCCAGTCTCGACCTCCGCGACAATTACCGTTTGCCGACGCTCGACCTGCTCAAGCCGCCGCCGCCATCGGCCAACGGCCCGGTCGACAAGGCCGCGCTCGAACGCAACGCGCGGCTGCTCGAGACGGTGCTCGACGATTTCCACGTCAAGGGATCGATCATCGAGGTGCGCCCTGGCCCGGTCGTCACGATGTACGAGCTCGACCCCGCCCCCGGGATCAAGGCGAGCCGCGTGATCCAGCTCGCCGACGACATCGCGCGCAACATGTCGGCGATTTCCGCCCGCGTTGCGACGGTGCCGGGGCGGACGGTGATCGGGATCGAGCTGCCCAACGCCAAGCGCGAGGCCGTTGCGCTGCACGAGCTCGTCGCCGACGATTCGTTCGAGGACCAGACCGCGTCGCTCCCACTGATCCTCGGCAAGAACATCGCCGGCGACCCGGTGATCGTCGACCTCGCGCCGATGCCGCACCTCCTCGTCGCCGGCACCACCGGATCGGGCAAGTCGGTCGGGCTCAACTGCATGATCCTGTCGCTGCTCTACCGGCTCAACCCCGATCAGTGCAAAATGATCTTGATCGATCCCAAGATGCTCGAACTGAGCATGTACGAGGATATTCCGCACTTGCTCGCGCCGGTCGTCACCGATCCCGCAAAGGCGGTCCGCGCGCTGAAATGGGCGGTCGAGCAGATGGAGGAGCGCTACCGCCAGATGTCATCGGTCGGCGTGCGCAGCCTCGCCAGCTTCAACGACAAGGTACGCGCCGCCAAGGCCAAGGGGCAGCCGCTCGGGCGCAAGGTCCAGATCGGGTACGAGGACGGCAAACCGGTATACGAGGAGGAGCAGCTCGACTTCTCGCCGCTGCCGCAAATCGTCATCGTCGTCGATGAGCTCGCCGATTTGATGATGACCGCGGGCAAGGAAGTCGAGTTCCTGATCCAACGGCTGGCGCAGAAAGCGCGCGCGGCGGGTATCCACCTGATCATGGCGACGCAGCGGCCATCGGTCGACGTCATCACCGGGGTGATCAAGGCCAACCTGCCGACCCGGATTAGCTTCAACGTCACGTCGAAGATCGATTCGCGCACCATCCTGGGCGAGCAGGGCGCCGAGCAGCTGCTCGGCAAGGGCGACATGCTGTACATGGCGTACGGCAAGCAGATCAGCCGCGTCCATGGACCCTTCGTCTCGGACGACGAGGTTCGCGCGGTCGCCGATTTCTGGCGCGCGCAAGGCCAGCCCGATTACGTCCAGTCGGTCACCGAGGAGAATGAGGACGGCTTCGCGCTTGACGGCGCGCCGCTCGGCGAGGATTCGGCCGAGGACCAGCAATATCGCGGTGCCATCCAACTCGTGTGCGAGAGCCAGAAGGCGTCCACCTCCTGGCTGCAGCGGCAGATGCGGATCGGGTACAATTCGGCGGCGCGGTTGATCGAGCGGATGGAGAAGGACGGAATCGTCAGCCGCCCCGACCATGTCGGCCGCCGCGAAGTGCTGCGCGACCGCGACGGCAATCCGCTCTGACCCAAAAGTCAGCGCTGCGCGTTCAGTACGCGTTCAAGCCCACCGCGCCATGCCGCGCGCCACAATCCAGGAGAGCTTTCGTGTATTCTCGCGCCCTCGCGCTCATTGCCTTGCCCGCTTTCGTCGCGGCAGCCCCTGCTCCGTCCGAGCTGGCCCAGGTCCAGGCGCACCTCGCCGCGATCCAGTCGATGACCGCTTCGTTCACGCAGACCGACCGCAACGGCAAAATGCTGGCCGGGACGCTGTCATTGAAGCGCCCGGGCAAGATCCGCTTCCAGTACGAAAAGGGCGTGCCGATCCTGATCGTCGCCGACGGCAAATCGCTCTGGTTCCTCGATTACTCGGTCGGGCAGAAGCAGCGCTGGCCGATTGGCGGATCGCCACTCGGCGTGCTGCTCGATCCGTCGAAGGATATCGGGCGATATGCCAAGATGATGCCGACCGCTGACCCTTCGGTCCTGTCGGTGGAGGTCAACGATCCGCGGCATCCCGAATATGGGCAGATCGACATGATCTTCGAGAAGAACGCGGCGGGGCCCGCCGGGCTGAGGCTCCGCGGCTGGGTCGCGCTCGACGCGCAGAACAACCGCACCACGATCCGGTTGTCCGATCAGCGCTTCAACGTGCCGATTTCCGATGGAACGTTCCGCTTCAACGATCCGCAGCGTGGTGGCCCCAGAAAATGACGAGTCCGTTCATCCGAGCGACAGCTTTGGT
Source organism: Sphingomonas sp. (assembly GCF_036269755.1). GTDB lineage: Bacteria > Pseudomonadota > Alphaproteobacteria > Sphingomonadales > Sphingomonadaceae > Sphingomonas. The sequence goes on along the minus strand of NZ_DATBDV010000019.1, from coordinate 88,930 downwards.
CGACTAATACGGTTCTCGCGGATGTGGGGCGGTTCGGGATTTTCCCCCTGTTGCCTGAAGTGCTCCACTTCCCGCCTGCGTGACGAACGCTAGGTCGGCCCCTGTTCCATGCCCCCGGAGCAGGGGCCTTTCTGCGTCTGGCGGCCGGCAGCATGCTGCTGCCGGACTCGCGAGGCGCACGGGCGGCGCTGCACAGCAGCGTCCGACGACGCGGCCTTGCCGCGGCGGGCATGGTGACGAACGCTTTCCGACGCCCTAAGTCCCTCCGCGTGAAGATCGTGTCCTGGAACATCAACTCGGTGCGGTTCCGCATCGATATCGTCGAGCGGTTCCTGCGCGAGGTCGAGCCCGATATCCTGTGCCTGCAGGAGACCAAGGTCGTCGACCAGGACTTCCCCCAAGTGCCGTTCAAGCGGCTCGGCTACAAGACGATCATCCTGCACGGGCAGAAGATGCATCACGGCGTGGCGATCCTGAGCCGCGTGCCGCTGGCGGAGGACGACCGGTTCGACTGGCAAGCCAACCGCGAGGCGCGGCATGTCGGGGTGCGGCTGGCGAACGGCGTGCGGCTCGAAAACGTCTACGTACCCGCGGGCGGCGACACCCCCGACCGCGAGGTCAATCCCAAGTTCGGGCAGAAGCTCGACTTCGTCGAGCGGATGACCGCATGGTCGGCGACGCTCGATTGCCCGACGATTCTGGTAGGCGACCTCAACATTGCGCCGCTCGAGTGCGATGTCTGGAGCCACAAGCAGCTGTTGAACGTCGTCAGTCATACTCCGGTCGAAGTCGACGCGCTCAACCGGCTCAAGGATTCGAGCTCATGGGTCGATCTCGGCCGCCAATTCTTTCCGGCGCCGGCGCGGCTGCATACGTGGTGGAGCTATCGCTCGCCCGACTGGACGGTGAACGATCGCGGGCGGCGGCTCGATCACATGTGGGCGACCGCCGATGTCGCGGCTACCGCGCGGTCGCATCGCGTGTTCGAGGATTGCCGCAACTGGCTCAAGCCGTCGGACCATGTTCCGATCCTGACCGAGTTCGACCTGTGACGCGCGCCGTTGCCCGGGCGATCGATTCGCTGCGGCGCGGGTGGCCGATCGCAATCCGCGGCGCGGGCGAGCCGGTCGGGCTGCTCGCGATCGAAACCGCCGATGCCGGGCGGCTCGCGGCGTTCGACCCGGCGGGCGAGTCGCCGATCCTGCTGTCGGCGGGCCGCGCGGCGACGCTCAAGCTCGCCAACCAGATCGAGGCGGCGGTGCCCGATTCGCCGGTGATGGTCGAGCGCACGTTCTGGATCGACTTCGACTGCGCGGTGGCCTTAGCCGACCCTCAGCTGGACATGGCGACCCCGATGAAGGGGCCGTTCCGCGCAGTGCCGGTGACCGACGGCGACGTCATGACGGCGGCGCTGGCATTGGCACGCACCGCCGGTGTGCTGCCCGCCTTCTTCGTCGGCGCGGCGGAGGGCGAGGCGATCTCCATCGCTGAGATCGCGGATTTCGAGGATCCGATCCACCTCGCCATTTCGGCCCGCGCGCGTCTGCCGGTGGCGGGGAGCGAACACGCCGAGATCGTCGCCTTCCGCAGCCCCGATTCGCCCGGCGAGCATGTCGCGCTGATCGTCGGGCAGCCCGATGGGCGGCCGCCGTTGGTCCGCCTCCACAGCGAGTGCCTGACCGGGGACGTGCTCGGCAGCCTCAAATGCGATTGCGGGCCGCAGCTCCATGCCGCCGTCCACGCGATGGAGGAGGCCGGCTGGGGCATCCTGCTCTATCTGCGGCAGGAAGGGCGCGGGATCGGGCTGGTCAACAAATTGCGCGCCTATGCGCTGCAAGACCAGGGGTTCGACACGGTCGATGCCAACACGCGGCTGGGGTTCGCGGTCGACGCGCGCGATTTTCGGGTCGCGGCGCGGATGCTCGACCTGCTGGGACAGACGCGGATCAGGTTGCTTACCAACAACCCCGACAAGGTCCGCGTGCTCGAAACGGCTGGAATCGAAGTGGTCGAGCGCGTGCCGATCGCGCTGCCGCCCAATCGCTTCAACGCCAAGTATCTCGCGACAAAGCGCGACCGGACGGGGCACCAGCTCTGAAGGTCACGAAAGTCACGCCACGCTTCCGCCGGAATGCGACGAACCGAGTGCTGAACACCGGCGTCGCGATCCAGCTTCGCCCACTGTCAGACGAAATCCTACATTTCCAGTAGTTTCATGACCTCGGCGAAATCGGCGGCAATCGCCTCGACGCCCACCCCGCGCAACCGATCGGCATGATCGGACGCGCAATGCGAGCCCGCACATAAACCGATGACATAGCCGCCCGAGGCGACCGCGCCGGTCGCGCCTACGATCGAATCCTCGAGTATCGCGCAATCCGCGATGGCGACGCCGAGTTGCTCCGCGGCATAGAGGTAGAGGTCGGGCGCGGGCTTGCCGCGCGCCACGTGCTCGCGTCCCGAATAGATATGATCGCCGAACGCGTCCGACAGCCCGATATGGTCGAGATGGCGGCGGATCCACCGCGTCGAACTCGAAGACACCACGGCCTTGGGGAGATCGGCGGGGAGCGACTCGACGAAATCGACCGCGCCCGCGACCGCGCCGATCCCTTCGGCCATCACGCGATCGTCTTCGGCGGAGCGCGCGGTGTGGAAGTCGGGTGGCAAGGCGCGACCGATCCACGCTTCGATCTTCGCGAGGAAATCGACGCCGGAATAGCCCATGAAGTTCGCCATCGACTGTTCGGGCGTGGTCGGGTGGCCGATCGCCGTCAGGTAATCGGCGATCTGCTTGTTGCCGACATATTCGCTCTCGATCAGTACGCCGTCGAAGTCGAACAGCAGCGCCTTGAACTTCACGCGCGCGCCCCGAACAGCGCCGAGCCGACGCGGACATGAGTCGCGCCGAGCGTTACCGCAGTCGGATAGTCGCTCGACATCCCCATGCTCAGGCCCGCGAGCCCATGATCGCGCGCCAGCTTCGCAAGCAGTGCGAAATACGGCGCGGGTTCGACATCGGCCGGCGGCAGCGCCATCAGGCCTGTGACGGGCAATTCCGCCGCGCGAGCGTGCTCAAGGAGGCCAGCCAAGTCCGCAATCGCACACCCGCCCTTTTGCGGTTCGTCGCCGATATTGACCTGGACGAAGCAATCCGGCCGCCGGTCCGCGGCGTCCATCGCCTTGGCCAGCGCGGCGACCAGCGACGGGCGGTCGACCGAATGGATCGAGTCGAACAACGCCACCGCCTCGGCTGCCTTGTTCGACTGCAGCCGGCCGATCAGCGCGAGCCGGACATCGGGGTGCGCAGCCTGGAGCGCCGGCCATTTCGCCTGCGCCTCCTGCACGCGATTTTCGCCGAATATCCACTGCCCCGCGGCGATTAGCGGCGCGATGACGGCGGCAGGATGCATCTTGGATACCGCGATCAGCTCGACCGCGTCGCTGCGCCCGGCGAGCTTTCTGGCGCGGTCGATCTGGGCGCGGACGCCGGCGAGCCGCGCGGCGGGGTCGTCGGTCGTCATGCCACGCGCTATAGAAAAGCGCGTGCCGCGCCGCCACCCCCTCCCGCGCCTCTGGCTGATGACCGACGAGCGGCTGGGCGACGGGCTTTGGCCCGCGATCGAGCGGCTGCCGCGCGGGAGCGGGATCGTGTTTCGGCATTATGCGACGCCCGCGGACGAGCGCCGGCGGATTTTTGCGCGCGTGGTGCGGTTGGCGCGAGCGCGCGGCCTAGTGGTGGTGCGCGCCGGGGCGTGGTGCGGGCCGGGGGCGGATGGCGTGCATAATCGGCGTGGCCGAGGGTGGCGCACCAAGTCGGCGCATTCACGGGCCGAGGCGCGGGCGGCCGGGCGACGCGGAGTGGACGCCGTGTTCGTGTCGCCGGTGTTCGCGACTCGGTCGCATCCTGGAGCGGAGGCCCTTGGGCCACGGCGAGCGGAGAGGATTGCGCGGGAGCTGCCGGTGGCGGCAATCGCGCTGGGGGGGATGGATGCCGAGCGGTTTCGAGGGCTGCGAGGGTTTTATGGCTGGGCGGGGATCGATGCCTGGCTACCCGGAAAGCGACGCGAAGTGAATCCGCCCTTCGACTGCCTGCCAAGGCAGGCGCTCGGGACAGGCTAGACCTGGGAAAGCCCAGGTCGTCGGTCCTCGCTGCGCGAGGCCGGCCGTGCTTCCTGCTATTTCGCTATTTAGCTGCCGCTAAATCGCGGCAGGAAGTCAGAACCGGAAAGCGGTCCCGACATACACCGCCTGGCTGTCCCGCTGCGCGTCGGGCAGCGGGGCGAGGCGGTCGCGGTCTTGCGACTTATAGCGGATGCCCGCGGTCACATCGAGGTTGCGGCGCAGCGAATACGAGCCACCGACGTCGATCATGTCGTTGGGCGTGTTCGCCAGGCGCGTATCGGCGGTCAGCGCACGATCCGGAGTCGCCTTCAGCTTCGAGGTGGCGCGGCGGCTCGACAGCGTGAAGCCGAGATCCATCGGACGGCGAGTCCCTGGCGACGTGCCGATATCCATCTTGGGCGGGTCGCCGCTGATCTTCAGCCGTTTGGCGGCGGTGGTGCTGACCAGATCGTACGCGATCGGCGCGACCCCGATCGGCGCCGCACCGACCGAATTGGCCGGGCCGCGCAGCGTCACGACGCCTGCCTTCGGCGCGATCGGCAATGCGATGGCGGCAATCCGGCGGTCACCGCGCGATTCGGCGGGCGTGAAGCGGAACGGCGCGGTGCCCAGGCCATTGCGCGCGATCAGCGCGGCGAGCTTGGGATCGGCCGATGCCGGCGTGAAGAACACTTGGCCGGCCGTGGCGCGGGCGACGGCGCGGTGCGCCGAATCGGAGGCGCCGAGCGCGGGCATGGCGAACGCGGCAGCGGCGGCAACCGCCCCGACCATCGTCCCCATAATCACACGCTTCGCAACCACCACGGATCCCCTGCGACTCCGATACGAGACTCGTCCTAACACGTAATGTTCCGCCCCCGCCACCGCGATCGACATTTTTCCGGCGAGTGTTGCGCCATGTCCACGGTTTTGCGCGCTTGCGGCGCGCCCGTCAGCATCTATAGATGCCCGGCGTACCCTTTCTCGTGTCAGGAAACTATCGATGACTCGTCTGCGCCATGCCGCGTATCTGGCCCTGTTGCTGCCGCTTGCCGCCTGTGGCGGGGGTCGCGAGCGTCCGAAGGCGGACCTCGCGGCGTCCAAAGTGACGACGATCGGTGTCAACGCCTATCTGTGGCGCGCGACGCTCGACACGTTGAGCTTCATGCCGCTGCTTCAGACCGACTCGAACGGCGGGGTGATCGTCACCGACTGGTATGTGAACCCCAGTGTGCCCAACGAGCGGATGAAGGTCACGGTGACGATCCTCGATCAGGATCTTCGCGCGGATGCGGTGCGCGTCGCGGCGCTGCGCGAGGTCAACCAGGGCGGCCAATGGGTCGCGGCCCCGGTTCAGGCCGCGACCGTACAGAAGATCGAGGACATCATCCTTACCCGCGCCCGCGACCTGCGTCGCGCCGCAATCGCGCAATAGTCTTATCGCGGTGCCGGCCCGCTCTCCCACCTGGCCGCCCAATCAGTTTATTCTATGGGCGGCCGGGTGGGAGAGCGGGGCGGCACCGACTTCAACGAAAGTTGAACAGCAAAAATGTCGCGCTTCAACCCGCTGAAGGCGGATGCCCATTGGCAGCAGGTGTGGGACGAGGCCCAGACCTTTGCCGCGCGAGACGACAGCCCCAAGCCCAAAAGCTATGTGCTCGAAATGTTTCCGTACCCGTCGGGGCGGATCCATATGGGGCATGTGCGCAACTACGCGATGGGCGACGTGCTCGCGCGCTATCGGCGGATGAAGGGCATGGAAGTGCTCCACCCGATGGGATGGGACGCGTTCGGCATGCCGGCCGAGAACGCCGCGATGGAAAAGGGTGTGCACCCCGGCGGCTGGACCCGACAGAACATCGCCACGATGAAGGCGCAGCTCAAGCGGCTGGGGTTCGCGCTCGACTGGAGCCGCGAGCTGGCGACGTGCGAACCCGATTATTACGGGCACGAACAGGCGCTGTTCCTCGACATGTTCGCGAACGGGCTCGTCTATCGCAAGGAATCGTCGGTCAATTGGGATCCGGTCGACATGACCGTGCTGGCCAACGAGCAAGTGATCGACGGGCGCGGCTGGCGCTCGGGCGCGCTGGTCGAAAAGCGCAAGCTGAGCCAGTGGTTCCTCAAGATCACCCAGTTCGCTGACGAACTGCTCGAGGGGCTCAAGGCGCTCGACCATTGGCCCGACAAGGTTCGGCTGATGCAGGAGAACTGGATCGGCAAGAGCCAGGGACTGCAGTTTCGCTGGAAGATGTCCCCCAACGACTTCGGCGTCGGCGAGGTCGAAGTCTTTACCACGCGCCCTGACACGATCTTCGGCGCGAGCTTCGTCGCGGTCGCGGCGGACCATCCGATCGCGCAGGCGCTCGCAGTGTCAAACCCCGAAGCCGCGGCGTTTATCGAGCTGTGCAAGCAGGGCGGCACCACCGCGGCCGAACTCGAGACGCAGGAGAAGCTCGGGTTCGATACTGGGCTGACCGTCACGCATCCGTTCGATCCGGCGTGGCAGCTGCCGGTCCATATCGCCAATTTCGTGCTGATGGATTACGGCACCGGCGCAGTGTTCGGCGTGCCCGCGCACGACCAGCGCGACTTCGAGTTCGCCGCCAAATACGGCCTGCGCATCCGCCGCGTGGTCTCCGACGGCGACAGGACCGACCCCGATTTCACCGACGCCGAGGCCTATTCGGGGCCGGGCACGCTGGTGAACTCGCATTTCCTCGACGGGATGGACGTCGAGGAGGCCAAGCGCGAAGTCATCCGCCGCGCCGAAGCCGGCGGCTGGGGGCACGGCACCACCGTGTTCCGGCTGCGCGACTGGGGCGTCAGCCGCCAGCGTTACTGGGGCACGCCGATCCCGATCGTGCATTGCGCGGCGTGCGGTGCGGTGCCGGTGCCACGCGACCAGTTGCCGGTCGTGCTGCCCGAAGACGTGAGCTTCGACATTCCGGGCAACCCGCTCGACCGCCATCCGACCTGGAAGCACGTCGCATGTCCGGCATGCAACGGCGAGGCGGTGCGCGAGACCGATACGCTCGACACCTTCGCCGATTCCTCGTGGTATTTCATCCGCTTCGCCAGCCAGCCCAAGGACAAGGCGTTCGACCGCGCGGCCGCCGAGCAGTGGCTGCCGGTCGGGCAATATATTGGCGGGGTCGAGCATGCGATCCTCCACTTGCTCTACGCACGCTTCTGGACGCGCGCGCTCAAGCATATGAACATGCTCGACGTCGCCGAGCCGTTCGCCGGGCTGTTCACGCAAGGCATGGTGACTCACGAGACGTACAAATCGGCCGAGGGCAAATGGCTGGCGCTCGACGAGGTGCGCGAAGGCAAGGAAGTTTCGACGGGTCAGCCGGTCACGGTCGGCCGCGTCGAAAAGATGTCGAAGTCGAAGAAGAACGTGATCGATCCCGAGCCGATCGTCGATCAATACGGCGCCGATGCGACGCGTTGGTTCATGCTGTCCGATTCGCCACCCGAGCGCGATCTGCAATGGTCCGAAAGCGGGATCGAAGGCGCGTGGCGCTTCGTTCAGCGGCTGTGGCGGTTGGTCGACGCGATCGCGGAAGGCGAGGGCGCGGACATCGCGATCGACCGCAAGCTCGCGCAGACGATCGCCGGGGTCGCCGCGGACATCGAAGCGCTGCAGTTCAACAAGGCGGTCGCCAAGCTCTACGAATTGGTCAACGCGATCGAGAAAGCGACGCCCTCGGCATCGCGCGCCAATGCGATCCGCACACTGGTCCGTCTCGTCGCGCCGATGACGCCGCACCTGGCCGAGGAAGCCTGGGCGGCGATGGGCGGGGAGGGGCTGGTCGCCGATGCAGCCTGGCCCGATTACGATCCGGCGCTGCTGGTCGAGGACGAGGTGACGATCGCGATTCAGGTCAACGGCAAGCTGCGCGACACGCTGACGATGCCGAAGGGCAGCGACAAAGCGGTGGTCGAGGCGGCGGCGCGCGCCAACGCCAACGTCATTCGCGTGCTGGAAGGCGCCGAGCCGAAGAAGGTGATTGTCGTTCCCGACCGACTGGTCAATCTGGTGGCATGAAGCGACTCGTCCTCCTCCTCGCGCTCGCGCTCCCCGGCTGCGGGCTGCATCCGCTCTATGAGGGCGGCGCGTCGGGGCCGGTCGCGCGCGGGCTGGCGCAGATCGAGGTCGCGCCGATCGCGGGCAAGTCGGGCTATCTGATGTCCAACGCGCTGCGCGACCGGCTGCCCGACGGCGGCGGGGCGGCGGCGAAGTACCGGCTCGAGGTCAAGCTCGACGATTCGATCGTCGGCCTCGGCGTGACTCGCGACGACACCGTGACTCGCGAGCGCCGTGCGCTGCGCGCGCGCTATCAGTTGGTCGACTCGGCCAGCGGCGAAGTGTTGCTCGACGCGACCGCCGGGTCCGACGCGGGCGTCGACGTCGTCGGGTCCGAATATGCGACGATCGCGGCCGAGAACACCGCGCTGGAGAATTTGGCGAACATCGTCGCGGACCAGATCGTCACGCGTATCGCGGTCTATACGCGCCGCGCCGCGGGCAAGTGAAAGCATCGGAAAATCAGCTAGTTAGCGCGCTGGCAGCGGCATCGCCGTCGATCCGGCTGTTCCTCCTCCACGGCCCGGACGAGGCGGGCGCCGCCGACTATGCCGCACGGCTCGGCCGCGCGCTTGGCGCCGATGCCGAAAAGGTCGCGATCGACGGGTCGTCGCTCAAGGGCGATCCGGGAAGGATGGTCGATGAAGCGCGCTCGCTCGCTTTGTTCGGCGGGCGGCGGTGGATCCTGGTCGGCGGGGCGGCGGACGATGCGCTGGAAGCGGCGCGAATGCTGCTCGCCGAACCGCAGGTCGAGCACCCGGTGGTGATGATCGGGCCGGGGCTGCGCACCAGCTCGAAGCTCGTGCAGTTCGCGATCGCGCAGCCCGCCGCGATGAGCTTCGCGTGCTACGTCCCCGACGGCGCCAACGCCGATCGCATGGTGGTGGGGATCGCGCGCGAGCACGGCCTGCGCCCGACTCAGCGCGCCGTGCGGCGGCTGATGGCGGCGTCGGGCGGCGACCGTGCGGTGATTGCGCGTGAGGTCGAAAAGCTCGCGCTCTACCTCGACGCTGCAGCCGACCGCCCGCGCGAGCTCGATGACGATGCGCTCGACGCGCTGGGCGCGGATCTCGGCGACACCCAAATGTCCGACGTGGTCGACGCCGCGCTCGAGGGGCGAGTCCAGGACATCGCGCGCGAACTCGGGCGGTTCGCCGATTCGGGCGGGTCGGCGATCCCGTTGCTTCGCCAGATCGTCCGCAAGCTGATGACGATCGCGGCGATGCGGGCCGAGGTCGAAAGCGGCGCCGACGCGATCGCGACGGTCAAGAAGCGCCGGCTCCATTTCCGCGAAGAGGCGAGCACGATTCGGCTGGTGCAGCGTTGGCGATCGAGCGAGATCGCGGCGGCGATCGAGCGATTGCGCCGCGCCGAGCGCGGGCTGATGTCGGCGAGTAGTGCGGGCGAAATCCTGTCCGCCGTCGCGATTACCGAGACGACGCGCCGCGCCGCGCGGGCGCGATAGCCTTCGTCAGAGCGGTTCGCCGGTCAGCCGCTGGCACACCATGTCGAGCTGGTCGAGCGTCGAATAATTGACCGTCAGCGCGCCGCCCTTCGCGCCATACGTGATCCGCACGCCGAGCCCGATGACGTCGCTCAACTGGCGCTCGAGCGCGGCAATGTCGGCATTGCGACCACCACCACCACCACCGCCGCCCGAACCGTTGCCGCCATCGCTCTTCGCCGAGCGCGCCAGCCGCTCGGTCTCGCGCACCGACAGTCCCTTGGCGACGACTTCGGCCGCCAGCCGCTCGACGTCGGGCGCGCCGATCAGCGCCCGGGCGTGCCCCATGTCGATCCGGCCATCGATCAGCAGCGCCTGCACGCTTTGGGGAAGGTCCAGCAATCTCAACAGGTTGGCGATATGGCTGCGCGATTTGTGCACCAGCTTGGCCAGCGCTTCCTGGGTATGCCCGAACTCGCCGATGAGCCGCTGGTAGGCGTCGGCTTCCTCGACCGCGTTGAGGTCGCGGCGCTGGATGTTCTCGAGCAGCGCGATCTCGAACGTATCGGCGTCGTCGAGCTCGCGGACGATCACCGGGACTTCGTGGAGCCGCGCGCGTTGCGCTGCGCGCCAGCGACGTTCGCCGGCGACGATCTGATAGTTGCGGCCATGCGGGCGGACCAGGATCGGCTGGAGCACACCACGCGCCGCGATCGATTGCGCGAGCTCTTCGAGCGCCGAATCATCGAATGTGCGACGCGGCTGGCCGGGCTGCGGGGTCAGCGCGCCGACCGGCATCATCCGCACGCCCGCCGGCGCGTCACCCATCATCGGTACCGGGTCCGCGGCGATATCGCCGAGCAACGCGTTGAGCCCGCGGCCGAGCCCGGGACGGGGTTTGCGGGGCTCGCTCATGCCGCAATCGCCGGCTTGGCGGGGGGAAGACGGCCGATCAATTCGCGCGCGAGCGCCATATACGCCTCCGATCCCGAGCAGCGATAATCGTAAATAAGCGCGGGAACACCGTGGCTTGGCGCCTCCGACAGCCGCACATTGCGGGGGATGACCGTGTCGAACACCACCTTGCCCAGCACCGCGCGAACGTCGGTCGATACCTGCTCGGTCAGCCGGTTGCGGCGATCGTACATCGTCAAAGCCACGCCGAGGATCGCCAGTCCCGGGTTGAATCGCGAGCGGATCCGCTCGACCGTGCTCAACAACTGGCTCAGCCCCTCGAGCGCGAAGAACTCGCACTGCAGCGGCACGAGCAACGAGTCCGCCGCGACCATTGCGTTGATCGTCAGCAGTCCCAGCGACGGCGGACAGTCTATCAGGACCACGTCCCAGCGATCGCCCGTTGCTTCCAACGCACGGTCGAGTCGGTGCGTGCGTTCTTCGTATTCGACCAGTTCGATCTCTGCGCCCGACAGGTCGACCGTGGCCGGTACAATGTCGAGCTTGGGCACTGAGGTCGCGATCACCGCGTCCGCAACGCTGGCCTCGCCGATCAGCACTTCATAGCTTGAGCGGGTGCGCTCCGCGCGATGGATCCCCAGTCCCGTTGACGCATTGCCTTGCGGATCCAGATCCACGATCAGGACGCGCTTCCCCGTCGCAGCAAGCGCCGTCCCGAGATTGATGGCGGTCGTGGTCTTGCCCACGCCGCCTTTTTGATTGGCCACCGCGATGACGGTCATCGTCGCCGCCTCAACGCGTGAGCGACGACGATTGCTGAATCGGGGCTGGTGATGCTGTGTTCCACGTGGAACACTCCATGCCACATCCGTCCCGCCTCCGCTACCTCATCCGCCGCGCTCCGGCCCTTTGGCAGGACCCAGACCGTCCCATTTTCGGCGCAATGCTCCGCTGCGTCGAACAGCGTCGCGATCTTCGCCACCGCCCTGGCGGAGATCGTCGCCGCCCGTTCACGCACGTTTTCGACCTTGGCGGTGACAACGCGAACTCGCGGCAATTCCAAGGCTTCCGCCGCAGTACGAAGATAGTCCGCGCGTAGCCGGCGCGGCTCAACCAGCAACATCGCGCGGTCCGGCTCCGCCGCCGCGATCGCCAACCCAGGGAAGCCGGCACCGGTGCCGATGTCCAGCCACGCGCCGACGCCGGCAAATCGCACCAGCTGCAGCGAATCGCCGATATGTCGGCTCCAGATCGAATCCAGGGTCGACGGCGCGACCAGATTCTGCCGCGCGTTCTCGGCAATCACGATCGACGCGAGCTTTGTCAGCCGGTCGACGGCCGCATCGTCGAACCGCTCGCTGACCCATTCTCGCGCTTCGTCCTCGTTCACGCAGCGCGCCGGTTCGCATGGAACAGGATTGCCGTCAGCGCCGCCGGCGTGACGCCGCGAACGCGCCCAGCCTCTGCCAGCGTCGCCGGTCGAGCAGCACTCAGCCGCTCGATCATTTCGTGCGAGAGGCCGGGAATGGAGCCGAAATCGAGATCGCGGCGTAGGATGACGCACTCGCTCGAGCGCAGTTCGGCGACCTCGGCGTCCTGGCGTTGCACGTACGGCGCATACCTCGCGTCATCGATCGCCTCGGCAATCACCGGGGTCATACGCGATGCGAGTTCGGGGGCGACATGCGCCAACTCGACCCCTGGAAAGCGCAGCCACTCGGCGGCCGTAAGGCGCGCGCCGTCCTGACCGACTGCCGCACCGGCGATGCCGACCGCGCTTGCGGTGAGCGTACGCGAGAGGATCTGATCGACCGATTCACGCTCAGTTTCGCGCGCGCGCAAATGGCGGAGCCGGTCCTGCCCCAACAATCCCGCCGCTTCCGCCACTGGCGCCAGTCTCGTCTCGGCATTGTCGGCACGGAGCCGTAGGCGGAATTCGGCGCGCGCGGTCAGCATCCGGTACGGCTCGGTGACGCCCTGCAGGACGAGATCGTCGATCATGACGCCAAGATAGCTTTGCGCGCGGTCGAGAACGAACGGCGCCAGGCCGAGCGCCATCGCCGCAGCGTTGGCCCCCGCGACCAAACCCTGCGCGGCCGCCTCCTCATATCCCGTCGTGCCGTTGATTTGCCCGGCGCAGAACAGGCCGCCGATCGCAGCCGTTTCGAGACGATGATCGAGTGCGCGAGGATCGATATGGTCGTATTCCACGGCGTAGCCGTGCGCGGTGATCCGCGCGCGCTCGAGCCCAGGGACCGAGGCGATCAATTCGTCCTGCACGTCGGCCGGCAACGAGGTCGAAATGCCGTTGGGATAGACGGTGGCGTCGTCGAGTCCCTCGGGTTCCAGGAAAACCTGGTGCCCGTCTCGCTCGCCGAAGCGGTGCACCTTGTCCTCGATCGACGGGCAGTAGCGCGGGCCAGTGCCTTCGATCGCGCCGGCGAACAGCGGCGAACGGTCGAGCGCGGCACGGATGATCGCGTGGCTGCGCTCGGTGGTGCGGGTGATGGCGCAGGCGAGCTGGGGAAGCGGACGGGTCTGCGACAGCGCGGACATCGTCCAGAATTCTTCATCCGAAGGTTGCCGCTCGAGCCGCGCCCAATCGATCGTTCGCCCTTCGAGGCGCGGCGGTGTACCAGTTTTGAGCCGCGCCATCGGCAGACCGACGCCGCGCAATTGATCGGCCATTGCGGTTGCCGCGCGCTCACCGAGCCGCCCTCCCGCCGCGCGTTCGTCGCCGCGAAACATTCGCGCGCCGAGGAACGTGCCAGTCGCAAGAACAATCGCCGGTGCCATCAGTGCTCCGCCGCCCGCGAGCGTGACTCCGGCAACGGCATCCGCCGCCAGCGTCAGTGCGACGGCTTCGCCCGTTACGACGGTGATGCCTTCCTGCTGCTTCAACAGCCTCCGCACCGCACTGGCAAAGCGTCGTCGGTCGGCCTGTATTCTTGGGCCGCGAACGGCCGCGCCCTTGCTGCGATTGAGCATCCGGTAGTGGATCGCGGCGGTATCCGCGGCGCGAGCGATGATGCCGCCGCAAGCGTCGACCTCGCGAACCAGATGCCCTTTTCCCAGTCCGCCGATGCTCGGATTACACGACATGGTGCCGATATTAGAGGCATCGAACGTTACCAGCGCCACCCGCGCACCACGGCGCGCAGCCGCGGATGCGGCTTCCACACCGGCATGCCCACCGCCCACCACGATAACGTCGAACCCAGTCATCCCGCGCGATTAGCAGCCTTGTTCCACGTGGAACAAGTCACTTGCCGATGCAGAACTTTCCGAACAACGCGTCGAGCATCGCCTCGATTCCAATGTCGCCGGTGATTCGCGCGAGCGCGACGTTAGCGCGCCGAAGGGCGTCCGCGACGATCAGTTCGTCGGCGGCCGCGGCGTCATCCAGCGCTGCAAGCGCATCCGCGCAATGCGATGCCTGTCGCCGATTCAGCGCGAGATCGCCCGGCTTGGGGATCAGCGCTCGTGCGCGATTCGTGATGACGTTCCATAATGCTTCGACGCTTTCGGGCCACTCGGCAGACACCGCAATCGCCCCGGGGGCCGGTTCGCAGCGCTCGGGCAAATCGCAGCGCGCATGAAGGCGAAGGATGCCCTCCGCGGGTGGCGGTCGGTCGCCAAGCCAAAGAACGAGGTCCGCCTCGGCGATCGCCTGGTCGGCGCGCGCGATCCCGATTCGCTCAATCGCGTCCTCCGGCGAGTCGCGCAAGCCGGCGGTGTCGGTCAGCACGAACGGGATTCCGTCGCGCGCCACCGTGACCTCGATGCGGTCGCGCGTCGTTCCTGCGATCGGCGACACGATCGCGGCTTCGCGCCGTGCCAGCGCGTTGAGCAGCGTCGACTTGCCGCTGTTGGGCGGGCCGGCGAGCACGACGCGAATGCCGTCGCGTAGTCGCTCGACCGAGGGTGCTGCCAACACGCTGCGCATTTCTCCCGCAATCGCGCCGGCCCGGTCGCGAACATCGTCGAGCAACGCCTGGGGCACGTCCGCTTCGTCGGCGAAATCGAGCGATGCCTCGATCCGCGCAGCCAGCCCGATCAATGCGTTCCGCCAGCCTCCAATTTGCCGCGAAAGGACGCCATCGGCCATCACCATCGCAGCGCGACGCTGAAGCTCGGTTTCGGCGCTGAGAAGATCCCCAAGCCCCTCCGCCTCGGCAAGATCGATCCGGCCGTTGGTCAGCGCTCTCCGGGTGAATTCTCCCGGCTCGGCGCGTCGCAGTCCCGGCAGCTTTGCCAGCGCCGTCTCGATCGCCGCTACGACGGCACGTCCGCCGTGAATATGCAGCTCGACGAGGTCCTCGCCTGTCGCCGTCGCCGGTCCGGGAAATACCAGGACCAGCCCGCGATCGAGGTGATCGCCGCTCGCGGGGTCACGCAATGTCCGAACGCGCGCCTCCCGGGGTGGGGCTAGCGGCCCTGCCAACGCCCGCGCCGCCGCGAAGGCATCCGGCCCGCTGATCCGCACGATCGCGATCGCGGCGGGCGGCGCGCCGGTCGATGGGGCAAAGATGGTCGTCATGACCCGAGCGCTTGACCGCTCGTCCGCGCGCGTCGTCAATCCTTCTTCTTGCCGGCCGCGGAATCGAACAGGCCGCGCCAGAACGCCATGCTCGCGTCGCCCATCGGAGCCCAGTTTTTCATCATGTTTTCAAGGAGTTCCGGCTCCATAGCGCTGCCGTCCATCGCTCCCAGGATGGTCTGGACGTATTTCTCGTGGATCGGCGACAGATCGGGCAGGCCGACCGCGCGACGCGCCTCTTCGGGGGTGCAATCGACCTCGACATTGACCTTCATCGCCGCAACCTTCCACTTGAGCGGTACCGCGCCGCTGCTACCAAGGCGCCTCTATGCGCGAACGCCTATCTGGAGAGCAAGGATGACTGCGACGATCACGCTCGAGACGCTCGACAAGGCGGGAAGCTTTGAAGCCTATCTCGCCGAGCCGGCGAACGGGGCGGCCAAAGCGGCGATCGTCGTGATTCAGGAGATTTTCGGGGTCAATGCCGGCATCCGGCGCAAGTGCGACCAGCTTGCCGAGGTCGGCTATCTGGCGATCGCCCCCGATCTGTTCTGGCGGCTCGAGCCTGGCATCGAGCTCGATCCTGATATTCCCGACCAATTCCAGGCAGCGCTCGGCTGGATGGGCAAGTTCGACCAGACCCAGGGGACCCGCGACATCGAGGCAACGATCCGCACGGCACGCGACAAGATAAATGGGGGCAAGGTCGGTGCGGTCGGTTACTGCCTCGGCGGCCGCCTCGCCTACATGACCGCAGCACGCACCGATATCGACGCGAGCGTCGGCTATTACGCAGTCGGAATCGATGGCTTGCTCGGTGAAAAGCACGCGATCGCGCGGCCGCTGATGCTCCACATCGCCGGCTCCGACCATTTCGTGACGCCCGACGTCCAAGCGAAGATGCACGAGGGCCTCGACGACCAGCCCAAAGTCACGCTGCACGACTATCCCGGCGTCGATCACGGCTTCGCGACCGAGTTCGGTAAAAGGCGGGCGGACGAGGCGGCGAAACTGGCCGACCAGCGGACGATGGCGTTCTTCGCGGAAAACCTCGCCTAGGTCGCGTTCTTCACCGCCGGGATCACGCCGACGCTGGGATCGGTTAGGCCGTGATACATCATGCTGCCGGCGACATAGAGCAGGACGAGCACCCCGATATACGTGATCCAGCGATAGCGCTCGATCACCTTCGCCAGGAAATTGGCCGCGATCGCCATCATCGTGACGGAGAGAGCGAGGCCAAACAGCAGCACCGCTGGATGGTTGCGCGCGACGCCGGCCACCGCGAGGACGTTGTCGAGGCTCATCGACAGGTCGGCGGCTGCAATCTGCACGGCCGCTTTGCCGAAGCTCTTGGGCGGTCGGATGTTCTCGGTCACGTCCTTCTCGCGTGACGACCAGACCTCCATCAAGAGCCGGATCGCGACCCACAGCAGCAATATACCGCCGCCAAACAACAATCCGACCAGCTTGAGCAGCTGAGTCGCGACCAGCGCGAAGCCGATCAGGAAGACCAGCGCGACGCCGACACCGATCGCCAGCACGCGCTTGCGCTGATCGGCGGGGAGCCCGGAGGCGAGCGTGCCGAGCACCAGCACGTTGTCGCTGGCGAGCGTGAGATCGATCAGGATGACTTGGCCGAGCGCCGCCAGCCCGCCGGCGGTGAAAACGTCGGCGATGTCGAAACCGGCGATCATGTAGGGTGCCTAGCAGGGGGCGGTGCCAGGGCAAACGAAAAGGGCGCGGGATTGGGTCCGCGGGTTGGGAGAGAGGGGCGGCGCGGAGTTAATCCGCGCCGTCGGCCGGGGCTTTCGCGCCGCCGGGCGTTCGCTCGCGAGTCCTGATTTAGCCTCGCTAAATCAGGTCGCTCGCTATTGGTTCATGCTGTCGAAGAAATCCTCGTTGGTCTTCGAATTCTTCATCTTGTCGAGCAGGAACTCCATCGCGTCGATCGTGCCCATCTGCATCAGGATACGGCGCAGCACCCACATCTTCGACAGCTTGCCCTGGTCGACCAGCAATTCTTCCTTGCGCGTGCCCGACTTGCCGACGTCGAGCGCCGGGAAGATGCGCTTGTCGGCCACCTTGCGGTCGAGCACGATTTCGGAGTTACCCGTGCCCTTGAACTCTTCGAAGATGACTTCGTCCATCCGGCTGCCGGTATCGATCAGCGCGGTGGCGATGATCGAGAGCGATCCGCCTTCCTCGATATTGCGCGCGGCGCCGAAGAAGCGCTTCGGCCGTTGCAACGCGTTGGCGTCGACACCGCCGGTCAGCACCTTGCCCGAGCTCGGCACGACGGTGTTGTAGGCGCGGCCGAGGCGGGTGATCGAATCGAGCAGGATCACGACGTCCTTCTTGTGCTCGACCAGCCGCTTGGCCTTTTCGATCACCATTTCCGCCACTTGCACGTGGCGCGTGGCGGGCTCGTCGAAGGTCGAGGACACGACCTCGCCCTTCACGCTGCGCTGCATGTCGGTAACTTCTTCCGGCCGCTCGTCGATCAGCAGGACGATCAGGAAGACTTCGGGATGGTTGTCGGTGATCGCCTTGGCGATGTTCTGCAGCATCACCGTCTTGCCGACGCGCGGCGGGGCGACGATCAGCGTGCGCTGGCCCTTGCCCTGCGGCGACACGATGTCGATCACGCGCGCCGACTTGTCCTTGATCGTCGGGTCGATCGCGTCGAGCGTCAGCTTGCTCTCGGGGTAGAGCGGTGTGAGGTTGTCGAAATTGACGCGGTGACGGACCGCATCGGGATCGTCGAAATTGACCGCGCTCAGCCGAGTCAGCGCAAAATAGCGTTCGCCGTCCTTGGGCCCGCGGATTTCCCCCTCAACCGTGTCGCCGGTGCGCAGGCCGAACTTACGCACCTGGTTGGGCGAGATGTAGATGTCGTCGGGGCCGGCGAGATAATTGGCCTCGGGCGAGCGCAGGAAGCCAAAGCCGTCGGGCAGCACTTCGATCGTGCCGAGGCCCATGATCTGGTCGCCTTGCTCGGCCTGTTCCTTGAGGATCGCGAACAGCAAGTCCTGCTTGCGCAGCGTCGAAGCGCTTTCGACGCCGAGTTCCTCCGCCATCGCGACCAGCTCGGCCGGGGCTTTCTTCTTGAGGTCCTTGAGATGCATTTCGGGTGTATTCCGGGATTTGATGGGGGAGGTTTTCGAGCGTCTGTCGGCGAGGACCGCGACAATGCTGGAGGGAGAAGGCTGAGCGTGGCCGGGAGGCGGCGCTCGCCGATGGGACTTATGGAGCGAAGTGCCTCAAGTCAAGGCGGTGCGCGAGCAAAGCCCGGGCTAACGTCGAACGCTACGCGCCGGCCGATCTTGCGCGAGTCGGCCGGACACAGCCGGCCGCCGCGCTACGCTCAGAACGGCTTGACCACCACCAGCACGACGATCAACACCACCGCCAAGGCAGGGAGTTCGTTGATCAGCCGAAGCTGCTTCGCCGTCAGTCGCGCCGTCCCCGCGGCAAGCTTCTTCGCGTAACCGACCGCCCAGCCGTGATAACCGGTAAGGATCAGCACTAGCAGCAGCTTGGCGTGGAGCCAGGCGTCGTGCCAGAAATGCCCGACCGTCGCGATCGTCAGCCCAAGCACCCAGACCATGATCATCGATGGCGTGAGGATGATTCGACGAAGCTTCGCCTCGCGCTCGACCCATTTGGCGGCCTCGGGTGTGCCGAGCGCTTCTTGGTGATGGACGAGGTAGCGCGGCAGAATGAATAGCCCCGCCATCCAGAAGATCACAAAGATGACGTGCGCGGCCTTAAGCCACGGGTAGATCGAGGTGAGGATGTCCATCAGCGGTTCCTTACGAAGTCGAGCAACTGCTCGACATGCGCGATCGGCGTGTCGGGGGGGATGCCATGGCCAAGGTTGAAGACATGCGGCCGGTCGGTGAACGCCGTGAAAATGCGGCCGGCAGCCGACGTCATGGCCTCACCCCCAGCGATCAGCGCGAGCGGATCCAGGTTGCCCTGGACCGGCAGGTGCGCCGGCAACGCCGCGTTCACCCAAACCGGATCGATCGTCTCGTCGATGCCGACCGCAGCAATCCCGGTTTCGCGAGCGTAGGCGGCGAGCTTGGCGCCGGCCCCTTTGGGGAAGCCGATCACCGGCGTCCGGGGATGACGCGCCGCTAGTGCCGCGACGATCCGCGCGGTGGGAGCGATCACCCAGCGTTCGAACTCCGCGGGCGCGAGGCTGCCCGACCAGCTGTCGAACAATTGCACGGCCTCGGCCCCGGCTTCGATCTGCTTCGACAGATACTCGACCGTCACCGCTTCGATCGCCTCGATGATCGCGGCAAACGCCTGGCGATCGCGATAGGCGAGCCGGCGAACCTCGCTCTGGTCGCGGCTGCCTTGCCCCGCGACCATGTAGGTGGCGACAGTCCAGGGGCTTCCTGCAAAGCCCAGCATCGTCGTTCGGGGCGGTAGCGCGTCAACCACCCGCCGAACGGTCTCGTACACCGGCAGCAGGCGCTCAGGCGCCTTCTGGAGGGCATCGAGCGCGCTATCGACCAGCTTGGGCGCGAGCCGCGGGCCTTCGCCCTCCTCGAACCACAATTTCTGGCCCATTGCCCAGGGCACGATCAGAATATCGGAAAACAGGATCGCACCGTCCATCCCGAAGCGGCGGACCGGCTGGAGCGTGACTTCGCATGCCGCATCGCTGTCGGTGACGAGATCGAGGAACCCGCCCTTCTCGGCCCGAAGCGCGCGATATTCGGGAAGATAGCGTCCAGCCTGACGCATCAGCCAGACCGGCGGCACGGCGCGACGCTCGCCGCGCAGCGTCGCGAGCAGGGGCTTATCCCCGACCTGGCCGGTCTCAAGAGTCATAGAGATATATAGATAAGAAGGTTGTTGAGGTTGTTGGCGCGTGGATGCCGGGGCTTATGCGCCTCTCCCGCAAATGCCAACAGCTTGACGGGGACGGTCTCACGGAATCGCGCCGATTCGATAGTCGCGTTCCCCGCTTTCCACAGGGTGTGCGGGGAACCAATGGGTGTTGGCGGCGATGTGGACGACGCGGGATCTTTTCCACGGCCAGCCCCGGCTTGGCCGACGGTCCGGGTTGCGCTAGCGGTTTTGCCGATGTTGCCCACAGGCTTTCCGGTGCGCTGACGTGCGTCTTCACCTTCACCTCCTCTCCGACTCGACCGGCGAGACGCTGGAAAACATCGCCAAGGCCGCGCTGGCGCAATATGACGGGGTCGAGACGATCCGCCATTTCTGGCCGATGGTGCGCAGCGAGCCGCACCTCGAGCGCATCCTCCAGGAAATCACGCACAATCCGGGGCTCGTGCTCTTCACTTTGGTGTCCGGCGAAATGCGACGGAGCCTCGAGACTCGCTGCCGAGCGCTTGGGCTCCCCGCGGTCGCGCCGCTCGATCCGGTCAACGATGCGCTGTCGGGCCTGCTCGGCCAGCAAGCCAAGGCGCGGCCGGGACGACAGCACGTGCTCGACGCCGCCTATTTCGACCGCGTCGACGCGATTCAGTTCACGATCGCGCACGACGACGGATTGAATTGGGACAACTGGGAGGAGGCCGAGATCGTCCTTGCTGGCGTGTCGCGAACGTCGAAGACGCCGACGTCGATCTATCTCGCCAATCGCGGCTTCAAGACTGCCAATATTCCGATCGTGCCCGAAAGCCCGCCGCCGTCAAAATTGTTCGAGCTCCAGCATCCGCTCGTCGTCGGGCTGACCACCAGCGCCGACCGGCTGATTCAGGTGCGGCGCAACCGGCTGTTGTCGCTTAATCAGGCGCCCGAGACGGCCTATGTCGACCAGGAAGCGGTCGCGCGCGAAGTCGCGTATGCCCGCCGGATGTTCGCCGACAATGGCTGGCCGGTGATCGACGTGACTCGGCGATCGATCGAAGAGACCGCGGCGGCGATCATCGCGCTGGTGCAGGAACGGACGGAGCAGGCGTGACCCTGATCCTCGCCTCGCAAAGTGCTTCGCGTCGGGCAATGCTCGACGCTGCGGGTGTCGCTTATTCGGCCGAACCCGCCCGCGTCGATGAGGATGGCGTCAAGGCGGCGATGGCGGGGCAGCCGCCGCGTGATATCGCCGACGCGCTCGCCGAGCTGAAAGCGCTGAAGGTATCGCAAGCGCATCCGCAATCGCTGGTGCTGGGCAGCGACTCGATCGTCGCGCTTGCCGATGGCACGTTGCTCGACAAGCCGACCGATCGCGAAAATGCCGCGGCGCATCTCCGCGCCATGTCTGGTGGGACGCACGATCTGTGGAGTGCTGCGGTGATCGCCGAAGCCGGGCGGCCGGTCTGGCGGCATGTCGAGAGGGCCCGGCTGGTCGTGCGATCACTGTGCGAGGAATTCATCGCGGCCTATCTCGGCCAGGAATGGCCGGCGATCAGAGGGTGCGTCGGCTGCTTCCGGATTGAAGGGCCTGGGGTGCAATTGTTCAGCCGGATCGAGGGTGATCACTTCACCGTGCTCGGTATGCCTTTGCTGCCCGTGCTCGCTTATCTGCGCGTCCGCGGCGAGTTGGCGTCATGACCCTTCGAAGGAGCTCAGGGCAGGCATATGCCGAGGTTATCGGCGACCCGATCGCGCATTCCAAGTCGCCGCTGATCCACGGCTTCTGGCTCGACGCGCTGGGGATCGATGCCGCGTATCGCGCGACACAGGTGGCCGCCGATGGCCTGGCCGATTATTTCACCAGCCGCGAAACGGATTCCGATTGGGTCGGCTGCAACATCACGATCCCGCACAAGGAGACGGCGCTCGCGTTTGTCGAGGATCGCGGCGATGTGCGGTCGTCGATCCGGGCGATCAACACCGTGTTTCGCGATGGCGAAGCGATCGTCGGGACCAACACCGACGCCGCGGGTTTCTACGCGCCGATCGCGGATCTCAACCTGGCGGGGCAATCGGTCGCGGTGATCGGCGCCGGCGGCGCGGCGCGCGCGATCCTGTTTGCGCTGTCGCGCATGGGCGTGGGACGCGTGACGTTGCTCAACCGCAATCCGCTCAAAGGGGCGGCTTTGCTCGCGCATTTCGGACTCAATGGAGATGCGCTCAAGCTCGAAGCGCCGATCCCGCCCGCGGCGTTGCTGGTCAACGCAAGCTCGCTCGGCATGACGGGCCAGCCGCCGCTCGCGATCGATTTGGCGCCGCTCCCCGACGATGCGGTGGTCTACGACATCGTCTACGCGCCGCTCGAGACGCCGCTGCTCGCCGCCGCCCGCGCGCGCGATCTCGATACCGTCGACGGCCTCGACATGCTGATCGGACAGGCCGCGCTGGCGTTCGAGTTGTTCTTCGGCGCTGCGCCGCCGCGCGAGCGCGACGACGCGTTGCGTGAGCTTTTGACGTCATGAAGACGATCGGGCTCACCGGGTCGATCGGCATGGGCAAGTCGGCCGTCGCGGCGATGTTCGCCGATGAAGGCGTCGCTATATTCGATGCCGATACCTGCGTGCGCGAATTGCAGGGTCCTGACGGCCGACTGCTGCCGGCGATCGAGGCGGCGTTTCCCGGTACGACCGGTCCGGACGGGGTCGATCGAGCCAAACTCGGCGCGCGCGTGTTCGGCGATTCGGCCGCGCTCAAGCGGCTCGAGGCGATCGTTCACCCCGCGGTGGGGGAGGAACGCGCCGCGTTTCTGGCACGACATGCCGACGACGCCATGGTCGTGTTCGACGTGCCGCTGCTGTTCGAGACGGGCGGCGATGCACATGTCGATGTCACGTTGGTCGTGTCGGCCGACGCCGCGACGCAGGCGAAGCGTGTCCTCGCTCGGCCGGGTATGACCGACGAACGCCTGGCGGACATCCTTGCGCGCCAAATGCCCGACGCCGACAAGCGCGCGCGCGCCGATTTTGTCGTTCAAACCGATTGCCCGATGGATCAAACCCGCGCCGCCGTGCGTCATGTCATTGCTTGCGTGTCGGCGAGCCAAGACCGATAACAGGATCAATGCGCGAGATCGTCTTCGACACCGAAACCACCGGCCTCTCCTTTTCGAGCGGCGACCGTCTGGTCGAGATCGGCTGCGTCGAGATGATCAACCGGAGCGAGACCGGGCGCACGTTCCATTGCTATTTTCATCCCGAGCGGCCGATGCCCGCCGAGGCGCAGCGGATTCATGGCCTCTCGGACGCCTTCCTGTCGGACAAGCCGCGCTTCCACGAGAAGGTCGACGATCTGCTCGGATTCATCGGTGATGCGGTGTTGGTCGCGCACAATGCGACGTTCGATTTCGGCTTTCTCAACGGCGAGCTCAAGAAGTTGGGGCGTGAGATCATCGCGCTCGAACGGATGATCGACACCGTCGCGATGGCGCGCCAGCGGCATCCCGGCGCCAAGCATTCGCTCGACGCCTTGTGCTCGCGCTACGGCATCGACCGCAGCCACCGCGTGCTCCACGGCGCGTTGCTCGACGCCCAATTGCTGTGTCAGGTCTATATCGAGCTGACCGGCGGGCGGCAGATCGGGCTGACGCTGGTGAGCGAGGAAGAGATCGTCGTGCCGGTGCTCGACGAGGATCCGCGAGTCGCGCAGCCGCGGCCGATGCGCGTGTTCGCGGTCAGCGCCGATGAACTGGCGCGCCACGCGGCGTTCGTCGCCAGGTTGAAGAATCCGCTTTGGGGGGCCGACGCGTCCGGTTGACGTGCGTGTCCGGCCGAGCGTAGCAGCGCCGGCCCGGCCAGAATGGAGAATGACAATGGAAATCCGTGTCTCGGGACATCAGGTCGAAACGGGCGATGCGCTGAAGGCGCAGGTCCAAAGCCGTCTCCAGGCAATTGCGGACAAATATTTCTCACGGGCGATCTCCGCCCAGGTCACCTTCGGCAAGGGACCGCACGACACCGGCTTCACCTGCGATGTCGTCGCGCACGTCATGCAAGGGCTGGTCCTCAAAGCGCGCAATGACGGCTATGACGCGCGCGGCGCGTTCGACGGCGCGGCCGACAAGATCGAAAAGCAGCTGCGCCGCTACATGCGCCGGCTGAAGGACCATAAGGGCGCCGAGGGCGCCGATGGCGGCGAGGCCAACGGGTACGACAATGCCGGCTATACCTTGTTTCAGGAACCGACCGAGGAGGAACCTGCGGACGCCCCGCTGATCATCGCCGAGACTCGAGTCGATGTGCCCGACGCCAGCGTCGGCGACGCCGTGATGATGCTCGACTTGCGCAACACCCAGGCGCTGATGTTCCGCAATTCGGGGACGGGCGCGTACAACATGGTCTATCGCCGCGGCGACGGCACGATCGGCTGGGTCGAGCCGCACCGCGCGGCCTGACGGACAGGCGGGGGCAATGGCCGATCTAGCGGACTTGATCCGGCCCGAAGCGGTTGGCGATGGGCTGGCGGTGGCGAACAAGAAGGCGCTGTTTCACCAGCTCGGCCAGCTTGCCGCCGCGGCCTATGGCGTCGATGCGAAAGCCGCGGTCGATGGGCTTGGCGCGCGCGAGAAGCTCGGCTCGACAGGGTTCGGCGGCGGTGTTGCGATTCCGCATGCGCGACTCGACGGGATCGACACGATCCGCGCCGTAGTCGTGGCGCTGGCTCGGCCGATCGACTTCGACTCGGTGGATGCGCTGCCGGTCGATCTGGTTGTGGCACTGTTCTCGCCGCCCGGCGCCGGGGCCGACCACCTCAAGGCGTTGGCGCGGGTGTCGCGGGCGCTTCGCGACCAGGATCTGATCGCCAAGCTGCGCGGCGCGGGGTCAAAAGATGCGATGTACGTGCTGCTCGCCCGCGACGAGGCGCGGGATGCAGTCTGAAGCAGGCGCGGCGGCGCATTTTCGCGCGCTCGAATCGCTCTACGCCGCAGCGCCGATCAACGGCCTGTTCGAATCGCGCCTGTCGATCGTCGAAAGCGGGGTCGCGCGGATTGCGTTCATGATCGAGCCGCGGCACTACCATGCCGCCGGCGCGGCGCACGGCACGAGCTATTTCAAAATGCTCGACGATGCCGCTTTCTATGCGTGCAACAGCCTGGTCACCGACCTTTTCCTGCTCACCACGGCGTTCAACTTGCTGTTCACGCGCCCGTTAAGGGCAGGGCCGGTAGTCGCCGAGGGGCGCTGGATCAGCGGCCAGCGCCGGGTGTTCGTCGGCGAAGCGCGGCTGATCGATGCAGACGGTGAGGAGGCGGCGCGCGGTACCGGCACCTTCATGCGATCGAGGATCGCACTCGCCAGCTTGCCGGGATATGGCAGCTGAGCGCGCGGCTCGCGAGCGGTGCGCTGGTCAACGCGCTCGCGCGCCGGGCGAACGCGGCCGGTGGATTTGCAACGGTGCTGGCGAAGGGCGATTCGACCGCGGGCGCGATCCTGGTGATCGCCCAGGACCGCGGCGAAAACCCGCGCGCGCTCGAACGCGGAGTCGGTCCCGACGGCAAAACCGCGCTGATCGCAGTCGGCCCAAGCGAGGGCGAGTCGCGTGCGGTCACCGATTATTGGATGCGCCGTCGCCAAAACGATCCCGACTTGTGGGTCGTCGAACTGGACATCGCACAGGCGGAACGATTCGTCGCTGAAACAATGCTGGGCGATTGACTCGCTGCGCTGCACAATTATGCGCGCGCCTCAATATCATGCGCGTTGTGTCGTGACGGGGGTGCGATCCCTAGCGATTACGCAGTCGGGTGGTAGTCCGGCACGGTCCATTGATGCGACCGTGTTCGCGCTCCAACCGCACTCAAGTCGGTTGAATGTCGTTTTTCTCTCGCGCCACGGGCCCCGTGGCGATTGCCGTTTCGCTTTTCGCGCTGCTCGGCCTGAGCAGCCCCGGCAAGGCCTGGGACCTTGGCAAAACGCCGGTACCCGCCGTGGCGACCGTGCCCAGCATAAACCTTCCGGGCACCGTTCCGGTTCCCGATTCGTCAATCCAACCCGCGACCGGAACCACCCCCGACGAGGTGACCGTCGCGACGACCCCATCCTCTCTGGGCAGCGTCAGCTACGCCAGCCTCGAAGCGGCGGTTGCGGCGCAGGTCATGGACGACGCCGATTCGGAACTGTCGTGCCTTGCCGGTGCGGTCTATTTCGAGTCGAAGGGCGAGCCGCTGTCGGGCCAGCTCGCGGTCGCCGACGTGATCATCAACCGCACGACCTCGGGCCGTTTCCCCAGCTCCATCTGTTCGGTGGTCAAGCAACCCGGGCAATTCTCGTTCGTGCATGGCGGCCGCATTCCCGAAGTGGGTTCCAACGCCCAATATCGCACCGCGGTGGCGATCGCGAAGATCGCAATGGCTAACGGCTGGGACGATCCGGCACCCAAGGCGCTCTATTTCCACGCGCGCCGCGTTTCGCCCAACTGGGGCAAGGCACGGGTCGCCGCGATCGGGAATCACATCTTCTTCCGCTGATCGGCCTTTTCCACGTTCGCCTAATGTTCTAGAAGTGGGGATATGCTCGACAGCGTCCCCCGCTGCCCGCCGATCGGTGACGAAGCGCTGTGCGCGAAGGACGTGGCGCGCGGCGTGATCCGCATGCTGGCGCGGCACGATCTGGCGGCGATGACCGAAGTGGCGCTCGACGGCGGACGTCGCGCCGACATCATGGCGATCGACGGTCGCGGCCAGATCGTGATCGTCGAGATCAAGGTGTCGCGCGCCGATCTGCTCGGCGACGGCAAATGGTTCGATTATCTCGACCATTGCGACCGCTTCTTCTGGGCGGTGCCGGCGGGGTTCGACCACGGGCCATTGCATGGCGAGGCATTTCTGCCCGAACGGTCCGGGGTGATCGTCGCCGATCGCTACGACGCTGCAATCCTGCGCGAGGCAGCGACACATCCGCTGACGAGCAGCGGACGCAAGAAATGCACGCTAGCATTCGCGCGGCGTGCGGCGCGGCGAGCGAGCGGGCTGGCCGATCCCGAATTGGGGTTCTTGCTGCAAGCTTCCTAGTGTCGGAAGTGCCGCATACCGGTGAAGATCATCGCCAACCCAGCCTCGTCGGCCGCGGCGATGACCTCGTCGTCGCGGATCGACCCCCCGGGCTGGATCACCGCAGTGGCGCCCGCCTCGACCGCGGCCAACAAGCCGTCGGCAAACGGGAAAAAGGCGTCGGACGCGACTGCCGATTCGATCGTCCGTGGCCTATCCCAGCCCGCTTTGTCGGCGGCGTCCCTCGCCTTCCACGCTGCGATCCGCGCCGATTCGAGCCGGTTCATCTGCCCCGCGCCGATCCCCGCCGTCGCGCCGTCCTTGGCATAAACGATTGCGTTCGACTTGACATGCTTGGCGACGGTCCAGGCGAAGCGGCAATCGGCCATTTCCTGGCTCGTCGGCTGGCGCTGGGTAACCACGCGCAGCGCATCCTCGTCGATCGATCCGTTGTCGCGCCCTTGCACCAGCCAGCCGCCGGCGATCGACTTGGCGGCGAGCCCCGCGCGCCGCGGGTCGGGCAGTTCGCCGGTCAACAGCAGCCGCAGGTTCTTCTTCGCGGCGAACAGCTCGACCGCTTCGGGATCCGCGTCGGGCGCGACGACGACTTCGGTGAAAATGCCGGTGATCGCGGCCGCGGTTTCGGCGTCGAGCGGGCGGTTGACCGCGATGATCCCGCCGAATGCGGAGACCGTGTCGCACGCATACGCCGCCTCATACGCTTCGGCTAACGTGGCGGCCGTCGCGACGCCGCAAGGGTTGGCGTGCTTGACGATGACGCAGGTCGGCTGAGCATTGCGGAATTCGGCAATCAGCTCGAGCGCGGCGTCGGCGTCGTTCAAATTGTTGTAGCTCAGCGCCTTGCCCTGCACCTGCCGCGCCTGACCGATGCCGCGCTCGGCGGGGCCGGTGGCGGCGTAGAAAGCCGCGGCCTGGTGCGGATTCTCGCCGTAGCGCAACGCGTCCGATCGGGTCAGGATCAGCGGCAACGTCTCGGGGAACCGCTCGCGCTGATCGGCGAACGCGAACCAGACGGCGATCGCCGAATCGTAGGTCGCGGTCGCCGCGAAGGCCTTGGCGGCGAGTGTCTTGCGCTCGTCCAGCGAGGTTTCGCCGCGCGCCACCAAGGCATAGTCCGCGGGATCGGTCAGGATCGCGACATAAGCATGGTTCTTCGCCGCCGATCGCACCATCGACGGGCCGCCGATGTCGATATTCTCGATGATCGTGTCGCGATCAGCGCCCTTCGCCACCGTTTCGGCAAAGGGGTAGAGGTTGACCACCACCAGGTCGATCGCGGCGATCGAATGCTCGGCCATGGCGGCGGCGTGCGCGGGATCGTCGCGCACCGAGAGCAGCCCGCCATGGATCATCGGGTGGAGCGTCTTGACTCGCCCGTCCATCATCTCCGGGAAACCGGTCAGGTCGGATACATCGCGCACCGTCAGCCCAGCCTCTCGCAACGCGGTTGCGGTGCCACCGGTCGAGACCAATTCGACCGCCTGGGCGGCGAGTGCGCGAGCGAGGTCTACGATCCCCGTCTTGTCTGAAACCGACAGCAGAGCGCGCCTGATCGGGACGATATCGGTCGGCATCGGTCGGCTCCTATGGGGTGGCGCCCCAATGGCCGTTCAGCCCGCGCGCTTCAAGGCCCAGCCGATCGTTTCGCCGCCTGCGGTCGCTTGACCGCTCACCACCAATTGCTGGGACGAGACCGGCCGCCCATCGGGGTCGATCCACAAGCTCTCCTCGATCGCCAGTGCACCGCCGCGACAACGGAATTGCCACAGCTTTCCCGAGGGGAGACGCAAGAGTGCCGCCATGCCGTCGGCGGTCGGCGCGGCTTCGACGCCAGCGCCGAGGTGGAAGCGGATCGCAAAGCCGGTGGACTCGGCTTTGCGCTTGCGGCCGGCCGGCAACAGCATGTCGTCGCCGCGCAGCTCGCGGCCATCGGCGGCAAGGATCAGCTGGCGGCGATGCAAGAAGCCGAAGCGCCTGGCGTAACCGTCATGGCTCGCTTCGATCCGGCTGCCGCCGCTGGTTTCCTGGCGCGCTTGCTCGACTTCGGCGACGCCCCGGCCGAGGCTGCCGTCGGAGTGAATCGCGGTCGAATTGCTGTCGCCCACCACCAGGGTAGAATGCGCCGCGGTTGTGCGCAGGCCGTCGGCGAGGCCTTGCGGGATCTGCGCGAT
Organism: Sphingomonas sp.; assembly: GCF_036269755.1. Lineage (GTDB taxonomy): Bacteria > Pseudomonadota > Alphaproteobacteria > Sphingomonadales > Sphingomonadaceae > Sphingomonas. Next base: position 59,761 of record NZ_DATBDV010000019.1, on the reverse strand, counting down.
GGCCGCGCGCGCACCGCCGCAATTCACCACCAGCCGCTCGGCGCCGTCGGACATTTCGAACGCGAGGGTCGATGCGCAGCCGCCCGCCGCAAGCCGCGCGATCGGCGGCGGCGCGGCATCCATGATCACCACGGCCTCGCCTTGGGCGAGCCGTTGATAGCCCCAGTCGCGGCCTTGCCGGAGCGGTCGCGCGCGCACGCCGGTCGCGGCGACCACCTCGTCGATCCGCGCGCCACGCACCGGCCCGCCACCCTGCCAGCTCGACAGGCCGTGGTCGGCATGACACACGCCCTGCAACGCCGGCACCATCCGGCCGAGTGCCGCGGCGAGCGCGGCCGGTGGCCCGAGCCGCCGCGCGGCATAGACCTCGCGCAGCATCGACAGCAGCATGATCGCGTCGAGCTGGATCGCGGGCGATCGCGTCGCGACGCCGCCATCCTCGAGCACGGCGCCCTCGATCGCCCTGGTCAAACCGTCCTCGCCGATCTGCCGTCGTGGATCGCCGCCGGGGATCAGCAGCCCCGCCGCGATGACGCCGCACCAAGCAGCGATCCGCGCCACGCCGGCGGGTGCCTTGTCGGCGGTGCGGTCGAGGTGCCGCGCCCCGCGCGCAAGCGTGTTGAGCACCTTGCTGCGATAGATCAGGTCGCCCGACGACAGGATCAGCGGCGCATGCGCGGTCCAGTGGAGGATTCGCCTTCCCCACATTTCGGCGCTCCACGCCGGTTCGCCGACCTTCTCGGCATGCGCGCCGAGCCACGCGCGCATCAGTTCCTCGGCGACCGGCACGCCGATCGCGCGGGTCGCGACGGTCGACAGATCGCGTAGCCATGCGAAGCTGTGGAGATACTCGCCGAACGGTGCGCCCCAGCCCGGCTTGGTGAAATCCAGGTCGACGATCGCGATGCTTTCGCCGCGAAAGCTGACTCGCCCCTCGAGCAGCGCATTGCCGCGGTGCGGATCACCGATGAACGGATCCTCCGGCACCGCGATCAGCTTTAGCGGGTGGCGACCACGCAGCCGGAACGCATGGAGCGGGGTGCGCCACGCGAGCCGCCGGAAGCGCTCGGACACGCGCTCGGCAAGCGAAAGCCCGGCGTTGCCGCCGTGGCGGATCAGCCTCTTGCCTTCCTCGATCCCGTCAGAGGGCGTGTCGTCTTCGCTCACCCGCCCCTCAACGCACGAATGTTCGCCGCGTATGCGTCAGGGCCGCCTTTGAAGGTTGCGGTGCCGGCAACCAGTGCGTCGGCGCCGGCGGCGATAGCGCGCCGCGCGGTATCGCGGTCGATGCCGCCATCGACCTCAAGGTCAACTTCAACCCCTTGCTTGTCGATCATCGTCCGCACCGCTGCGATCTTGCGCAGGGCCGATTCGATGAAGCTTTGCCCGCCGAACCCCGGATTGACGCTCATGATGAGGACGAGGTCTGCCTCCTCAAGAAGGTAATCGAGCGCCTTGGCCGGGGTCTGCGGCGTGAGCACGACCCCTGCGCGCTTGCCGAGACTGCGGATGTGGCGAAGGCTGCGGTGCGTGTGCGGCCCGGCCTCGACATGGATCGAGATCGTATCGGCGCCCGCTTCGGCGAAGGCGTCGAGATAGGGATCGACCGGCGCAATCATCAGGTGGACGTCGAGCGGCTTGGCGGTGTGCGGGCGGATCGCCTTCACCACCGCCGGGCCGATCGTGATGTTGGGGACGAAATGCCCGTCCATCACGTCGACATGGATCCAGTCGGCCCCGGCGGCGTCGATCGCGCGGACTTCCTCGCGCAGTTTGGCGAAATCGGCGCTCAGGATCGACGGCGCGATGCGGACGGGCTTGGCCATCCTCGCCTCCTATCCGGCGCGCACGAATCGGGCAATGAAGAAGCCGTCGCAGCCGCCTTGAGCTTCGAGCGCACCCGGCAAAATTCGGACCCAGCCTTCGGGTGCGGGCACGATCCCGTGGGGGAGTTCGTCGTGCTGCACCGGGTCGACCGCGAAGTCGCGATTGGCGGCGAGGAAGGCGGTGGCCTGATCCTCGCCTTCGGCACGCTCTAATGAACAAGTCGCATAGACCAGCCTTCCGCCTTTCCTGAGCCAGCCTGCGGCGTGCGCGAGCAAGTGGCGCTGCAGGTCGGCCATCTGGTCGATCAGCGCGGGATGGACTCGGTGAATGACGTCGGGGTGGCGGCGGAAGATACCCGTCGCGCTGCACGGCGCGTCGAGCAAAACCGCCTCGACCGGCGTGGGCGGGCTCCAGCGTGTCGCGTCGGCGGCAACGATCTCGGCGGCAAGGTCGGTGCGGTCGAGATTGGCGCCAAGTCGCGCGAGACGACTTTCGGCGAGGTCGATGGCGGTCACGTCCCAGCTGGCGGCGGCGAGCTGCATCGTCTTGCCGCCGGGCGCGGCACAGGCGTCGATCGCCCGCCCCTTGCCCAGGCCCAGCAACCGAGCGGGGAGCGAGGCGGCGAGATCCTGTACCCACCACGCCCCCTCGTCATAGCCGGGCAGGTCAGGGATCGCGGTGCCGCGCGGCAGGCGCCGGTGGCCAGCGAGCAACTCGAGTCCTTCGGGACCGTGGGCGCCGCGCAAGGTCAGATCGAGCGGCGGCGGGGTCGCCATCGCCCGGCGCGCCGCCTCGACCATGTCGTCGCCCCATTGCGCCGACCAGCGCGCGGCAGTGGCGGCGGGCAAAGCAGGCGGATCGGGCAGCGTCACGCCGCGCCGGCTGAGCGTGCCGAACACCCCATGGACCAGCTTGCGCGGGCCGCCATCGACCAGCGGGAGCACCGTCGCGATCGCCGCGTGCGACGGGGTGCCGAGCGCGAGCATCTGCGCCAGCGCGATCCGCAGCGCGAACCGCGCCTTGGCGTCGTCCGGCAACGGCCGCTGGGTTGCCGAATCGATCAGCGCGTCGAGATCGGGCAGGTGGCGAAGCACTTCCGCGGCAATCGCGCGGGCGAGCGCCCGGTCATTGTCGGCGCGGATGCTCGCCAACGCCCTGCCGCCCGCCTGATCGAGCGTCTCGCCCCGGCGCAGCACCGCGTCGAGCAAGCGTAATGCCGCTTGGCGCGCAGCGACGCCGGGCGGCAGCCCGCCGCTCTGGGGCCGGTTCATGGTTGAAGACCGGTCATTGCCGGCCCATGTGGCGGGTTGCAGCGTCCGCCGCAACGCCGCGTTGCCCTAAGGATCGCCATGCCTCGCCCGCCGAACGTCAAGCCACCCGCTTATCTGACCCCGAGCCCGCCGGTGCCCGAGCCGGAAAAGATCGAAACGCCGACCGACGATCCGCTGGGCGACGACCCGACGCGCTATGGCGACTGGACGTTGAAGGGGATCGCGGTCGATTTCTAGGCGATGGCGGCGCGTAACGTTGCGCGCAGGCCACCTTGCTTCGAATCGTACTCGACCGCGCCGCGCAGGCTTTTCGCCATCGCCCCGATCAATCGGCTACCGAGTCCCGAGCCCTGCGTGCGCGGCGTAGGACCGAGGCCTACGCCATCGTCCTCGACCGCGAGCAAGAACGAGTCGCCGCCGTCGCGGGTCAGCAATACGCGAACCTCGCCCGGGCTGGTCGGACCATAGGCGTATTTGAAGGCGTTCGAGACGAGCTCGTTGACGATCACCCCCAACGACACCGCCCGGTCGACGGGCAGCCGGATCGGCTCGGCCTCGAGCTTCAGCACGCGCTTGGGTTTCTCGCTCGCCCAAGCGCCGCCGAGCTCGTCGACCAACGCCTGGAGATAATCCTTCATGTCCACGCCCTCGGCATCGTCGGTCGCGTAGAGGCTGCGATGGACTTGCGCGATCGCGTCGATGCGGCGTTCGGTGTCGGCCAGCGCCTGGCGCGCGCCGGCATCGGCCAGCGACTTCGCCTGGAGCCGGACCATTGCGGTGACCAGCTGGAGCGAGTTGGCGACTCGATGATTGACCTCACGCAGAAGCGCCTCGAGCCGCGCGTTCGACGCGCGCAACTGATCCTCGGCGAGCGCCTTGTCGCGTTCGAGCGCGGCACGCTCGCGGACATGGTCGAGCGCCGCCGACAGCAAGTCGAAGAAGTCATCGCCGACCGACTTGACGACGTAATCGACCGCGCCCGCGCGCAAGGCCGCGACGGCGATCCGCCCTTCGTCGGTACCCGTCACATAGACGATCGCGGGCGGCGCCGGCAGCGCGCGAAGCTGTTCGAGCGTCGCCAGCCCATCCATCCCGGGCATGTAATGGTCGACCGTGGCCAGATCGTACTGCTTCGCCGCCGCCATCGCGACGCCTTCCGCCCCGCTCGCCGCGCATTCGACCTCGAACCCGCGGCGGGTGAGCGCGCGCGTCGCCAACCGGCGAAGCCCGTCGTCGTCGTCGATGAACAGCAAGCGTCGGATCGACTGGGGCATCAGCCGGCGTCCACCTCCGGCACCTGGATCACCGAGAGGAACAGCCCGAGCTGGCGGATCGCTTGCGCGAAGCTTTCGTAATTGACCGGCTTGGTGATGTAGACGTTGCAGCCGAGATCGTAGCAGCGCTGGATTTCAACCTTGTCGTCGGTGGTGGTGAGGACGACGACCGGCGTGCGCTTCAAGGGGCTGTCCTCGGCCTTGATCTTGGTGAGGATGTCGGTCCCCGACATGTCCGGCAGGTTGAGGTCGAGCAGCACCAGCGCGGGGCCGTTGAGCGCCGGGCCATCCTGGTGGTGGAACAGATAATGGAGCGCGGTCGTGCCGTCGGTGAAATGGCTGATGTCGTTCAGGATGCCCGCGCGGCGGATATTCTTTTCGATGAGGCGGGCATGCCCCTCATCATCCTCGATCATGACGATCGAAACGCTGCGATGGTCGTTCATGCTGGGGATCCCGTTCAGAAGGCGCCGCGGGGAGCGAGACGCGGAAAACACTACCTTCGCCCAATTTGGACGCAAGTTCGATCGTGCCGCCGAGCCGGTAGGCCAGCGTCCGGACGTGCGCGAGGCCGATACCCTCGCCCGGCTGATCCTGCGTGCCCGATCGGCGGAACAGGTCGAATACCCGCGCATGATCGTGCTCGGCGATGCCGCGCCCGTTGTCGGCGACTTCGACGATCCGGCGCGGCCCCTCGCCATGCGCGCGAATCACCACGCGGCCGGGGCGATCGGGCGACAGATATTTGACGGCATTCTCGACCAGATTGGACAGGATCTGCTCGATCGCCACCCGGTCGGTGGTGAGCGACGGCATCGGCCGCTCGACGACGATCTCGGCTCCGCGATCGTCGGCAATGTGGCGTAGCGAGTCGCTGATTCCCTGGGCGACCGCGGCGAGGCCGAGCGGTTCGGGCGCGAGCGTCCGCCGCCCCTCGCGCGACAGCCGCAGGATCGCGTTGATCAGCCGATCCATCTTCTGCGTCGAGCTGCGGATGAAGCCGATCGCTTCGGGCAGATCCTCTTTCGCCGCGAGCCGCGCCTCGTCGGTGACGATGTCGGGCGCCGTCTCATCGGCGCGATCGACCAGCTCGGCGAGCGACACGCGTGCGGCGTCGAGCTCGGCGGTGAAGCCCATCACGTTGACCAGCGGCGAGCGCAGATCGTGGCTGACGATATAGGCGAAGCGCTGGATTTCCTCATTGGCGCGCGTCAGATCGGCGGTGCGTTCGGCGACCGCACCTTCGAGGTCGGTGTTGAGCAATTGCAGCCGGTCGCGCGCCGCGCCGAGGTCGCGGGTATAGCGAAGCACCGTCGCCAGCGAGGCGATCGCGACCAGCAGCACCAGCATGGCTGCGGCGATCAGCAGGATGTAAAAGGTGCGCAGGCTGTCGCGCTGCGCCGCGTCGCGCTGTGCGAGCAAATGGCGTTCCTCGCTCGCCATCGACGCCAGCACGTATCGGATCGCTCGCATCGGCCGCGACGTGGTTTCGGAGACGAACGCCGCGGCCGCGTCCTCGCGATAGCCCGCCATCATCGTCGCAATCGTCGCATCGCGACGCGCGGTCAGATCGGCGAGGCGGCGACGCAGATCGGCGATCCGCGCGATCTGACGCGGATTATCCTTGGTCAGTTCGGCGAGCGCGTTGACGGCGGTGTCGATCTTCGCCGCAGTCAGCTGCGAATCGCGGAGGTAGACCGGCAGGCCCGTCAACAGATAGCCGCGCCGCGTCGTTTCGGTTTGTTCGATCACCGCGCGGACTTGCTCGATCGCCAGCTCGACTTCGTAGGTATGGTTGACTCGCTCGGTGTGGTCGGCACCGCGCACCGAAATCCAGACCCCGGCGATCGCCGCGAGCGCGAGCGCGCCGAACCCGGCCACCATCGCACTGACAAGGAAGCGCCGAGCGAGTCCTTCGGATACGCCCGCGCGTCGGGTTACGCTTAACATCGGCCCCGCGCTTACCACATGCGAAACGAAACGCCAGCAGCGCCAGCTTGAGCGACATCAACGGCTTAGAGCAGCAATCCTTGAAGGTTCGGCCGCCCGACCGCGCCGCCGCCGCGCCGCCGCGCCAGTTCGGTCTCGGCGGTGAAGCGCACATCGGGGTCGCGATCGGTCAGGAATCCGGCCAGGCTGTCTTCGGCGATCTCCCGCCAGTCCTTGCCGCGATCGGGGCCGTAGCGGACGCGCGGCAGCAGCCCGGGCTGGTTCGACCATTCGATCAGCTGCGCGAGCGACGCTTCGTTGAGCATGTCGCGCAAATGGAACGCGGTCACGTAAGCGTCGGGAAACGCGCGGTGCGCCGGGAGGCCGCGCTCGTGCTCCAGCCCCTCGGGCTTGCGCCAGTAGCGGAGCACCTGGTTCGAGAAACTGGGGCTGTCGGGCCACAGCCTGAGCGCGCATTTCCAGGTGCAGATCCACTGCGCGCCGTGCGTCATGTTGGGCGTGCAGAACTTCATCTCGAAGTCGGCGCGGTGCGCCGCCAGCGCGAGACGGCGCGGATAGGGGTCGAGCACCGGCCGCGCGGCGTCGAACCACAGCGGCGCGTCGGCGACCTGCTCGTCGAGGATGTGGTGGATCGCCTGCGTGACGGGGGGGATCGGCCGACCGGGGTTGATCAGCCGGCTCCCGCCCTCGCCGTACAAGTTCCAGTGCCCGTCCTTGCCCAGCGCAACGTCCTGCCAGCCAACCTCGCACACACCATGCGCGCCGGGCGTTTCGCCGGTGGTTTCGAGGTCGATGACGCGGATGATGGAAGGGGCGGAGGCCATCGCGACTAAATGGGCGCTCGCCCCTCAAAAAGCCACTAGTGGGCGGCTTGCGGGCCCCGCGCGAGACCCGATGCCGCGAGTTGCGCGTCGATCTGCGCGAGCAGGCGGTCGAGCGCGGGCTGGTCCTTCGCTTCGGCACGCGCGACCAGCACGTCCTGCGTGTTCGACGCGCGGAGCAGCCACCAGCCATCGGGCGTGTTGACGCGTGCGCCGTCAGTGCGGTCGACCGTCGCGCCTTCGGTCTCGAGCCGGTCGAGCACTTCGTCGATCACCGCGAATTTGCGGCTCTCATCGACCTGGAATCGCATTTCGGGCGTGTTGACCATCACCGGCATCGCGTCCTTGATCTCGGTCATCGACTTGCCGATCATGTGGACTGCGCGGATCAGCCGCACGGCGGCATATTGCGCGTCGTCGAAGCCGTAAAAATCGTGCGCGAAGAAGATGTGGCCGGACATCTCGCCCGCGAGCGGCGCGCCGGTTTCCTTCATCTTGGTCTTGATCAGGCTATGCCCGGTCTTCCACATCAGCGGCTCGCCGCCCAGTTCGGCGATCCGGTCGTAGAGCGCCTGGCTCGCCTTGACGTCGCCGATGATGGTGGCGCCGGGCAGTTCCCGGAGCACCGGTTCCGCCAGAATGGACAGGATTTGATCGCCCCAGATCACGCGCCCCTCGCCATCGATCGCGCCGATCCGGTCGCCGTCGCCGTCAAAAGCCAGTCCGAAATCGAGCTTCTTCTCCGCGACGAGCGTTTTCAGATACGCGAGGTTCTTTTCCTCGGTCGGATCGGGATGATGGTTGGGAAAATTGCCGTCCACGTCGGTGAACAACAGGTGATGCTCACCCGGCAGCAGCTTGGTGAGCTTCTCGATCACCGGGCCCGCCGCGCCATTGCCCGCGTCCCAGCCGATCCGGTACGCGCCGCCGGCATAGCCCGCCATCAGGCGCCCGACGTAATTGTCGACGACGTCGGCGTCGGTGACTTCGCCCCGGCCCTCCTCCCAGTCGCCATCCGCCGCCATCTGGCCGAGCTTTTGGATGTCTTCGCCAAAGAACGGCTTGTGCTGCAGCACCATCTTGAAGCCGTTATACTCGGCGGGGTTATGGCTGCCGGTTATCTGGATGCCGCCATCCACCTCGAGCTCGGCCTCGGCATAATATAGTTGCGGGGTCGGGCCCATCCCGGTGCGCACGACATCGACGCCCGCCGCGACCAGCCCGGCGACCAATTGCTCTTCCATAGCTTCCGACGTGGTGCGTCCGTCGCGCCCTACGGCGACGCGCGTGCCGCCGGCGCGCCGTACCACGGTGCCGAAGCTTCGCCCGATCGCTCGGGCATCGTCGGTCGACAGCGTTTTGCCGACGACGCCGCGGATATCGTATTCGCGCAGGGAGGATGGATCGAAACGGTGCGACATTCTGTTTCCTGAAATGAGAGACTGCCCGTCCAACCGGCAGGCCAAGCGAAAGTTCAATCGGTTCGCTTGAGCAACGTGTCGCGCGCCGCATTGACTCGCTGCGCAAGCTCGGCGGACCCGCCGTGATCGGGATGCACGGCTTGCAGCAAGCGGCGGTGCGCGGCGCGGATCTCGGCATCGCTGGCGCGGGCATCTACGCCCAGGGTCGCCAGCGCGCTCGCGTGGTCGCCTGAGGGCATCGGTTCCGAGGCAGGCGCGCCCGGCCGGCGGCCGCTGGTGTGGACTCGCTTCGGCCCCTGCCACAGCCACCAGCCGAGCCAGGCGACGGCGAGCGCGGCGAGCAGCTTGATCATCATGCGAAAGCCATCATGCGAATAGGGGAAGCGCGGGCTCGGGCAGCGCGAGCGCGGCCATCATCTCGCGCAATTCCTGTCGTGCGGCGACATGGCTCAGCCCCATTTCCCCAAACTCGCGGCTGTCGATCATCGTCAGCCCCTTGGGGAACAGCTCGCGATAGATCACGCGTTCGCCGAGACCGGGGATGATGCGAAAGCCCACGCGTTTCGCCAATTGCTGGAGCGCTTCGGACACGCGGCGCATGTTGCGCGCCTCGATATGCTGGAGGCGGTTGCGCAGCACCACCCAGTCGATCGTCGCGCCGTCGGCCTTGGCGCGCGCCTTGCGCGCGTCCCAGATCAGTTCGGAATAGAAGCTCGGCCGCGTGACCTGGAACGTGTCGGGATGGACCTGGCCGATCAGGTCGAAGTCGACGAAGCTGTCGTTCATCGGCGTGACCAGCGTATCGGCAAGCGTCGCCGCCCGCCGCGCGATCGGATCGTCGCGGCCGGGCGTATCGACGATCAGGTAATCGGCATCCGCCGTCAGCCGTTCGACCGCCGCATCGAACGCCTCGACACTTTGGTCGTTGAGCGTTTCGTAGACCGGCATCGGCAAGTCGCGGCCGGTCGTCCGAATCGTCGCTTGGCGGTTGTCGAGATAGCGCCCCAGCGTGCGCTGGCGATGATCGAGGTCGAGCGCCGCGACGTTGCTGCCGCGCGCGGCGAGCGCGATCGCGACATGGACCGCGGTGGTCGATTTGCCGGTGCCGCCCTTTTCGTTGGCGAAAACGATGATGTGCGTATTGGCGTGCCCCGCCACGTACCTGACCTTGTTGCCTGAAACCTTGCCTCGCCTTTACAGGCGAAACGCCAACTGTCGAAGGGGCAAATGCCGTGCTGACCGTCCATCATCTGCCCGAACTGAGACGCGCGGTCGCCGATTTGCGCAGCGGCGGCTCGCGGGTCGCGCTGGTGCCGACGATGGGCGCGCTCCATGCGGGGCATATGGCGCTGGTCGACGCGGCGCGGGCGACGGGCGCGAAGGTGGTCGCGTCGATCTTCGTCAACCCGAAGCAGTTCGGCCCCAACGAAGACCTCGCGCGCTATCCGCGGCCCGCCGAGGCCGATACCGCGCTGCTGACCAGGCACGGTTGCGACTTGCTATGGATGCCCGGCATCGACGAGATGTACCCGGCAGGATTCGCGACCAACGTTTCCGTGTCGGGCGTGAGCGAGGGATTGGATGGCGGGGCGCGACCCGGCCATTTCGACGGCGTCGCGACGGTAGTGAGCAAGTTGTTCAACCAAGTCCGGCCAGATGCCGCGTTCTTTGGCGAGAAGGATTTCCAGCAGCTGGCGGTGATCCGGCGGACGGTGGCCGATCTCGACTTCGGGATCGAGATCGTCGGCGTGCCGACAGTGCGCGAGGCCGACGGTTTGGCGCTGTCCTCGCGCAATGCCTACCTTTCCCCTGACGAGCGCAAGCACGCGTCGGCGCTGCCGGGCGCGCTTCGCGAGGCCAAGCGGGCGATCGAGGCGGGCGAGCAAGGTGCGACCGCTGCCGCCATGGCGTCGCTCGTCGCGGCCGGATTTGTCACCGACTATATCGAGCTTGTCGACGCCGCCACCTTGGGCGCGCCGCAGCCGGGGCAGCCGCGCCGCCTGCTCGCCGCGGCCCGCATCGGCACCACGCGGCTGATCGACAACTTACCCGTGGCGCCTGAATTCATGGTTAAATCGCGTTAACCATTTGTTGACCCCTGCCGTCCCAGTGTGAGCCGGCCAAAAGACAAAAGGGGTTGGCGAGATGGGCAGCAGCCTGAAGAGTGCGCAGTTTCTGATCGAGAGCCGGTTGCGTGACGCGATGCGCGGCGACCCGGACGCCTATTACGAGCTCGGCATGGTCTATTCGACCGGTAGTGCGGGCGCCGATGTCGACCTGATCGAGGCGCACAAATGGTTCAACCTGGCGGCGGTGCGCGGCCACGAAGCGGCGCAATATTGCCGCGCCGAAGTGGCGGACGAAATGACTGCGCGCGAGATCGCGACTGCCCAGGCCGCGGCGCGTGCTTTCCTCAACGAGACGGGGCGCCGCGCCGCCTGATCACTTCTTGGCCGTCGCCTTCTTCTTCGGTGCCGCCTTCTTTTTCGCTGGGGCCTTGCGCTTGCCCTTGGCGGGTGCCGCTGCGGCGCGCGCATCGATCAGTTGCGCGGCTTCCTCGAGCGTCAGCTGATCCTTGTCGATCGACTTGGGCAAGGTCGCGTTGGTCGTGCCGTCGGTGACGTACGCGCCGTAGCGCCCCTCCATCAGCTTGATCTCGGCCTCGCTGCGCGGATGCACGCCGAGCACCTTGAGCGGCGCCTGCGACCCACGCGCAGGGCGCCCACCATTGGCGGCGGCCTCCGCCAGCTTGACCACCGCAGCGTTCATGCCGGTCTCGAAGACTTCAGTGGTCGATTGCAGCCGCGCATATTTGCCGTCGTGCGCGAGATATGGCCCATAACGGCCGATCGACGCGGTGATCGGCTTGCCCGTCTCGGGATGCGTGCCGATTTCGCGCGGCAGGCTTAGCAGCTTGAGCGCCCATTCCAGATCGAGCTCGGGAATGTCCTTGGGGATCGAGGCGCGCTTGGCGTCCTTGCCCTCGCCCAACTGGATGTACGGCCCGAACCGGCCCGCCTTGCGCTCAACCTCGAGCCCCGTCTCCGGATCCTTGCCGAGCCCTTCGGGACCACTATCGCCGCCCTCCGCCGCGCCACCCTGCGCGAAGCGGCGGGTGTATTTGCACTCGGGATAGTTCGAGCAAGCGATGAAGGCGCCGAACCGTCCGCCGCGCAGCGAGAGCTGACCCTGCCCGCAATTGGGGCACAGCCGCGGATCGCCGCCATCGGCCTTGTCGGGAAACAGGTACGGCGCGAGAAACTGGTCGAGCGCTTGCGTCACCTCGGATGGCTTGAACTCCATCACTTCGGATGTGCGCGGCTTGAAGTCGCGCCAGAATGATTCGAGCACCTTTTGCCACTGCGCGCGGCCGCCCGAAATCTCGTCGAGCTCGTCCTCTAGTCCCGCAGTGTAATCGTAGCTGACGTATTTCTCGAAGAATCGTTCGAGAAATGCGGTGACGAGACGGCCCGATTCCTCGGCGAAAAAGCGGTTCTTCTCGACGCGGACGTAGTTGCGGTCCTTGAGCACCTGGATCGTCGACGCATAGGTCGAGGGCCGGCCAATGCCGAGCTCTTCAAGTCGCTTGACGAGGCTCGCTTCGGAAAAGCGTGGCGGCGGCTGGGTGAAATGTTGTTCCGCGGTCACCTCGCGCTTGGCCGGCACGTCGCCGTCGCGCAGCCGCGGGAGACGGCGCGACTCTTCGTCCCCTTCGTCGTCGCGGCCTTCTTCATAGAGCGCGAGATAGCCGGGGAAGATCACGACCTGACCCGTAGCGCGCAGGCCATTCCGGCCGGTGCCGTCGGCGAGGTCGATCGTCGTGCGCTCCATCTGCGCCGACGCCATCTGGCTTGCCATCGCGCGTTTCCAGACCAGCTCGTAGAGGCGGGCATGGTCACCGGAGCCTGCGCGATCCCTGGTGAAATCGGTCGGGCGGATCGCTTCGTGCGCTTCCTGCGCGTTCTTGGCCTTGGTCTGGTACATCCGCGGCTTGTCGGGGACGTAGTTCGCCGCATAACGATCGGTGATCGCCTTGCGCGCCGCCGAGATCGCCGACCCGTCCATCTGGACGCCGTCGGTGCGCATGTAGGTGATCGCGCCGTCTTCGTAGAGACCCTGCGCGATTCGCATCGTGTGGCTGGCGGCGAAGCCGAGCTTGCGTGCCGCTTCCTGCTGCAAGGTCGAGGTGGTGAAGGGCGGCGGCGGATTGCGCGTCGCGGGCTTGGTCTCGACCGACTGGACGGTGAAGCGGCCGTTCTCGACATCGGCCTTCGCCTTGAGCGCATCGCCTTCCTGGCCAATCGACAGGCGGTCGAGCTTGTCGCCGTTCCACTTGACGAGGCGCGCGGCGAACGGCGTGCCGTCCTGTTCGAGCGTGGCGGCGACTGACCAATATTCCTGCGCGGTGAACGCTTCGATCTCGCGCTCGCGATCGACGATCAGCCGCAGCGCGACCGACTGGACTCGCCCCGCCGACTTGGCGCCGGGGAGCTTGCGCCACAGCACCGGCGAGAGCGTGAACCCTACGAGATAATCGAGCGCTCTACGCGCGCGATAGGCGTCGATCAGATCCTCGTCGAGCTCGCGCGGATGCTTCATCGCCTCGGTCACCGTCGCCTTGGTGATCGCATTGAACGTGACTCGCCCGACTTCCTTCGGGAGTGCCTTGCGGTTCCTCAGCACTTCCTGGACGTGCCACGAAATCGCCTCGCCCTCGCGATCGGGGTCGGTCGCGAGGATCAGCCGATCGGCCTTCTTGGCCTCGTCAGTGATCGCCTTGAGCTGCTTGGCCTTGTCGGCGTAATTTTCCCAATCCATCGCGAAGCCGGCGTCGGGATCGACCGATCCGTCCTTGGGCGGCAGATCGCGGACATGGCCGTAGCTCGCAAGAACGCGATAGTCCGATCCCAGGTATTTCTCGATGGTCTTCGCCTTGGCCGGCGATTCGACGATGACTAATTGCATTGGATTTCGCGAAAGCCCCTCACGTGTACGCGTGTAAGGTGGGGAGGCTCGAAGCCGCGCGTCAATCCCCCGGCCGCAACGAGCGCCACGCGACGAAGAAAGCGATGCCGAGCAGGAGGTCGCCGCAGGTCGGGACGAAGGTGCTGGTCGCGGTGCGCCCTATCGCCCAAAGGATCGCGGTCGGAACCCAGAAGCTCAGCTTGGCGACCACCGCGATCGGCATCAGCGCGCGATACCGTCGCGGATCGCCGCCGATCAGCCAGTAGATCAGCTGGAACGACAGCGCCGCGCCGATAAAGCCATAGAAATATTCGGGTGCCGGCAAGCGCGGCGCGGGCGCGGCAACGCGACGTTCGAGGAAATAGACCGGCAGCAGCAGGATGACGCCGTAGATCGCCGCGCCGCGGAACAGCCAAGACGCAGCCTTTTCCGTCACGTCCTGCCTCCCGCGGTGATCGACGCGACGGCTATATCGGTTCAATCGTCCTGCTGCCAGTTGCCCGACGGCAGCACGCACTTGCCACCGTCGTACCGGCCGACGGTGCGGATCACCTCGGCCGGGGTGGGCTCGATGCGGCGCCCCGTAATCTGGCTGTCGAGCACGCGGCGCACCAGCGCATCGAGCTTGGTCACCAGATAGCAGTCGATCGCCGGCTTGTTGTGCGGCAGGCCGACGCCGCTGTCATCGGTCAGGAACAGATAGCGCGACTGGGTGGCTGCCGCCATCGCACGCATCACGAACTCGGCTTCCTTGGCGACGCCCGAGGCGGCGACGGGTACGATCTGGATTCGCTTGGCGCGCGCGATCTCGGCGGCGGTCCAGCTCGCGCCGATCCGATCGTCGTGCGGCGGCGCGTCGGCCACCCACAGCATCGATTTGACCGCGTCGGGCCGCCATTGGAAATCGTTGACCGCACGGTTCATCGCTTGGTCGACGGCCTCGGGATAATCGCCTCCGCCAGCGGCATATTGACGGGCGAGTATCGCCTGCGTCTGGTCGATATCGCCCGTGAACTGCACGCTTCGGGTGACATAATCGTCGCCGACGTCGCGGTAGAAGACCAGCCCGACGCGGATGTCCAGCGTCGGGTGCGAGCGCCGTATCGCGGACAGGATCGAACGCAGCTCCGCCTGCAGGTAACCGAGTTCGTCGCCCATGCTGCCGGTGGTGTCGACGACGAGCATCAGGTCGAACTTTGACACCGCGCGCGCCGAACCGGCGGCGGTGATCGAGACGCGTTGCCCGCCGGGCGCGCTCGGGATCGAGACCGTACGATCGTCCGCTATCGGTCGGCCGTCGGACCGGACCGACAGTCGCACCGAATCGCCGAGCCGATCGAGGCCGGGAAAGAATATGGCGGTACCGTCGGCCAGCGTCCGCAACGTCAGGCTGTTGCCGTCGGCGCAGGTCAGCACCACGTCGGTGAGCGGCATCGGCTGGCCCGCCGGATCGGTCACCGCAACGGTCAGTGCGCGTGCCGTATCGACGAGCGGCAAGGTCTGCCAGCGCTGGCCGAGATCGGAGCGGCGGACGTAGCTCGCATAGAGTTCGGGGTTGAGCAGGTCGTCATGCTCGCCCGCGGTGAGCAGCCCGGCTTGCGGCTGAATAGATCCGTCGCGCGACGGCGGGGGCGGGGCCATCGCTGTCGGTGGCGGAGGCGCCGTCGCTGACGGAGGTGGCGGCTCCATTGCCATTGCCGGAGGCGAAACGGGCGCTGGCGTCGCTGCCGGACCGCGGCTGGATTTGCCGTCTCCAACACGCGATCCGGTTACTACGAGATCGCTACTCGACACGGCCTCAGCAGGAGGAGGCGGTGGCGGCGGGGGCGGGGGTGGGGGTGGGGGTAATGCTTCGGCAATTGCGCCGGTAACGCTAACCCTGTCGTTGTCCTGTTGCTGTTGGTTTCGTTCGGGCGGCAACGAGGCAAGCGCCGGCGCGCGGCGGCACAGCCCGGTCGTCGATGCCAGCCGGGCCTTTGCGCCTTGTTGAAAAGCTGGTTGAGCCACCGCCATGGTCGCGATCGTTCCGATGGCTGCGATCGTCGCTATTCTGTGCACTGTCCCTCTCCCACCAAAGGTCACAATGTATCATTAGACGCGCTATGCAAGATTAACCTAGGCTGACGCGTGCGCCGGCGTGGCGCTCCAGCCGCCCCGCCAGCTCGAGTTCGAGCAAGACCGTCGCGACGATCGCGGACGACAGCCCAGACTGGCGGATCAGCTCGTCGATCGCGACCGGGACAGGGCCGAGCAGGCCGGCAATCGCGCGGCGATCGCCGTCGCCCGGGTCGACAGCGGGAGCGCCGGTAAAATCGGACGAAGGCGACCGCACCATCCGCGCGTCGATCGGGCGAATCGTTTCGAGGATGTCGGCCGCCGATTGCACCAGCGTGGCGCCCTCGCGAATCAGCAGATTGCAGCCCTGCGCGCGCGGATCGAGCGGGCTGCCGGGCACCGCCATGACGTCACGCCCCGCCTCGTTGGCCAGCCGCGCGGTGATCAGCGAGCCCGATTTGGGCGCGGCCTCGACGACCACGGTGCCCACTGCAAGTCCGGCGATGATTCGGTTGCGATGCGGGAAGTTGCGCGCGAGCGGCTCCATCCCCGGCGGCTGTTCGGCGATCAACAGGCCCTGCGTCGCGACTTGTTCCTGCAAGTCCTTGTTCTCGGGCGGGAAGGCGATGTCGATGCCGCTCGCGATCACCCCGATCGTGCCGGTGGCAAGCGATCCTTGATGCGCGGCGGTGTCGAGCCCGCGCGCCAGGCCGGACACGACCACCACGCCTTCGCGCCCCAGCTCGACCGCCAGCCCGCGCGCGAACCGGCAGGCCGCCGCCGAGGCATTGCGCGCGCCGACCATCGCGATCACGCTGCGGCGTGCGATCGTCAGGTCGCCGCGAACGGTCATCGCCGCCGGCGCATTGTCGAGCTCGCCGAGCAATGGCGGATAGTCCGGATCGTCGACGAACACGTGGCGCGCGCCGAGCTTGTGGACCGCCGCGATCTCGCGTTCGGCGACCGCCGCGTCGACGACTCTGGGTGCGCGCCCGCCGCCGCGTGCCGCGAGATCGGGCAGCGCCGCGATCGCTTCCGCCGCGCTGCCGAACCGCGCGATCAACTGGCGATAAGTGATCGGCCCGATCGTCGGCGTGCGGATCAGCCGCAGCCGAGCGACACCCGGATCGCTCAACCCTTCGCCCCGAAGCGCGGCTCGGTACCCTGAAGCAGGCGGTCGATATTGAGGCGGTGCTTCCATATCACCAGCAACGCCAGCGCGATGAACAGCAGGACGAGATCGAACCGGCCGAATACCGCAGCGGCGATCGGTGTGGAGATCGCGGCGATGATCCCGGCGACGGACGAGATTCGCAGCAACGCGAACAGCCCGAGCCAAACCGCGGCGAACGCCAGAGCGATCGGCCAGTGCAACGCCAGCGCGATGCCGAGCAACGTCGCGACACCTTTGCCGCCCTTGAACTTCAGCCAGACCGGATAAAGGTGGCCGAGGAACGCCGCCGCGGCGGCAGGGACCTCATGGCCGGGGAACAGCCAGGCAGCGATCAGCACCGCCGCCGCGCCTTTAGCCCCGTCGAGCACCAACGTCGCCGCGGCCAGCTCCTTGCGCCCGGTCCGAAGCACGTTGGTCGCGCCGATATTGCCCGATCCGACCGATCGCAGGTCGCCGGCGCCGAACGCGCGAGTCAGGATCACCCCGAACGGGATCGAACCGAGCAAATAGCCCAGCAGCATCGCCCCCGCCGGCGGCCCCCACAGATACTCGGTCGGCAGTGCCCCACCCTTTCCGGTCAGAACATAGTCGAAACAATGTCGTATCGCCAATGATCTTGATAAGGAGTGCGGCGCGGTTCACAGGCGCGCGGCATGGACGATCGGCCGATCCTGTTGTTCGACTCGGGCGTCGGGGGGCTGTCGGTGCTCGCCACGGTGCGAGAGCTGCTGCCGCAGGCGAGCCTGGTCTACGTCGCCGATTCGGCGGGCTTCCCCTATGGCACCAAGAGCGAGGCGGAGATCGCGGCGCGCGTGCCGGCTTTGCTTGGACGGCTCGCCGAACGCTACGACCCGCGATTGATCGTGATCGCGTGCAACACCGCGTCGACGATCGCGCTTGGCGCGGTGCGGGCGGCGCTCGATGTGCCGATCGTCGGGACGGTGCCGGCGATCAAGCCGGCGGCCGAGATCAGCGCGACTCGCGTGATCGGCGTGCTGGGGACCGATGCGACGGTGCGCCAGCCTTACGTCGCCGATCTCGCCGCGCGGTTCGCCAGCGATTGCACGGTGCTGCGCCACGGTTCGGCGGCACTGGTCGAACTTGCCGAGGCCAAATTGCGCGGCGAGCCTGCCGATCGCGATAGCTGTCGCGCGGCGCTGGCCGGGCTGTTCGACCAGCCAGGCGGCGACCGCATCGATGTGGTGGTCAACGCTTGCACGCATTTTCCGTTGATTGCCGACGAACTGGCGGCCGCGGCGCCGCATGCGGTGACGTTCGTCGATGGCGCGAACGGGATCGCGCGGCGAGTCGCGCATTTGACGGCGGGGCAGGATGGGCCGGCCAAGCCCAAACATCGCGCGGTGTTCACGCGACTCAGCGCCCCCGAACGCCGCCTCATGCGAGCATTGGCGCGCTACGGGATCGACCGGCTCGAGTCGCTTTAGCCGGCGACCGGCATATTCGCGCGCAGCCGTTGCGCATAACCGTCGGCCAGCGCGGTATGAACGCGCCGTGCGGCAGGGTCGTTCGATCGGTCGGCGGCGGTTCGCTCCTGCGACTCGCGCCGGCTGAAATAATCGTGGTCTTGGCCCGGCGGGCTGCTCTGGTCGGTCATCATCTGGCTCCGGCAAACACGCGGGAGCGATACTCTGCTCTCGGCCACATCAAGTGGCGACTCGGACCATAGCGACGATGAAGGCGGGCTTCATTTACCCAGAGCAAGGTCATGGATGCGCAATTTGCACGCATAAGTGATGGAAAAACGCCGAAGGGCGCGGTAACGGGCGATTCATGAGCGACCCCGCCACCGCGCGTCCCGTCGATTATTCGCGGGTCTTCAGCCAGGCGATCGACCGGCTGCATGCCGAGGGTCGATATCGCGTGTTCATCGATGTCCTTCGAAACAAGGGCGCGTATCCCAATGCGCGGTGCTTCGCCGGGCATAACGGGCCGCAGCCGATCACCGTATGGTGCTCGAACGATTATCTTTCGATGGGTCAGCACCCCAAGGTGATCGCGGCGATGGAGGAAGCGCTCCACGATGTCGGCGCCGGATCGGGCGGGACTCGCAACATCGGCGGCAACACGCATTACCATATCGACCTCGAAGCCGAACTCGCCGACCTGCACGGCAAAGAAGGCGCGCTGATCTTCACGTCGGGCTACGTCTCGAACGAAGCGACGCTGGCGACGCTCGGCAAGCTGCTCCCGGGCTGCGTGATCTTTTCCGACGAGCTCAACCACGCCTCGATGATCGCCGGCATCCGCAATTCGGGATGCGAGAAAAGGCTGTTCCGGCACAACGACCTCGCGCATCTCGAGGAACTGCTCGCCGCCGAGGATCCCGCGCTACCCAAGCTGATCGCGTTCGAGAGCGTCTATTCGATGGAGGGCGACATCGCCCCGGTCGGCGCGATCTGCGACCTCGCCGACCGATACAACGCCCTCACTTATCTGGACGAAGTTCACGCGGTGGGAATGTACGGTCCGCGCGGCGGCGGCATTTCGGAACGCGACGGCGTCGCCGACCGGTTGACGATCATCGAGGGCACGCTGGGCAAGGCGTTCGGCGTGATGGGCGGTTACATCGCCGCCGATCGCACGGTCATCGACGTGATCCGCAGCTATGCGCCGGGGTTCATCTTCACCACCTCGCTGTCGCCGGTGCTGGTCGCCGGGGTGCTGGCGTCGGTGCGCCACCTCAAGCAGTCGAACGTCGAGCGCGAGGGACAGCGAACCTCGGCCGCGATGCTCAAGGCGATGTTGAACGATGCCGGACTGCCGGTGATGCCGGGCGACACGCATATCGTGCCGCTGATGGTGGGCGACCCGGTCAAGGCCAAGAAGATCAGCGACATCCTGCTCAGCGAATACGGCGTGTACGTTCAGCCGATCAATTACCCGACCGTCCCGCGCGGCACCGAACGGTTGCGCTTCACCCCGGGGCCGACGCACGACGAGCGGATGATGCGCGAACTGACGCAGGCTTTGGTCGAGATCTGGGGCCGGCTGGAGCTGCGCAAAGCGGCCTGACCGACACCGAGCCATCGGGGGAAAGGATGGCGAGCTGGAGCAAGGGACGGGGACTGCTTGGGCCGCTCAAGCCGTTGCTTGGCGACTGGGCGACCGAACCGAGCGGCCAAGGCGCGACGCCCGCAGGTTCGATGCGGTGCACGCGCAGCTTTCGCGCATTCGGCAAGGGCTGGATCGAACTCGACGCGCGATGGACGATGGGCGCGCGTGGGACCTACCGTGAGATCGCACGTTCGGCGCGGCCGACGGCGGACTTGGCTGCTTCTCGTTCACCACTGACGGCAAGCGATCGCAGGGGCGATTGGCCGATGGATCGGATGTCCACCCGCAAGCCGTCGCGTTCGAGGCGCAGATGCCGGCGGGGCTCGCGCGGATGATCTACTGGCCCACCGAAGATGGCGCTCCGGGCTTCCACTTCGCCGTCGAGAGCAAGGTCAAGGTGGGGTGGAATCGCTTCCTGCGCCACACCTACCGGCCGGTTTAGGGCTTGCCAGCCATCTCACCGACATTGCCGGCGAATTCCTCGAAGTCCTTGGCCTCGCTGAAATCGCGATAGACGCTGGCGAAGCGGATATAGGCGACCGAATCCAAGCCCTTGAGCCCTTCCATCACCAGTTCGCCGATCCGCTTCGACGACACTTCGCCGTCGCCCGACGTTTCGAGCTGGCGCTGGATCCCCGACACCAGTTTCTCGATCCGCACCGGCTCGATCGGCCGCTTGCGCGTCGCGATCTCGATCGAGCGCAGCAGCTTGTCGCGCTCGAACGGTTCTTTCTTGTCCTCGCTCTTGAGCACCACGAGCTCGCGCAGCTGGATTCGCTCGAACGTGGTGAACCGCGCCGCGCACCCTTCGCATTGCCGCCGCCGGCGGATCGCGGCGCCGTCGTCGGTCGGCCGCGAATCCTTTACCTGGCTGTCGTCATGTCCGCAGAAAGGGCATCGCATCTTCGGGTCCGTATCCTAGTTCCGATCGAACACGGACCCTATCGAATCATGCCTTCTTGGCGAAGCGATTATACGCCATGATCCCGCCACCGATCACCGCGCCGGTCGCCATCGAGACCGGCAAGAGGATCGCGGCGACCGCGCCGACCGCGGCGGCGCCGGCGATCTTCTGCGCATCCTCGTTCTTCATGAGGTCGCGCGCGGCGGCTTCGGCCTCGGCGGCGCTGTTCATCACGAAGGTCTTGGCCGATTCGAACGTGTTCTCGCCGTCGCCCGCGACGAACGCGCCGCAGTTCGAGCAATATTTCGCGCCTTCGGCCAAAGCGGCGTCGCAATGCGGGCACATGCGGGTCAGATTCTCGGTCATCGCTACAGTCCTTGATAGATCGGGAATCGGTGACATAGTGCATTAACACGCTGCTGCACAGCATTTTCTACCTGTGCGACGCCCTGTTCACCATTTTTGGCGAGTCCGTCGAGGACGTCGGCGACCATATTGCCGATCTCGCGGAACTCGGCGGGGCCGAATCCGCGCGTAGTGCCGGCGGGCGATCCGACGCGGATTCCGCTGGTCTTGACCGGGGGCAGCGGGTCGTTGGGAATGCCGTTCTTGTTGCAGGTGATGCCCGCACGCTCGAGCGCTTCGTCGGCGTCCTTGCCGGTGACGCCGAGCGGACTGAGGTCGACCAAGGCGAGGTGGGTGTCGGTGCCGCCCGACACCAGGTTGCAGCCGCGTTCCTTGAGCGTCGCGGCAAGAACCTTGGCGTTCTCGACGACCGCGGCGATGTACGACTTGAAATCGGGCTGCAGCGCTTCGCCGAACGCGACCGCCTTGGCGGCGATGACGTGCATCAGCGGACCGCCCTGGAGGCCGGGAAACACCGCCGAGTTGATCTTCTTGGCGATCGCCTCGTCGTCGGTCATCACCATGCCGCCGCGCGGCCCGCGCAGCGTCTTGTGCGTGGTGGTGGTGACGACGTGCGCATGGCCGAACGGCGTCGGGTGCAATCCGCCGGCGACGATCCCGGCGAAATGCGCCATGTCGACCATGAAATACGCGCCGACCTCCTCGGCGATCGCGCGAAAGCGGGCGAAGTCGATGATCCGCGGATAGGCCGATCCGCCGGTGATGATCAGCTTGGGCCGGTGCTCCCTGGCGAGCCGCTCGACCTGATCGAAGTCGATCAGGTGCGTATCGGGATCGACGCCGTACGGCACCGCGTTGAACCACTTGCCCGACATCGCGGCCTTGGCTCCGTGCGTCAGGTGGCCGCCGGCATCGAGGCTGAGGCCCATGATCGTGTCGCCGGGCTTGGTCAGCGCGAGCATCACCGCGCCGTTGGCTTGCGCGCCCGAATGTGGCTGGACGTTGGCGAACCCGCACCCGAACAATTGTTTGGCGCGGTCGATCGCGAGTTGCTCGACCTCGTCCGACGGGTGACAGCCCTGATAGTAGCGCTTCCCCGGATACCCTTCCGCGTATTTATTGGTGAACACCGATCCTTGCGCTTCGAGCACCGCCTTCGACACGATATTCTCGCTCGCGATCAGTTCGATCTGGTCGCGCTCGCGCTTCAATTCGTGCTCGACCCCCGCGAAGACCGCCGGATCGGCATCGGCGAGGCCGCGCGTGAAGAAGCCGCTGGGCTGGACATCGTGAAGTGCTGGATTGGTGCTCATGGCTGGGCTTTCATTGGCTGGCCGAGCTTGTCGACCCGATGCTGGTGGCGACCGCCCGCGAATTCGGCGGACAGGAAGGCGTCGAGGCAAGCCTTGGCCATTTCCTGGCCGATCAGCCGCGCGCCCATCGCGATGGCGTTCGCGTCGTTGTGCGTGCGGGCGAGGCGCGCCGACAGCGGTTCGGAAACGAGCGCGCAGCGGCAGCCGGGGTTGCGGTTGGCGGCGATCGAGATCCCGACCCCCGATCCGCACAACGCGACCCCGCGCTCTGCGCTGCCGCTCGCGACCGCTTCGGCCAGCTTGTAACCGTAATCGGGATAATCGACGCTCGCGGTGTCGAACGGGCCGAGATCGTCGACATCATGCCCATGCTCACCCAGCCACGCGACGAGCGTCGCCTTCAACTCGACGGCGGCGTGATCGGACGCGATGGCGATGCGCATGGACGGGGCGCGGGTCCTTTGGGCTTTGCGGGTCGCCCTGCCCTTACCGGGCGCGAGGCGGTTACGCCACCCCGGCGCGGGGCTTTATTCGCAACCATCCGCGGGCGCGCACCGCCGCGACATGGCGCGCGCTGACCGAAAGTCGCGACCCCTCGGTCGTCACCAGCCGCCATGATCGTCCCTCGCGCACCGCACCGTCGATCGCCGCTGCGGCCACCCAGGCACCACGATGGATTTGCTGGCCGTCGACCGCGGCGAGTTCGGCGAGCAGGTCGCCGAACCGCGCGAGCACGAGCAGGCTGCGCCCGCCTGCCAGATGGACTCGGCAATAATGATCCTCTGCGGTCACCGCCTGGACCTCGGCCGGGCCGCGCACGCCGGCGCGCGACAGGACGCCATCGACGATAGGTGGGACCGGAGCGGATTGCGGGCGGCGGGCGACGAACAACACCGCGAACAAGGTCAGGCTGATCGCGCCCGCTTCGATCCAGGTGCGCGTGGGGTCGATCGTCGCGGCGACGCCGAACAACCGCAGGGCGAGCGGGATCTCGAGCGGCAACGACAGGTTGACCACGACCGCACCGATCGCGCTGGCCCGCCCCCAATCTTTGGGCGTGCGGACCGTCCAGGCGAACCAGCCCAGCCATTTGATCACGTTCCAGCCGATCAGCACGCTCCAGAAGCCGAAACGCTGTCCGACCGGCATCGCGATCGTGCCGAACGCCCCCATGATCGTCGCGAGCACGATCGCCGCCGTGCCGCCGACCGACAGCATCGCGAGCCCGGGAAGCGATTTAGCGCGATTGGCGAATTTTCGCGCGGCGTTGGCGAAGCGGCGGTTGCGCCGCGACGCGCGAATCTGCTGGTCGGGGGAAAGCGTCGCCATCGGGTCCGACGCTGCCATGAACCGAGGAGGGACGCCAGATGCGTAGATTCATGATCGCAGGATTGGCAGCGGCGATGATCGTCGCCATGCCGGGTGCGGCGCAAGTCGCCGATACCGCCGCGATGGCGGCACAAAAGACGGCGCTGGCCAAGTTCGCCTGGATGGACGGGACGTGGCGAGGCCCGGCGGTCAGCAAGTTTCCGGGCGGCGATCACAAGGTCACCCAGACCGAGCGGATCGGGCCGATGCTCGGCGGCACGATTCGGGTGATCGAGGGCAGGGGGTTCAACCCGGACGGCAGCGTCGGCTTCAACGCCTTCGCGGTGATATCGTACGACCCGGGCAAGCAGGCGTACGACTTTCGCTCGCACGCGCTGGGCCGAGCGGGCGATTTCGTGATCGCGCCGACTGCGGACGGCTATGTCTGGGAGATCCCGGCCGGACCGATGACGATCCGCTATACCGCGACGATGAAAGACAAGGTCTGGACCGAGATCGGCGAGCGAATCGCGCCGGGACAAGCGCCGGTGCAGTTCTTCGAGATGCATCTGACTCGGGTCGGCGACTCCGACTGGCCGAACGGCGGCGCTATGACGCCAGGTTGACTTGAACGCGCGGGCGGGCGACCGCGCACGGTGTGACCGAGTATCCCGTCATCGTCCTCGTGCGCCCGCAATTGGGTGAGAATATCGGCAAGGCCGCGCGCGCCATGCTCAATTTCGGGCTGACCGAGATGCGGCTGGTCAGTCCGCGCGACGGCTGGCCCAACCCATCCGCGGGCCCTGCGGCATCGGGCGCCGACGTCGTGCTCGAACAAGCGCGCGTGTTCTCCAGCGTCGCCGATGCGGTCGCCGATTGCCCGCACGTTTATGCGACGACGGTCCGCAAGCGCGGGATCACCAAGCCGGTGCTGACGCCGGAGGTGGCGGCGCGGGAGATTCAAGCGCGACCCGGCCGTTCGGCGATCCTGTTCGGCCCCGAGCGATCAGGGCTCGAGACCGACGACGTCGCCGTCGCGCGGGCGATCGTGACGGTACCGATCAACCCCGAATTCGGCAGCATCAACCTGGCGCAGGCGGTGATCCTGATCGCGTACGAATGGTCGAAGGGGCGAGCGCTCGCCAAGCCGCCCGAAATCGAGCTGCCGCCGCCCGCGCCGCAAGTCGAGCTCGACGGCATGATCGGACAGCTCGATTCGATGCTCGACGGCGCCGGCTTCTACTTTCCGCCCGATCGCGCTCCGGCGACGAAGCGCACGTTGCGCACGTTGCTCACCAAGCCCGGCTGGTCGAGCCAGGAGGTGCGTACGCTGCGCGGCGTGCTGTCGGCGCTCGCCAATCCACGACAGCGAGGCTGACAGTTTTCACCTTTCGCTGCGGCGCAAAAGTTGCTAAGAAGCGATCATCCGAGAATTCTGGAGTTACCGATGCGTTTCAAGATGATGGCGCTAATCGCCGCGACCATGTTCACCGTTCCCGCGCTTGCCGCCACTCCCGCGCAGGATTCGCCCCAGCCGCCGAAGGATAAGAAAATCTGCCGCCGCGAGCCGGTGACCGGCTCGATCGTGCCGTACAAGTCGGTTTGCCACACGCGGTCCGAATGGGTGTCGATCGACGCGGACAATGCGCGAACGGTGGATAGCATGACCAGCGGACGGCCGACCGCCACGTCGCGGCCCTGAACGCTTCGACGACTTGACCCAGGCGCGCTTCTTCCATAGAGGCGCGCCCTTCGCGATGGCCCCGCACCTCCGGTGAAGCGGCGGCCCTGCGGATCTTCACTGATCCTGTCAGAGCGATGACCGGAAGAGGCGCCGCCTTCGGGCGGCGTCGTTGTTGGCAATTGCAAAGGACCTGTCATGACGAAGCGCACCAGCGCCAAGCACAAGCTCGACCGCCGTATGGGCGAGAATATCTGGGGCCGTCCCAAGTCCCCCGTGAACAAGCGCGAATATGGCCCCGGCCAGCACGGCCAGCGCCGCAAGGGCAAGGTTTCCGACTTCGGCATCCAGCTGCGCGCCAAGC
The DNA here is from genome assembly GCF_036269755.1 of Sphingomonas sp. Classification (GTDB taxonomy): domain Bacteria; phylum Pseudomonadota; class Alphaproteobacteria; order Sphingomonadales; family Sphingomonadaceae; genus Sphingomonas. The sequence continues at coordinate 33,992 of NZ_DATBDV010000019.1, read as the reverse complement.
AGAAGCTCAAGGGCTATTACGGCGACGTCACCGAAAAGCAGTTCAAGGGCTGCTATCAGGAGGCCGCGCGGATGAAGGGCGACACCGGTCAGAACCTGATCGGCTTGCTCGAGCAGCGGCTCGATATGATCGTCTACCGCGCCAAGTTCGCGCCGACGATCTTCGCCGCGCGCCAGATGGTGAGCCACGGCCACATCCGGGTGAATGGCGTCAAGTGCAACGTCGCCTCGCGCCGCTGCTATGTCGGCGACGAGATCACGCTGGGCGGCAAGGCCAAGGAAATGGCGCTGGTGATGGAGGCGCAGAGCCTCGCCGAGCGCGAAATCCCCGATTACGTCGCGCCCGACGGCAATGCCAAGGTGACCTTCACCCGCGTGCCGACGCTCGACGAAGTGCCCTATCCGGTGAAGATGGAGCCGAACCTGGTCGTCGAGTTCTACTCGCGCTGATCCGGCAAGTCCGTCGAACGGCAAAAGGGGCGGCCTTGCGGGGCCGCCCTTTTTCGTTGGCGTCTAGAGCTTCATTCCCATCGAAGCGCGCAGGAAGGCGTCGGCTTTCTCCAGCATGTCGGCGCGCGTACTGTCGTCGTCGAGCTGGTGGTCGAGGCCCTTATATTCGACCAACTCGACCTTTGCGCCGGCGCTTTTCAGCTTGCTCGCCATCAACCGCGATTCGTTGATCCAGACGTTGGTGTCGCGGTCGCCATGGAACAGCAGGACCGGCGCCTTGATGCGCTCGGCATTGCGCGCCGGCGAGCCTTCGACGACCCAGGGGCCATGACCAATCTGGGCATCGCGCTGGGGGAAATAAGTAAAATTGCGGGACTCGTCGCGCAACGATTCGAGGTCGGTGACCGGTGCCACTGCAACGATCGCCTTGTACAGATCGGGATCGACGACCGAGGTTTGCAAGGCAGCATAACCGCCATACGACCACCCGACGATCGCCAGCTTCCCGGGGTCAGCAATGCCGGATTTGACCATCCAATGACCGGCATCGTTGATGTCGCTCATCGCAGTGCGCCAGCCTTGGTAGCCGTTCTTGTTGTACCACTGGTCGCCGTAACCGGCCGAGCCGCGAAATTCGGGCTGGATCACCGCGAAGCCGCGCGCGGCAAAAAACTGCGACAGCCAGTCGAACCCCCATTCGTCGCGCGAAGCGGGGCCACCGTGCGGCATGACGATCGTCGGCAGGTTCTTGCCGTCGCTGCCGGGGGGCAGCGTCAGATAGGCAGGGATGGTGGTGCCGTCGGCTGCTTGATAGGTGATCGCCTTGACCGTGCTGAGCGGCATCCCGGCCAGTTCGGCCCGAGCGGGGAGGATCTCACCCAACGAATGGGATTTTTTGTCGTATAGATAGTAGCGGCCAGGATCGTTGTCGCTCCCGGCGAACAGCAGCAGCTTGTTTTCATCCGCGCTGGCATCGACGAACGTCACGATATGGCCAGGCAGCGCCTTTGCCAGCTTTGCCTGAAGCGCGTTGAGCTCAGGGTCGAAGAACTGGACTTGACGCCGGTCGGTGACGTAGCCCGCGCCCACGACGCGTTCCCGGCGCCCGACCGATATCAGCGAATCCATATCGACGTCGGTCCGCGACGCGATGAGCTTTTTGGTCATGCTGCCGTCGAGCGAAATCACATAAAGCGCTACGCGACCGTCGGTCGATTCAAAGCCGTACGCCACGTTGAGGTCGCGATCGACCGCTTCCGGTACGAAACCGCTATAGATGTTGCCGTTGATCCGGACGGTGCTCAACGGCTTCCAGTCACGACTGTCGGGCTGGCGATAGAGATAGGTGATGCGGTTGCCGTCATAGCCGTTGCCGTCGGTCGACTGCAGCCCCATCACGCGCACCGCGCCCTGACCGTCACTGATATAGGCGAAGGCGCCTTCGCGCGGCTGCTCGACGACCTTGCGCGACATCGTCGCGGTGTCGACCAGATCGACGCCCAGCCCCCGGCGGGTTTCGGCAGTGTGCGTACCGGTAGAATATTCCGGCACGTAATAGTGCGTCATCAGCACGGAGCCGGTGCCGCCCGCCCCCCAATCGATCAGCGATCCGCCATTCTGCGTGATGTCCAGCGCGTCGGAACTGGTCCGCGCCGACAGAACCTTGCCGTTCGACCCGTCGTCGTTGAGCGCGATCGTTCGCGAATAGCCCAGCCGAACCGAACCGTCAGAGGCAGTCAGCGAGATGCTGCAGATCAACCGCGTGTCGGTCGACCAACGGCAATCCCGAAGCTGATCGGTGTCGCCGCTGGATTTCATGATCGGTTTGGGGGTTGCGTCGCCCGCCAGGTTGGTGACGAACAGCGCCATGCCGCGCCCAGCGAGCGGCATCAGCATGGCAACTTTGTCGCCGCCGGGCGACAGGCTGATTTGCTGAATGTTCTCGCGCGCGCCGAAGGCTTTGGCTATTTCGGATGGCGACTTGGCAACGGGCGAGTCGGCTGGCGCCCCCGCGATGGCGCCACCTGCCAACGCAACCGTCGCCAGCCCAGCCAGCGCTCTCCCAAAATATCGCATTCACCCCCCCTTGCTACATCTTATCCTTCTAATTTTCCGACACTTAGCGAGGCTGCCGAGACGTGCAACCGAAGATTGCATGACTTGGGCGAGTGGTTGGCTTGCATGGCGCGAAAGGCCCTGCCAGACAACGCAAATCCATCATCTGCGAGAGATACCGCATGCGCCGCTTCGTCTTCCTGGTCGCTGCAGCCGTCGCGGCTGGTTCGGCCTTTGCCCAACCCAGCACGCCTGCCATCTCGGTCGATACGCTGAGGGATGTCGACAAGACGCTGTCGTCGGACGCGTTCGAGGGGCGCAAGCCGACCACGCCGGCGGAGGAGAAGACCACGGCCTATATCGTCGAGCGCTTCAAGGCCGCGGGCCTCCAGCCGGGCAATCACGGCAGCTGGTTCCAGCAAGTGCCGATGGTCGAACTTGACGCGCGAAACGTTTCGCCGCTGACCTTTACCGGGGGCAAGGCACCGCTTGCGCTCGGCTATCGCGACCAGATGGTGATCGCGACCTATCGCGTCACGCCACGCGTCGACATCAGGAATTCGGATGTCGTGTTCGTCGGCTATGGCATCGATGCGCCCGAAAAAGGGTGGAACGACTATGCCGGGATGGATGTGAAGGGGAAGACGGTCGTCATCCTGGTTAACGATCCCGACTGGCAGACGCCGGGAAAGGATGGCCTCTTCGACGGCAAGGCGATGACCTATTACGGCCGCTGGACCTACAAGTTCGAGGAAGCCGCGCGCCAGGGCGCCGCCGCCGCGATCATCGTCCACGACACCGAGCCCGCGGCTTATCCCTGGGCGGTCGTGCGGTCGAGCTGGACCGGGGCCCAAGTCGAGCTCGACGAGAAGGGCGACCATCTCGACCAGAGCCAGGCGACCGGCTGGATCCAACTCGACCAGGCCAAGGCGCTGTTCGCCAGTGCCGGCAAGGATTTCGCCGCACTGTCGGAGGCCGCCAAGCACAAGGGCTTCCGCGCGGTGCCATTGGGCGTGAAGGCGTCGGTCAGCTTCGACAACGCCGTGCGCCGCAGCATGTCCAAGAACGTCATCGGCATCCTGCCCGGCACGACCAAGTCCGACGAAACGGTGATGTACACCGCGCACTGGGACCATCTGGGCCATTGCGATCCGGTCAACGCCGACGGCATCTGCAACGGCGCGCTCGACAATGCCAGCGGGGTCGCGGGGCTTGTCGCGCTCGCCGAAGCGCAAGTGAAAGCGGGCCCGGCCAAGCGATCGATGGTGTTCATGTCGGTGACGTGCGAGGAATGCGGCTTGCTCGGATCGCGTTATTACGCCGAGCATCCGGTCTATCCGCTCGCCAAGATGGTCGGCGGGGTCAACATGGACGTTCTCAACGTGATCGGCCCGACGCGCGATTTCGTCGTCAGCGGCTGGGGCAAGTCCGAGCTCGACGATCTGATGCGGCCGCTGGTCGAGGCGCAGGGCCGGGTGATGACGCCCGAGCCCAACCCCGAGCGCGGCGGCTATTTCCGGTCGGACCATTTCAGCTTCGCCAAGCTCGGCGTGCCGATGTTCGACGGCGGATCGGGCGAGGATCTGGTCGATGGCGGCGTCGCCAAGGGGCACGCCGCGACGCTCGATTACATCGCCAACCGCTATCACAAGCCGCAGGACGAGTACGATCCGAACTGGAACTGGGCCGGCGCCGTGCAGGACCTGACGCTCTATTTTCAGTTCGGGCGGCGGCTCGCCGACGACACGAGCTCGTGGCCCAATTGGTACAAGACCGCCGAATTCCGCGGCATTCGCGACCGGAGCCGCGCCGGCCAGTGACTCGCCTGCCGCCGCCCAAGCCCGAATGGGCGCCGCACAAGGCGGTGTGGATCGGGTTTCCGAGCCATCCCGAGCTGTGGGAGCTCGACCTCGAGCCGGCGCGCGACGAAGTGACGGCGTTTGCCCGCGCGGTGCATGCCGGCGGCAAGGGCGAGCAAGTGCTGCTGGTCGCGGCCGACGAGGAAGCGGCGGCGGCGGCGCGGCGTCGCGCGGGGGACTTCGCGCGGATCGTGGTGCAGCCGTTCGGCGACATCTGGCTGCGCGACACTGGACCGATCGTCCGCGGCGACGGCGTCGCCGCCGACTTCCAGTTCAACGGCTGGGGCGGCAAGTACGATTTGCCGGGCGACGACGATGTCAGCTTCCGGCTCGCCCAGGCGCGGGGCAAGCGAGTCGAAAGCTTCAACTGGATCCTCGAAGGTGGCGCGATCGACGGCGACGGCACCGGGCTCGTCGTCACCACCGAGCAATGCCTGCTCAACCGCAACCGCAACGGCGCGATGTCGCGCAGCGAGATCGAGGATCTGCTCTATCGCGATCTCGGCTATGACGAAGTGCTGTGGCTCGGCGACGGCCTGCTTCACGACCATACCGACGGCCATGTCGACAACCTCGCGCGGTTCGTCGCGCCGCGCACGCTTGCCGTGCCCGAGGCGAGCGACAACGACCCCAATTGGCAAGTCTACCAGCGCGCCGGGCAACGCGCCCGCGAGCATGATAACGTCACCGTGGTATCGGTGCCCTCCCCCGGCCGCGTGCTGCGTGACGAGGAAATCGTGCCGGCGAGCTATATGAACTTCTACATCGGCAATGCCAGCGTGGTCGTGCCGCTCTACGGTACCGACAACGACCAGTCCGCCGTCGCCGCGATCGGCGCGCTGTTTCCGGGGCGGGAGGTGATCGGGCTACGCGCCGACCATATTCTCACCGGCGGCGGCAGCTTCCACTGCATCAGCCAGCAAATCCCCGCCTAATTTGATCGGCAATCGCCGATATGCGGTGCCGGCCCGCTGCCCCACCCCGCCGCCCAGTTACGATATTCTATGGGCGGTCGGGTGGGAGAGCGGGCTGGCACCGCGACAGACTATTGCAGCGTGACTCGGTCCTCACCGTCGTGGCGGCCGAAGAATTGCATCAGCTGGACGATCAGTTCCGCGCGCTCCGCTAAGTCCGTAGCTTCGAGCAACGCCTGCTTGGCCGCCGAATCGAACGGCGCGATCTGGGAGATGCCGTTGACCAAAGCCTCGTCGTCGAGCCGTCCGACTGAATCCCAATCGACCGCGTAGCCCTGAGCGTCGGCGAAACGGCGCGATTCGGTTTCGAGCGCGGCGCGGTGCGCGATCGAGAGGATTTCGGGTTCGTCTTTGAGGGGAAGCAGATCGGCCTCGACCTGGCGAAACGCCGTCGTCACTTCGAGCTCGCGCGCCACATGGAACAATGCCTGCCCCTCCAGCACGATATCGAACCGGCCGTCGTCGAGCGCCTCGACCTCGACGATCCGCCCGACGCAGCCCAGATCGAACAGGGGCGGGCTTTGGTCGCGCTCGCTCGCGCCGCGCGGCTGGATCATCCCGATCCGGCGGTCGCGCGCCATCGCGTCGCTGACCAGCGCGCGATAGCGCGGCTCGAAGATGTGCAGCGGCAAATGCATGCGCGGGAACAGCAGCGCGCCCGCCAAAGGGAAGATCGACAGCCGCGTCGTCACGTGAACAAGATCGCCGACAGTCGCCGGCGCTGCGCCGATACCCAAGGATCCTCGAGCCCGACCACTTCGAGCAACTTGAGGAATTGCGCGCGCGCGGCGCCATCGTTCCAATCGCGATCCTTGGCGACGATGCCGAGCAGCGAATCGGCCGCGGCGTCGCGCTCTCCGGCTGCCATTTGCGCGTTGGCGAGGTCGAACCGCGCCTGAAGGTCGTCCGGGTTGGCTTGGGCGGCGGCGATCAGCGGCGCGAGATCGGCCGCGGGCGGTGCCGAGCGCGCGAGGTCGAGCGCGGCGCGCGCGCGGTCGAGCTCCGGGCCCTTGGTCGCGTCTCCCGACACTGCGGCGAGCGCGGCCTCCGCCTCGTCGAGCCGACCGGCTGCAATCAGCGCGCGGACGCGGCCGGACACGACCTCGGGATGGTCAGGCGCGATTTCGGCGACCTGATCGAAAATGGAGACGGCGCGCTCAGCGTCGCCCTCGGCCAGCACTTGCTCGCCCATCGCGATCAAAGGCTCGATCTCGGCCTCGGTCTGCGCTTCGGCGCTGTCGATCGGGAGCTGGGCGAGGATCTGGTCGAGCATCTTCTTGAGCTGCGATTCGGTGCGCGCGGGGGTCAGGTCGGCGACCAACTGCCCCTGGAACATCGCATAGACGGTCGGGATCGATTTGATCTGGAATTGCGCGGCGATGAACTGGTTGGCGTCGGTGTCGATCTTGGCCAGCACCACGCCCTTGTCGGCATAATCGGCGGCGACCTTCTCGATCACCGGCGACAGCGCCTTGCACGGCCCGCACCATTCCGCCCAGAAGTCGATCAGCACCAGCTTGGTCATCGACGGCTCGACCACGTCGCGGCGGAACGCCTCGACGGCTTCCTTTTCGGCAGGGGTCATTCCAAGCGTGGCCAAGGCGCATTCTCCGTTGCAGCGAGGCCCTTATGTGGTGGCGGAAGGCGTGAAGCCAAGGCTTTTCGGACGGTCGCGCGAAGGGGTTGCGGACGATGGGGCGCGATGCTAGTGGCGCCGCTCCTTACCCGCCCGTGATGTCACGGGCCGGCGCCAGAGCGGGCGTAGCTCAGGGGTAGAGCACAACCTTGCCAAGGTTGGGGTCGAGGGTTCGAATCCCTTCGCCCGCTCCAACTGCCGCAGCGATTTAGCTGCGCTAAATCGTGCTCAGCGGCAGTTCGGACGGCGTGGCTCTGCCATGTCGGAACCCGCGAGTCTTTTGTTGGCGCTCCGCCCTATCGGGCTACGCGCGTGGTTCGAATCCATCGCAATCTCGAACCACGAACAAAAAGGCCGCCGGTCGCCCGGCGGCTCTTTTACCGGCGTTGGCCTCAAATCAGATCGAAACCACCTCGACCTTGCCCGTCCCGCGGGCATGCTTGGCGAGCTTGCCGGCCAGCCGCTTGACGTCGGCGACCTGAGCGTCGCGTCCGGCGAGCGAGCCGCGATAGGTAGCGGAAAGATCGGGCAGCACGACGAGCTTGCCCGCGCTGGCATAGCGCCGCGCGGTCGCGAGCGCCGCGGCATCGAGCCCGGCTTCGCGATGCAACAGCACCATCGTGTCGATCTGGTGCGTGCCGCGCGGCGACACGAAATAGCCCTCGACGATGCGATCGCCGCGCAGCGCGTAACGGCAGCGCAGCACGCGAACGTCGCCTTCGAGCGGCAACGCCTTGGCGATACCGGGAAGCACGACCGATCCGGCGGTAACCGCGGCCATCCCGCGCAACGCACGGCGACGCGTGACCGAATTGGTTCGAACCATGTCCATCTGCACCCCCTTGTGATCAGCGCGGAGTCGAGCCTAACCGCTTGTCGCGGCGGATACAACTGTCTCGCCTACGCTATCGTGCGAGCACGATTTCAGCGACGTGGCGCTTGCCGCCGGTGCGGTCGAGTTGAACGAAAAGGTCGACCGTGCTGCGGACATAATGGTGGACGTCGTCGCGGCCCAGCCGCGTGCCCGTCTGAAGCACGAGCAGCGCGATCTGCTCGATCGCGCGCTCGGCGCTGTCGGCGTGGACGGTGGTCATCGACCCCGGATGGCCGGTGTTGACCGCGCGCAGGAAGGTATAGGCCTCGGGCCCGCGCAGTTCGCCGACGATGATCCGGTCAGGGCGCATGCGCAGCGAGGCCGCGAGCAGCGAATCCGCGCTGACCTGCGCCTCGCCGAGCGCGCTGCGCGCCGCCAGCAAACCGACCGCATTAGCGTGGTCGAGGTGCAGTTCGGGCGTATCCTCGATCAGGATCAGGCGTTCGTGCGCCGGTATCTCGCGGATCAGCGCGTTCAGGAATGTGGTCTTGCCGCTCGACGTGCCGCCCGACACGAGGATATTCTTGCGACCGCGCACCGCGAGCGACAGCATCCCCGCAATGTCGCCGCCGTCGAGCAGCCGCGCCAGTTCGATGTCGGTCGCCGAGCGCTCGCCGACATCGCCGCGCTTGGTCTCGGCGAACGCGCCGGTCGCGACATAGTCGGCAAGACGGAGATCGGACGAGACGTGCTTGCGGATCGCCAGCGCCAACGGCCCACGGGTGGCCGGCGGCGCCACCACCTGCACGCGCGCGCCGTCGGACAGGGTCGCCGACAGCAAGGGATGCTCGCGGCTGATCCCCTGATGCGACAAAGCGGCGATCTGGCGCGCGAGGCGATCCAGCGTCGGGCCGTCCAGCCCCGCCGCGTCGTGCCGCTCGATCGCGCCGCCGATCGTTTCGATCCACACTTCGCCCGGGCGATTGACATAGATGTCGGTGACGTCGTCGCGCGCCAGCACGCTCCCCAGCGGCGCGAGGTAGCTTTTGAGATAGACGGGATCGCTCGCGGCTATCGCTTCGTCTCCACGCTGGTGAAATCCAAGTCGCGCGCGACGAACACGCTGATCGACACGCCTTGTTTGACGCGCAGCGACCGCTGGACCTGGTCCGGGCCGTTGAGCGGAGTCGCCGCCCCGCCGAGCGTGCCCGGGAGCGCGAGCACCGCGACCGAATTCCCGCTGCCCAGCCGCGACGCGAGCCCGACACCGATATTGAGCGTCGAGTTGAGGATTGCCGAGGCGAAGCGCTCGAGAAAGTGGCTGTTGACGCTGCCTTTGATCCCCACGCGGCCGAGCGGGTCGGCGGCGGGCGAGCCGATCGCTATCGTTGCGCCGTCGGGGCGCACCAGCCGAGTCCACACCACCAGAGCGCGGTTCTGGCCTGGCTGGAGATCGGCCTTATACTCGCCGATCAGCCGGCTGCCGCGCGGGATCAGCACCTTGCTGCCGTCGAAGCCGCGGACATCACGCGTGACCAGCGCGCGCGCCGGGCCCGGCCGGGTCGAATCGAGCGCGGTTTCGAGCACCGCCGGGATCAGCGTGCCTTGCGCCACGGTGGTCGAACGGTTGCGCAGTACCGATGCGCGCGCGCGCCCTCCGGTGGCCGCGCCACTCGCACCCGCCGCTCCTGGCGTTGCGCCGGTCGGATTCCCCGCAACATCAGTAGCAACGTTGGCACCCCCCGCCACATCGCCCTCGGGCGCGGTATTGTCGATCACCAGCACCGGGGAGTTCGATGTGCGTGGCGGCGGTGACGGGGGTGCGACGACCTGCGGCGGCTGCGGGGGCTGGACATAGACGATGCGCGGCTGCGGCGGCGGGGCCGGCGGTGGCGGGGGTGACGCAACGACGATCGGCAATGGCGTTGGTGTCGGCACGGGCTCGGGCGGGATGTAGAGCGGCGCGGCGGGCGTGCGCGCGCCGGTGTCGGCGAAACGCGGGTTGGTGACTGGCGCGGAAAGCTGGCGACGCCGAGAATCGAGGATCAGGAACAGGATCAGCGCGGCTAGCAGGATGCCGGCCGCGATCATCCAGTTGGAAATGCCGCGCCGTTCGCGCGCGACGATCGGCCGCGCGCTGTGCTCGGCAGCCGGACGCGGATCGTCGCCCGTCGCGATCATCAGCGCTTCATCTGCGGCACGCGCACCGCGCTCGCATTCTGCTTGTCGAGGCGGAAGACCAGCCGATTGTTGACGCTGTCGAGCACGTAGCGGCCGTCGCGCATCGCGCCATCGGCGAGCGTCTCCTTGCCGTCGTGATCGATCTTGAACACCGCGGGCAAGCTCTGTTCGGCGCGCCAGACGATGTACGTCTTCAGGCCATCGTCGGAGATCGCATCAGGCTGGATCGCCTTTGCCCCACTCAATTTATAGCGTCCGGGGCCGTTGACCGCCTGGCCGGGCGTCGCGGTGGGTTCGGGGGGAGCCGGATATTCAAACCGGACGGTGAACGCCTGCGCGCCGCCGCCGAAACCGCCCGATAGTTCGAAGATATAGCTGCGTGCGTCGGTCACCACCGTCATGTCGGTGGTGACACCACCCTGGACCGGCTTGATGAACAGCCGGTCACCGCGCTTGTTGGGCGTGACTTGCCACGCGCCGCTGTCGCCGACCGCGACATTCTCGATCCGTTCGTCCGGGGCGAACTCGACGGTGAGTTGGTATCCTGTGGCGACTTCGAGCTGCACGACTTGGTCGGGGTCGTACGTTACCGACTGGATGCGCGGATCGCCCGTGCCGGGCGTCGGACGCAGCTGGGCCGCCGCCGGGGTCGCAACGCCGAGGAGGATCAACCCGAACAGGCAGGCCGCTCGCCTCAAAGCGTGACCTCGACCCCGCCCGGCCGACGGACCGGCGCGGGTGTCGGCCCGGCATTGATCTCAGGCGCCGAAACTTGCGGCTGGGTCGGTCCGGGAATCGGGGTCGGCGCGGGCTCCGGCGGCGTCACCGCTTCCTGATCGCGGCGGTAGCGCATCACCTGGAAACCGAGCGGGTTGATGAAGCGATCCTCGGCGCGCATCGGCTCGGTCGAGAAACGATAGCGGATCACCGCGACCCACGATGCAGATGGCTGCGGCGCACCGCCGTCATCGCGGCGGATCGTCTCGAACCGCACCAGCGCGCTGTTGCCGCCAAGCGAGGACACGCTCTTCACGTGCGTTTCGACAATGGTCGAAGCGGGCAGGCGGTTAATCGGGCTTAGTGGGTTGGATGCAACGATGCCGTTGACGTAATCCGACTTGGCGGTCTCGACCGACCACGCTTGAACCTTCTGAAAGCTCGATTGCAGCTGCGCGCGATCATAGCTCTCGCGGGCGATCACATACTGGACGAGGAACGACTGGGTCAGCGCCGCGTCGGGCGCGATCTTATTAGCGTCGAGCGGCTTCAGTTCCTGAACATAGCCGGTCTGCTTATCGACCAGCAGCGTATAGGGGACCACGGTCTTGAGCGGAGCGAGAAAGATCAGCGCCAGCGCTTCGCACAGCGCGACCGCCACCGCGATGCCCGCGACGATCCACGCCACGCGGCGCGACGCCCGCAACGCATCGGTGTGGTCCTCCGCCCAGCTGCCCGCCTCCCGATAATAGGCGTCGAGCGATTCGCGCGCGGCCTGTTTCATCTGTTGCTATCCCGTCGTGTCGACCCAGCCGATACGCGCCCCCGCGTCCGCCGTCGAAAACTCTGGCCGAGCGGGACTGCGCCCGCAACCGCGATCTCGTGGGACGCGGTCCGCGTGATGCCCGGACGGCCGAACGAGGTAGCCGCGGGCGCCGCCGCGAGCGATTCGCGGCGCTGCGTGGCGGCGACCGCATCGGCGATCACCAGCGCGCGACCGCGCTCGTCGTTTGGCGCCGCTTGCCCGACGCGCGGAGCGGCAAACGCGGCTGTCGCTTCGTCCACACGACCGGTGAGAGATTCGCGAAGGACGCGCCACGCCGTCGGCATGCGGAATCCTGCCGCGACCTTCGCGACCGCGACCAACGTCGCGAGCAAGGTCAGCGCGAACACCAACGCCAGCACCAGCAGTTCGACCGGCACCGCCGGCGTGGCGATATTCTGATGCCGGAGGTCGAGCACCGCGGCGAGCCACGGTTCGAGCAGCGCCAGTTCGACCCCGAGCACGATCGCGGTCGCCAGCGCGCCGAGCGCTGCCCCGACGAGGCCCCGCACCCATCCTTCGAACAGCCCGCGCGTGCCGTCGAACAGCAGGAACAGCATGAATAGCGGACCCAGCGCGAGCAACAGCCCGGCGATCAGCCGCACGCTGGCGAACCCGGCAATCGCGCCGGTCAGAAACAAGGTCCGCGCGCTGCCCAGCAGCGAGAAATCATGGACCGGGTCCCACCGCGCGCGGTTGGAGAGATCCTGGAGTTGGCGAAGCTGCTGCTGCTGTTGCGCAGGGGTCAGCGGGGTCGCGGACGGGCCGACCAACGGGATGGTATTGGGCGGCCTGCCGGTGCCGATGACGTTTAGCTCGACCAATTCGTCGTCGATCGTCTGCAATCGCGCGACCAGCCCGCCGTTCGATCCGGGGAGGCTCGCCGGCGCGCCGATCGTGCCCGCCATCTCGGCCGGCGCGCGCAACGTCACGTCATACGCCAACGTCCGGAACGCCGGCCAGCTCGTCGCCAGCGCCAGCACGACACCGATCTTGATCGTCGCGACCACTCCGTCGCGCACCGATGGCGTCTCGCCGAGCAGCAAGCGATAGCCGATCAGCGCGACGAAGATCGTGAACGCGCCGGTCAGCAGCAAAGCGGCCGGGCCTCCCGGCGCGGCGAGCGCCTGATAGCCGCCCGCGCCGAGATTCTGCGCTTGGCAATCGACGTGGCCGAGTACGCTCGACAGGAACGCCATGTCGGAAATGGCAGGGCACGCGACCTGCATCACGCGCGCTCCAGCAATTTCGGAATCCAGTCGGCCGGATCGTCGCCTTGTTCGGCACGAATTTCGTCGAGCAGCCGCACGGTGCGCTCCCGCCCCGACAGGATCGTCAGCATGTCGCGCTCGCCGGTCAGGTTGAGGCGGACGACGACGCTTTCGTTGCCGTGCTTGATCAGGAAGCAATGCGCGTCGTCGGGCAAGGTCCGGACGATCTCGTATTCGTGCGGTGTCAGCCCGAAGCCGTCGATATAATCGACCGCGCGCGCCTTCGGATTGGTCATGAAGATCTGAGTCGCGGCCTGCTCGATGATTGCGCTGGCGATCTTGGACTCGAGGGCATCCTGCGCGCTTTGCGTCGCGAAACCGACGATACCATTCCGTTTCCGGATCGTCTTTTCCCAATCCTTGATGCGGCGAACGAACACCTCGTCGTCGAGCGCTTTCCACCCTTCATCGACGACGATGATCGCCGCCGACCCGTCGAGCCGTTCCTCGACTCGGTGGAACAGGTACATCATCGCCGGGGTGCGCACCGCCGGATCGTCGAGGATCTGAGTCATGTCGAACCCGACCGCATCGGCCGACAGATCGGTCAGGTCGCGCTCGTTGTCGAACAGCCAGGCGCGCTCGCCATCGCCCCACCACGGGCGAAGCCGCGACCACAGGTCGTCCGCCGTGGGCCGCGATCCGCCGCGAAACAATTCGGCGAGGTGGCGCAACCGGCGATGCTCGGCGGGCTGGCCGAAATTGGCGTCGATTGCGTCCTTGATCCTCGCGGTCTCGTCGATGTCGGCGCCGCCCGCGAGTTGCGCGACCCAGTCGATCAGGAACTGGCGGTTGGCCGGATTGTCGTCAAGCTGGAGCGGGTTGAGGCCCGACGCCGTATCCGGTCGCAGCACGTCGTAGCGCCCGCCGATCGCGCGAATGAACAGTTCGGCGCCGCGATCCTTGTCGAAGAAGATCACGCGCGGGTGGAACTTGCGCGCCTGCGCGAGCAGGAAGTTGAGTGCGACGGTCTTGCCCGATCCCGACGGGCCGATCACGGTGAAATTGCCCAGATCGCCCTGGTGGAAATTGAAATAATACGGGCCGGCGGCGGTGGTTTCGAGCAAGCTCACTGCTTGCCCCCAATGGTTCGCCTCCGGCTTGCCGAGCGCGAAATTGTGGCTCGACGCGAACCCGGCGAAATTGCCGGTCGAGATTAGGCCGCGACGGACGATATATTTGAAGTTGCCGGGGAATTGCGCCCAGAACGCGGGCTCGATCGCGATATCCTCGCGCACCGCGATAATGCCGAGGTCGGCGAGTGTCGCCTGTACCTCGGCGACGCCGGCGTCGACCTCGGCGAGCGTTGCCCCGTGCACCGCGACCGTCATGTGATGTTCGCCGAACCCGGCGCGCCCGGCGGCAACCTCGTCCTTGGCGCTCGACAGTTCGGCGCGCAGGCTTATCGCCTCGTCCTCGGCCGACCGCATTCGGCGTAGCGCCAGGTTCATCTTGCCGAGCGCCGCTTGCCGATCCACGAATCCGAACGATTGCGACACGGTCAGCTCGAACGGCAGACGCAACAATTCGTCGAGCATTCCCGGGGCGGTCTGTGCGGGATAATCCTTGATCGACACCATCCCGACAAAGCTGCGGTCGCTATGCCCGGCTACCCCGAGCTCGACCGTTTCTTCGCCGAAGCTGACTCGGCGATAGGGCAAATACGCGCCGGCATCCTGCATCGGCAGCAACACCGGTCGCATCTCAGCATTGTACAGCGCCGACAGAAATTCGAGCGGCTCCGAACACACGCCGGCCTTGGTTTCGTAGACCGACAGCAATCGCGGTGCGTAGCTGCCGAGCTGCGCGATCACCGCGTCGCGCGCCGTGGCGAGCTGATGGAGCTCGTGCGCGATCATGACGTCGCGATCCTCGCCGGCGCTGCCGAACCAGCCGCGCACGCGGTCGGCAAACCCCACGCGGCCCTGCATCGGGCGGCGCACCAAGGTCAGGAAGATATCGTTGACGTAGAGCTTCCTCGCCGACAGCCGCGCGCGCCACGCGGCATCGAGCTTGGTCGAGAAATCGTCGGGGAATTTGTCGGCGAGCTCGACATTCGCCTCGCGCCGGACGACGTGGTGATAGACCGCGAAGCGCGACGATCCGATCGCCTGCAACATCGCGTCGCGCAGTGCCTTGCGGTAATTGATCTCGTCGGTGTCGGCGGTCTCGAATAGCAGGCCGCGCAGCTGGATAACCTGCAACAGCAAGCCGTCGCGCGTAGCGACGGTATGGTCGTCGACGTGCCGGGCATAGGGCAGATGCGCGCCCGCCGCTTTTTCCCGCGCGATGACCCGCCGATCGTCGGTCAGGGGCGGTAGGAGTTGCATCGCCAGATCGAATAGTTGCGCACGCGCGGACAGCGGCTGGCGCGAGTCAGCCACAGATCGAAGAAGCGCGGCTCGCGCACGCACAGCACCATGCCGAGCAGGTGAACGACCACCGCCACTGCCAGCACCCAGATCGAATGGAAGATCAGGAAAAGCTCAGTCGCGACGATGCCGTTGACGACGAAATAGCTATAAGTGACGCCCGCGAACATCTGCGGCCGCGTCAACGCGACGAATAACGGATCGCGGTCTAACCCGGCCGCCACCGCTCAGTTGCCGAGGCCGGCGGTCGACTGGATTCCCGCGACGATGCTGGCGGCGCCGAACAGGATGAAGCACCCGACGATCACGGTCGCGCCATAGCGCCAGTTGATCCGCCCGGTCAGCATCAGGAAGCCGACGGAGGCGACCGCGATGATCGCGACCACGGTAGCGACGGTGCCGAGCAAGGTGCCCTGCAGCCAGCGCACCGCCGATACCAACACGCCCGACCCGGCGGGGTCGGACAGCGTATCCTGCGCGTGCGCGACGCTCGCCTGCATCATCGTGGCGATCGCCGCGATCAGCGGGGAAATCCTGGTCTTGATGAAACGCAACACGCTGTACCCGCCTCCATGGTCACTTGGTGGCGGTCGCGGACTGCTGGTTTACGGCCCATCCGGCGCCCCCACGCCCGAGTCGCGGGTGTGCACCAGCGGTGGCGGGGTTTCAAGCCGAGTCGGGCCGACCATACTCTCGCGATGAAACGCTATGCCGGGTCAAGGCGTTGATTACGCATGCCTTCCAGCGTGATCCGATCGTTCGACTACGACAATGCGACTCACGAGCTCGACATCCAATTCGTGAGCGGGCGGCATTACGCCTATCTCGACGTGCCCGAGCGGGAGGTCGAGGCGATGCGCCGTGCAACCTCGAAGGGCGGTTTCTTCAATCGCCGAATCCGCGATCGCTATCGCTTCAAACGGCGCTGACGCTATGCAGGCGCATGGCAGAGATACGAGTCGGAATCGGCGGCTGGACCTATGAGCCGTGGCGCGGGACGTTCTTCCCCGACAAATGGCCGATTAAGCGCGAGCTTGAATATGCCTCGCGCCAGCTGACTGCGATCGAGGTTAACGGCACCTATTATTCGGGGTTCAAGCCTGAGACGTTCGCCGGCTGGGCGAAAGTCGTGCCAGACGACTTCGTATTCGCGGTTAAGGCATCGCGCTTCTGCACCAATCGTAAGGTGCTCGCCGAGGCCGGTGAATCGATCGCGCGTTTTACCGGACAAGGGATCGTCGAGCTTGGCCCGAAACTCGGGCCGATCCTGTGGCAATTCATGGCGACCAAGAAGTTCGACGCGGAGGATTTCGGCGCGTTCCTCAAGCTGCTGCCGGCCAAGCAGGAAGGCGTCGCACTACGTCATGCGGTGCAGGTGCGACACGACAGCTTTCACGTGCCCGAATTCGTCGCGATGTGTCGCGCCGCCAATGTTGCGATCGTCTATGCGCAATCGCCCGATTATCCGGCGATCGCCGACGTCACCGCCGACCTCGTCTATGCGCGGCTCGAAAGCAGCGTCGAGGAGGAGCCGGCGGGCTATTCGCCAGCCGCGCTCGATCGATGGGCGGCGGTTGCGAAGAACTGGGCGGCGGGCGAGGCTCCCGCGGGCCTGCCCTATTTCGGCGATTCGCCCGAAAAGGCGCCGCGAGACACGTTCGTGTTCTTCATTTCCGGCGCCAAGGTTCGCGCGCCGGCGGCGGCACAGGCGCTGATCGCGCGGCTCTAGCGAATCGGTACCGTGCCCGGCGCGGGCGGGGTCGCGGCACGGCCCTCCAGCGCGACAGCTTCGAGCGTGTCGAGGGCCTTGCGCACCGCGACGTAGCGCCGCGCGCCGTCGATCCAGGCATTGGCCTGGCTCGCGCCCGGCATGCGGCTGACTTCCTCGACCGCGGCTTCGACCTGCGACTGGGCGAGCATGCGCCGCACGCGGGCGAGCCGCTCTCCCGGCACCGGCGATGGCGTGTTCTTCGGATGGACGACGACCAGGCTACCGAGCATCCGCCAAAACGCCCCGCCCCAGCCCGAGCTGTCCGAGGGCCCGAGCGCGAGCTGCGGCCCGATCTGATCGAGTCCGAGCCGCAGATCCTCGATCGTGACCGGGCGATGCGCCGCCTGCACGATCGTGGCGACCGCGACGGGCTGAACCGTGCCGAACCGATCGCGCAATTGCTGCTCAAGATAGCCGAGATCGACCCCGCGATCGATCACGCGCCGCGCGGCGAAGGCGACGAGCAGCGCTTCGGCGCGCGAGGCGTTTCCATAGGCGTTCGCGGCGGTGCCGGTGACTGCGGCGGTGCGCGTTTCGAGCTGCGCGAGCTGGGCCGACAACATCTCCTGCCGCGCGCTGAGCGAGGCGGGATCGGTGCTGGCCGGCGGCGTCACGATCACCTTGGTCGGCACGGGCTCTGCGACCAATGCCGGTTGCGGCTGCGCCGGCGTGGGCGCGGCGCGGAAGCGGTTGATCGCCCAGGCCGCGATCAGCAGGCCGATCAGGAAGGTCGCGAGCGCGATCCCCGCCGCAGTCGCCATCGTCAACCGTCGCGCGGAGTCGCGCTGGGCGGCGGCGTTCGCGGGAAGCGGATCGAGGTCGCTCATAGCATCCTTATCCGCGTGCGCGCGGGCACGGTCAATCGGCGAGCCGCTGCGCGAGCGCGACGAGCGCTTCGTCGTCGGGAGACGGTGCGGCGCCAACATGATTCCAGCCGTGTCCGGCGGCATCGGCGACGGCCCTACTGATCGCACCGAGCCGGATCGAGCCGCGGTCGACGCCGTTTCGGTCGGCCAATTCGCCCAGTCGCTGTGCGGCACGCGCAGAGTGAAGCAGCGCGACCGTCTCCGAAAGGTTGCGGATCGCGGGCGGGGCGATCGCCTGTTCGTTGCTGGCGTACACCGTGATCGCTTGAGCCACGATCCCGCCGGCGTCGAGCCGACGATCGCGCCCTACGAGGAGCAAGGCTCGCTCGACGCCTTCCGCCGCCACCGTCTCGAGCAGATCTTGTCCATCGCCCTGCCCGACGGTCGCGACGCTCAACCCCTGCGCTTGCGCGGCCGCAGCGGTCGCCGCACCGACGGCGTGGACGGGCAAGCTACGTAATGCGTCCAACCCGGCCCCGGCGAGCCGCGCAGCATTGGCGCTGGTCAGGATCAGCGCATCGAATCGTCGCGGATCGGGCGGCGTCCAGGCGAGCGGCCGCACCGCGAACAGCGGCAATCGGATCGCACGCAGGCCGGTCGCCTCGATTCGCAACGCGGTCGCGTGGTTGCCGGGCTCGGGCCGCAGCACCGCGACCGGGCGCGTCATCCGCCGAACCCGGCGCGCACCGCAGGCGGCGCGCGATCGAGCAACGCGCGGGCGAGATCGCGAGCCAGCGCTTCGCCATCGCCACCGCTGGCGTCGGCGGCGACATGCTCGGCGCCGTCCTCCGACAGCAATTCGGCGCGCAGCGTCACGACATCGCCGTCGATCATCGCCAGCGCGGCCACCGGCGAGTGGCAGGTCGCGTCGAGCGCCGCGAGCAAGGCGCGCTCGCACCGCACCGCACGGCTGGTCGGCGCATGATCGATCTTGCCGAGCAGCCCGCGCATCATGGCGTCATCCGCGCGGCATTCGATGCCGACCGCGCCTTGCGCCGGCGCTGGCAGCATCTTTTCGGTGGCGATGGCCTGGCCGACATCGTCGCGCCCGAGGCGGTCGAGCCCGGCGGCGGCGAGCAACGTCGCGTCCGCCTCCCCCGCCGCAAGTTTGGCGAGACGCGTGTCGACGTTGCCGCGGAACAACACCACCGACAGATCGGGCCGCGCGCGAAGCACTTGAGCACGGCGACGCGGACTCGATGAGCCGACCACGCCGCCTTGCCGGATAGCGTCGATATTGTCGGCGCCGACCAGCCGATCGCGGACGTCGGCACGTTCGAGCATCGCGACAATGACGATCGCGTCGGGACGGATCGTCTCGACATCCTTCATCGAATGCACTGCGCAGTCGATCTCGCCGTCGAGTAACGCACGGTCGAGTTCCTTGGTCCACAGCGCCTTGCCCCCGATTTCTGCCAGCGCGCGATCCTGCACGCGGTCGCCCGTCGTGCGGATGACGTGGATCTCGCAGTCGATGCCATGCGCGGCCGCCAGTGCATCCTTGACCATATTGGCCTGGATGAGCGCAAGCGGGGAGCCGCGAGTGCCGAGTTTGAAGAGCCGGGACAAATCCATTCCGTTCGGGCTGAGCTGTCGAAGCCCTGCGCTTGTTATCGGTTAGAAGAAAGAGCAGCCCTTCGACAAGCTCAGGGCGAACGGTTAGGGACGAGGCCATGCTGATCCTGGGGCTCGAATCTTCCTGCGACGAGACCGCGGCGGCGCTTGTCACCGGCGACCGGCGGATCCTGGCGCACAAGCTCGCGGGGCAGGAAGCGGCGCACGCGCCCTATGGCGGCGTGGTGCCCGAAATCGCCGCGCGTGCGCATGTCGACGCGTTGGAGCCGCTGGTCGCGGCGGCGCTGGCCGAGGCTGGCGTGACGCTGACCGATGTCGACGCGATCGCCGCGACCGCTGGGCCGGGGCTGATCGGTGGGGTGATGGTCGGGCTGGTGACGGGCAAGGCGCTGGCGCACGCGGCGGGCAAGCCGCTGGTCGCGGTCAATCATCTCGAAGGCCATGCGTTGAGCCCGCGGCTGACCGATCCCGACTTGGCATTTCCTTATCTACTGTTGCTCGTTTCGGGCGGGCATTGCCAGTTGCTGCTGGTCGAGGGGGTCGGCCGCTATCGCCGGTTGGCGACGACGATCGACGACGCCGCGGGCGAAGCGTTCGACAAGACCGCCAAGATTCTGGGCCTCGGTTTCCCCGGGGGCCCTGCGGTCGAACGCGCCGCCGCCGAGGGCCGCGACATCGTCCCGCTGCCGCGTCCGCTGGCAGGATCGACCGAGCCGCATTTTTCTTTCGCGGGATTGAAAAGTGCGGTGCTGCGCGCGCACGAAGCTGGGACATGGGCGCGCGAGGATATCGCCGCGAGCTTCCAGCAGGCAGTGGTCGATTGCCTGGTCGACCGCACCCAGCGGCAACTCGGCGAGGTCGACGTCACCGCTTTGGTCGTCGCCGGCGGGGTCGCGGCCAACGGCGCAGTGCGCGTGGCGCTCGAGAGCGTCGCGGCCGACTACAAATTGCCGTTCAGCGTTCCGCCGCAATGGCTGTGCACCGACAATGCTGCGATGATTGCCTGGGCGGGCGCGGAGCGCTTCGCCGCCGGACTCACCGATCGGCTCGACATCGCCCCGCGCCCGCGCTGGCCGCTCGACCCGGATGCCGAAAAGGTGCGTGGGGCGGGAGTGAAGGCATGAGGATCGGCGTTATCGGTGGCGGCGCCTGGGGCACTGCGCTGGCGCAAGTCGCGGCGCAGGACGGCGCGCCCGTCACGCTGTGGGCGCGCGAGCCCGAGGTGGTCGAATCGATCAACCAGCGCCACGTCAACGACCAGTTCCTGTCGAGCGTGCCGCTGTCGCCGGCGATCGTCGCGACCGATGATCTTGGTGCGTTGCGCGATGCCGACGCAGTGCTGGTGGTGGCGCCGGCGCAGCATGTGCGGGGCGTGCTCGACGGGCAGGACTTCGGGACGACGCCGCTGGTGCTGTGCGCGAAAGGGATCGAGGCCGGGACGCGGCTGCTGGTCGGCGAGGTTGCGCGCGAAGTGCAGCCGGACGCGCCGATCGCCGTGCTGTCGGGCCCCACCTTCGCGCACGAAGTCGCGGCGGGGCTCCCGACGGCGGTGACGCTGGCGTGCGAGGATGCGGCGTTGGGCGCCGCGCTCGCGGAGCGGCTCGGGTCACCCGCGTTCCGCCCTTATGCCTCGGACGACGTCATCGGCGCGGAGATCGGCGGCGCGGTCAAGAATGTGCTCGCGATCGGCTGCGGCGTGGTCGAGGGCGCGCAACTGGGACAGAATGCGCGCGCCGCGCTGATCGCTCGCGGCTTCGCCGAAATGACTCGATTCGGGCTCGCGCGTGGGGCGCGGGCGGAGACGATGGCCGGGCTGTCGGGGCTGGGCGACCTCGTCCTGACTTGCTCGTCGACCAGCAGCCGCAATTTCTCGCTGGGCGTCGGGCTCGGCGAAGGCCGGTCGGCGCAGGAATTGCTCAGCGATCGCCGCACGGTCGCGGAAGGCGCCTTCACCGCGCCGGTTCTACGCGAAGCAGCCGCCGAGGCGGGGGTCGATATGCCGGTGACCGAGGCGGTCTGCGCGCTTCTCGACGGCGCGCCGGTTGGGGACGTGATCGGTGCGCTATTGGCGCGGCCGCTGCGCAAGGAACGCGGCTAGGGCTTGCGAAATTTGTAGATGAATTGATCGGTCCGGCTGCGGATCGACTTGTCGAATACCGCTTTGCTATGATCGTCGGCCGGATTGGCGAGCAGCCGCGATTCGCCAACGAACTGGAACCCCGCGGCGGTGACTTGCTTCTTCACCGCCGCCGGGTCTATCCGGTGCAGCGTGTCGGTGTCGCGCATCCCCGATCCCGCCGCCGCGACATGATCGATGATCAGGAAGATGCCGCCGGGCTTGAGCGCCGCGAATGCCGCCTTGTCCAGCAAAGCCGGGTCGAGCGAGCCCATGAACTTGTCGGCATAGTCGTGATAGTTCTGCGACGTGAAGACTAGGTCGACCGGCTCGGGCGCCTTGAGCTCGGTCGCGGGTTGCGTGCTCGCGCTGATATTGCCGAATGCCGGGTCGGCGGCGAGCTCGGTATAGCGGCGCACGTCGGTGGCGGCTTCGGCGGCGTACGGCGCCGCCCAGATGCCGTAGACGTGGCCGGTGCGCCCGACGATCCGCGCGAAGGTCCGCGTCCAATATCCGCCACCCGGAATCCAGTCGATTACCTTGTCGCCGGGCTTGAGACCAGCGAATGCGGCGATCGCCGGTCCGTGCCGCCGCGCATCGGTCGCCGTGTCGCGCGCGAGGTTGGTGTTGGCACTGACCGAGTTGGCGGTCGGTGCGTTGCCCGGCGAGCAGGCAGGGATAGTTGCAACAAGCGCGAGAACGAACAGGCGTTTCACTTGAGCGGCTTTCGGAATTTGTACACGAACTGATCGGTGAATCCGCGAATTGCCGGGTCGAATACCTTGAGGTTGTGATCGTCCTTGGGATTGGCGAGCGCCTTTGATTCGCCGACCCACTGGAAGCCCGCGGCGAGCACCTGCTTCTTGACGATCGCCGGATCGATGCGGTGGAGCGTGTCGGTATCGGTGAGCCCGCTTCCCGCCGGCGCTACATGATCGATCACGATGAAGGTGCCGCCCGGCTTGAGCGCCTTGAACACTTGCGCGTTGAAGGCCGCGATGCCGGCTTCGCCGCGTCCGTCATTGGCGATGTCGTGATAATTCTGCACCGTCCAGACGAGGTCGACGGGCTGCGGCACGGTTATCGCCTCGGCATCGAGCGAGGCGGAAACATTGGATAGATTGCGCGCCTGCAGCCCCGGCACGCCCTTTTCGGCATATTTGGCGGCCATTGACGGCCAGATACCGTAGACGTGTCCACTGGGTCCGACCACGCCGGCGAAGATGCGCGACCAATAGCCCGATCCCGGAAAGAAATCGACGACCTGCCATCCGGGCTTGGCCCCGGAGAACGCGATCACCTCGGCGGCGTGACGACGCTCGTCGTCCTTGGCCTGGTCGGCGCGCGCTGGATCGGCGAGCGCGGTGGTGATCGCGGGCGAAATGGTCACCTTGGCCACCACTGCCGCCGGTGAGGCAACGATCGCCGCCATCATCATCCACGACCGCATCCGCATTGTCATTCTCCCCTGACAGGCCGCGCCTGGACCTGCGATATCGATCCGATGGCCGTGCGCTTTCAAGCGAAATCGGTGCTGGGCCGCAACGACCTCAGCCCGCCAATATTTGCCGCTTACGCCCCGCCCATTCCTTGCCGGCATCGCCGCCCCATAGCAGCCATGCGATATAGCCGGCGGACGGATCCTCGTCCGATCCCCACGTGTGGGTCCGCATTTTCTTGTCCACCTCGTGCCGCGCGAAATAGCTGTACATCGACTTCACTTCGCGCGGCTCGAGCGGCTCGCGGGCGATCAACTGATGCGCGCGAGCGACGCCAACCTCGGTGCCGCCGCGTTTGAACTTCCCGCGCAGCCGAAGACCGTGGCGTGCCGCAGACGCCATTTCGAGCGTCGGCGTGAATTCATCCGTCGCCATGCTTATTCCGCTTCCGGCTTGTCCGGGCAAAATTCGACGCGCCTCCGATGGTTGCCGATCACACGTCGAGGTTGGCGACGCTCAGCGCATTCTCCTGGATGAACTCGCGGCGCGGCTCGACCACGTCGCCCATCAGCCGCGTGAATATCTCGTCGGCGACGTCGGCCTGCTCGACCTGGACTCGAAGCATCGACCGGTTGGTCGGGTCGAGCGTGGTTTCCCACAATTGCTCGGCGTTCATCTCGCCCAAGCCCTTGTAGCGCTGGATCGACAGGCCTTTGCGCCCCGCGGCGAGGACGGCGTCGAGCAGCTGCGATGGCCGAGCGATCAGCGATTCGCCCTTGCCCACCACGACGGGCAGGTCGTCATCCTCGCCAACCGGGTTTTCGGCATCCTCGGCCGCTTCCGCCGCCTGTGCCGATTTCGACGGAACCAGCTTGGCGGCGGTGGCATAGCTGCCAGCCTGTTCGGTCGCGAGCGCGTGGAGCTTGCGCCCCTCGGCCGACAACAGGAACGCCGCTTCGATGATATGGTGGTCGGTGACGCCGCGCCACAGCCGCTCGAAATGCAATCCGCCATCCTCGGTCGCGCGCGCGGTCCAGCGCGCTTCCGGGTCACCCTGATCGAGCCGTTCGGTCGCCGCCTTCAAATGCGCATCGCGCTCCGCCGGCGGTGCCTTGGGATCGAGCGCGCCGGTCATCGCCAGCGCCTCGATGATTACCGGATCGTAACGCCGCGGCACATAGCGCATCAACGTACGCATGCGTCGTGCATGATCGACCAGGTCGCGCAGGTCGGCGCCCGACCGCGCACCGGCGGGGCTCTCGAGCACGGTCGACGCGACGCCGTTCTCGACCAGATATTCGTCGAGCGCGCCGTCGTCCTTGAGGTACACTTCGCTTCGCCCGCGGGTCGCCTTGTACAGCGGCGGCTGCGCGATGAAGAGGTGCCCCGCCTCGATGATTTCGGGCATCTGGCGATAGAAGAAGGTGAGCAAGAGCGTGCGGATATGGGCACCGTCGACATCGGCGTCGGTCATGATGACGATCTTGTGGTAGCGCAGTTTCTCGAGGTTGAAGTCGTCGCGGCCAATCCCGGTGCCCATCGCCTGGATCAGGGTGCCGATCTCGCGGCTGCCGAGCATTCGGTCGAACCGCGCGCGCTCGACATTGAGGATCTTGCCGCGCAACGGCAGGATGGCCTGGTAGTGGCGGTCGCGGCCTTGCTTGGCCGATCCGCCGGCCGAATCGCCCTCGACCAGAAAAAGCTCGGACTTGGCCGGGTCCTTCTCCTGGCAGTCGGCGAGCTTGCCCGGTAGGCTGGAGATGCCGAGCACCGACTTGCGGCTCGCCTCGCGCGCTTTCTTTGCGGCTTCGCGCGCGGCGGCGGCGTCGATCGTCTTCTGGATGATCGAGCGCGCGTTCTGCGGATTCTCCTCGAGCCATTCGGCGATCTTGTCGGCGAGCAGGCTTTCGAGCGG
Source organism: Sphingomonas sp. (assembly GCF_036269755.1). Lineage (GTDB taxonomy): Bacteria > Pseudomonadota > Alphaproteobacteria > Sphingomonadales > Sphingomonadaceae > Sphingomonas. The sequence continues at coordinate 9,159 of NZ_DATBDV010000019.1, read as the reverse complement.
CTGGCGCACCTCGGACGAGACGAGCTTGTCCTTGGTCTGCGAGCTGAACTTGGGATCGGGCAGCTTGACCGAGACGATCGCGGTCAGCCCCTCGCGCATGTCGTCGCCGGTGAGCGTCACCTTCTCCTTCTTCATCAAGCCCGATTTCTCGGCATAGGCGTTGAGCGTGCGAGTTAGCGCCGAGCGGAACGCGGCGAGGTGCGTTCCGCCGTCACGCTGCGGGATGTTGTTGGTGAAGCACAGAACGTTTTCGTAGTAGGAATCATTCCATTCGAGCGCGACGTCGATGCCGATATCGTCGCGCTGGCCGTTGACCGAGATCGGCTCCGGGAACAGCGGCGTCTTGGCGCGATCGAGATATTTGACGAACGCTGCGATCCCACCCTCGTAATACAGCTCGACGGTGCGCGGTTCTTCATGGCGCGCGTCGGTCAGGAACAGCCGCACCCCCGAATTGAGGAAAGCCAACTCGCGGTAGCGATGCTCGAGCTTCTCGAAATCGAACTCGGTGATCTTGAAGGTTGCGGGCGATGGCAGGAACGTGACTCGCGTTCCCTTCTTGCCCTCGACCTTGCCGACCATCTTGAGCGGGGCGACCGCGTCGCCGAACGCGAAGCGCATGTTGTGCTCCTCGCCGTCGCGCCAGATCGTCAGGTCGAGCCACTCGCTGAGCGCATTGACCACCGACACGCCGACGCCATGCAAGCCGCCGGACACCTTATAGGCATTGTCGTCGCTGGTATTCTCGAACTTACCCCCGGCGTGGAGCTGAGTCATGATGACCTCGGCCGCGCTAACACCTTCCTCGGCATGGATTCCGGTCGGGATGCCGCGGCCGTTATCGGTCACGCTGACCGATCCGTCCGCGTTGAGCTGGATGTCGATCCGATCGCAATGCCCGGCCAGCGCCTCGTCGATCGCATTGTCCGAAACCTCGAACACCATGTGGTGGAGGCCCGATCCGTCGTCGGTGTCGCCGATATACATGCCGGGGCGTTTGCGGACGGCGTCGAGCCCTTTGAGGACCTTGATCGAATCGGCGCCGTAATCGTTGGTATTGGGGTCTTCTGCCATGCCCAGCATATAGGGACGGGGCTCGCGAAACGGAAGCGAAATGGGGCGTGCGGCCGCTAGGGCGCCGCGATCAGCGCAAGCTTCCCGGCGGCACGGCGGCGGGATCGCCCGGGCCGGTCGGGCCCATCTGGATGTTCGGCGGCAACAGCGTGTCGCGGCACATCGCGCCGATCAGCCAGGCACCCACGCTGCCCGCGACTGCCGGGTGATAGCTCGCCGCCGCGGGAAGCGCGCGCGGGGCCTTTGTCACGGTCGCCGGATTCTCGTTCAGCCGGACCGCATATACGCCGCGATGGCGGCAATCGGCACCCACCAGGTTGAGCCATTCGGCATCGTCCTTGCGGAACCGAAAAATCGCGGTGGCGTGGTCGCCTTTGCGAGCGAAGGTGGCCGGCTCGACGGCGATCAGCGTCCCGTCGGCGCGCGTCGTCATATATTCCCAGCGCGCACCCGCGGGAGCGGCGGCAACACCGGCGGTGAGCACGGCGAGGCACAAGGCGGGCAGGCTTTTCATCGCGGCGTCTCCGGCAGAGGGCATTCGAATATCACTGTTTTTTCGACGGGCAAGAGTCGGGCTCGCGAATCCGTCCCTGCGCCACTGTCAGCCACGTCGCCTCGCCGACGCCGTCGAACGGCGCGGTTTCGGTGCCGGTCATCCACACTTGGCTGCCCGTCGCGGCGAGCCGGCCGAACAGCGCCGCACGGCGAACGGGATCGAGGTGCGCGGCGATCTCATCGAGCAACAGCACCGGTGCACGCCCGGTGCGGTCGGCGACCAATTCGGCGTGCGCGAGGACGAGGTTGAGCAGCAACGCCTTCTGCTCGCCGGTGGAACACAAAGCGGCGGGCTGGTCTTTCTCCAGATGCGTCACCACCAGGTCGCTGCGGTGCGGCCCGACGAGCGTTCGTCCGGCGGCGGCGTCGCGACGGCGTCCGCCCGCGAGATCGGCGGCGAGCGTGTCGGCGCCGTGCCATCCTTCGATCGCGAGCTTCGCGCGCGCGAATGGCCCCTCCGGCTGATTGCCGAGCCGATCGGCGAGCGCCGCCACGGTCTCGCGACGCTCGACGTCGATCGCCGCGCCGTGTTCGGCCATCTGCGCCTCGAGCGCAGTCAGCCAGGCGGGGTCCGGGCGCCCCTCCGGACCGGCGTCGGCGAGCAATCGGTTGCGCGCGCGCATCGCGGCTTCGTAGCGATTGGCATGGTGCGCATGGCTGGGGTTCATCGCCAGCGTCAACCGGTCGAGAAAGCGGCGACGCTCGCTCGCCGGTTCGACGAACAGCCGGTCCATCGCTGGGGTCAACCATAGCACGGTCAGCCATTCGGCGAGCGCGGTCGCAGAATGCGTCGCGCCGTTGATCCGCACGACGCGACGATCGGGCGCTGACGGTTGCGTGCCGGTGCCGACGTTTATTTGCCCCTCCCCTGCAGGGGAGGGGTTGGGGGTGGGGGAGATCTTATCGAGACCGTCCACTCGTGACTGCCCCATCCCAACCCAGTTCGGCTGCTCTTGGCCTTGTCCGGGGGATAAGGCTGCAGCCGAACTCCTGAAGGGGAGGGGCTTTTGCGACAAGGTCGCCGCGACCCCGAACCCCCCGCTGCCCCCCTGCCGCGCCATCTCTGCAAGCGGTGCGCGCCGCAGTCCGCGCCCCGGCGCGAGCAGCGACACCGCTTCGAGCACGTTGGTCTTACCCGCGCCGTTCTCGCCCGTGAGCACGACGAAGCCGCGCCCCGGGTGGAGCACGGCTTCTGCGTGATTCCGGAAATCGGTGAGCATCAGGCGCGACAGCATCGTGTCGGCCTAGCGGAGTTGAGCTTAGGCCGCGAGCTTCTCGGGGGCGGTGGCCGCTTCGGCCTTCGGCGCGCTCATGTAGGACGCCAGCTCGCCCAGTTCGCGCTGCGCCTTCAAATAGGCGACCGGTTCGCCGAGGTTGAGGCGCTGGCGCGCCTGGTCGAGCGGCTCGTGGAGCAGGCGCTCATAATCCTCGCCCGAAATCCACTTGGCCTTCTTGCCGCGCTTGTAACCTTCCCAAACCGCCTTCATGAACAGGCTATTGCCCGTGACCTTGCGGCTCTTGAGCGCGGCGGCGGAGGCGATCAGCGCCCAGCCGAGCCCGCCGACCTGTGCATAGCTGAACGCGACCAACGCCGCTTCGCCCAAGCTCTCGTCGGCTTTGTACCCAGTCAGCACATGCCAGATGTCGTGCGTGTCGCGCACGCGGCGCCCGAACCAGGCATAGGGATGCGGCAGATCTTCCTCGCGGTTGATCTTCGACACTTCGGCGAGGCCGTCGGCCGAATAGCCGGTCGATTCGAGAAAATGGTTGTATGCCGCGCCAACCGTGCCGGAGGCAAATTGCTTGGCGTAGCCGGGCTGCGAGAAAATCTGCGCAAGCTCATGGCGTTCATAGGCCATCCGCCCGCCTTCGTCGGTGCCCAGGAACCGCGCATAGTTCATCGGCGCATTGCCGACGTTCAATGCGCGCATGATGCGGAACACCTGCGTCGTGTCGTCGCCATTGGCGAGCAGCTTGCGGATCGCATCGAACGCGGTGCGCCAGTCGCGGCGTCCGGTCGTGCCGGGGAACGGGGGGAGCTTGGCGGCCATAGTGCAATTCCCTTACTGACATTAGTGTTAATAAGAGATTGAGATGTGCCGGTCAAGGGTCAATAAATTCGGCACGCAGTTCAAGCGCAGTAGAAATATCTACGTTTTTCGCACTCAGCTGAAATACGACCGCAAGGGGGCACGGCTTCACCAAACCCGAAAACCAAGTCGATTTCCTCAAGAAGGTTCAGGCGTTCTGGCCAAATACAACCCGTCCTGACGCCCCCCTTGCAGCAACGGAGAGCCCGGCGTATATCCTCCCCACAATCTCTACATCGCCAGGTGAAGAGGTCGGGAGGCTCCAGCTTTCCGGCGCCGGACCTGCTTATCTGGAACGTTCATGGCGGACATCGCCCGACTAACGGAATTGATCGAGCCCGAGGCTGCTGCCCTCGGCTTCGATCTCGTGCGCGTGCGGATGTTCGGCGCCGGCGACGACCGCACGCTGCAAGTAATGGCCGAACGCCCCGACACGCGCCAGCTGACGATCGACGATTGCGCCGAATTGTCGCGCCGAATCTCCGACACGTTCGACGAGATCGACCCGATCGAGGACGCCTATCGTCTCGAAGTGTCTTCGCCGGGGATCGACCGGCCGCTCACTCGCCTCAAGGACTTCACCGACTGGGTGGGACACGAGGCTCGGATCAAGCTGACCGCCGAAATCGATGGCCGCAAGCAATTGACTGGTGATTTGGCCGGTCTCGATGGCGACCGCATCGCGATCGACGTGAAGGGACACGAACGGATGACGGTGGGGTTCGACCAGGTCGCCGACGCCAAATTGCTGATTACCGACAGACTATTAGCCGCAACCGCGCCCATCTCCGACGAGGGCGCAGAAGAATTCGAAGAAGAAGGACAGGATTGATGGCCACCCCAGCAACCTCTGGCGTTACCGCCAACCGTGCCGAGCTGATCGCGATCGCCAATTCGGTCGCGACCGAGAAGATGATCGACAAAGGCATCGTCATCGAGGCGATGGAGGACGCGATCCAGCGCGCCGCCCGCGCTCGCTACGGCGCCGAGAACGACATCCGTGCCAAACTCGACCCGAATACCGGCGATCTTCGCTTGTGGCGCGTCGTCGAAGTGGTCGAGGCGGTCGACGATTATTTCAAGCAGGTCGACCTGAAGGGTGCCGATAAGCTCCAGCCGGGCGCCGCGATCGGCGATTACATCGTCGATCCCCTGCCCCCGATCGAGTTCGGCCGCATCGCCGCGCAAGCCGCCAAGCAAGTCATCTTCCAGAAGGTCCGCGACGCCGAGCGCGAGCGCCAATATGAGGAATTCAAGGATCGCATGGGTGAGATCATCACCGGCGTGGTCAAGCGGGTCGAGTTCGGCCACATCGTCGTCGATCTCGGCCGCGCCGAGGGCGTGATCCGCCGCGACGCGCAGATCCCGCGCGAAGTGGTCCGCGTCAACGACCGTATCCGCAGCCTGATCCTCAAGGTGGTGCGCGAGAATCGCGGACCTCAGATCTTCCTCAGCCGCGCGCATCCCGATTTCATGAAGAAGCTGTTCGCGCAGGAAGTCCCGGAAATCTACGACGGCATCATCGAGATCAAGGCCGCGGCGCGCGATCCGGGTAGCCGCGCCAAGATCGGCGTCATCTCGCATGATTCGAGCATCGACCCGGTCGGCGCGTGCGTCGGCATGAAGGGCAGCCGAGTCCAGGCGGTCGTCCAGGAAATGCAGGGCGAAAAGATCGACATCATTCCGTGGTCGGAAGACACCGCGACCTTCGTCGTCAACGCGCTGCAGCCGGCGTCGGTCAGCCGAGTCGTGATCGACGAGGAAGAGGACCGGATCGAGGTGGTGGTGCCCGACGACCAGCTGAGCCTGGCGATCGGCCGCCGCGGCCAGAACGTGCGCCTCGCCAGCCAGTTGACCGCCAAAGCGATCGACATCCTGACCGAGCAGGACGCCAGCGAGAAGCGCCAAAAAGAATTCCTCGAACGCACCGAGATGTTCCAGACCGAGCTCGACGTCGACGAGACGCTCGCGCAGCTGCTGGTCGCCGAAGGATTCGGCAGTCTCGAAGAGGTCGCCTATGTCGAGCCCGAGGAAATCTCCGGGATCGAAGGATTCGACGAGGACTTGGCCGCCGAGCTGCAGAGCCGCGCGGGCGAAGCGCTCGAGCGCCGCGAAGCGGCCGCGCGCGAGGAGCGCAAGGGCCTCGGCGTGTCGGACGATCTCGCGGCGATGCCGTACATGACCGAGGCGATGCTGGTCACGCTCGGCAAGGCCGGGATCAAGACGCTCGACGATCTCGCCGACCTCGCGACCGACGAACTGGTCGAGAAGAAGCGCCAGGAACCGCGCCGCCGCGCCGAGGATGCCCCCAAGCGCCCCGAGCACAAGGGCGGCGTGCTCGCCGAATATGGCCTTTCGGAAGAGCAGGGCAACGAGATCATCATGGCCGCCCGCGCGCACTGGTTCGAGGATGAGGAAGCGCCGGCGGCGACGGAGGGCGAACAAGCCTGATGCCGTTCGTCTCGATCCGAATCTCAGGGCACGCGACCAAGGACCAGAAGTCCGGGATCGTCGCGGACGTCACCCGGTCGCTCGTCGAGCGACTGGGCAAGAACCCGGCTGTCGTGCAGATCGTGATCGACGAAGTATCGACGGAGAATTACGGTGCGGGCGGTCAGTTGATCGCCGACCACGATGCTCACATTGCGAAGGGAGACGCGCATGCGGACTCCTCGCAATGAGACCGCTTTAGGACCCGAGCGTACCTGTATCCTGTCGCGCGAGCATGACGCGCGCGAAGGGCTGATCCGTCTGGCGCTGGCGCCCGACGGTCAGGTGCTGCCCGACATTCGCGCCAAGGCCCCCGGGCGGGGCGCGTGGATCGGGGTGAGCCGCGCCGAGCTCGACGCGGCCAATGCCAAGGGCAAGCTCAAGGCCGCATTGGCACGCGCCTTCAAGACGAACGAGCTGACCACCCCCGCCGATCTCGGCGCGATGATCGCCGACCAGTTGCAGCGCGGCTTCCTCGACCGGCTCGGACTCGAATCGAAGTCGGGGAACCTCACAACCGGCACTGCCAAGATCGAAACCGCGGCGCGCAGCGGGCAGGTCCACCTGCTGCTCCATGCGTCCGACGCTCGCCCCGACGGCACGGGCAAACTCGCCCAGGCGTGGCGCGTCGGGCGCGACCTCGAAGGATCGGGCGAACAGGGCTTGGCACTCCCGGTGTCGCGCACCATATTGTCGTTGGCGCTAGGCCGCGAAAATGTGGTACATATCGCCGTGACCGACCGCGCCGCCGCGGGCCGCATCCGGGAGATGCTGGACCGCTGGCGGCATTTTATCGGCCCTGATTTGACACCCGAACCTTGCGAAACGGCCTCGCAGGGGGCATCGGCGCTTCCCGGCGAAAGCCACGGCACTGGCGGTACGGCCGAAGACTTGAAGGATTTTGAGTGAGCGAGACCGACAACGACAAGCCGAAGCTCGGGATGCGCCAGCCGCTGGGGCTGAAGCGCACGGTCGAGACCGGCAAGGTGAAGCAGAGTTTCAGCCACGGGCGGTCGAACACCGTCGTGGTCGAGGTGAAGCGTCGCCGCTTGCTCGGCCCCAACGCGGCGCCTGTCGAAGCGCCGGTGGCCGATCCGACGCCAGCGCCCGCACCCGCACCGGCAGCCCCGGTCGCGCGCGCGGCTTCACCTGCTGCGGAGACCGCGCAGGAGCGTCAAGCCCGCCTGATGCGCGAGGCCGAGGACCAGCGCCTCGCCAGCGCGGAGGAAGCGCGTCGCCGCGAGGATGCCGAGCGTCACGCTGTCGCCGACGAAGAAAAGCGCCGCGCCGAGGAGCGCGCCCGCACGTCCGGTGAGAAGTCTGCTGAGGCCGCGCCTGCGCCCGCCGCAGAAAAGCCTGCTCCGGCGGCTCCGGCGCCCGCGCCGACCCCAGCGCCCGAACCCGAGCCGATCGTCGCGCTCCAGCTCGATCCGTCGATGCCCGCCCCGCGCCGCTTCTCGCCGGTCGCGCGTCCCGAAATTCCCAAGCCCCAGCCCAAGCCCGAGCCGGCCCCGACCCCTGCCGCGGCGACGGCGGCACCGGCCGCGCGTGCGCTGCCGAGCGGTACTGGCCAAGCCACGCCGCGGCGTGGCGCCGAGACCGCACAACCGCAGCGTCCGGGTCAACGCGGCCGCACCGGCGACGAGCGTCGCGGCGGCAAGCTGACGGTCAACCGCGCGCTCGGGGGCGAAGACGGCGCGCGGGCGCGCAGCCTCGCCGCATTGAAGCGCGCGCGCGAAAAGGAACATCGCCGGATGGGCGGCCCGCGCGAGGCGCAGGCCAAGCAAGTCCGCGACGTCCAGGTGCCCGAGGCGATCACGGTCCAGGAACTCGCCAACCGCATGGCGGAAAAAGGCGCCGACCTGGTCAAGGCGCTGTTCAAGATGGGCTCACCGGTCACGCTGACCCAGACGATCGACCAGGACACCGCCGAGCTGCTCGTCACCGAATTCGGCCACAACATCGTGCGCGTGTCGGAAAGCGACATCGATTTGGCGACCGATGCGGTCGAGGATGCGGCCGAGACGCTCAAGGCGCGTCCGCCGGTGGTGACGATCATGGGCCATGTCGATCACGGCAAGACATCGCTGCTCGATGCTCTCCGCGGTACCGACGTGGTGCGCGGCGAGGCCGGCGGCATCACGCAGCATATCGGCGCGTACCAGGTCACGCTGAAGGACAAGTCGAAGATCACCTTCCTCGACACGCCGGGCCACGAAGCGTTCAGCGAGATGCGCGCGCGGGGCGCCAACGTCACCGACATCGTCGTGCTGGTGGTGGCCGGCGATGACGGCATCATGCCGCAGACCGTCGAGGCGATCCGCCACGCCAAGGCCGCGAACGTGCCGATCCTGGTCGCCATCAACAAGATGGACAAGCCGGACGCCAACGCGCAGCGCGTGCGCCAGGAACTGCTGAACCACGAGCTGGTGACCGAAGAGCTGGGCGGCGACGTGCTGACCGTCGAAGTCTCGGCCAAGACCAAGCTCAACCTCGACAAGCTCGAAGAGACCCTGCTGCTGCAGGCCGAAGTGCTCGACCTCAAGGCCAATCCCGATCGCGCGGCGCAGGGTGCGGTCATCGAGGCCAAGCTGGAACGGGGCCGCGGCGCGGTCGCGACCCTGCTGGTGCAGAAGGGCACGCTCCATGTCGGCGACATCTTCGTGGCCGGCACCGAATGGGGCCGCGTCCGCGCGCTGCTCGACGACAAGGGCAATCCGATCGAATCCGCTGGTCCGGCGATGCCGGTCGAGGTCCTCGGCCTGCAGGGGACGCCGCAAGCCGGCGATGTCTTCTCGGTCGTGGAATCCGAGGCCCGCGCCCGCGAGGTGACCGAGTTCCGCGTGCATACGCTGCGCCAGAAGACGGCGGCGGCGGGCGCCCGCGGCACGCTCGAGGAGATGTTCTCCAAGATCCAGGCCGGCGAGGCGCGCGAGCTCCCCGTGGTGGT
>NZ_DATBDV010000018.1:0-245268 GCF_036269755.1 Sphingomonas sp. | reverse complement strand
TGCCCCCCCCCCCCCCCCCCCGCAACCATCTGTATTATGGCGATAATTTCTGGGTCCTTCGTAACGAGATCGCGAGCGAGAGCGTCGACCTCGTCTATCTCGACCCGCCGTTCAACTCGAACGCCAATTACAACATCCTGTTCAAGTCGCCTGCGGGCACCTCATCGGATGCCCAGATCGAGGCGTTCGAGGACACCTGGCACTGGAACGACCATGCCGAGGACGCCTTCGATCAAGTCGCGCGCAGCGGCAACACCAAGGCGTTCGACCTGCTGAACGCGATGCGCTCCTTCCTCGGTGAGAACGACATGATGGCGTATCTCGCGATGATGGCGGTCCGCCTGATCGAACTGCACCGCGTGCTCAAGCCGACCGGCAGTCTGTACCTCCACTGCGATCCGACCGCGAGCCACTACCTCAAACTGTTGCTGGATGGGGTGTTTGGGGCGGATAAATTTCGGAGTGAGATTAGCTGGAAACGTTCATCGGCCCATAACGATGCGAAACAAGGCCGTGTTCAATACGGTAATATTCGGGATGTGATCTACTTCTATACCAAGTCTAGCGACTGGACATGGCATTGGCAGTACACTGCTTACGATCAAACATATGTCGACAGCGCCTATCGACACGCCGACGATGACGGCCGTCGATACCGCCGAGGAGACCTAACCGCGGCGAAACCCGGCGGAGACGTGAGCTATGGATGGCCTGTAAAACGTGCTCAAGGTGCAAGTTGGGTGGCAGATCTGGACGGGGAGTTTCTAAATCCGAAGGCTGGATGGGAATACAAGCAGGTTCCTCCATACAAAGGTAGATACTGGGCGTTTTCAAAAGCTAACATGACGGAGTTCGCGCGTCAGGATCGCCTTGCATATTCCTCTTCCGGCATGCCGGAGTTCAAAAGGTATTTAGACGAACAACAAGGCGTGCCGCTGCAAAACGACTGGCACGATATCCTGCCTGCAAGCGGAAGCGAAAATCTCGGCTACCCTACCCAAAAACCCCTCGCCCTCCTTGAACGCATCATCGCCGCCTCCTCCAAAGAAGGCGATGTCGTGCTCGACCCGTTCTGCGGTTGTGGCACCGCGATTCACGCCGCTCAGAAACTCGGGCGGCAGTGGATCGGCATAGACGTCACGCACCTCGCGATCAGCTTGATCGAAAAGCGGCTGCGGGCCGCCTTTCCCGGTATCGAGTTCACCGTCGAGGGCACGCCGAAAGACCTCGCTTCCGCTGAAGACCTCGCTGCGCGCGACAAATACCAGTTCCAATGGTGGGCGGTGTCGATGGTTGATGCCATGCCGTTCGGCGGCAAGAAGAAGGGTGCCGATGGCGGGATCGACGGCATCATCTATTTCAAGCCCGACGGAAAGCGCACCGAAAAGGCGCTCGTTTCAGTCAAGGGCGGCGACAATGTCGGCGTCCAGATGATCCGTGACCTCCACTCGGCGATGGAGCGCGAAAAGTCGCCGATCGGCGTGTTCATCACAAAGGCGCTGCCGACCGGCGTGATGGAGAAGGAAGCAGCGGCGGTGGGTCGTTTCCATTCGGAAGCGACCGGCAAGAGCTACCCGCGGCTCCAGATCATCACGCTCGCCGAGCTGTTCCAAGGTAAGCGCCCGGACATTCCCTATGTCGATCCGACTGCCGCGTTCAAGAAGGCGGGGCGTGAGGAAACGGCGAAGCAACCAAGCCTTTTGTGACGTTAAAACGGGGGGACCACTATGAGAAAAATTATGACCGTTGCCATCTTGCTAGCGAGCACGCCTGCTACGGCTCAGACCAAGCCGGTGGCACCGGCCAGTGCCACCGCGGCTGGCGGCACCTGCGCCGCGTTGGCGCGCGAGTACGAAGGCGCCTCTATGGACTTGGCAGCAAACTATGCCGAAGGCGTGGGCGACAATAGCGCGCCGAGGGCGACCTTACGCGCGATGGAAGACGCGAATACGCTGGCAAGAGCGCATATGACACTGGACCTGATGCGCGACTTCCGCTGCACAACTCCGAAAAACGCGCCCGATAGCATGCTATATTTGTCTGCGGCGCTCAATTGCGCCACCGACCGGCTCAAGGGCGGCGGCACCACGACGCCACCATCTTGCGACCGATCGACTTGGCAGAAAATGAGCAAAAGCGGAGGATAGGCGCCCTAAGTCTCCTTTATCCCCCTCGCCGTCGCTCAATGCTCTTGCCTTTACCGCAGGTTGTGTAGCGGCCACATCGCGGCGGGAGTGGAATATGGCGATCCGATTCTCGAGCTGAGCGACATCGACGTGGTCGCCGTTGATCCCGACATCGACGAAGTGGCGCGCATCCTCGTCCGCGGCGAACGGTCGGGCCGCTCGGTCCGCGTGCAAGTGTCGATCGATGAAGGGCTGTTGGCGCGGATCGACCGCGTGGCGAAGAACCGGTCCGGCTTTCTTGCCGATGCTGCCCGCGCGGCGCTGGCAGCGCGCGGCGCGCCCTGGTCCTGAGCCTGCCCTCCACATCGAAAGGGCCGGTTACAGCGACTTACGCAACGCCTCGTTGATTCGCGATTGCCAGCCCGGCCCGCCCGCGCGGAACCGGGCGACCACATCCTTATCGAGCCGCAGCGATATCTGTTCCTTGTTCGAACCGCGCGGTCGGCCACCCTTGCGGACAACCTTGCCCGCCACCTTAACCGTGGCGTTGTCGAACCAGTCCTTGCCCAGTTCGGGCGCGTCGTCGGGATCAACCCACGGTTCTGAAATAGTCATCGGCTTCACCCTTGGTTGCCGCCCGCATCGAAATGATATGCGGCGTACCGTCTCGATCGGTCCAAACCATAACGACGACAGCGTCATAGAGCAGCCCGACAGTAATCATACGGACCTCGCCATAGTCGAAGCGGTCATCCTCGAACTCGACCACCGCGCCCGCAAACACCTTTGGCGCGTCGGCGAAGTCGAGGTTTCGATGACGCAACGTAGCCTCGCGTTTCACCGCGTCGAAGGTGACGTCCATCGATGTTTATGTAGACACAAAAACCTTTGACGTAAAGGGATGGCGCGCCCTAGTCCCCCTTATCCCCCTCGCCGCGCGGCTTCTTGTGTTCGGCGTGCTGGCGGCGATCGGCGGCGAGGCTGCGGCCGACATCGACTTCGCCCTTGAATTCGCCTTGCTCGTCGCGGCGGACATAGCGTTTGTCGCCGTCGTGCGGCTCGATCAGTTCGCGTTTGCTCATGGCGGGTCTCCTCTAGGCTCCGCCTATAGAATCGCTGATATTCCAGATCGTTCCCCGTCATTTTCCTACACCCCGGGCGGTGTGCTAGAATGCGCGCCGGCCCGTGCGCCCGCGAGCCGCGCTCTTTGACAGTCGAATATCCCCGATCCCACGCCATCGTCCGGCGCTCGCCCGATCTGCACACCTGTTCTTATTTCTCCTGTGCGCGAAGATCGTGAAATTTGCCGCGGTTCGGCCGCTTCCCGCCAATGCCCATGGCCAGTGCGAACATTGGGAACATTCGCGCGCAATGGCCGCCGGGGCTCGTCTCGCCGCCAGCTTCGCTGCCGTTGTGCGATCCCCGGCTTGTTGCTAAGGGCGCCCGTCACGCATTTCGCGCGATCGACCCAGAGGCTTGTTTGGCAAAAGAAGAACTTCTCGAAATGCGCGGCCAGGTGGTGGAGCTGTTGCCCAACGCCATGTTCCGCGTCCGGCTGGAAAACGACCATGAGATCCTCGGTCACACCGCCGGCAAGATGCGCAAGAACCGCATCCGCGTGCTGGTCGGCGACGAGGTGCTCGTCGAGCTCACGCCCTATGACTTGACCAAGGGCCGCATCACCTATCGCTTCATGCCGGGCCGCGACGGACCGGGGCCGCGATAGTCCTTCGCCATTGCGGGCGCAGCGAAGCAATCCATACGTCTCGCGCGCTGCTGGATTGCTTCGCGGCGCTCGCAAAAGCGGGATAGGTTGAGGCAATGCCCACGCTGGTCCTCGCCTCCACATCGCCGCGCCGCCGCGAGTTGCTCGCGCGGATCGGCATTTTCCCCGACCGCGTCGCCACCCCCGATGTCGACGAGACGCCGCGGGAACGCGAATTGCCCCGCGCCTACGTCGCGCGGCTCGCCAAGGCCAAGGCGCTGGCGGTGCCGCGAGCGCCGGACGAAATCGTGCTGGCGGGCGACACCACCGTCGCGGTCGGCCGCCGCATCCTCGAAAAACCCGTGGACGAGGCCGATCTGCGGCGAATGCTCGGGCTGCTGTCGGGGCGGCGGCACCACGTATATTCGGGCGTCTGCGTGGTCGGGATCGACGGCACGCCGCGGACTCGCGTCGTCGACACGATCGTCGCGTTCAAGCCGCTCTCGCCGCCAGAGATCGACTGGTACGTCGCAAGCGGCGAGGGCGTGGGCAAGGCCGGCGGCTACGCGATCCAGGGCCGCGCCGAAGGCTTCGTGCGCTACCTCGCAGGCAGCCATTCGAACGTCGTCGGGCTGCCGGTGTTCGAGACGCTGGGCATGCTGCGCGCGGCGGGCGTTCCGCTTGGCTGAGTGGCTGTACGAGGCCGGCCTGGGCGAGAACCGCGCGGCGCTGGTCGAGGGCGGCCGGATCGTCGCGGCGCGGATCGAACGGCCGGGCGGCTTGCGGGTTGGCACGGTGTTGGAGGCGCGGCTGGTCGAGCGAGTCGCCGCCGGCTTGTCGCGGGTCGAGGGCGACGCAGGCGCGGCGGTGATCGAGCGCGTGCCGACGGGCGTGACCGAGGGCGCGCGGCTGATGGTCGCGGTGGTGCGTGAGGGCATCCCCGAAGTCGGCCGCCCCAAGCTCCCGCGCGTGGTCGCGACCGACGCCGCGCCGGGCGACGGCCCAGACCTGCTTGCGCGCTGCCACGCGAGCGGCGTGCCGGTCCGAGCGCTTGCCCCGCATCAGCCCGACGACCTCGAGGCGGCAGGCTGGTCGGAAGTGCTCGAGGAGGCATTGAGCGGCGAAATCGCCTTCGCCGGCGGTTCGCTTCGCCTGTCCCCGACCCCGGCGATGGCGCTGTTCGACGTCGACGGCCCCGGCGCGACGCCCGCGCTCGCGGTGGCGGCGGCAACCGCGGCGGCCGAAGCGATCGTCCGCCACGATATCGGCGGCTCGATCGGGATCGACTTCCCGACCGTGACCGGGAAAGCGGAACGCCTCGCGGTGGCCGCCGCGATCGACGCGACGCTGCCGCAGCCGTTCGAACGCACCGCGCTCAACGGCTTCGGCTTCCTCCAGATCGTCCGCCCCCGCGCCCACGCCTCGCTCCCCGAGCTGCTCCGTGCCGACCCTGTCGCCGCCGAAGCGCTCGCGCTGCTCCGCACGATCGAGCGCACGCCGCCGCCGGTCGCGCCCGATCAGTCCGTCAGTCCGCGCGTCCGCGCCTGGCTCGCCGACCGCCCGCACCTCGTCGCCGAGTTGTCGCGGCGGACCGGCGTTCCCATCTCGTTGCGATGACCAAGTCCGCCACCTGCCCGATCTGCGGCAGCCCGACCGACCCCGCGCACAAGCCGTTCTGCAGCCGCGGCTGCAAGGATCGCGACCTCCTCAAATGGCTCGGCGAAGGCTATGCGATCCCCGGCCCGCCGGTCGACCCGGAAGCGCTGGACACGCCCGAACCCCGCGATTAAGAGGCCCGCTCTTTCGCGTCACGTACGCAAGCCCAGGTAGCTCAGTTGGTAGAGCATGCGACTGAAAATCGCAGTGTCGGCGGTTCGATCCCGTCCCTGGGCACCATTCTCCGCCGCCCCGGAATTCGCCGGCCACGCAGTCTAGGGCTTTCGTCCGCGCGTCGCTTCGCTACCATCGATAAGCAGAGCGCGGGGGTCACGCATGCAGTTTGACGAGGTCATTCGCGGGCGCCGCAGCATCCGGGGCTACAAAACCGATCCCGTGCCCAGGGCGCTGATCGAGGAAATCATCGGGCTGGCGATGCGCGCGCCGTCTTCGATGAACACCCAGCCGTGGAACTTCACCGTCGTCGCGGGCGAACCGCTCGATCGCATCCGGCGGGGCAATACCGAGCGAATGGTCGCGGGGGTTCCGCAATCGCGCGAATTCCGCACCGGCCAGCCCTTTGCGGGACAGCATCGCGACCGGCAGATCGGCGTCGCCAAGCAATTGTTCGCGGCGATGGGGATCGCACGCGAGGATCAGGAGCGGCGGCAGGATTGGGTGCTGCGCGGCTTTCGGCAATTCGACGCTCCGGTGTGCGTGATCATCACCTACGATCGAGTCCTGGACGGCAGCGACGACACGCCGTTCGACTGCGGCGCGGTGGCGACCGCTTTGGTCAACGCGGCGTGGTCGCGCGGGCTCGGCGCGGTGATCAACAGCCAGGGCATCATGCAGTCGCCGGTCGTGCGCGAGCATGCCGGGATCGCCGACGATCAGGTGATCATGAAGAGCATCGCCCTGGGCTGGCCCGACGAAAGCTTCCCGGCAAACGCCGTCGTCTCCGAACGGAAAGCCGTAGAAGAGGCGACGGTGTTCGTCGGGTTCGACGACTAGGCTTCGACAGTCGAAAGGCATGGCGCAACGTGGGGCCGCACCCTAGAGAAGCGCGGGACCAAGCAGGAGCCAAAGATGGACAAGAGATCGATCGCCGGACTGCTCCCGTTGCTGACGCTGATTGGCGCGGCGCCTACCGCCTATAACCCGCGCGAAACCTTTGCGCCGTTCGACATGCAGTCGGCGGTGAACGTCTATCGCGGCGAAAGCGGATTGCCCGGCCCGCAATATTGGCAGAACCGCGTCGACTATGCGATCCACGCCACGCTCGATCCGGCGGCGCACGCGATCAGCGCGACGATCGCGATCAGCTACACCAACAACAGCCCGACGACGCTCGATGTGCTGTGGCTCCAGCTCGACCAGAACATCTACAAACCCGGATCGCGTGCCGCGGCGGCGCGCGGCGGAGTACCGCAAGGCAACACCGAGGGCATGGTGCTCGACGCCGTCTCGGTCACCCTGCCCGGCCGCCCGGCGGTTGCGATCACGCCGCTGGTTAGCGACACCCGCGCGCAACTGACGCTGCCGCGCGGGCTGGTCCACAGCGCCAAGGCGGTGGTCACGATCCGCTATCACTACACGGTGCCGGGTGCGAGGTTCGGCGGCCGCACGTCGTGGGGCACGACCGCGAGCGGCGCGGAAGTGTACGACATTGCGCAATGGTATCCGCGCATGGCGGTCTATGACGACCTTCGCGGCTGGGACACGGCGCCGTATCTCGGGCAGGAATTCTACCTCGAATATGGCGACATCGATTATTGGGTGACGGTCCCGGCGGGGATGATGGTGGCCGGGTCCGGCGCGTTGCAGAACGCGGTCGAGGTGCTGACGCCGGCCGAGCGGGCGCGACTGGCGCGGGCAGCCGCCAGCGACGCGACCGTCGTGATCCACGGCCCCGACGATATCGCGCGAGCCCCGGCGAGCGGCACGAAGACCTGGCATTTTCGCATGCAGGACACGCGCGACGTCGCGTGGAGTGCGTCGCGTGACTTCGTCTGGGACGCCGCGCGGATGCGCTTGCCCGGCGGCAGGACGTCAATGGCGATGTCGTTCTATCCGCTCGAGAGTCAGGGCTACGCGAAGTGGGGCCGATCGACCGAATTCGTTAAGGACACGGTCGAGCGGATGTCCGGGCGCTGGTACACTTACCCCTGGCCCGCCGCGGTCAGCGTGGCCGGCCCGTCGAGCGGGATGGAATATCCCGGCATCGTATTCGATGCGCCCGAGGATGCCGGCAAGGAGCTGTTCTGGATCACCGCGCACGAGATCGGGCATAGCTGGTTCCCGATGATCGTCGGGTTCGACGAGCGCCGCCACGCCTGGATGGACGAAGGCTTCAACACCTTCATCGACACGTTCGAATCCGACGACTTCAACCGCGGCGAGTTCGGGCCCAAGCGCGACAGCGAATACGCGCCGGGCGGCGGCAATCCGGTCGACGAGATACTCCCCGTCCTGGCCGATCCCGACGCCCCCCCGATCCTATCGCGTGCCGACACCGTGACCGAAAAGTATCGCCACCCCGTCACCTATTTCAAATCCGCGCTGGGGCTGCGGTTGCTGCGCGACGAGATCCTGGGACCCGAACGGTTCGATCCCGCGTTTCGCCGCTTCATCGCCGCCTGGGCGTTCCGCCACCCCAAGCCGGCCGACTTCTTCCGCGCGATGGAGAGCGACACGGGCGAAGACCTGTCATGGTGGTGGCGCGGTTGGTACGCCAACAATTGGCAGCTCGACCTGGCGGTGGCCGGGATCGAAGCGGCGAAGAACGGTGCGCCTCTGGTCCGCGTCGAGGCGCGCGACAGGCTGGTGATGCCGGTGACGCTGCGCGTGACCTATGCCGATGGTCATGCGACCGACCTCAGGCTGCCCGCCGAAACGTGGATTCGCCAGGGGTCGGTCGCGATCGCGGTCCCGGCCGGGAACGTCGTCCGCGCGGAGCTCGATCCCGACCACAAGCTGCCCGACCGCAATCGCGACAACAATTTGGCGTCACGCAAGCCGTGACGAACCCGCCGATCGACGCCTATTCCCCCGGACGGTAGCGCCGTTCGGTGTGGCCGACGAGCTGGTCTGGGTAGAAATAGACGGTGCGCAGATTGCCCGTCGCGTAGCGCTCCGCCTCGTCGGCGAAATGCTTCGACGTCGGGTCGCCGCTTTCGCCGCCCGCGGTCACGGCCAAGGCACGGACTCGCGAGCCGAACTCGACCACCGCGACGAAGCTGTTGCCGCTGGTGCCGTAATAGCGCTTGGTCCCCGGCCACGTCTTCGCGCCGAACGACGCCAGGCTGCCCCATTGCGCCGACGCGAAGCCGACCGGGATCGATGGCGCCGTGTCATCGAAATGCGGCTGGATCGAATCGTCGAGGCGCTGGAACCGGTTGATCTCGGCCCATGGCGTCCGCCAGCTGCCGAAGTCGCGTTGCAGTCGATCGACCGCGGCGACGAGCGCGTCGAGCTTGACCGCGGGCGACACGCGCTTCTCGATATATTCGGGCACGTTCATCCGCTCGGCCTGCGCGAAGCTGCCCACCTCTCGCCACAGAGTGTCGCCCCAGAACACCGCGAGGCTGGTTGCCGTTGAATCGAGCGCCCAGCGATCGTCCCACTCCCTGAGCAATGCGATCGGCTGGGCGAGCTTGGCGCGGCGCGGATCATTCTGCGGCAGCGCATCGTAGGCGGCGAACAGCCCGGGGAGCAGCGCACGGAACGCCGGCAAGTCGCTGTCGAACGCCGCCGCACGCAGCCCGTCGAGCGTCCATCCGCTGCGTCCAGTCAGCAGCGCGTCGGCATGGACGCCGCGATAATTCCACCCCGCCTGATCCATATATTTGGGATAGTTCGCCGCCTTCGGGCTGTCCGGCCCCGCCGCGTCCCACGGCCAGTCGTTGCTGTTGCGCACCCAGCCGACGCGCGGGTTGAGCACGCTCGGCAGGCTGGCGAGGCTGTGCAGCCCCTTCCAGCCGGTCGCCGGGTTCGACCCGTCGACCGGGCGCGTATAATCGAAGCGGTCGTCGCGCAGCGGCATGAATTGCGGGATCAGGAACGCGATCTCGCCCATGCTGTCGGCGAACAAAGTGTCGTTCGACGAATTGGCCTTGCGTTCGGCCACGGCGAGGTAGCTTTTGAGGTCGGTCGCCTTGGTGCGAAGGAAACTCTGCTCGAGCGCCGGGATCGGCTTCCACATCAGGGCCTCGGCGATCCACTTGCCGTCCTTGATCGCGACGACCGGGCCGTGATGCGTGCGATAGGTCGTGAAACTGCGTTCGCCCATCACTCCGTTGGGCTCGCGATACCGAAGCGTCACGCGGACCGTCGCCACCGGGCGCGTCGACCTGCCGTAGCGATAGGACCAGCCCTGCCCGTTCGGCACGACTCGTTCGGCGAACTCGTCGATATTGTCGACGCCCGACGAAGTGTGCATCCATCCCGCCTTTGCGTTGAAACCCTGATACACGAAGAATTGCCCCCAGGTGGCGGCGCCGTACGCATTCAGCCCCTCGCTGCTCGTCACTTGCTGCTCGGCCCGGAAATAGAAGCTGGTGTGCGGGTTGATCAGGAGCAGCGCGTGGCCGTCCTTGGTCAGCTTGGGCGCGATCGCGATGCCGTTCGATCCCCTGGGCTCGCGCGGGATCGCGCCAACTTCCTGCGGGGTCGGCGGCGTGGGCTTGCCGTAGAAGGTCTTGAGTCCGGAAAGCGAAATCCGCTCGATATCACCGCCGATACTGCCTTCGGTGAAGCTCAGCGCCATCCACGGCTCGAAATGCGTCAGCACCTTGGGCTTGGTCTCGGGATGCGTCGCGAGGTAGAAATTGAGTCCATCGGCCCAGGCGTTCATCAGCTTCTTGAGCCAGACCGGGCTAGCCGCATATTGCGCCTTCAATTCCACCGGATCGACGAACAGCCGCTGGCGCAGATCGGCCCAGATCGCGTCCTCCCCCGCGCCCGGCGCTTCAGCGGTGCGGCCGAGCGCGGTCAGGTAATTGGCCTCGACCCGCCCGAAATCGTCCTCTGCCTGGGCGTAGATCATCCCGAACACCGCATCGGCATCGGTCTTGCCGACGATATGCGCGATTCCCCAATCGTCGCGAGTGATCGTGACGCTGGCGGCTTCGGCGCGCCAGAGCGCCTTTTGCGGATCGGGCGTCGACGGCGCGGTAAGGACGAGCGCGAGGGCTAGGACGGGGAAGCGAGTGAGGCTAAACATGCGCGGAAACGTAACGCGATAACGGGGAGATGACCATGCGCCGGCTGGCCAAAAGGATAGTCGCTGTGTTGGCAATGCTGGTCGGTCCGGCGGCGATGCTTCCCGCCGCGCAACCCGCGCCGACGACCGTCATCCTGCTCAAGCCGGCCGGCGTGTTCGACGGCGTCGACGGCACGGTCCATCGCGGCTGGCAGGTATTGGTCGAAGGCGACAAGATCGCCGCGGTCGGCCCCAACCTCGCCGCGCCCGCCGGTGCGCAAGTGATCGACTTGCCCGGCGACACGCTGATGCCCGGGATGATCGAGGGGCACGGGCATCTGTTTCTCCACCCATATAACGAGACGAGCTGGGACGATCAGGTGCTCCACGAGCCGCTCGCGTTGCGCACCGCGCGGGCGGTGGCGCAAGCCAAGGCGACGCTGAGGGCCGGGTTCACCAGCGAGCGCGATCTCGGCACCGAGGGCGCAGGCTATGCCGATGTGGGCCTGCGCGATGCGATCAATCAGGGGATCGTGCCGGGGCCGAGGCTCAATGTCGCAACGCGCGCGATCGTCGCGCTCGGCGCCTATGGCCCGAAAGGTTTCGAGCCCGGCGTCGTCATCCCCCAGGGTGCCGAGGAGGTGTCGGGGGTCGATTCGATCGTCGCTGCGGTGCGCCGTCAGATCGCCGGCGGGGCGGATTGGGTGAAGCTCTACGCCGACTATCGCTGGCGCCCCGGCGAGGAAAGCAAGCCGACGCTTAGCCTCGAGGAAATGAAGGCCGCGGTCGCCGCCGCGCACGACGCCGGGCGGCCGGTCGCGGTCCATTCCGCGACCGCCGAGGGGATGCGCCGAGCGATCGCCGCCGGGGTCGACACGATCGAGCACGGCTATGGCGGCACGCCCGAAATCTTCGCGGCGATGGCGGCGAAGGGGATCGCGATGTGCCCGACGCTCGCCGCGTCCGACGCGGTCGCGCGCTATCGCGGCTGGAACGGCAGCGAACCCGCGCCGGCGAGCGTCCAGCTCAACCGCGACAGCTTCCGAATGGCGATGAAGGCGGGCGTGCACATCTGCATGGGCGGCGACGTCGGCGTGTTCGCGCATGGCCAGAACGCGCGCGAGATGGAGTTGATGGCGGCGGCCGGCATGCCCAACGCGCAAGTTCTGATCGCCGCGACCTGGGGCAATGCGCGCTGGCTCAAGATGGATGCGAAACTGGGCGCGGTGAAGGTCGGGCTACTCGCCGACCTCGTCGCGGTCGAGGGCGATCCGACCGCGGACATTTCGGCGGTGCGCCATGTCGCGATGGTGGTGAAGGGCGGCGTGGTGGTGCGGCGTTGAGGGCGAACGACGGGGTCCACCAGCGACCGGTTGCGGAGGCCGTCAACCCATGAAATGCCATCATGGAACCCGGAACGATGGCATCACTAACATGCGCCGTGTAGCCTTCGCACTGCCGGCTATATTCGCCCTTACGAGCTGCGGATTTGTGGCCGCCCCGGTTCCCGAGGGATGCTATAGGTTCAGCGACGGCACGCCATTGTTCAGGATTATTGGTAAGCAGGGTGTCGCGCTGTCGAAATATGCACGCGTGAAGACGTTCCACATCGGAGGATGGCACGAACTTTCCAGGAGGACTGTCGAGATAACGCCCGCGTTTTTGTTGCCGGGACTGCCTGCTGGCGACCCTGCCCGTGGCGAAACAATGCCAATTCCCACGATCGGATATTCCACATTCGCATTCGATCCGAAGCGCGAGGCTTTTCAGGTTCCAGTCGCAGCCTGGGGCGAGGAAGAGGTGAGGCTCGGACGGCCGTGTTGAGCGCGAAGGCTCATCGCGGCGACCATTTTCCACCTAATAGCGGACGTTAGGGCTCGACGATATCCTTCAGCGGCACGCTCGGATCGGCCAGTCGAGCCGGCGCGATTGCGGCACTCGCTTCGACCAATCTCCGCCCTTGCACATAATCCTTGGTCGCGTTGACGCAGTCGAGCGCGATCACTTTGCCCGACTTCAGATAGATCACCGAAAAACTGCGCGCCGCCCGGTCACCGCGCAGCACGGTTTGATCGTAGCCGATCGCCAGCCCCACGGTCTGGAGCCTCAAATCATATTGGTTCGACCAGAACCACGGCGTCGCCGCGCAGGCGACATCCTCGCCCAGTATCATCTTCGCCGCGACGCTCGCCTGATCGGTCGCGTTCTGGACCGATTCGAGCCGCACCTCGGCCCCGCCGGCGAAGCGATTGGCGTGAAGCGCGCAGTCGCCGACCGCGTAGATGTCGGGCAGCGAGGTGCGGCATTGCGCGTCGACCCACACGCCGTTGCCGCCTACCGCCCCCGCCGCCAGCAACGGCTCGACCGCGGGGACAATGCCAATCCCGACCACCACCATATCGGCCGGCACCACCTCACCGTCGGCGAGCCGCACCCCGTTCACCTTGTCCTCGCCGAGCAGTCGGTCGACCGCGGCGCCGGTCCGCACGTCGACGCCATGCGCGCGGTGCTCGTCCTCGTAGAATCGCGACAGATCGGCTCCGGCAACGCGCGCCATCACGCGGTCGAGCGCTTCGAGCAACGTCACCTTCTTGCCCAGCTTGGCGAGCACCGCCGCCGCCTCGAGCCCGATGAACCCGCCGCCGACCACCGCCACGCGATTCACGCCGGGCAGTTCTGCGACCAGCCGGTCGACATCGGCGCGGCTGCGGATCGTGTGGACACCGGCGAGGTCGTGCCCCTCGCACGCCAGCCGCCGCGCCTGACCGCCCGCCGCCCAGATCAGTTTGCCATAGCCGATCGTCGCACCGTCGGCGGTGGTCACGCGACGCGCGTGCGGGTCCACCGACACCACGCGGCGACCGAGCAGCATCGCCACCTCCCGCTCTTCCCAGAATGCTGGCTGGCGGATCAGGATTCGCTCGAACGGCTTGTCGCCCGACAGATACTCCTTCGACAGCGGCGGGCGTTCGTACGGCAGTTCGGGCTCGTCGCCGACCATAGCGATCGATCCCGCGAATTTGCCCTGGCGAAGCGCGATCGCGACCTGTGCGCCGCCATGCCCCGCCCCGACGATCAGGACATCGTACTGCTCCATGCAGCCGCGCTAGCCGCTTCGCTTAGCCCTGTCATGGCTTGCGTCGCGCTGCATGGCGGCACAAAGTGAGAGGGCGAAGGGGCAAGCATGAACCATCGGCCGATCAGGACGCGCGACGACGCGCTCGACGCGCTGCGCGGGATCGCGGTCTTCGGGATGGTGCTGGTCAACCTGCAGGGCGACGACCGGGTCGCGTTCCCGCTGCTCGCGCATGCCGAATGGACCGGTCTGACGATCGCCGACCTGGTGTTTCCGCTGTTCCTGCTCGCGCTCGGGCTCGCGCTGCCGCTGTCGCTCGACGGGCGGATCCCGCGCGTTGGGGTGGGGCGGATCGTGCGCCGCGCGGTGCTGCTCTGGCTAATCGGGTTCGCGATCGGCTGGATCGTCCATGCCAGCACGCACCTCGTCGACATCCGCTTCACCGGCGTGCTCGAACGGATCGCGATCGTCTATCTCTTCGCGGCGCTCACCGTTCGCGCGACCAGGACATGGCATATCCCCGCGGCGGTCGCGGGCGTGCTGATGCTGATCCATGGCGTGCTGCTCTACATGCCGCCGCCCGATGGCATCGCGAGCATGGCGCCAGGGATGGGTTTCTCCGGCTGACTCGACCGCGCGCTTCTTGGCGGCACGCGGATGTACGGCAAGGTGTTCGACCCCGAAGGCCCGCTGTCGATGCTGTCGGCGATCGCCACCGCGATGATCGGCGTCGCGGTGCAGCGCCGCGCCAAGCGCGTCAAGCAGCCGCTCGTCATCATCTTCGCGACCGCCGCTTTGTGCGCGGGCCTTGCGATCGCCGCCGCGTGGTTCTGGCCGATCAACAAGGCGCTGTGGACGCCGACCTTCACGCTGACCAACGCGGCGATCGGGCTGGCGATGCTCGGGCTGCTCAAGGCCGGATGGGCGCGGATCGGCGGCTGGGCGCCGGTGCGGCTGGCGGCGAGCCTGGGCCAGGTCGCGCTGACGCTCTATGTCGTTCATGCGCTGCTGACCGCGGTGCTGGTGATCCGCGTCGGCGGCGAACGGTTATGGGCATCGAGCTTCGCCGCGCTCGCGCGGGTCGGGCTGCCGCCCGGCTGGACGTCGTTGCTCTACGCGGTGATCGCGGGGGCAATCGCGATTCTGGTCACGCTGGCGCTCAAGCGGCGCGGCTGGGTGCTACGCGTCTAGTCGCTTCACCGTCACACTTTGCTCGATCAGATCGGCCTGGCCGAAGATCGTCAGGAAGCTGATGTCGGTGGCATCGCGCCCGACCCCGATCCGCGCGATCCCCTCCTCAGGCGCCAGCCCCGTGGGATCGACCAGCCGCCAAGCGCCGTCGAGCCACACCTCGACGACGGCGTGGAAATCCTCCGGCTCGAGCGCCCAGGCATAGGCGCCGACCATCCGCGCTGGCACGTCCGCGGCGCGCGCCATGGCGATCAGCAAATGCGAGAAATCGCGGCACACACCGCGCCGTGCGACCAGGGTATCGACCGCGGTTCCGCCAATCGTGCCCCAAGCGTACGTCACGTGGCCGCGGATCCAATCGACCATCGCCGCGATCCGGTCGCCGCCGACGAGATGCCCGAAGTCGCGCCGCGCCCAGCCTTCCAGGCGATCGGCCTCGCAATAGCGGCTGGGAAACAGATATGGCACGACCGCGGCGGGAAGCGTCGGCAGATCGTCAGCGGCAAGTCCGGCGAGCGCCGTCGCGGGCCGCTCGATATCGACCGTCGCAGTATAGCGGGCAGTCACGCGGTCCGCTCCGCGCGCCCAAGTGCGCCGCCCGACCCCATCGTCGGCCGCGACCGGCGCCAACGGTCCGGTGCCCCCGACTTCGAGCAGGTCCTCGACCAGCCGCTGATCCGCGGTCGGCGCGACCTCGAGCGCGAACAGCAAATCGGCGGGCGTGGGGAGCCGGTAATCGAGCCAGGCATTGATTGAGAGACGCATAGGCCGCCCCTAGGCGATCTACGGCCGCATGTCGTCCGGCTTGCTGCGATCAGTCGGCCTGAATTTTCGCCGGGGAATTTACCGCCCCTGCGAACGCCAGCGGCGGATCGTGCGGCTGATGATCTGGTCCTCGCCGCCGGTCTCGCGCCACAGATTCGAAAAGAGCGGGTCGTCCGACGCCGGGCGCTTATTCTCTTCGAGAGCGTCGAACGCGACTCGAATCGGGATCGCGACGCCTTCGCCGCAGATGATGCACTCGCGGTTGCGCAACGCCGGGATCGAATCGAGGAAACCACGCGCGCCTTCGGGCATCGCGGCGCGAACGAACGCCTGGTCGCGGTCGTTGTTGAGCCGCATCGAGATGATCGTACCGCACTGCGACAGCACGCCTTCGGCCAGATCCGACGGGCGCTGCGTGATCAGGCCGAGCGAAACGCCGTATTTGCGGCCTTCCTTGGCGATGCGGCTGAGGATTTTGCCGACCGACGATCCGTCGGCATTGCGTTCGTTCGGGATGTAGCGGTGCGCTTCCTCGCAGACGAGCAGGATCGGGCGCTGCGGCTCGTTGCGCGACCAGATCGCGAAGTCAAACACCATGCGCGACAGCACCGCGACGACGACGCTGGTAATTTCGTTGGGCACGCCCGACACGTCGATGATCGAGATCGGCTTGCCGCCGCCGGGCAGGCGGAAGATGCGGGCGATGAAGTCCTGCATCGTGTCCGCCACCAGCATGCCAGAGAACATGAAACCGTAGCGCGGGTCGGCCTTGATCTCGTCGATCTTGGTCTTGAGGCGCAGGTACGGCGCGGTGTCGCCGGCGCGATCCATCTTGCCCATTTCGAGCTGGATCAGGTTGGTGAGGTCGCTGAGCAGATAGGGGATTGGCGCGTCGACCGTCAGCTTGGGGATCTCCTGCCCCAGCCGGCTCTTGCCGCGCGCCGCCAGCAGGCACTTGGCGAGGATGTCCTTGTCGATCTGGGCTTCGTTGCCGGTGGTCGTCAGGAACACTTCGCAATGTTCCTCGAAATTCATTAGCCAGTACGGCATCTGCAAGTTCGACACGTCGTAGATCGCGCCGTTGCCGTCGAACGCCGCCGCATATTCGCCATGCGGGTCGACCATCACGATATGGCCCTGCGGTGCGAGGTCGCAGATCTTGTGGAGGATCAGGGCAGCGCTGGTCGACTTGCCGGTACCGGTCGAGCCGAGCAATGCGAAATGCTTGCCGAGCATTGCGTCGACGTAGAGTGCGGCGCGGATGTCGCGGGTCGGATAGACCGTGCCAATCTCGACATGCGCGCGGTTGTCGGCGGCGTAGATTTGCTTCAGGTCGGCCGTCGACACCGGGTAAGCGGCCGCACCGGGCGCGGGGTAGCGAGTCACGCCGCGCCGGAAATTATAGAGCTTGCCGGTCAACCGTTCCTCGTCGCCCTCGCCGAGAAAATCGATCTGCGCGAGCACGCCCGCCTCGCTCATCCTGAGCGAGCGGACGTTGGCGATCAGCCACGAAGCGCCGACGTGGATTTTGAGCTGCGCGCCGACCGAACCGGCGCCGGCCAGGACCGGATCGCCGTCATCGGCGTAGGTATCGACCGCCTGGGTGTCGAGCAGCACCTGGCCACCCGATCCGGCGATGTCGATCAGCACGCCGATCTGACGCACGCTGCCAGCGGCGGCTGGGACAGCCGCGGCCACCGCGGGCATGGCGTTGGCGAAGGCGCCACCACTCGGCATTTCGGTCATCGCAGTCCCCTGATCATCGGACAGGGCTATGCACGAAGAGTGGTAAATATTGCGTGAGTTATGCGCGTATCAAACATGTGGCGCCGGCCGGGTTGCTTATGTGGGTGGACCGTCAGGACCTGAACCATTCCCACACGCAAATCAGTGCGAATCCTGTCCAGGCCAAACCCTGCAGCCAGAACCAGAACGGCTCCCTCTTCCTGTCGTAGAAATAGGACTTGCTCGGCATCCGCCCCACGGCGAACGCATAGGCGAGCGGCAGCATGCAGCACAGCGCGGCAATCAGCCAGATGCCGCTCACACGCGCCGCGCGACGTAGCCGGCGACCCAGCCGAACAGCACCGACAGCGCCACCGCGGCCAGCCCATAGGTGATCGACCAGCGTTGCGCCGCGCGCGCGACGAAGCGTTCGAAACCCGATTTGCGGATCTCGATCTCCTTGGTCGCGACGGCGAGGACATGGCCATCGCGGATCAGGAAAGTCTCGGCGGTGAACCGCCCGACCGGCACGCGCGCCGGAATGTCGACGCGTGCCCGATAGAGGACGCCGTCGGTGATCTCGACCGCGCCGGGCGCCTCATAATAGAGGTTGGACCGCCGCTTGAGATCGACCAATCCGCGCGCAAAGCGATCCTGCTCGTCCTGCGGCGCGCTCGAGGCCGGCGACAGCTGCAGGCTGTCGAGCCCGAGCTCGTAGATCGCGCGCGTGCGATCGTCGACCAAGTCGCGGATCGGGCGGGAGGAGACGAGGCCATAGAAGCTCGGTGCCGAGCGATAGCGCAGCCGCGCCGCGTTGACCCAAATGCCGGCGATCTTTTCCTTCTCGCGCACCAGGATCGATTCGGTCGGACCTTTGACCACCACGACGATGTCGCTCGGCTTGTCGTCGGTGGGCAAGCGCCCGCCAGGGTAAAGGATCGCGCCGAACAGCAACAATTCGGCGCCGGTGAACGAATAGGCGATCTCGATCTGGCGCTGCGACACGTCGGGGACGAGCACCGGTTTGGAGCCCGGCTGGCTCTGCCCCATCAGCAACGGTGCGATGAGCAGGAAGACGGCCGCCTTGCCCCTCACGACAGCTCGACCGAATAGATCTCATCAGGCCGCCAGCCCAGTCCGATGGCGACGCGGATCCCCACCAGCAGCACCAGTATGGCGAGCGCGAGGCGAAGATATTCGGGCCTCGCCTTGGTCGCGAACCGCGCGCCGATCTGTGCGCCGGTGACCGATCCGAGCAGCAACAATGCCGCGAGGACGATGTCGACAGCCTTGGTCGTGGTGGCGTGCACCATCGTCGCCCAGGCCGTCACGAAGAGCGTCTGGAACAGGCTGGTCCCGACGACCACCTGGGTCGCCATGCCGAGCACGTAGATCATCACCGGCACCAGGATGAACCCACCGCCGATGCCAAGCAGCACAGTGAGGATGCCGGTCGCGAAACCCAGTAGCAGCGGCGCGATCGGCGAGATGTACAACCCCGAACGATAGAAGCGCGTGCGAAACGGCAGCGAGGCAACCAGTGGATGGTGCCGTCGCTTGCGGGCGCGAGGCAGCACTCCGGCGCGGGCGGCGCGGATAGACTGAATCGACTCGCGCGCCATCACGGTCCCGATCCACCCCAGCAGCACGACATAGATGATCGCGATGACGGTATCGATCTGCCCAGTGGTCTGCAGCAGGCGGAAAATCCAGGCGCCGAACAGCGAACCGACAAACCCGCCCGCGACCAACACGCCGCCCATCTTGAAGTCGACTCCGCGCCGGCCCAAGTGCGCGAACACTCCCGATATGCTCGCGCCGGTGACCTGGCTGGCCGACGACGCGGCGGCAACCGTCGGCGGAATGCCATAGACGATCAGCATCGGCGTCGTCAGGAACCCGCCGCCGATGCCGAACATGCCCGACAGCAATCCCACGAACCCGCCCAGCAGCACGATGACGAGCGCGTTGACCGACAGGTTGGCGATGGGGAGGTAGATATCCACGTCCCCGCTTATCGCGTGAGCGCGGAATGCGGAAGCGCCGCGCCGCTCAGAAGTCGCCGCCGATCACCAGCACCGCCCCGGATCCGGGGCGAGCGTCGCCGGCGATCCGCTGACGCCAGTCGAGCGACAGGCGGACCGCACCGCGGCCGAGCGGGAAGCGCGCGCCAAGCGACGGCCCCATGTCGAGCCGATTCGCCCCGCGCTGGGCGCCACCCCAGCCGCCCAATCCGAGATCGACGCGCGCGCCGCCGAGCTTGACCAGCGGCCGCGCCAGCCGTGCCGATCCTTCGGCATAGGCCTCGGCCTGCCGGCGGCGGATCACCCCCGCCTGGCCATAGGTTTCGAGGTCGAACCCGGCGGCAAGCGGGCCCGGGCCGGTTCCGGCGACCACGCCGACCTCCGGTCCGCTCGACCCGCCATCGAGCGACACGCGATATTCGGCAGCGAGCCGCACCGGCAGCCGAGGCGGCTTCCATTCGACGCCCAGTGCGGCTTCGCGCCCGCGCCCATGAAGCGGAGTGGCGACGCGAGCGACGAAGGCGAGCCGGCCGATCGCGTACGCGATCCGCAACCCCGCTTGGCTGCCGCCGAGCTGACCGCTGCCCGAACCGGGAGCGATGCCGCGCCCATCGCGCAACACGAACCAACCGCTCACCGACCAGCGGTTGGTAGCGAACGGCGTCGCGACGACACTTGGCGGCGGCGGAGCCAGGATCGGGCCTGTCGCGGGGGTTTCCTGCTTCCGGTCGAGTTGTAGCGGGGGCGGCGTTGGTACTCCGGCGGCGACTGCGAGCAACGGCGGGGCAATCGGCATCCGGCTGGCGGCAGTCGCCCAATCTGGCTTCGTCCAGACGCGGACTGAGGCAACCTGCTTCACTGGTCCTGCGGGCGCTTGCGTCGGGTGCACCCCAACGGCTGGTGCACTGTCGGCGAAGGCGGCGGGGACCAGCGCGCGAGGCAGCGCCGCCGGCCCGTCGGTCGGCCACAGCATGGCTGCACGCACCGCGACCCAGCCGATCGCGGTCAAGCCCAGGAAGCGAAGCGGGCGCCCGCTCAAGGTTCGACTGTCTCAGGGAAACGATGATGCGTCTTGTCCCAGCGCGGGCGGCGTCCGCGCAACGCGACCGCGTAGCGCCACACGGCCTTGCGCGCCGCTATCAGCGCGATGAAGTTGCCGACCAATGCGCGCGGCAGCGACAGCAAAGCTTGCCAAGGCCCATAAGCACGGCCGGTGAACCATGCCCGCATCGCCAGCCGCCATCCGAGCATGACCGCGTTGACGTCGAGCAGGACCATCATCGCCGCGCTCGGATGAGGCGCGGTGTCGCCGGCTAACGCATGCAACGCGAGCGACGCACCCCAGGCGAGCAGCGCGACATAAGCCACGAAAAGCACGAACACCGACAGCGGCGCTCGGCGATCGCGCATTCGCATCCAATGGTCGCGCCAGTCGCTCGCTCGACCCCAGCCGAGCCGATCCCAGCCGTCGAGTGCGATGCCGATCATCCACCGCGCCTTTTGCGTGACCGCTTCGCGCACGGTGCTCGGGAAATATTCCGCGACCGCTATCACCTTGCCCCGATCGTCGCGCACGCGCGCGAAAACCTGCCGCGCCCCGAGCATCGCGCTGCGCAAGCCGAGCTCATAATCCTCGGTCAAGCTGTCGGCGTCGAACGGCACCCCGTCGCGTGCCGCGGCAATGCGCGCGAGCAGATCGCGGTCGATCGCGCAGCCCACCCCGGCCAGCGGCATTGGCGCGCCCAGCAACCCGCGCGCGACCAGCCTTAGCCCGTGGGCCTCAGCGAACTCGTCCAAATAGTGTCCGGCAACGAGCGGCGACCGCGCATCGATCAGCGGCAGGACCGGAATTTGCACGACCTGATGGTTTACCAGCATCGCGCGGTACACGCGAAGCTCATCGCGATGGACGACGTCCTCGGCATCGTGGAATACGATGGCCGCCGCGCGCCAGTCCTCGGCGCGCTCCTCGCGGCACAGCGCAGTCCACAGCTGGTTGAGGCAATCGGCCTTGGTCGTGGGGCCGTCATGGGGGTTGATCACCAGCCGAATGCGCTGGTCGTGCTCGGCGACGGCAGCGACCGCTTCGATCGTCGCGCGATCGTTGGCATAGGCGCCGACATAGATGCGGAAGTCGTCGCCACCGAACCGCGCCAGCGTTGTTGCCAGCATCGGCCCGATCACCGCCGCTTCGTCCCAGGCCGGCACGAAGATCGCCAACCGTCCGGACACACCATCGTCAAGTTCGGAAACACGCGGTTCGCGGCGAAAGCGCAGGCGGCTCGCCCAATAGACGGCGTCGAGCGCCAAGTCGTCCATCCCCCCGATCAGGAAACCGACACAGGCAAGAACGACACATTCTCGAGCGACGATGTCGATGGCAGCCGCGACGAAAGACAATAGCGACCCCCCGATCCGCCATCACTTGCGACCATTTACTTGCAGGCTATTTGCGTGATTATCCAGCAGATAATTGGGGCGTGAAATCGTGGGCGGAGATCGATCCGAGGCTTGCCAGCCGCCGAGATATCCGCCGCCGTTCGAAGGCGCCCGCGATTAGCTAGCGCGTCGTCCCGACATGGACCGACATCAGGCTTGCGACCTTTGCCTTGAACGCGCGCAATGCGCCGCCCGACAGCGCTGCCATCGTCGAGAAGGAGAACCCGCGAGGATTGACCGCGGCGCCCGAGCGATAGACTTCGAAATGGAGGTGCGGGCCAGTGGAAAGCCCCGAATTGCCCGAATAGCCGACCAGGTCGCCGCGCTGGACGCGCTCGCCCGATCGCACCCCGATACGGCTCAAATGGCCATAGCCGGTGCCGATACCACCCGGGCCCTGGATGCCGATGAAATTGCCGTAGCCGCCCTTTTGCCCGGCCCAGTTCACCGTCCCGTCGACCACCGCATAGACCGGCGAGCCGTACGGGCAGGCGATGTCGATGCCCTTGTGCATGCGGTAATAACCGAGGATCGGGTGGAGCCGCATCCCGAATGACGAGCTGACCCGGCCGTTGACGGGCAGGCCGACGAAACCCTGGCGCCGAGTCTCGCCGCCATTGGCGTCGTACCAATCGCCGCTGTCGTCATCGTCGCTGTTTCCCGACCATTTGACGAGCTGAACCTTGCGGTTGCCGAGGTTGAGCCCGGCATAAACGACGTCGCCCAACTCGACCTCGCCGGTCGCGGCGCGGCGCTGTTTGAGAATGATGTCGAACGGATCGCCCGCAGTTACGTCGCTGGTCAGCGAGATGCGTGTCGCCATCGCCTTGAGGTAATCGGCGGCTGCCTGGGCCGGCACGCCAGCGGCGCGCATCGACTTGTAGAGGCTCGACCCCGCGAGCCCCTGGATACGAAGCGGCGTGTCGTCAATCGCGATCGCCTGGCGCTGCATCGACAGGCCGTTGGCGCCGCGGGTGACGGTCAGGCGGAAATCGAACGCGGGTTGGAAGCTCAGCGTCTCGATCGGGCGCGGGTCGCTCTTGCGCGCGCGCGGGCCGAGCACGCCCTCGAAGCGCGTGCCGGGACGAATGTCGTCGAGCGACATCACGCCCCCGACGAGGTCGGAAATCTGGGCGATGTCGTTCCTGGTCGCGCCGGCGCGGCGCAGCAATGCGGCGAGGCTATCGCCGTCGCTCATCGCCGAGGAGAAAGGCAAGTGCGGCCTGTCAGGGCTCTCGCCAAGCGGCCGGACGAGGTCGTTCGCCGCCATGCGTTGGCCGGTATCGGCCCCCCAAGCGAGCGGTGCGATCGCTTGCGCGCGCGCATTGTCCCAGGCCGCACCGCGGAGCGCCGCTGGCGTCTCGCCGACGATCGGACGCGCCAGGCCAGGCGACAGCGCATAGGTGGCGGCGAGTAGAGCAACGCACGTCGCGGTGCCGCGGAACCAGTCGCGCGACCCGATCCGCGCTCCGAGATCGGGGGTCCAGTCGATGCTTTCGAAACCGCTGCGCAGACGATCGACCAGCGACAGATCGAGCGGAACGGCCGCATGCCCGAACGACCGCACGGCGGTGCCGCCCGCTTGCTCGAACTGGTCGTTACGCAGAAACACGGCGCGAAAGTCCCCGGAACATCATCGCCGATCCACCCCCGGCGCAGGCGGAATCACTCTGTAGATGCGTGGTTAAAGTCAATTTAAAGCGCCGCGGGTGCGCACGGCGTTGCGGCAAGCCGTGCAGGCTGAGGGACAAACGTCGGGTTGTAGCGGAACGTCCGGGCCTCGAGTGGCGAGCGCGTTGTTTGCCGCTGTGGCTCGGCGCGGCTTGGCTATTCGGGCGAGTGGCAAGCCAAATCGCGGGAATCGCGCTCTACTTATCCTGGGTTGCTTGCGTCAGGACGCCAACGCCCCGATGTTGTCATCAGTATGAACGCGTACGATCGCCCGGTCACTGCGGTGCTCGGCCCCACCAATACCGGCAAGACGCACCTCGCGATCGAGCGGATGTGCGGGCATTCGAGCGGAATGATCGGGTTCCCGCTGCGGCTGCTGGCGCGCGAAGTGTACGACCGGGTGGTCGCGATCAAGGGCAAGGATCAAGTCGCGCTGATCACCGGCGAGGAGCGGATCGTGCCGCTCAACGCGCGCTGGTTCCTGTGCACTGCGGAGAGCATGCCCGCCGACAGGGATGTTAGCTTTCTCGCGCTCGACGAAGCGCAGCTCGGCGCCGACCCGGAGCGCGGACACGTCTTTACCGACCGGTTGCTGCGCGCGCGCGGCCGCACCGAGACGATGATCCTGGGGTCGGAGACGCTACGTCCGATGATTCGAGCGCTCGTCCCGGAGGCCGAGATCGTCGAGCGCCCCCGCTTCTCGACGCTCAGTTATGCCGGCGCGAAGAAGCTATCGCGGCTGCCCAAGCGCTCGGCGATCGTCGCGTTCAGCGCGGAGGAAGTCTATGCCGTCGCCGAGATGATCCGGCGGCTGCGCGGGGGTGCTGCGGTGGTGATGGGAGCGCTCAGCCCGCGCACCCGCAACGCCCAGGTCGCGATGTTCCAGGCCGGCGAGGTCGACTATCTCGTCGCGACCGATGCGATCGGCATGGGTCTCAACATGGACGTGAGCCACGTCGCGTTCGCCAGCCTCAGCAAGTTCGACGGCAAGCGCCAGCGCCGCCTGACGGTGAGCGAAATGGCGCAGATCGCCGGCCGCGCCGGGCGGCACCAGCGCGACGGAACGTTCGGCGCACTGGTCGAGGAGGGGCCTGGGGCGTTCACCCCCGAAGAGATTTATGCGATCGAGGAGCATCGCTTTCCGCCGCTCGATTTTCTCTACTGGCGCGATGGGGAGCTCGACCTCGGCTCGGCCGAGGGGCTGATCGCTAGCCTGGAGACGAAGCCCGGTCATCCGGCGCTTCGGGCTGCGCCGCCTGCAGTCGATCTCAATGTCCTGAAGCGACTTGCGGAAGAGGATTGGGTGCGCGACCGTGCTCGCTCCACCGGCATGGTTGGGCGGTTGTGGGCGGCGTGCGGGGTCCCCGACTTCCGCAAGCTCGGTGCCGATCAGCATACCCGCTTGGTGAGCCGAGTATTCGGACATCTGAGCGAAGGCGGCGGGCGCATCCCGGCGGCATGGTTCGCGAGCGAGGTCGCGCGCCTCGACGATGTGAACGGCGATGTCGAGACGATCGCCGGGCGGATCGCGGGGGTGCGCACCTGGGCGTATATCGCGCACCGCAACGACTGGCTCGCCGACCCGGCGCATTGGGCCGCGCGCACGGCGCAAGTCGAGGAGCGATTGTCCGATGCGCTCCATGCCAGCCTGACTCAGCGCTTCGTCGACAAGCGCACCACGGTGCTGCTCCGCCAGATCGGCAAGGATGCCGGCGCGCTCCCGGTGGTGATCGGCGACGAAGGCGAGGTGCTGGTCGAGGATCACCCGATCGGGACTCTCCGCGGGTTCACGTTCGCAGTCGCGGCGGACGCGCGCGCCGCGGACAAAAGGTTGCTGCTGGCGGCAGCGGAAAAACGGCTGGGCGCGGAATTGGCGCGGCGCGCGGGGGAATTGGCGGGAGCGGAGGATGGGGTGCTGTCGGTCGCCGCACGAGATACGCTTCGCCGGGGAAGCGTTGAATATGCCGAGGTTGTTTGGCGGGGGTTTCCCGTCGCGCATATCGCGCCCGGCTCCAACCTCGCCCAGCCGCGTGTTGTCGTGGATCGCGCCATCGCGGCGCTTGACCCAGCCGCTCGGAAGCCCGTGCAGGCACGTCTCGACGCTTGGCTGGCAACGCAGATGGCGCGGCATCTGCCGGTCTTCGAGAAGCTCGACGCGGTGCTGCGCGACGCAGGGGCGGGCGGACCGTTGCGCGCGGTGGCGGGCGCGTTGCTCGAAGCCGGGGGCGTGCTCCCGCGCCGCGCGGTCGGGGCACAGGTCGAGGCGCTCGACGGCCCAGCACGCAAGCGGCTCGCCAAGATCGGCGTGACGATCGGGACGCTCGATCTGTTCGCCCCCGCGCTGCTCAAGCCCGCGGCCGCCGAGTGGCGGCGCGTGCTGATGCGGCTCGACGAGTTCCCGCGCGAAGGCGCGACTGTGCTGCCGCGCGGTGCGACCGGGGCGGAGCTGGCGCATGGCTTCCGTCCGCTCGGGCAACAGGCCGTGCGCGTCGATCTCGTCGAGCGCATCGCGCGCGCCGGCCACGATGCGCGCAAGGGCCGCGCACCGTTCGCGCCCGATCCGGCGTTGGCGACGTCGATCGGGCTTCATCCCGAAACGCTCGCTCGGCTGATGGCGCAGCTCGGCTTCCGCGCCGCCAAGCCCGATGCCGAGGGCAAGCCGCGATGGATGTGGCGGGGCCTCACCCCAAACGCGAAACCGGCCGCGCCGCGGAAGGACAACGCCTTCGCCGCGCTCGCGGGGATGCTGCGTGAGTGATAGCATGCGTCTCGACAAGTTCCTGTGGTTCGCCCGGATCGCCAAGACACGCAGCTTTGCGCAAGCGCTCGCCGCGCGCGGGCATCTGCGCATCGACGGCCGCGCCATCGATCGGGCCGCAGCACCGGTGAGGGTCGGCAACATCTTGACCTTTGCAACGCACCTCGGCCGGATCCGCACACTTCGGGTCGAGGCGCTTCCGATCCGCCGCGGCCCGCCCTCCGAAGCTCAAGGCTGCTATCAGGAGCTATCGACTGCGAACGTCTCGCAGGAACGAGCGCTCGATTGACGAGGGCGGAATCGGCGAATAGCACGGCCCGAATTCGTCGTTTTGGAGCCCGCCATGACCTATGTCGTCACCGATGCCTGCATCCGCTGCAAGTATATGGATTGCGTCGAGGTATGCCCGGTCGATTGCTTCTACGAAGGCGACAACATGCTGGTGATCAACCCCAGCGAGTGCATCGATTGCGGCGTGTGCGAACCCGAATGCCCGGCCGAGGCGATCCTGCCCGACACCGAGAGCGGGCTGGAGAAATGGCTCGAGATCAACAACACCTTCTCCGCGCAATGGCCCAACGTCACGCGCAAGAACGACCAGACCCCCGCCGATGCCGACGAGCACAAGGGCGAGGAG
Organism: Sphingomonas sp.; assembly: GCF_036269755.1. Lineage (GTDB taxonomy): Bacteria > Pseudomonadota > Alphaproteobacteria > Sphingomonadales > Sphingomonadaceae > Sphingomonas. The sequence continues at coordinate 218,292 of NZ_DATBDV010000018.1, read as the reverse complement.
GGCAAGTTCGACAAGTATTTCTCGCCCGAGCCGGGACAAGGCGATTAAGCGCGCTTAATCGCCGTCGCGTGCCCCGGCACGGACGGCGGACGAGCGTCGCTCGATCCGGCTGACGGCCTTGCCGGCGGCCCACCCCGACAAAATCCCCCTTCCCCACGCCCCCCTAGTCTGACAACACACCGCTCTATCGATTTCACCGAGCGGAGAGTCGTCCCATGGCGATCAAACATATTGCCGGTCTGTTCCTCCTCGGCATTTCGGGGATCGCGCTCGCGCAGTCGACCGCGCCCAAGCCCAAATATGGGCCGTGGGGCGTCGACTATGCGTCGATGGACAAGGGCGTGAAGCCGGGTGACGATTTCTTCCGCTACGCCGAGGGGACGTGGCTTCGCACCGCACCGATCGCCCCCGACAAGTCGCGCGCCGGGTACAATTACGATCTGCCCGACCAGACCGAGATCGAGGTTCGCAAGCTGGTCGAAGGGGCCGGCCCCAGCCCGGCTGATCCCAAGATGCGCCGCATTACCGATTTCTACGGCGCGTGGATGGACGTAGCCGGAATCGAGGCGCGCGGCACCGCGCCGCTCAAGCCGTATCTCGCGCGGATCGCGGCGGTCAGGAATACCGACGAACTCGTCGCGCTGATGGCGCAGCCCGGCTATCCCGCGCCGATCAACATCGGGGTCGAGCCCGACGCCAAGGACCCGACTCGCTATACCGCCGCCGCCGGACAGGCGCGGCTCGGGCTGCCCTCGCGCGATTATTACCTGCTGCCCGACGCCAAGTACGTCGCGTTCCGCAAGGCGTATCGCGACTATATCATCAATCTCCAGCAGCTCGCCGGCATCCCCGACGCCGCGGCCAAGGCCGATGCGATCATTGCGCTCGAGACCAAGCTGGCACAGGATCAATGGACGCCAGAGGCGCGGCGCGACCCGGTCAAGACCTACAACCCGATGACTCGCGCGCAGCTGACGGCGCTCGCGCCGCAGTTCGACTGGGCTCCGGTTCTGGCGAAGATCGGCCTGTCGAACATGCCGGTCGTTGTGGTGTCCGAACCAAGTGCGGTCACCGCGGCGGGCAAGGCGATCGCGGCGACCCCGCTCTCGACCTGGAAGGACTGGATGACCTTCCGCTTCATCAGCGACCACGCGCAATATCTGCCCAAGGCGTTCGACGATGCGCGGTTCGGGTTCTACAGCCGCACGCTGCAGGATGTGCAATCGCAGGCCGAGCGCTGGAAGCGGGGCGTGCGATTGCTCGACAACAGCCTCGGCGAAGCGGTCGGGGAGCTTTACGCCAAGGTCCACTGGACCGCCGATACCGACAAGCAGATGACCGAGCTGATCGGCGATCTGCGCGCGGCGTATAAGGAAAAGATCCTGGGCGCGGCGTGGATGGACGAGCCGACGCGCAAGGAAGCGCTCGCCAAGCTCGCCTCGTTCGATCCGCGGATCGGGCATCCGACCAAATATATCGACTATTCGGCGATGCGCGTGTCGCGCACCGATCCGCTCGCCAACGCGATCAATGCCGACGACTTCGAATGGAAGCTCGAACTGTCGCGGCTCGGCAAGCCGGTCGACCGCTCGCTCTGGGACATGAACGTCCAGGAGGTGAACGCTTATTATAATCCGCTGATGAACCAGGTGACGTTCCCGGCGGCGATCCTGCAGCCGCCGTTCTTCGACCCCGCCGCCGATCCGGCGGTCAATTACGGCGAGACAGGTGCCACGATCGGGCACGAAATGGGTCACGGCTTCGACGACGAAGGGCGGCAGTTCGACGCGAGCGGCAAGTTGCGCGACTGGTGGACCAAGGAATCGGCCACCCGCTACAGCGCGCACGCGCAGAAGCTGGTCGACCAGTTCAACGGCTACGAGCCGATCCCCGGCGTGCATATCAAGGGACAGCTGACGCTCGGCGAAAACCTCGCCGATCTCGGCGGGCTCGAAGTCGCCTATGCTGCATATCGCCGTTATGTCTCGCGACACGGCGAGCCGGCGGTGATCGACGGCTACACCGGCGACCAGCGCTTCTTCATCGCCTTTGCGCAGAGCTGGCAGGGCAAGGCGCGCGAGGGCGCGTTGCGCGCGCAGTTGCTCTCGAACCCGCACAGCCCCGAGGAATATCGAGTCAACGGGATCGTGCGGAACGTCGATGCCTGGTACGCCGCGTTCGGGGTGAAGCCGGGGGATAAGCTATATCTGGCGCCCGGGGATCGTGTGCACGTCTGGTAACAACGGGCCGGCGGCGAAACCGCCGGCGTCGGTCGGGCCAACTGCGCCGGCCCGCCGGCCGTGTCGGCCCGCGAGCGGCGATTAGCGCGACTAATCGCCTCGGGCCGACGTAGCACTGGTAATTTTATTACGACTCTGTTAAATAGGGCAGGACGAGAGCCCTTGTTTCGAGTCTCTCGTGTGGAGACACACGCATCATAACCGCCCCGACGGGTGCCATGAACTGGCGCCGAAGATCGTTTGGGGCATCCCAATGGAAAGGTTGAAGCTACATGGCTGCCAAGGCGCTGTCCTTCGACGTCGGTGATTACGTTGTTTACCCCAAGCACGGCGTTGGCCGTGTGGTCGAACTGCTCAAGCAAGAAATCGCGGGCATGCAGCTGGAACTGTATGTGCTCCGGTTCGAAAAGGAGCGGATGACGCTTCGCGTGCCGACCAACAAGGCCGAAAGCGTCGGCATGCGCAAATTGTCGTCGGACAAGACGTTGCGCGAGGCGCTCGATACCTTGAAGGGCAAGCCCAAGGTCAAGCGCACCATGTGGTCGCGCCGCGCGCAGGAATATGAAGCGAAGATCAATTCGGGCGACCTCGTGTCGATCGCCGAAGTGGTCCGCGACCTGTTCCGCGCCGAGGACCAGCCCGAGCAGAGCTATTCCGAGCGCCAGATCTTCGAAGCGGCCGCCAGCCGCCTCGCCCGCGAGCTCGCGGCGATGGAAGAGACCGACGAAAAGGGTGCGCTTGAGAAGATCCTCGACATCCTGCGCAAGGCCGCGGCGGTGTGGAACAAGGACAAGGAGCTGGCGTAAACGCGTCTCCTCCAAGCGAAGAGGGCGGTCTTGCGGGGCCGCCCTTTTTCGTTGAGCCGCACTGCGAGCTATGGTGTTTACATATGTAGTCGATAAGCGTATTGCTTCCGTGACACACGATCGTCGGGAGAGAATCGATGCGCCTGTTGCCCCTGCTAGCCTTGCCCTTCTTGCTCACCGCCGCTGGGACTGACGATGCCGATCGCGGCCCGGGTATAGCCAGCGATCGCCAAGGCGACATGACCAGTTACCGCGCCGCCGATTTCCAGAAAATTGCCTATGGCTTACCGGGCGAAGTCGACATCCGCGTCGGCCCCGCCTGGTCGGTTCGCGCGACCGGCCCCGCAGCCGCCTTCGCCAATCTGCGCGTGACGACCAAGGACGGTACGCTGACGATCGACCATCGCTATCGCGATCGCAAGGTCGACGCTCCGATCGAACGCCAGGTCCATTTCGTGATCACGGTGCCTCGCCTCACCGGCGTCGCGCTGGGCGGATCGGGCCGAATGACGGTCGATCGAGTCAGCGGCACGGCATTCGATGCGGCGCTGGGCGGATCGGGCAGCCTCTCGCTCGGCACCATCGCGGTCGATCGCGCGGATGTCGCGATCGGGGGATCCGGCAGCGTCACCGCAAGCGGCTCGGCGCGGAGCCTTCGGGTCAATCTCGGCGGGTCGGGCGGCTTGCAGGCGCCGGGCCTGCGAGCGGCTGGCGCGCAAGTCTCGAGCGCAGGGTCGGGGACGATCCGCGTCACCGTCGACGGGTCCGCGCAAGTGTCGGTGATCGGCAGCGGCACGATCGACCTGGGGCCGAACGCGCGATGCAGCGTCACGCGGATGGGGAAGGCGCAGGTACGCTGCGGATCGTAGCGGGTTGACGAAGCTTCCGGGTGTGTTATTCTAACAATACACAAATGGAGGCTAAGATGCGCTATCTCGCCCTGCTCGTTTTGGTTCCGCTCGCTGGGTGCCATGTCGGCGACGATCAAAAGGGCGTCGCCGCCAGCGGCGCCGGCGGCAACCGGACGTTTGCGGCTGACGGCTTCAGCGCGGTCGAGGCGACTGGGCCGGACGATGTCGATGTGCGCGTCGGGTCGGGCTTCTCGGTCCGCGCCGAGGGCGACGCCAAGGCGCTCGACAAGCTCGAGATCGTCAAGAACGGCGACACGCTCGAAGTGCGGCGCAAGTCAAGCAGCGGGTTCAGCTGGGGCAGCAGCGGTCATGCCAAGGTCTACATCACCATGCCGCGCATCACCGCGGCGAGCGCGACCGGATCGGGCGACATGGCGGTCGATCATGTCGACGGCAACGCCTTCACGGTCGATGCGACTGGGTCCGGCGACGTGTCGGTCGGATCGATCAACGTCCAGTCGGTATCACTGTCGCTGACCGGATCGGGCGGAGTGACCGCCGCCGGCACCGCGAAGAGCGGCAAGGTCTCGATCACCGGGTCGGGCGACGTCGACGCGGGCAAGCTCAACCTGTCGAGCGCCGAGGTCAGCGTGATGGGATCGGGCAACGTCGCCGCAAGCGTCGCGGGACCGGCGAACGTCGATGTCATGGGGTCGGGCGACGTCACGCTGACCGGCGGCGCCAAGTGCACGACCTCGAAGATGGGATCGGGCAGCGTCACCTGCAGCTGAGCTGCGACGCCTGATTACGCGCGCCTCTTGCATGTCCAGTGCTGCGGGTGCGATGCTCGCCGCATGATCCGCGCCCTTATCGGCCTTGCGCTTGTCGCGCTGGCGACGCCCGCTTTGGCGGCCGACCGCTCCTATGTCGTGACCAATTTCGACCGAGTCCGCGTCGATGGGCCGTTCGAGGTTCGGCTGACGGTCGGGGCCGGCGGCGCGCACGCGAGCGCGAGCGGCGACGACAGAGTGATCGCCGACCTGTCGATCGAGGTGCAAGGCGATACGCTGATCGTGCGCAAGGGGACGCAAGGCTGGAGCGAGCAAGGCAAGGTCGACGGGCCCGCCCCGATCATCACCATCGCCGCGCCGGCGCTGCGCAGCGCGACCGTGATCGGCGGCGGCAAGCTGGCGATCGCGGGGGTGGTGCGCAGCGCGCGGCTCGACCTCCAGATCACCGGTGCGGGGTCGATCGATGCGCGCGGTATCGATACCGACGATCTGGCGGTAATGCTGGTCGGCAACGGCAATGTGACGCTGGCGGGCAAGAGCGCGCGAGCGCGTCTGTTGACCAACGGCAACGGATCGATCGCGGCGATTCCGCTGAGCGTGGGTGACGTGCTGGTGCGGCTCGACGGGCCGGGCGAAACGCAAGTGAGCGCGCGCTTCACCGCCGATCTGACCTCGACCGGGCTCGGCCGGATCGTCGTCGCAGGCAACGCAAGGTGCACCGCGCATGCGCAGGCCGGCGGCCCGATCCTGTGCGGGCCGGACGCGGCGCCCTAGCACCTAGATCAGCGCCAATTCCGCGAGTCGGCCGATCAGCTCGGGCGGCAACAAGCCAACGCCTTCGCTGCCCGTCCCGAGATCGCGCGGCGCGTCGGCATGCTCGAGGTAGCGCCAGCCCTGGTGCGCGCGCTTGGGCCGCGCTTCGACCAGGACCAGCCGCGGGTCGAGCCGGATCGCAGTGCGCCCGCCGGGCAGATCGCCGAAACCCAGGATCGGCGACCGCGCCACCAGTTGATGCTTGACGATCCAGAACAGCGAGCCCTGCCCCGCCACTTCCTCCCAGCGCTTGGGCAGATAGCGCGTGCCGATCTCGAACGCTGCGCCCTCGCGCGCCTTCCAGCGTGCGACGAGCAGGTCGATGCTGGCGATCCCGAATGCTACCTTGCTGATATGAAGTGGCATTCGCCCGATATGGCTACCCGCTCAGGCCCCACAAGAGCGCGAGCCCGAGGAACGAGAAGAACCCCATGCAATCGGTCATCATCGTCACGAACACCGCCGACGACACCGCGGGGTCGATCCGCAATCGGTCGAGCGTGACGGGGATCAGCACCCCGGATAGCCCCGCGATCAGATTGTTGATGACCATCGCCAGCGCGATCACGATCGACAGATCGGCGTTGTGGAAGATCAGCAGCGTGCCGAGCCCGATCGCCGCCCCCAGCGCGACGCCGTTTGCGGCGGCGATACGGAACTCGCGCGCAATCATCCACCAGGTGTTCGATTCGGTCAGCTGATTGGTCGCGATCGCGCGCACCACCACCGCAAGCGTCTGTGTGCCGGCATTGCCGCCCATCCCCGACACGATCGGCATCAGCACCGCGAGCAACGCGAACCTGGCGATCTCGCCCTGGAACAGCCCGACCACCGACGCCGCGAGGATCGCGGTGCCGAGATTGACCACCAGCCAGGTCAGCCGCGTGCGCACCGTCAGCTGAATTGGCTCGTTGATGTCGCCATCGCCCGCGCCCGACAGCCGGGTAATGTCCTCGCCCGCTTCTTCGGAGATGATGTGGACGATGTCGTCGACCGTGACCATGCCGACCAGCCGTCCCGCGGCGTCGACTACGGCGGCCGAGATCAACGCATATTTTTGGAAACGGAGCGCGACTTCCTCCTGATCCATGTCGACCGGGATCAAGGTCTGCTCGCGCTTCATCACGTCGGCCATCGCGACGCTGCGCGGGGTTCGCAGAATCCACGACAATTGGCAGGTGCCGACCGGCTTGTGTGCCGGGTCGACGACGAAGATCTCCCAGAAATCGGTGGTCAGCTCGTCATGCCCGCGAAGATAGTCGATCGCGTCGCCGACGGTCCAATGTTCGGGCACCGCGACCAGGTCGCGCTGCATCAGGCGCCCGGCCGACTCCTCGGGATAGGACAGAGCCTCCTCGATCGCGGCGCGATCGTCGGGCTCCATCGCGCGCAGCACCTCGCGCTGATCGTCGGCGTCGAGATCCTCGATGATCGCGACGGCGTCGTCGGTGTCGAGTTCGGAGGCGATGTCGGCGACTTGCTGCGGCTCGAGCGCATCGATCAGGTCCTCGCGGACGTAATCGTTCATCTCGGCGAACACGTCGGCGTCGAGCAAGTCGGCGAGCGCCAGCGCGAGGGGACCGCGATCCTCGTGCGGCGTCAGTTCGAACAGATCGGCGATGTCGGCGGGATGGAGCGGCTCGACCAAAGCGTGCGCCGCGGCAGCATCGTCGGCCTCGACCGCGTCGAGCACCGCGCGCACGAATTCGGGCTTCAGCCGGTCATCCTCGTCCAGCTGATCGGCGACGTTATCGAGTTCGGTCGCGCCTTCGGTCGGCGCCAGATCGGTCTCGCTCATCGTCTGACCTTGGTTCGGGCGCGGGAATGTCCATATCGGCGCCGTTACCCCGATTTAACGCGGTTTGCCAGCGCCGAACGCGCCGTCTAGGGCCGCACCAACCGAATATATTCAGGAGCATGACCATGGCCGACGCCCCCGAAAAACTGACCCTGACGCTCGACAGCGGCGATGTCGTCATCAAGCTGCGCCCCGACCTCGCGCCGCAGCATGTCGATCGCATCGCCGAACTGGCGAACGAAGGCTTTTACGACGGCGTCGTGTTCCACCGGGTCATCCCCGGCTTCATGGCGCAGGGCGGCGATCCCACCGGCACCGGGATGCACGGATCGGACAAGCCCAACCTGCCGCAGGAGTTCAGCCGTGAGCCGCACGTCCGCGGAACCGCATCGATGGCGCGGACCAACGATCCCAACTCGGCCAACAGCCAGTTCTTCATCGTGTTCGACGACGCGCGTTTCCTCGACGGGCAATACACCGTGTGGGGCCAGGTCGAGAGCGGCATGGAGCATATCGATGCGCTCCCCAAAGGCGAGCCGCCGCGCGAGCCGGGCAAGATTTTGAAGGCGCGCGCGGAGTAGCCTCGGCGGTTAAACCGCGCCGAGCGCCGCGACGATCCGCGCGAGTTCGGCGAGGTTGCGCCGATGTTCGGCCAGATGCTGAGCGGCTATGCGATCGACCAGATCGAGTCCGCGCGGCGTCAGGCGAAGCTCGATCCGCCGCTGGTCGCGGACCGAGCGGCTGCGCTCGATCAGCCCCGCCGCCTCGATCCGAGCGACCAGCTCGACCGCACTGTTGAGTTTGACGCAAAGCCTTTCGGCGAGCGAGGTGACGTCCATCGCCCGGGGCCCGTCATGCGCGCGGATCGCAAGCATCGCCTGATATTGCGCGGGTGCGACTCCCGCTGCCTTGGTCGTCGCTTCGCTGAACGCGAAGAATCGGCGCACATGGTAGCGGAAGTCGGCGAGACCGCGATATTCGGCAAGGCCGGTTGAGCCTGCCGTAGCAGCTGAAGCAAGCATCGTCATTGGCCGGTGAGGGGTCCGTGAGGCTGCGGCCGGCGGCGAACCGCTGGCCGACGGCATCACGAAGCCTTCATGTTCGATGAAACGTTGGTGAAGGTCTTCTTGAGCTGGTTGCCCAGGCCCTGCATCGCGGCGATCGCGGCGACGGCGATGAGCGCGGCGATCAAGCCGTATTCGATCGCGGTGGCGGCGCGCGTTTCGCGAAGGCGCTTGAAAAGGTTCGTCATGATCGATTCCCCACTTAAGTCCACGGGTGCTTCGTAGGACGAACCATTTTCGATATGGTTAACGACACGCGAGGCATGTTCGAGGGACCCGATGGCAAGCGGCGTGGCGGTGCCGCGCCGGCCACGGTGCTGGCTCCTCGCGGATAGCTGACGCTAATCCGCTGCCAGCACTTCGACCAGCCAATCGTGGAACAGCTTGACCGGGCGCTGCTGCATCGCGCGGGGACGGCAGACGAACCAATAGCTGTACGGGCTCGCCACCTCGATATCGAACAGTTTGACCAGCCGGGAGTCGTGCGCTTCGTCGAAATGGCTGTCGTGCATGAACGCGACGCCGAGGCCTTGCGCCGCCGCTTCGAGCATCAACGCGCCCGAATCGAAATGATCGATCGCGGCGGGCTCGAGTTCGTCCAGCCCGGCGGCGTGGCGCCACGCGCCGAACGTGTCGGGCATGTCGCGGTGGATCAGCGCGGTGAGCCCGGCGACCTGTTCCGGCCGCGTAATCGGATCGGGCCGGTCGACTAGCGACCGCGCGCCGATCACATAGACCTGGTTGCGGTCGAGCCGCTGTGCGTAAAGGCTCGGGTCGGGCTCGCGCAGCAAGGCGATCGCGGCGTCGAGCCCATCGCCTACCCGCGCCATGTTGTGCGCCGCCGTGTCGATGTCGAGGTGGAGCTGCGGGTGCCAGGCGCGCAAGTCGGCGAGATGCGGGAACAGCCGTTGCGCGGCGAACAGCGGGAGCACTCCAAGCCGTAGCCGCAGCACTTCGGTCCCGCTGGTCATGAACTCGACCGCGTCGGTCAAACGATCGAGCACCGGCGCGATCTGCTGCAGTAGCCGCTCGCCGTCCTCGTTGAGCGCGACGGCCTGGTGGCGGCGTTCGAACAATGGTTTGCCGATGAAGCGTTCGAGCGCCTGGACCCGGCGGCTGAGCGCGGGGGCGGACAGCGCGAGTTCCTGTGCCGCCGCCTTCACCGAGCCGGTGCGAGCGACCTGAACGAAGGCTTCGATCGCCGTCAGCGGCGGCAGTCGGCGCATATCCTCTCCCTCTTTGTTGTGCGATGCGTCACGAAGGGCCCCGCGCTGTTGCTACCACTTCCTCTCGTGGGAAATCCACCCCCGATTGCAATACGTGCAACTGCGGCGGTTCTCTTCGCACTTGCACAATAAACTGCCGCGCGGCACATCAGCCGTGCCTTTCAGGCATCCTCTCCTAAAAACTTTTCCGGCCGGGCCTTTGGGTCCGGCCTTTTTTTGCGCCCGATTGCCCGCTGCCCTCGCGCATCGGGAACCGGCTCGCTATCTCGCGCGCTCCCCCAATTGCGCAGCGAGCAGGTGAATTCGAATGGCAGACGGCGACGACGCTCCCCCGCGCAAGCTCCAGGTCGCCAATGCCCGGCCCGAGGATAGCGGCCGCGGGCTTGCCCACATCCCGCGATCGGTGATGGCGCGGCTGGGGATCGGCGAAGGCGACGTGATCGAGATCGTCGGCAAGACCACCACACCCGCGCGTGCGGTCGCGCCGTATCCGGAGGATGAAGGCCTCGAGCTGATCCGCATCGACGGGTTGCAGCGCGCCAATGCCGGGGCCGGGTCGGGCGATTATGTCGATGTGCGCCGCGCCGAAGTGAAGCCGGCGGGTCGCGTGGTGTTCGCGCCGGCGCAGCAGAATCTGCGGCTGCAGGGATCGACCGCCGCGCTCCACCGCACCTTCGTCGGGCGGCCGCTGTGCCAGGGCGACATCGTCGCGACCGCGGGGCAGCAGCGTGTCGATCCGGAGGGGATGCCGCCCAATGTCGCGCAATATCTTCGCGCGCCCGCTTATGCGCTGCAGGAAATCCGCCTCGCGGTGGTGGCGACGGTGCCTAAGGGTGTCGTCCAGATCGACCAGAATACCGAAATCGAGCTTCGCCCCGAATATGAGGAACCCAAGGACGCACGGCGTGCGGACGTCACCTACGACGACATCGGCGGGATGGCGGCGACGATCGACCAACTGCGCGAGATGGTCGAATTGCCGCTCCGTTACCCCGAATTGTTCCAACGCCTGGGCGTCGATCCGCCCAAGGGCGTGCTGCTTCATGGCCCGCCCGGCACCGGCAAGACTCGCCTCGCGCGCGCGGTGGCGAACGAGAGCGACGCGCAATTCTTCCTGATCAACGGACCCGAAATCATGGGCTCGGCCTATGGCGAATCGGAAGGCCGGCTGCGCCAGGTGTTCGAGGAAGCCGCCAAGAACGCGCCGTCGATCGTGTTCATCGACGAGATCGATTCGATTGCGCCCAAGCGGGGCCAAGTGTCGGGCGAAGCCGAAAAGCGGCTGGTCGCGCAACTGCTGACGCTGATGGACGGGCTCGAGGCGCGCGCCAATCTGGTGGTGATCGCCGCGACCAATCGCCCCGAAGCGATCGACGAAGCGCTGCGTCGCCCCGGCCGGTTCGACCGCGAAATCGTTATCGGCGTGCCCGACGAGCGCGGGCGGCGCGAGATATTAGCGATCCATACGCGCGGTATGCCGCTCGGCGACCGGGTCGATCTCAACGAGTTGGCGCGCACGACCTATGGTTTCGTCGGCGCCGACCTCGCCGCGCTGGCGCGCGAAGCGGCGATCGAGGCGGTGCGCAAGATCATGCCCAAGCTCAATCTCGAGGAGCGCACGATTCCGCCCGAGGTCCTCGACACGCTGGCGGTGACTCGCGAGGACTTCCTCGACGCGCTAAAACGCGTCCAGCCGTCGGCGATGCGCGAAGTGATGGTTGAGGCGCCTCGCGTCCGCTGGGACGATGTCGGCGGGCTCGACGATGCGCAGATGCGGTTGAAGGAAGGCGTCGAACTGCCGCTGAAGGACCCCGACGCATTCCGTCGGCTCGGCATCCGCCCGGCCAAGGGCTTCCTCCTCTATGGCCCGCCCGGCACCGGCAAGACCTTGCTGGCAAAGGCGGTAGCGCGCGAGGCGGAGGCGAACTTCATCTCGACGAAGTCCTCCGACCTGCTCAGCAAATGGTATGGCGAAAGCGAGCAGCAGATCGCCAAATTGTTCGCCCGCGCGCGCCAGGTCGCGCCGTGCGTGATCTTCATCGACGAGCTCGATAGCCTGGTGCCCGCGCGCGGCGGCGGCCTGGGCGAACCGCAAGTCACCGAGCGCGTGGTCAACACGATCCTGTCGGAAATGGACGGGCTGGAAGAGCTGCAGTCGGTGGTGGTGATCGGCGCGACCAACCGCCCCAACCTCATCGATCCCGCGCTATTGCGGCCCGGCCGGTTCGACGAGTTAATCTATGTCGGCGTCCCCGACCAGAAGGGGCGGCGGCGGATCCTCGCGATTCAGACGGGGAAGATGCCGCTCGCCGACGACGTCGACCTGGACGCGCTGGCGGCACGCACCGACCGCTTCACCGGCGCCGACCTCGAGGATCTCACGCGCCGCGCCGGCCTGACCGCGCTACGCAAGAGCCTCGATGCCAAGACGGTGACGATTGCCGATTTCGACGTTGCCCTCGACGAGTCTCGCGCGAGCGTGACGCCCGAGATGGAGCGCGACTACGAACAGATGGCGGCGCGGCTCAAACAGGATGCGGCCGCACTGCAGCCGATCGGGTTCATTGCACCGGGACAGTTGCGGCCGCACGGACCGAAGGGGATCGATTAGGCGACATGGCCTGATTCGCGCATTTGTCGCGATCGTCCGCCGCGTAAACTTGCCGCGCGCGATGCCTGCTCAATCCCAAGATTATCTCTACATCTTTCACGAAGACTGTTTGTGGTGGCGTAAAGTCATCCTGGCTCACTCGACGCGCGCACCTCACAGTCGCGAGGTGCGCGTTAGCACGACGATAAATACCCTATCGAACATGGCCTTAGCTATAGTATGGCGCCAGCTATAGCTTAAATGATTCGCCTAACTCGCATTGGATGTATTTTTACGGATTTCAATAGACCCTTTAACAATACGGAACCTTGACTCTCTCTAAAATAGAGATGAGAAGATAGGCGGAGTTACTGTTCTAAATCTCGGGAGGGGATCATGAACAAGTTCGCCACGCTCTTAGTGGTTGCAGTCTTGGCTGGATTAGCCGTGTTCGGTGCGGCGGTGGCCCAGCGAACCGGCAAAACCGGCTTGGCGCCGATCCTGCGCGTCGAGGGCAAAGTGGTGCCCGATCAATATATCGTCGTGTTCAAGAAGGGCGTCGCGCGCGCTGTAACGTCCGCGACACGTGAACGCGTCAAGGCTCTGGGTGGAACGATTCTACACGAATATCGCACCGCGCTGAACGGGTTCAGCGTCAGGATCTCTCCGAAGGGGCTGAAAGAGCTCCGTGCGGATCCTAGTATCGACTATATCGAACCGGACCAATTGAACGAACTGACCACGATTCAACTCAACCCGGTGCCGGGCTTGGACCGGACCAGCGAACGGCTGCTACCGCTCGACCATCGATACACCTATTCCGAGACCGGTGCAGGCGTGAATGTTTACATCGTCGACACCGGAATCCGGGCGACCAATGTCGAGTTCGGCGGTCGCGTTAGTGGCGGCGTGACGGAGATCATGGACGGCAACGGCACGAACGATTGCCACGGCCACGGAACCAATGTTGCCGGTATCGTCGGCGGGGGGACGTATGGCGTCGCCAAGAACGTTGCCTTGCACCCGGTTCGCGTCTTCACCTGCGCAGGCGGCGGCGCGACGACGTCGGTTCTCGTTGCCGGAGTCGATTGGATTACCGCCAACGCCGTCCATCCAGCAGTGGCGAACATGAGTCTGCGCGGCCCCGTTCAGCCCGCGCTTGACACCGCGATAAACAATTCGATCACAAGCGGCGTGACCTATGTAGTTGCGGCGGGCAACGACAGCGGTGCGGACGCTTGTACGTTTTCTCCCGCGCATGTCGCGAACGCGATCACCGTCGGCGCGATCGACCCGGGCAGCGACGTACAAGCGGGATTTTCGAACATTGGCACCTGCCTCGATTTGTATGCGCCCGGTGTGAACATCCAGGCGGCAGGCAATGGCAGCGATACTGCCACGAGTACTTTTTCCGGAACGTCGCAGGCGTCGCCGCACGTTGCCGGCACCGCCGCCAAGTTCCTCCAACTCAACCCTCTGGCCACGCCCGCCCAAGTCTGGGCGGCGATCCACGCTGCCGATGACCTGAACCCTGGCACCTCCGGCTGGTCCGGCATCGGCAGTCGCGGCGCGGGCTCTCCCAACGAGTTGTTGCATTGGGGGTCACTTTCCACCGGGCAGAATGACGGTGATCCGCATATCACCACGGTCGACGGCGTCCCCTACGATTTTCAGGCTGCCGGCGAATTCGTCGCGCTGCGCGATGGCAGCCTGGAACTCCAGACCCGCCAGACGCCGGTCCCGACGGGAGCGATCGTCTACAACGCACATACCGGGCTTTCGAGTTGCGTCAGCGTGAACACGGCGGCAGCGATGCGCGTCGGCGGCAACCGCGTCACCTACCAACCGAACCCGAGCGCTCAAAGCAACGCATCGGGGATGCAGGTACGCGTCAACGGCGTTTTGACGCCTGTCCCCGCCGGCGGTTTCGGCCTGCCAGGAGGCGGACGCCTGTCGCCCGCCGGCGGCGGTTTGCTGGTGGACACGCCAGACGGATCGACGATCACGCTCCTACCGAACTTCTGGGGCGCGCCGCATAACATCTGGTATTTGAGCATCGCCGTCATCAACACCCGCGCATCCGACGGGATCATGGGCGCGATCGCGGCCGACAGCTGGTTGCCGAGACTTGCCAACGGCGGGTCGCTCGGCCCGCTGCCGGCGGCGCCGCCCCAGCGTTACGCGGACCTGTACGGCAAATTTGCGAACAGCTGGCGAGTGACAAATGCCACGACATTGTTCGACTATGCCGCGGGTGCCTCGACTGGCTCGTTCACTGTCAAAAGCTGGCCGCCACAGACCGGGGCGTGCGTCATCAACAAAACGCCGGTCGTGCCCAAGACACTCGATATTTCGATCGCAAGAAAGGTCTGCCTGCCGATCCGGGACGAGAAACAACAGGCCAATTGCATCGCGGACGTCGTTGCGACTGCGGACACCGGATTTGCTCGCGCCTATCTGAACAGCGAGCGCGTGGCGGCGGCTGTGGCCAAGCGTAGCCCCCTCATGGTCCGTCGTCCGACAACCAAAAGTCGGATGATCCGACGAACCCGCTAGCGGAGATCGGCGCGGGCACGGATAATCCTCAACCGCAGCCGGTCACACCCGATGGGAGGCCGGCCGGAGCACCAGCCAGCAATAGCCTGCCAGCACCAGGCACGCTGCTCCCGCGACCAGGTAGGGCAGCGAATGCTGCGCCTCGTACAACCCGACGCCGATGCTCGGCCCGAGCACGAAGCTGGCGCCGTTGACGCTCGTGACCTTCCCCGCGACCGATCCTTGCGCGTCGGGGCCGACCGCGAGGCTCGAGCCCGCAGTAAAGGCCGGGCGGGTGAAGCCGAACCCGACGCTGGCGAGCGCGTAGGCCGTCGCGATGCCGTAGAGCGAGGTGGCGAGCCCGGTCAGCGCGCATCCCGCCGCAGCGATCGCCAGCCCGACCAGCATCATCCAGCGCGGGGTCAGGTTGAGCAACGGGATCAGCCCCCATTGCACCAGTAGCGCCGCGCCCGCGCCCATCATCAGCACGATGCCGGTCGGCTGGAGCGCCTCGGTCGGCGGCAAATGCAGCCGGTCGATCACGAGGAACCCGATCGCCTGACCGGTCATCGCCTGAGCATGTCCAAAAACAAGGCCGGCGATCATCCAGGCTCGCACGCGTGGGTCGAGGAAGCCCACGGCTTCGCTGCGCAGCGCGGTGGCGGCGGTGATGCTGGCGCCCGACGACTGCCCGCCGATCGACGGATAGGCGTTGACCGCGCCATGGCTGCCGGGTTCCTCCAGCAATGCCTCGGTGCGGTCGTCGGGCAGCATGCGGCGGACGGTGACGAACATGCCCGCCCCGAACAAAGCGAACAGGAAAGCCGGGCCGGACAGCCCGATCGTCACCGCGCCGATGCCGCCGAGCAACAGATATGGCGCGATCGCCGGACCCAGGATCGTGCCGAGACCGAACGCCGAGCCGAGCAGGGTCAGCGCCTTGGTTCGTTCCTCGCGCGTCGTCCTCCCTGCGACGATCGCTTGCACCGCCGGCGGCGCGGCGGCGCCGAGCGTGCCGTAGATCAGGCGCCCGACGATGAAGAGCAGGAACGCCGCGGTCCCGCCGATCCAGCCGTTGATCCCGGCGAGCAGAAATGTGCCGCACAAGGTCAGGGAGACGGTGAAGCCACCCACGCCCAGCAGGATCATCGCGCGACGTCCCTGGCGATCCGATCGGGCCGCCCAGTACGGCGCCGCGAGCACCCACAACAGCGCGGAGACCGAGAAGGCGGCGGCGACGGCATTGTCGCGAACATGGAGCGAACGGCCGATCGCGGGGAGCACCGATTGCAACGCGGTATTGCCCGCGGCGATCGTCAGCATCACGGTGAACAGCAACGCGAAATCGCGGTCGAACCGCCGCGGCGCGATCACGGCTTTTGCCAGTCGTAGCTCCGCTCGACGCGGGCAACGTGGAGCGAATAGGATTTGTACCACACGCCCCGCCCGCGCTCGCGGATGGCGGCGTGTTCGGCATTCTTGCGCCACGCCACGGCCGCCGCCTCGTCGGCCCAATAGGAGACGGTGATTCCCCTCCCGTCACCGCCGCGCGCGCTGTCGATCCCGCGATAGCCGGGCTGGCACGCGGCCAGTGCCCCCATCGCCGCCGCCGCGGCCTCGTACCCGTCCGAATCGGTGCCGGTGACATCCGAAACGAAGATCACCGCGATTTCACCAGCCGGTCGCTGCACCATCCCGCGCCGATGAACCCGCGAAGGCCCCGGTGCAACCCGTTCACGCGATCCGGCTGCGTCCTAAAAGCTTGATCGAACGTTCGGGCTTTGCGACAGGGGCCGCTCGCCCCGCGCCCGCGCGCCGGAACAGCTAAGGAAGATCATGGCCAACCCCCGCCTAGCCCTCGACCATGAGGAGACGCGTGCGCGCAAGCTCCCTTCGCCGTGGGCGATGTTCCTGAGCGGGTTCCTCAAGCACCCGGTGATGGTCGGTTCGGTGATCGCGTCGTCGAAATCGCTGATCAACACGATGCTCAAGCGAGTCGACTGGCCGAACACCAAATTGTTCGTCGAATACGGTCCCGGAGTCGGCACCTACAGCCAGGCGATCCTCGACCGGCTGCCCGCGGACGGCACTTATATCGCGATCGATACCAACCCCGATTTCATCGATTACCTGCGCATCAAGTTCACCGATTCGCGCTTCATTCCGGTGCTCGGGTCGGCCGAGGACGTCGAGAAGATCATCGCCGACCACGGGTTTGAAAAGGCCGACTATATCCTGTCGGGGCTGCCCTTCTCCACGCTGCCCAAGGGCGTCGCGCCGCAAATCGCCGCCGCCACCCACCGCGCGCTCAAACCCGGCGGCGCGTTCCTGGTCTATCAATTCCGTCCCAAGGTGCGCGACTTCCTGACGCCGCACTGGTCGAAGATCGATTACAAGGTCGAATGGCGCGCGATTCCGCCGAGCCACAATTTCTGGGCGTGGAAAGACACAGGCGACGCTAACTGACGTCGTCGCGCGTCAGCTTCTCTCGGCCGAAATTGAGCCGCCGAGTCACGTTGTAATCGAGCACCGTCATCACGAAGAATGCCGCGGCTTGCTTGATCCGCGTCCACAGGCTCGTGCGCGCCTTGTAGAGCGTCGGGGTGATCGCTTCCGAATTGGCGATCTCGCCATCGACATAGCCCCTGGCATAGTCCGCGAACGCCTTGTCCTCGATTCTGAGCATCAGCTCGAGGTTTAGGAACAGGCTGCGGATGTCGTAATTGGCCGAGCCGACATAGACGATATCGTCGATCACGAAGAGCTTGGTATGGAGCTTGGTCGGCTGGTATTCGTAGATCCGGACGCGCTTCCTGAGAAGCCCCGCATAAGTGAAGCGCGACGCCCAGATCGCGGCACCGTGATCGTTCTTTGACGCCAGCACCAGCCGCACGGCGCCGCGTTGCCCGACCCGGTCTAGGCGGCGCAGCATGCCGGGGCTCGGCGCGAAATAAGCGCTGATCAGGTCGACGCGCATCGCCCGGTCGAGATCGGCACGCACCGACCGCGCCCATGGCGACGGATTGCGCGTCGGGCCGCCGAACAGCCAGCGAGTCTTGCCCGCCGGCTCGCTCCACTTGGACAGCAAGGCGCGCAGCGAGCGGAGCGGCGGATGCTCGCGCTTCGCCCAGGCATCGAGCGCGTCGAAATAGCCCGTCAAATGCGCCGCCGACGGGCCCTCGACATAGAAACCGAGATCGCGCCACCCCTGATCCTCGGCGGTGCCGAAATACGAATCCTGGATGTTGAACCCGCCGATGATCACGCGGCTCTCGTCGGCGAGCGCGAGCTTCTGGTGGTTGCGCAGCAGATAGCGCCGGCCCCAGCGCGGCACGAAGCGGCACACCGCCACGCCGGCTTCGTTGAGCGGATCGAAGAAATTGTGCGCCTGCGCATGCTCGCTGCCCAGCCCATCGACGATCAGCCGCACGTCGACTCCCCGCTTGGCGGCATCGATCAGCGCCTGGCGGACCTTCGCCCCCGCCTCGTCGTCGACATAGATGTAATAGAGCACGCGCAGCGACTGCTCGGCCCCGGCGATGAGGTCGAGCAACGCTTGCAACCGCTCGGGCCCCTCGGTGATCAGCCGCAGCGTATCGCCATCGACGGTGAAGCTGGGTTGCGCGGCCATTACCCCCTCATATCGCGAGCGTTACGGCCGCGGGCAAGCGCGCGATTTTCTTGACTCTCGGGCGCGCGTTGCCCTATGCGCCCCGACTTCCCATATTCCGGTTTTTGCGAAGGAAGCGTTTCATGGCGCGCGTCACCGTCGAGGATTGCGTCGACAAGATTTCCAACCGTTTCGACCTGGTGCTGTTCGCAGCCCAGCGCGCCCGCCAGATTTCGGGCGGAGCCGACCTCACCATCGACCGCGACCGCGACAAGAACCCGGTCGTCGCCTTGCGTGAGATCGCGGAGGAAACGGTGCGCCCCGATCACTTGCAGGAAGCGGTGATCAGCGGCATGCAGAAGGTCCAGGTCGACGACGACGACACGCCCGACGAGGTCGGCTCGCTGTCGCAATCGGCCGAAGCGCTCCGCCTGACCGCGGCGGCGCCGCCGCGGAACCAGAATCTGGGTGGGGATTATGATGGTTGAGGCCCGGAATTAGCGAAAGCTAATTCCGGAACTAGCCGAGACCACGGCCGGCGGCGAAGCCCGACCGACGACGCGGCTTTGCCGCGGCGCAGCGAGATAGAGAAGGGGCTCGCGAGCAATCGCGGGCCCTTCTTCGTAACCGCCCCTACCCAGCCGCACCCTCCAGCCCCACCGCTTCCGCCTCCGCCGCCGCGCGCCGAGCCTCGCCGCGCCGCCTCGCCCGCCGCGCGTAGAGAAACGACCACAAGGTCAGCGCGCCCATCGTGCCATAGCCGAGGATCGGATTGACGATCAGATATTCGCGCACGCTCAGCGTGAACACCAGCGCCACCGCCACCGTGACATCGGCGATCAGGCCGAACCCCCAGACCAACGTCATCACCGTCATCGTGCGGCGGAATGCGGCGTGGACCCGAAGTGCCTCGAACTCCTGCGCTTGGTCCTCCGACTTGCGGCGCATGCTCGCACGCGCCAGTTCGTAGACCAGCGGCTTGCCGATCAGCGCCGAGCCGAGGAACACTAGCCCGATCGCGCCGGTGACGAGCTTCTCGCGCAGCAGCAGGAACTGTGGCCCGCCGCCGCCGAGCATCGCCAGCAACGACAAAACGATTCCGCTCAGCACCAGCACCGACAGCGCATCGATCCGGCGGTGCCGCGCGAACTCGATCAGGCTCCACAGAGTCGGCGGTGCAGAGGAAGCGACCAGCGCCTTGACCTCACCGAGCGGCGCTTCCGCATACGTGTAGATCGCGTAGGGCAGGATGAAATTGACCAACGCCTCGACGAGGACGTGGCCGCCATTGTTGCGGAGCCAGGCGACAGCGCCGGCGATCCGCCCCGATTTCTCGTCCACGCGTGCCTCCGTTGGGAAGCGGCAGGATAGAGGCGAGCGCGCAAGCTGCAAGGGCACGCGTGAACGACCGGCGCGCCAAAGTTCACAAACTTCACGGTGTCGCGGCGCGGCCGATCGCGCTAAGCTTCACAGACATACCGGATCAAAAGCGTCTGCAGATGTACGGGCGCTCGCGACGTCGAGCTAGCGGCTCACGTCGGTGACGGCACCGTCGGCATACATCTTCTCCAGCGATGCTTTGGGCACGTTCAGATGATTCCCGCCGTAGTAGCTTTCGTCCGCCGTCTTGCCTTCACGCATATCGCGCTCAACCCCGCGCGAGTCGGTGTAATACGTGTTGCTGACTTCCAGCTCGACTTCGGTCGCGCTGACCTTCACCACGCGCATCGCGCCGAACATCACTGGCGCTTCAGGCTTCGTCACAAGCTTGGCGAGATTGGTTTCGTAGACATCGCCGATCCGTGGGGTCGCGATCTCGGTTTGATTGGCGGCTTTGTCGAACGCCATCGCCACCGATCCAGTGGCGATCAACGCACCGATACCGCCGGCGCCGATTGCCCAGCCCAGACGATCCCACTTCGAAATCGCGCCCTTCGTCTCGGGCGAATCGTAATCGCCTTCGTCCGCGCTGTGTTCCGCGCCACAATTGCCGCAAATCATGTACGGAACACGCTCCGTCACCCAGCGGAAGATCCAGTATATATGGCGAACCCGGTAAGCGACCATCTTCGTGAACCACGAGTCTTGGTCGCAGCGCAGACAGTGACGCAACCCCGCTGGGCCGACCTCCGAGATCGCGCCTCTTGAGCCCCAGGAAATGAAAAACATCGACGCCCCCTTTCGCTGCGGCTCCCCAGCCAAGCGATGACGATCCTGCCCGATCGATTTCAGGCGTCAAGCCCCTCCGGCCGCCCCTTGAACCCCTGCGCCACGACAAACCACTCTACCGAGCCCTTGCGGCTCGCCGGGGGCTTGGCGTGTTTCACACTCGCGAAATTCCGCTTCATCTCTGCCACCAGCGCCGAATCCGCGCCGCCGGCGAACACCTTCGACACGAACGTTCCGCCCGGCTGCAGTACGTCGATCGCGAACGCCAGCGCGGTCTCGACCAAGGCCATCGTGCGCAGCGCGTCGGTCTGCGGGTGGCCGACGGTGTTCGCCGCCATGTCCGACAACACCAGATCGGGCGCGCCGCCGAGTTCCTCGATCAGCCGCGCAGGTGCGGCGTCGGCGAGGAAGTCCATCTGCAGGATGGTGACGCCATCGATCGGATCGACGGGCAGCAAGTCGATGCCGACCACCGCCGCCTTGGGCGCCGCGCGGCGCACGACCTGGCTCCAGCCGCCGGGCGCGAGACCAAGGTCGACGACGCGCTTGGCCCCTTTGAGGAACCCGAACTTCTCGTCGAGCTCGATCAATTTATACGCAGCGCGGCTGCGATAGCCCTCGGCCTTGGCGCGCTTGACATAGGGGTCGTTGAGCTGGCGCTCGAGCCAGCGGGTCGATTGCGCGGTCCGCCGGCGCGCGGTTTTGACTCGCGTGCGGCCGCCGCCGGTTCCCCTCATGCCAAATCTCTCATGGCCGGTTCGCCCCCATCAAGCGGCGCAGGATGCCCTCGCGGATGCCGCGGTCGGCGACGCCAAGCCGCTCTGCGGGCCAGACGTCGAGGATCGCTTCGAGGATCGCGCAGCCCGCGACCACCAAGTCGGCGCGCTCGGTGCCGATGCACGGGAAGCGCGCGCGTTCGCCGAGCGACATGCCCGACAAGTCGCTGCTGATCCGGCGCATCGATTCGGCAGGCACGATCAGGCCGTCGACTTGCGCGCGATCGTAATGGTCGAGCTCGAGATAGACGCTGGCGAGTGTGGTGACGGTGCCCGAAGTGCCGAGCAAGCGCGGGCGCACCGGCGATGGCGGCAGCCGCTCGGCGAACGCGGCGAAGCTCTCCGCGGCGAGCGAACGCATCCGCGCATAGGCGGCGAGGCGCGCCGCCTCGTCGTCGCCGCCGCCGGCATGCTCGGTCAGCGACACCACCCCCCACGGCGCCGAATGCCAGTCGAGCACGCGCGGTTCGTCGCCGGCCATGTCGACCAGTACCAACTCGGTCGACCCGCCGCCGATGTCGAAGATCAGCGCCGGCCCGTCGCCGGGCTCGATCAGCGCATGGCAACCGAGCACCGCGAGCCGCGCTTCTTCCTCGGCGGAGATGATGTCGAGCCGGATGCCGGTCTCGCGATACGCGCGCTCGATGAAGTCGGCGCCATTGGCGGCGCGGCGGCACGCCTCGGTGGCGACCGACCGCGCGACGGTGACGTTGCGGCGGCGGAGCTTGTCGGCGCAGACGCGAAGGGCGGCGATGGTGCGGTCGATCGCGGCGTCGGACAGCTGCCCGGTCGCCGCCAGCCCCTCGCCGAGCCGGACGATCCGCGAAAAGGCGTCGATCACCGCGAACCCGGTCCCCGTGGGCCGCGCGATCAGCAGCCGGCAATTGTTGGTGCCGAGGTCGAGCGCGGCGTAATGCGGCGCGTCGTGCCAGCGCCTTTTGGGGCTGGGGGCCGGACGGGGCGGTACCGGGCCTTGCGGCGCGGCGCGGTCCCGGTGCGGCATCGTCGTGGGATCATCTCCCATGCCGTCGCTCTTTATATTCTTGCGGTCCGGCCCAAAGCCCTCCGCTGCTTGGGAGCAGGACTAGCGCATTCGGCCGGGCGCGACAAGGCGAAGGCCCGAACCGGCCGGGACGCGAACGGCCGCGCGCGAGCCCCTTGACCCGCTCGCCGCGCTTGCCCTAGAGCGCGCCGCCTAGCACGCGATCCTTGGTGCCCCGTCGTCTAAAGGTAAGACCACGGACTCTGACTCCGTTAATTGAGGTTCGAATCCTCACGGGGCATCCAGCGCTGTCGGCGTCCTTCGGCCGTTGCGCCCCCATTGCGACCATGCAAGACACCGGGGGTGAGGCAGATATTTTTTGGCACCGTCGCCTGCGCCGAACGCGCCCTGGCTTCGCTGTGACGGCGGTTTCGCCATTGTCGCTGCACACCCGCGTCGTGCAGGCGCCTGGCGTGCTGGCCGCCCCGGGGGAAGACGAGCTGCTGCTGATCCGGGAGGCGCTGAACGACTGCTTTGCGCTCCAGGGCAGCGGCGTCGCGATATGGGAAGCGGCAGCTCGGCCGGTCTGCGTCGGCGAAATTTGTGACGCCCTTCTGCTTCTCTATGCGGTCGATCGAGGCGCGTGCGAAAGCCAAGTGCTCAGCACCGTCGAAGCGCTGCTGGACCAAGGCCTTTTCGCTTGCGTGCCCTAGAACGGGGCCGACCCCTCGTTTCGGTGATCATGGCCGTTCACAACGGCACGAACTTCATCGACGAGACGATCGCTTCGGTCCTCGCGCAAAGCCACGAGGCGCTGGAGCTCTTGGTCGTCGACGACGGTTCCACCGATACGACGCGGGATCTGGTCCGGGGCTGGGCTCAGCGCGACCCGCGCGTAAAGCTCCTCAAGCGCGGCCATGCCGGTCAGGCGCTGGCGCTGAACGAGGGCATCGCAGAGGCGCAGGGCGCGTATCTCGCGCGGATCGACCATGACGACCTGTGGCATCGGGACCGGCTCGCCGCGCAGATCATCCATATGACCGAGAATAGCTTGGACGTCTGCGGCAGCTGGGTCCGCAGGTTCGGCGACGCGAGCGACGTGATACGCTTTCCGTGCGGGCATGAAGCCATACGATACGAGGCGCTGTTCACGTGTCCGATCCTCGATTCGGCCACCTTGTTTCGCGGGGAGGTGCTGCGCGAAAATCCTTATCCTCCTTCGGCAGTGGTCCGGACGGAGATGGTGCAGCTGCTGCATCTATTGCCCCGATACCGAACCGCCAACTTGCCGCGGATCCTCACCGATTACCGGATCCATCCCAGCCAGAAGACCAATCGGCTCGTCGCCCTTGCCGCCTACCGGCAGCGCCAGCTCCAGATGCAGCATCTTGCGCAGCTCGTGCCGCAGGCCGATGCGGACGAGCGATCCCTCTTTGACCTCGCGGTCGGCAACGCCCCACTTGGACAGGACGAGCTCGAACGGATCGCCGACCTTTTCGTGCGGCGGCTGCGGTCGCCGGACAGGGAGGCGCGTGAAAGGGTGGTTCTCCATTGGCGGCGGCTGGTGTCGCGCAGTGCCGACGCGGAGGCTGCGCAGGCGTTGCGCGATCGGCTGGACATGGACTTCTTGGCATGACGGTCGCGCTAGGTTACGTACGTTTGAAACGAGTTGCTGCTGAATCCTCTGACGGAGAAGATCATGGACGGTAATTCCGAGAAAACTCCGCAAGGACCAGCCCAACCGGCGGATGGCCGCAGGCCGTGGGTGGAACCGAAGCTGTCGAAGTTGGATATGAGCGCAACCGAGCAAGGTCCGTTTTACCTTCCGGACAATGCCTTCGGCTCCTGAGGGGCAGCGTTCAACCACCGGGCGGCTCGCGGATCGCCTCCTCCAGGGTGTGCGGGTCAGTTGCGGCCGGTGGCCTTGCGTAAGAAATGCCCAGCCGAGACGCCGCGCAACAGCGCGAGGCGGTATCGGCCCTGATTGCCGCCGACGTTCCAATCGGTTTCCGGCCAGTCAGCGGCAAGACGGCTCAGCATCTGAGTGTCGATCAGCCCCTCGGCTTCCGCGAGCTGGGAGATGCGGTCGACCTCATCGCAAAGTGCCTCACGCCCCGCGACTAGCCCGTGATGCCAGTCCACCGCCTGCAAGCCTTTTCTGGTCTCGTCGATCACTGCCGGCGGGAGTCGATCGGCGAACGCGTCGCGAGCGAGACCGCGCGCGCGGTCTCCCGCCAAAAAGGCATCCAACGGGATCGAAAGGCAGAGCTCGACCAGATCGCGGTCGCCGGTCGGATCGCGAACATCGACCCCCCATTCCGCCAAATACCCCTTTTGGTAAGGTCCCGGGTCAAATCGTCCGATGGTCCAGAGCCGCGCCGCAACCGGATCGCGGCGTAAGCGATCCGAAAAATCGCGTCCCACCGCGCGGGCGTCACCACGAACCCGCTCGGCCGCTGATGGATCGATCGCGCTATAGTCGCTGATCGTCGTGCGGCGTCCGCGCAATCGATCGACCGCAGTCCGCAGCCAGGCGGGAAGCAAAGGTCCGAGCGCGTGCGATGCGGTGCTCCGAAGCGGCATGCCGGTGCGCCGCAGGCGGAGCATCAGGCGGCAAAGCCGGATGAGTCTGCCACCGGCGAGCAGCTCGGGAAGCCGCTCGAGTCCAGAATAGCTGAAGCTGGTATTCCCGAACTGGCCGGTCAAAAGCACGGAGATCCCGCGTCCCTTGACGGCGTCCATGATGGCATCCGACCACACGGCGTTGCACAGGTTGAGCAGCGGCCGTTCGTAGATGAAGAAGTGGCGGTCGATCCGTTCGACCGGAGAGCGGTGGCCGCTCCGGATCAGAATGTGCTCGAGATTGGGGTGGAGCGCGGCAACCGCCGCCGCGTGATCGCCTTCGTCGCCGAAGCGGCCGGGGCCGAGACGCCCATCATAGCCGGCACGCGGCACGGCCGTGAACGCCACCACCCGACCATCGGGAGCCAACAGCCGAGCCGCCGTCGCGGCGACGGCACTGCTGTCGAGGCCCCCGCTCAGATGGCTGGCAACCCGGCCATTCACCCCTCGCAGCCGCGCGACAGTTGCCTTCTCAAGCTGCGCTCGGACCGCGCTCGCATATCCCTCGCGACTCAGCGCCAGCGAGCGCGGAGCCGGATTCCAATAGCGCTGCAGCGAAACGCTCTCTGGCGTGACGATGCAGACGCTCGCGGGCGGGACTCGCTCGATGTCCTGGAAGAATGTCCGCGTTCCCGATTCCGGCATCACCGCCAGAAACCCGGCCACGGCCTCCGCGTCAGGCCCGAGCGGGACTTCGCTCAGCGCATGGAGACCTTTTGGCATGCTGGCGAAGGCGAAGAAGCCATTGCCACGGTGAAAATGGAGCGGCCTGCCGCCGAAAAAGTCTCGGGCGAGGACGAGCCGCTGCTCGGCCGAGTCCCACCAAGCGAAGGCGAAGTCGCCGCGCAGGCGATCGACGCACTCGACGCCCCAGCGCTCCAGGGACTGCATGATCAGCGCGCTTTCGGGCAGACGTTGCGCTTCTTCCGCTCCGATGCCGAGCGCGGCGCAAAGGTCTTGGCGATTGTCCAGGCGCGCATCGGCGACGAGGAGCGAGGAACGGCCATGGCCACGGGCGGGGCCCTGGTCGAAGCGATCCTCCGGCAGCAGGCGGAAGAGCCGCCGGCCGATGGCCGCACCATCGTCTCGGCACACGACGGGACGATCGGAAGGGGCATAGATTTGCTGCGCCTTGAGCATCCGCTCGCAAGCGGCGGCCGGGTCCCCCGAGCCGTCCAGTGCCCAGAAGCCGGCGAGTGCAGTCATCAAACCTCACTCGTCCATGAAGCCCCAGATAACGGCTACAGCTATCGCTCCGGAAGTCCAGAGCCATGCCGGTGGGCCATTAGCTCCCCTGCCGCACCGCCGATCAGGCGAAGATGTCGCTCAGCGTTTCGCCAGTCGGGCCTTCCTTCCAGTCGCGCAGCTCTACGTAAAGGGCCGTCGGGAGCGCCGAGGTGAACACGCTCACCAGCGTCGTGACCACGCCATTGACGATGAAGAACGCCACCGGGAGCCCGCTTTGCAGCGCGCGCGCGAAGCCCTGAAGGCCGTAGATCGCCATCACCGCCGCGCTCGCGACCATCGTCGCCGCGAGCATGATTGCCCAGACGATCACGAACAGCGCGAAGATCGTGCCGCGCGCGCCCTTGGTCAGCTCGCCGCTGCGACCCAGCGACTCGATCACGCCGCGGCGTTCGACCACGGTCACCGGCACCGCGACCGACCAGACGAGATACAGGATCACGCCGGGCACGATCAGCAGCGCGAAGCCCAGGATGAGGCCGAGGCCCATGACGATCGCCAACCCCAGGAGCGGCAGGGCGCGACGCAAGCCGGTCGACAGGCATTCCCCCAAGGTCGCGCGATGCCCCTCCGCCGCGGTCATCGTCGCGCGCACCAGCCCGCCCTGGACGATCAGGCCGAGCACCATGTTTGCGAGCAGGCCGAGGATCATCACGATGTAATAATCGCGCTGGCGGACCAGCCCCGCCCGCATCGGCCCCTCGAGCGTCTGCTGATAATAGCTGATCACGGTTTGCGGGAGCGCGCCGATCACGAAGGCGATCAACAGCATTACCGCGGGATTGCTGCCGATCGCGCCGAACGTTCGCGAAAAGATGCGGCCGATCGATACCGTCCGCCCGGTCTCGCTATATCCCGATGCCATGCCCGTCCCCTTTGACCGAACCTATCGTGGGACGGTGGTTCGCCTCTGTCCAGAACAACTTAGCGGTGTCAGCGGCCGACGCTTGGCAGATCGAGCCCGGACGCGCGCGCGCAATCGATCGCGCTGTCGTAACCAGCATCGGCATGCCGCATGACGCCCGATGCCGGGTCGTTCCACAAGACGCGCTCGATCCGCGCCGCCGCTTCGGGCGTTCCGTCGGCGACGATGACCATGCCGGCATGCTGCGAAAAGCCCATGCCGACGCCACCGCCATGGTGGAGCGACACCCAGGTGGCGCCGCTCGCGGTGTTAAGCAATGCGTTGAGCAGCGGCCAGTCGGACACTGCATCCGAGCCGTCGCGCATCGCCTCGGTCTCGCGGTTGGGGCTGGCGACCGATCCGCTGTCGAGATGGTCGCGACCGATCACCACCGGCGCCTTCAATTCGCCGCTGGCGACCATATCGTTGAACGCGAGCCCAAGCCGATGGCGATCGCCCAGGCCAACCCAGCAAATCCGCGCCGGCAGTCCCTGGAACTGGATCCGCTCGCGCGCCATGTCGAGCCAGCGATGAAGCGGCGCGTTGTCGGGCAGCAGTTCCTTCACCTTGGCATCGGTGCGATAGATGTCCTCGGGATCGCCCGACAGCGCCACCCAGCGGAACGGTCCGATCCCCCGGCAGAACAGCGGGCGGATGTACGCGGGCACGAACCCCGGGAAATCGAACGCGTTGGCGACGCCCTCGTCCTTGGCGACTTGGCGGATGTTGTTGCCGTAATCGACCGTCGGCACGCCGGCCTTCTGGAAATCGAGCATCGCGCGGACGTGGACCGCCATCGACGCCTTGGCCGCCTTCGCCACGCCCTCGGGGTCACGCTCACGGCCCTCGAACCATTGATCGAGTGTCCAGCCCAGCGGGAGATAACCGTTGGCGGGATCGTGCGCCGAGGTTTGGTCGGTCAGCAAATCGGGGCGGATGCCGCTGCGGAACATCTCGGGCAGCAATTCGGCGGCGTTGCCTGTCAGCCCGACCGATACTGCCTTGCCCGCGGCCTTGGCGCTGTCGAGGATGTCCATTGCCTGCTCGATCGTGTCGGCGCGATGATCGAGATAGCCGGTCGCCAGCCGCATCTCGATCCGGCTCGGCTGGCATTCGATCGCGAGGCACGACGCACCCGCCATCACCGCCGCGAGCGGCTGCGCGCCACCCATTCCGCCGAGGCCCGCGGTGAGCAGCCAGCGGCCCGCGAGGCTACCGCCATAATGCTGGCGGCCCATCTCGACGAAGGTCTCGTAGGTCCCCTGAACGATGCCCTGGCTGCCGATATAGATCCACGATCCGGCGGTCATCTGGCCGTACATCATCAACCCAGCGCGATCGAGTTCGGCGAAATGCTCCCAGGTCGCCCAGTGCGGTACGAGGTTCGAGTTGGCGAGCAGCACGCGCGGCGCGTTCTCGTGGGTGCGGAACACCCCGACCGGCTTGCCCGACTGGATCAGCAGCGTCTCGTCGCCTTCGAGCCGGCGCAACGTCTCGACAATGCGGTCGTAGCTTTCCCAGTCGCGCGCGGCGCGGCCGATCCCGCCATAGACGACCAGTTCGTGCGGGTTTTCCGCGACGCGCGCGTCGAGATTGTTCATCAGCATGCGTAGCGGCGCTTCGGTCAGCCAGGACTTGGCCGAAAGATCGGTGCCGGTCGGCGCCGCAATGTGACGTTGATTGTCGATACGGGTCATGCGGAGTCCTTGGCGAACGCGAGTGCTGCCGCAAGCACGCGCGCGAGGTCGGCGCGCAGTGGGGCGGCATGGTCGGGATCCCAGGCGGGCGGCCAATTACTCTCGTCGGGCTCGCCCTGCGGCTCGTCGAGATAAGCGCGCATCGCGATTTCCATCTGGATCGCGTGGACCGCGGTCTCGGGGCGGCCATAGTGCCGCGTGGTCCAGCCGCCGCGGAAGCGGCCGTTGAGCACGTAGCTGCGGCCGGCGCATGCCGCGACCACCGCGTCGCTCAACGCCGCGTCGCAAGTCGCGCCGTTATCCGTACCGATATTGAGTTCGGGCAGCTCGCCATCGAACAGGCGCGGGATGTTGCTGCGAATCGAATGGCAATCGTAGATCACGACGCGCGGATGGAGCGTTCGCAGGCGAGCGATCTCCGCTTCGATCGCGGCGTGGTAGGGCGCAAACCAGGCCTCTCTCCGCTCCGCCACGTCGGGCGTGGCGCCGTCGCGATAGAGCGGTTCGCCGTCGAACGTCTCGGTCGGGCAAAGTCCCGTGGTGGCCTGCCCAGGGTAGAGCGAGGCACCCGACGGATCACGGTTGCAGTCGATCACGCTGCGCGACACGTCGGTCCAGATCATCGTCGCGTCGGCGAGCCCGTCATAGAGCGCACGGATGTGCCAGTCGGCATCGCGGATTGCCCACCAGTGCGAGCGGAAGCTTGGGAGAAGCGAGTCGGGGATTTCGGTCCCGCCGTGGGGGAAGGCGAGGATCAGCGGCGTGTCGCGCGGTTCGACGTGGAGCCAGGTCATGGCGCCACCCCCGGCAACTCACCCACCGCGACCAAAAACCGCTTCGACCGCACCAGCTCGGTCGCCACCGCGATATCGGGTGCCATGTGGCGATCCTTGGTCAGCGTCGGCACGCGCTCCCGCAACAGCCGGCGGGCATGCTCGACCGGCTCGCTCGACAGCAACGGCGCGTGGAAATCGCAGCCTTGCGCGGCCGCAAGCAACTCGATCCCGAGCACCGCATCGACATTCGCGGCCATTTCGATCAGCCGCCGGCTCCCGTGCGCCGCCATCGACACGTGATCCTCCTGATTGGCCGAGGTCGGAATCGAATCGACGCTGGCCGGCGTAGCGCGCTGCTTATTCTCCGAAACCAAGGCGGCGGCGGTCACTTGCGGGATCATGAAGCCGGAATTGAGCCCGGGTCTGGGCGTCAGGAACGCGGGCAGCCCCGACAGCGCCGGGTCGACCAGCATCGCGATGCGGCGCTCGGCGAGGCTGCCGATCTCGCACAAGGCCAGCGCGATCATGTCGGCGGCGAAGGCGACCGGCTCGGCGTGGAAATTGCCGCCCGACAGCGCTTCGTCGGTTTCCGGGAAGATCAGCGGATTGTCGGACACGCCGTTGGCTTCGGTGACCAGCGTCTCGCCGGCTTGCCGCAACAGCGTTAGCACCGCGCCCATCACCTGCGGCTGGCAGCGCAGGCAATAGGGGTCCTGAACTCGGGCATCGCTCTCGCGATGCGACGCGCGGATCGCCGATCCTTCCATCATTCGGCGCAGCGCTTCGGCGGTTTCGATCTGCCCGCGATGGCCGCGCAGCGCGTGGATACGGGGATCGAAAGGCGCGTCCGATCCCTTGGCTGCTTCGGTCGACAGGATGCCGGTGACGAGCGCCACCCGATACAGCTGCTCGGCTTCGAACAACGCGGCCAACGCATAAGCGGTCGAAAATTGCGTGCCGTTGAGCAACGCGAGCCCTTCCTTCGGCCCAAGCTCGAGCGGCGCGAGCCCGGCTTCGGCCAGCGCGTCGGCAGCAGGCATCCGCTCCTCGCCGACAAAGATCTCCCCGACCCCGATCATCGCCGCGGTCATGTGCGCGAGCGGGGCGAGATCGCCCGACGCGCCGACCGATCCTTGCGCGGGCACTACCGGCATCAGCCCCTTGGCCAGCATCGCCTCGAGCAGCTCGACCGTCGCCGGCGCCACGCCCGACGCGCCGCGCGCCAGGCTCGCGAGCTTGAGCGCCATCATCAGCCGCGCGATCGGCATGGGCATCGGATCGCCGACGCCCGCGGCATGGCTCAGCACGATGTTGCGCTGGAGCGTCGCCAGATCCTCGTCGCCGATCCGGACGCTGGCGAGCTTCCCGAAGCCGGTGTTGATGCCATAGACCGGCTCGTGCCGCGCGAGGATGCGCGCCACCGCGGCCGCGCTCTCGGCGATCGCCGGGCGGCAGGCAGGGTCGAGCGTCGGCACCGCGCCTTCGTAGATCGCCTGCCACGCAGCGTAGCGGACGGCGCCGGGAGTCAGCAGCATGCGCCGTCCTTCACCCTGGCGTGGAGCGGATTGAAGCCGATCCGGTAAACCAATTCGGCCGGGTCGGAGACGTCCCAGATCGCGAGATCGCACGCCTTGCCGGCCTCGAGCGTGCCGATCTCCTGGACAAGCCCGAGCGCGCGGGCGGCGTTGACCGTCACGCCGCGCAGCGCCTCGCCCACGGTCAGCCGGAACAGCGTCGCCGCCATGTTGAGCATCAACAGCAGGGACGTGGTCGGCGAGGTGCCGGGGTTGCAGTCGGTCGCGATCGCGATCGGCACGCCGTGCGCGCGGAACAGGTCGACCGGCGGCAGCTTGGTCTCGCGCATGAAATAGAAAGCGCCGGGCAGGAGCACCGCGACCGTTCCCGCCGCCGCCATGGCGACGATGTCGGACTCGTCGGCATATTCGAGATGATCCGCCGATAACGCGCCGTGGCGCGCGGCAAGGCTCGCGCCGTGGAGCGCGGACAATTGCTCGGCGTGGAGCTTGACCGGCATCCCGGCGTCGCGTGCGGCGGCGAGCACGCGATCGGTTTGCGCGGGCGAAAAGCCGATTCCTTCGCAGAACGCGTCGACGGCATCGGCGAGGCCGCGTGCGGCGGGGATCATCTCGTCAGTGACGAGTGAGACGTAATCGTCGCCGCGCGAGGCATATTCGGGGGGCAGAGCGTGCGCGCCGAGCAAAGTGGTCGCGACGCGCACCTGGCGCTCGCGCTCTAGTGCGCGGGCTGCGCGGAGCATCTTGAGTTCGTCCTCGACGGTGAGGCCATATCCCGACTTGATCTCGATCGTCGTCACGCCCTCGGCGAGCAATGCGTCGAGCCGCGGCAGCGCGATCTCGACCAAATCCGCCTCGCTCGCCGTACGAGTCGCGCGCATCGTCGACACGATGCCGCCGCCGGCGCGGGCGATATCCTCGTACGACGCGCCTTCGAGCCGCTGCGCCCATTCGCCCGAGCGGTCGCCGGCATGGACGAGATGGGTATGGCAATCGATCAGCCCGGGGGTGATCCAGCGGCCGCCGCAATCGATCACTTCGCCCACCGGCTGCGGCGAATCCGCCGTTGCGCCTGCATACGCGATCCGGCCGTCGCGACACACCACGATGCCGTCCTCGACGATGCCCAGACCGTCGCCGGCCATCGTCGCGAGTCGGGCATTGGTCCAGGTCCGCTCCATGCCCGGCATCCTTGCCCGCGACCCCCATTATGTCTAGACATAATCAACGGGAGGATCGATGCCGCAACTCTGGTTCGAACGCGCTTTGCTGCCGCAAGGTTGGGCCGAACGGGTTCGAGTCACGGTCGATGGCGCGACGATCGCCGCGCTCGAGACGGGGGTCGAGCCGGGCGTCGAGGACGCGCGGCACAGCGCCGCGATCCCCGGCCTATGCAACGTCCATAGCCACGGCTTCCAGCGCGGCATGGCGGGCCTGTCCGAACGCCGCGGCCGCCCCGACGACGATTTCTGGAGCTGGCGCGAAGTGATGTATCGCTTCCTCGACCGGCTGACGCCCGACGACATCGCCGCCATTAGTGCCCAAGCCTATGTCGAGATGCTCGAAAGCGGCTTCACGCGCGTCGGCGAGTTCCACTACCTCCACAACGACGCGAGCGGCGGACGTTACGCCGATCCCGCGGAAACCGCCGGGTCGATCGTCGCGGCGGCGCAAGCGAGCGGGATCGGCCTGACGCTGCTCCCCGTCTTCTATGCGCATGGCGATTTCGGGGGTGCGCCGCCGACGCCGGGCCAGCGCCGTTTCATTTCCGACGTGGACGGTTTCGCGCGGCTGGTCGAGGCGAGCCGGGTCAAGCTTCCGGCGGACGCGGTGCTCGGCATCGCGCCGCATTCGTTGCGAGCGGTCACGCCCGAGGAGCTTGCCGCCATCCTCCCGCTCGCCGATGGCGCCCCGATCCACATTCACGCCGCCGAACAGGTGCGCGAGGTCCAGGCCTGCGTCGCGTGGAGCGGCGCGCGGCCTGTGCAATGGCTGCTCGACAACGCCGACATCGACGCTCGCTGGTGCC
Organism: Sphingomonas sp.; assembly: GCF_036269755.1. GTDB lineage: Bacteria > Pseudomonadota > Alphaproteobacteria > Sphingomonadales > Sphingomonadaceae > Sphingomonas. Next base: position 185,233 of record NZ_DATBDV010000018.1, on the reverse strand, counting down.
TGATCCACTCGACCCATATCGACGCGCAGGAGACCGCGCGCCTGGCGGCGAGCGGCGCGGTAGCGGGTCTCTGCCCGGTAACCGAAGCCAATCTCGGCGATGGCATCTTCCCGGCGGTCGATTATCTCGCCGCGGGCGGGCGTTTGGGCGTCGGCACCGATTCCAACATCCTGATCGACGCGGCGGGCGAATTGCGCGCGCTCGAATATTCGCAGCGGCTCGCGCGCCGCAAGCGCGCGCTCTTGGTCGACCAAAACGAGCCATCGGTCGGCGCCAAGCTGTTCGCCATGGCGCAAAGCGGCGGCACGCAAGCCTTGGGCGTGACGAGCGGCCTGGCAGCGGGAAATGCAGCCGACATCGTGTCGCTCAACCTCGATCATCCTTCGATGGCCGGTGCGGGAACCGACCTTCTCGACCGCTGGATTTTCGCGGCAGGCTCGCCGGCGATCGACCGCGTCTGGCGCGGCGGCAAAAAGGTGGTCGAGCACGGGCGACACCTTGCCGCCGACTCGATCGCCGAACGCTACCGGGCGACCGTGGCTGCCCTGCTGGCATGACGGTCGAGGCGCGCATTCGCCAGGAGATCGAAGCGCGCATCTATTCGGGGGAATGGAAGCCGGGGCATCGCATCCCGTTCGAGCATGAGCTGGTGGCGGCTTACGGTTGCTCGCGCGCGACCGTGAGCAAGGCGCTCAGCAGCCTGTCCAACGCCGGGCTGATCGAGCGCCGGCGCAAGGCCGGGTCGTTCGTCGCGCATCCGCAAGTCCATTCGGCGGTGCTCGAAGTCCCCGATCTGGCGCAAGTCATCGCCGCGCGCGGCGGGGATTATCGCTGGTCGCTGATGAATCGGCGGGTCGAAACGGTCGTGGCGGACTTCCCGTCGCCCGCGCTTCGAATCGACGGACTTCATCTCGAAAGCGGCGCGCCCTTTGCGCTCGAGCAGCGGCTGATCAGTCTCGGCGCGGTGCCGGGCGCTGCCGACGAAAGCTTTGCCGCCGAAGCGCCTGGGACGTGGTTGCTCCAGCACGTGCCGTGGACGTCGGCCCGGCACCGCATCCGCGCGACCGAGGCCGACCGCGCCGAAGCCAGGATGTTGGATCTGCGCCCGCGCACCGCGTGTCTGGAGCTGCTGAGGACGACGTGGCGCAACGGTGCGCCCGTGACCAGGGTGCGGCAATTATTCCCGGGCGATCGCTTCGACCTGATCGCCGAGTTCAAGCCCGACGCCTAGGCGTGGATCGTCCGGGCTTGGCAAGGCGGGCGCGCATAAGCTCGATCACCGGCGACGTAGGTGGCCGCCACCGCGCGATCGTCGCCGAGCACCTGCAGTGCGAACAGCCGGTCGAACAGGCTGGCGCCCGCAGTGCGGCGCGCGAGCAGGGGCGTGGCCGCGGGGTCGAGCACGACGAAATCGGCCTCCTGCCCGGGCTCCAGCGCACCGACCCGGTCGGCGATCCCCATCACGCGCGCGCCGCCCGCGGTCGCCAGATGCAGCGCGCGGAAGGGGTCGAGGCTGGCCCCGCGCAACTGGCAGACCTTGTACGCTTCACCCAGCGTGTGGAGCACCGAAAAGCTGGTGCCCGCGCCGATATCGGTGCCGATGCCGATCTTGACCCCGTGCCGGTCGATCTGCGCGAGGTCGAACAAGCCCGAACCGAGGAACAGGTTGCTGGTCGGGCACAGCACGATTCCCGCGCCCGCCTGCGCCATCCGCGCCAGCGCGGCATCGCTCATGTGCACGCAATGCGCGAACACCGATCGCGGACCGACCAAGCCGAAGCGATCATAGACGTCGAGATAATCGCGCGCGTCGGCAAAGCGATCGCCCACGGCGGCGATCTCACCCAAATTCTCGGACAGATGCGTGTGCATCAGCACGTCGGGGTGCGCCGCGAGCAACTCGCCGGCATCGACGAGCTGCACATCCGACGAGGTTAGCGCGAAACGCGGCGTCACCGCGTAGCCGAGCCGCCCCCGCCCCCGCCACCGCGCAATCAGCGTTTCGGTATCGGCGCGCCCATCGGCGACGGTATCGCGCAACGTCGCCGGCCCCTGATCCATCAGCACCTTGCCCGAAACGATCCGCATGTTGCGCGCGAGCGCCGCTTCGAACAGCGCGTCGACCGAGCAAGCGTGGACGGTCGCGAACACCAACGCCGAGGTGGTGCCGTTGCGCAGCAGCTCGTCGAGGAAGAAGGCAGCGATCGCGTCGGCATGGTCGCGATCGGCGAACCCAGCTTCGGCCGGGAAGATGTGACGGTCGAGCCAGTGCAGCAATTGTTCGCCGTGCGAGGCGATGCGTTCGGTCTGCGGATAATGGACGTGCGCATCGACGAACCCCGGGACGATCAGCCCGGGCAGGGCTTCCGTCTCCACTTCGGCGAACCGTTGAGCCAGATCGGCGTAAGCGCCGCGCGCAATGACCAGACCATTCTCAACGACGAGCAGCCCGTCCGCCAAGTGACGAACCGCCTCGGCACCCGCCGTCGCGGGGTCTTCGGGCACACTCAGAATTTCGCCGCGAAACGCCTTCATGCGTCGGGTGCCAGCGTCAGGAGCTGGGCGATCACCGCGATGGCGATGACGTCGGGATGCTTGTCCGGAATGCCGGCGACACCGATCGGGCAGGTCAGGCGCGACGCATCCGCGCCATCCTCCTTCAGCCGCGACAGGAAGCGCGCGCGCTTGGTCTCCGATCCGATCAGCCCGACGAAGCGTGCCGGCGAGCGCAGCGCCGCGGCGGTGAGGCGGTAATCGAGCGCGTGGTCGTGCGTGAAGATCAGCACCGCCGCTCCGTCCTCCGCCTCGCCGGCGCAGGCCGCCATCGCATCCTCGTCCTGGAGCGACACGCCGGGGATCGCGCGGTTCTGGCGCGAGTCGAACCAGGCAAGCCGGAACGGCAAGCGCGGCAGCCGCGCGGCGATGGCGACGCCGACATGGCCGGCACCGAACATCAGCAGCGGCCGCTCGGGCCGCCGATCGTCGGGCTCGATGAAGATCGTGCCCTTGGCGGGCTTGGCCGAGCGCGGCGGCAGCGGCGGCTGGACGCCCGCTTCGACATGCTCGGCGGGGAAGCGAGTCACCGGGGCTTTGCCGTCGTTGAAGAAGGTCGCGATCGGCTTGCGGCGCTCGACATAATCGGTCCAGTCCCAGCGCTCTGGGTCGGCATCCACGTGCTCGATCATCAGTCGCACCTGTCCGCCGCAGCACTGGCCGAGCAACGGCCCGAGCGGCCAGTCCTGCACGCGCCAGCTTCCCGGCGGCTCGGCGAGCAGGCGGCGCGCCTGGTCGATCGCCTGATGCTCGAGCGCGCCGCCGCCGATCGTGCCGATGCTCTCGCCGCCGGTCACCGCCATGCGCGTGCCGGCGCGGCGAGGGGCGGAGCCTTCGGTGGAGAGGATCGTGACGAGCGCGACGGGCTCATGGCCGCGCGCGGCGCGCAATGCCTCCAGCCAATCCGGGATCATCGCGCGCGCAGCTCGGTAATCGCTGCGAGGATCCGCTCGGGCGTCGCGGGGGCATCGAGGGTCGGTAAGCCCTTGCCCGGGGCGACGGCGGCGACCGCCTGCGTGAGCGCGGAGAAGACCGAGATGGCGAGCATCAGCGGCGGCTCGCCGACGGCCTTGGAACGGTGGATCGTCGGCTCGACATTGCGCCCGCGCTGCCACAACTCGATCGTCATCCGCTCGGGCCGATCACTCGCGGTCGGGATCTTGTAGGTCGATGGTGCGTGCGTGAGCAGCCGGCCGCGATCGTCGAACACCAGTTCCTCGGTGGTCAACCAGCCCATTCCCTGGACGAAGCCGCCCTCGACCTGGCCGAGATCGATCGCCGGATTGAGCGAACGCCCGGCATCGTGGAGGATGTCGACCGCGACCACGCGATGCTCGCCGGTCAGCGTGTCGATCACGACCTCGCTCAGCGCCGCGCCGTACGCGAAATAGAGGAACGGGCGGCCGGTATGGGTCGCGCGGTCGTAATGAAGGTGCGGCGTCGCGTAGAAGCCGGTCGAGGACAGCGACACGCGACCGAGATGCGCGAGGCGGCACAGATCGTCGAACGCCACGCGCTCGTTCCCCGCCACCACGCCGTCGCGGGCGAAGAGCACTGCCGCTTGATCGACCCCGAAATGTCCGGCGGCGAACTCGGCCATGCGCTGGCGGATCGTCTCCGCGGCGTTGAACGCGGCCATGCCGTTGAGGTCCGCGCCCGACGATGCCGCTGTGGCGGAGGTGTTGGGCACCTTGTCGGTGCGCGTTGCCGAGACCTTCACGCGGTCGACCGGCACCGCGAAAACATCGGCGACGACTTGCGCGACCTTGATCATCAGCCCCTGCCCCATTTCGGTGCCGCCGTGATTGAGGTGGATCGACCCATCGGCATAGACATGGACCAAGGCGCCGGCCTGGTTGAGATGGCTGGTGGTGAACGAGATGCCGAACTTGACCGGGGTCAGCGCTAGCCCCTTTTTGAGCACGCGGTGCGCCGCATTGAACTCGTCCACCGCCTGTCGCCGCGCCGCATAACGGCTGCGCTCGGCCAGTTCGGCGATCAGTTCGGGTGCTACGTTGTCTGTGACTGTCATGTAATACGGCGTCACATCGCGGCCGGGGCCGTAGAGATTAGCGCGCCGTACATCGAGCGGATCGAGGTCGAGATGCGCGGCAATGGCATCGATCGCGCGCTCGATCCCCATCATCCCCTGCGGCCCGCCGAACCCGCGGAACGCAGTGTTGGACACCGTGTGCGTCTTGAGCCGGTGCGAGACGATCTCGACTGCCGGAAAATAATAGGCATTGTCGGCGTGAAACATCGCTCGGTCGTTGATCGCGCCGCTCAAGTCCGCGGTGGCGCCGCAGCGCGAGGCGAGGTCAAAGCGGATGCCTTCGATCCGTCCGGCATCGTCGAACCCCACGTCGTACTCGATCGCGAAATCGTGACGCTTGCCGGTCATCACGAAATCGTCGTCGCGGTCGGCGCGAATCTTGGCGGGCCGCCCGGTCTTCGCCGCGACCAAAGCGCACGCGGCGGCATACGCTGCGGCCTGGCTTTCCTTGCCGCCGAACGCGCCGCCCATCCGCCGGACTTCGACGGTGATGTCGGCGTGGCTCAGGCCGAGCACCTTGGCGATCAGGTGTTGCAGCTCGCTGGGGTGCTGGGTCGAGCTCAGCACATGGAGTTGGCCTTGCTCGCCGGGGGTCGCCAGCGCGGCCTGCCCTTCGAGATAGAAATGCTCCTGACCGCCCATCGCGACCTTGCCCGACAGACGGTGCGGCGCCGCGGCCAGTGCGGTTTCAGCATCGCCGCGGGCCATGCGCTGCGTCTCCTCGATGACCGATCCGGCGTCGCGCGCCGCGCCTATCGTGACGAGCGCGGGAAGTGGCTCGATCTCGACGACAGCCAGCCGCGCCGCGATCCGCGCTGCGCGGTTGCCGGTCGCCGCGACGACGAACAGCGGCTGGCCGGGGTAGAGGATTTCGTCCTCGGCGAAGAGCTTGTCGTCGTGGACTACCGGGCTGACATCGTTGACGCCGGGAATGTCGGCGGCGGTGAACACGGCGACGACACCGGACGCGGCGCGGACGGCGGTCAGGTCCAGCGCGACGATCCGTCCATGCCCTTCGGCCGCGAGACCGAAGGCGAGGTGCAGCGTGCCAGGCGCCTCGGGCATATCGTCGACGTAGCGCGCGCTGCCCGCGACGTGCGCGACCGCGCTGTCGTGCGGCAGCGCGGCGTGGACCGCGCCGGGCGGCAGGGGGCCAGCGTCAGCCATCGAGCACGCTGACCGACTCTTCGGACTCGAGCCACAATCGGCGAAGCAAGTTGCCCGCGGCGGCGATGCGATACTCTGCCGATCCGCGCAGATCGTTGAGCGGCGCGTAATCGTGCGCCAGCGCCTGAGCGACAGCTTCGGCGGTTTCCTCGCTCCAGGTCGCCCCCGTCAGCGCGGCTTCGCAACCCGGCGCGCGCGCGGGAATTCCGGCCATCCCGCCGAACGCGACACGCGCCGAGGCGATGCGGCCGCCCTCCAGGCGCAACGCGAACGCGCCGCACAGCGCGGAGATGTCGCTGTCGAACCGCTTCGACAGCTTGACGATTCGGATCAGCGTGTCGGGCGCGGGGCGCGGGATGCGGACGCGTTCGACGAACTCGCCGGGCTGGCGATCCTGGACGCCGTAGGATCGGAAGAATTGCTCGAGCGGCATCGTCCGCCGCCCGCTGCCGCGCCGCAGCGTCAGCTCGGCGCCAAGCGCGATCAGCGCCGGCGGCATGTCGCCGATCGGCGATCCGTTGGCGATGTTGCCGCCGATCGTCCCCGCGTTGCGCACCTGCAGCCCGCCGATCCGCCGGACGAGTTCGCCGAGATCGGGGTGCAGTCGCGCCAGCGCGTCGCGCGCTTCGCTGTAGCGGACGGCGGCGCCGATCGTCAGGCCATCGTCGTCCTCTTCGATCCGCCGCAGGTCGGCGACATCGCCGACGAAGATCATCGTGCCGAGGTCGCGCAATTGCTTGGTGACCCACAGCCCGACATCCGTCGCGCCCGCGACGATCCGCGCTTCCGGGTGTTCGAGCAGCAGCGCCGCCAGCTCGTCGCTGTCGCGCGGCGCGAACCAGCCTGACCCACTCCGCCGCGGTTCGATGCTCCGCAGCAGCGCCACGACCGCGCCGTCATCGGCTGCGTGCGCCGGATTGGCCTCGCCGGCCGCGAGGATCGGGCCATAGCCGGTGCAGCGGCAAAGATTGCCAGCGATGACATCCTTGACCGGCGTCGCTCGCGTGCCTTCGGCGCCGATGCTGCGCGCATAGAGCGACATCACGAAGCCCGGCGTGCAGAAGCCGCATTGCGAGCCGTGTCCCTCCACCAGCGCGCGCTGGACTGGGTTCAGGGTGCCGTCCCGCGACAGGCTCTCGACCGTCACCAGCGCCTTTCCATGGAGCATCGGCACGAACAGGATGCAGGCGTTGACCGCGCGCCACCGCACGCTGTCGCCGTCGAGCTCGCCGAGCACCACCGTGCACGCGCCGCAGTCGCCCTCGGCGCAGCCTTCCTTGGTGCCGGTGCGGCGCAGGCGGTAGCGCAGCAGGTCGAGCACGGTGGCGCTGGGCTCGGTTGCGGCGACGCTGACGATCTCGCCGTCGAGCACGAAACCAATGTCGGAATCGGGCACCATTCAGCTGCCCCGATAGGTCGAATAGGCGAACGGCGAGACGAGCAACGGCACGTGATAATGCCCGTCGTCGGCGATGCCAAAGTCGATCGAGACCAAGCCGAGGAATGGCGGGTCGGGCAGCGTCACGCCCTGCGCTCGGAAGTAATCCGCGACGTGGAACTGCAGCTTGTACGCCCCGGCGGCGAACGACTTGCCCGCGCCAAGCCCAAGGCACCGCCCGTCGTCGTCGGTCGCGCCGTCATACAATCGCGCGCCATCGTGCCACAGCGACAGCTTCATGCCGCGCGCTGGCTGGCCGTGGGCGGTGTCGAGGACGTGCGTGCTCAAGCTGGTCATGCCGCTTTTCCGATCAGCCGCAATCGGCTTACCCCACCATCGGGGATGATGTTGAGGCGGACAAAGCGGATTGGACCGAGATCGGCCAGTCCGTCGCGGAAAACGTGGACGTGGTCGGCCTGCAGCTTGACCTCGGGCAACAGCACCGGCCAACCCTCCGACCGTGCTGCGATCTCGTCGGGCGAACCTGCCGCCTCCGCCGCGGCCTGGATGAAGCAGCGGTCGGGGTAATTGCCTTTGAAGTGCGCGGTATCGACCACTACTTCCTCGATCCGTCCCGGCGCGCCGAGTTCGAGCACCGCCCAATCATGTCCCGGCTCGCGCCGGCGCCGAGTTTCCCAGCCGTCGCCCATGTCGACCCCGCGCCCGAGCGCAGTGAGATTTTCGACGACGCCGAAATGCTCGTCATTGGCGATGATCCCGCGCCCGCCATTCTCCATCGCGAGCAAGTCGATGCTCGTGCCGGCGTCGACCATCGACCAATCCTTGGCCACGCGCCCCCACACGCGCAGTCGCGCAACCCCGCCGTCGGGGAAAATATGCAGCCGTACGTGCGTCACCGGGTCGGCATGGTCGACGGGCACGTAAATGCGGTCGTTGCCGTTGACCGACAGGCGCGGCGTGACCTTGGTCCAGCAGGCCTCGTCGTCGGGCACGAACGCGTTGCTCCGGCACACCTCGATCTCGGCGCCGGGCGGGTAGTTGCCGGTGAAGTGCCGCGTATCGATCTCGAAGCCGGCGACCAGCCCCGGCACGCCGAACCGAACCACGCACCAATCGTGGCCGGGAATGCGCTTGCGACGGCTCTCCCAGCCGTCCATCCACTTGCCGTTCTCGTCATATCTGCCGGGGATGAATACGGGCTCCGCAGGGTCGATCAGTCGCGCTTTATCAGCGAAGAAATCGTCGGTGGCATAGACCACCTCGGCGCCGAGGCGGGGCTGAGCGAGATTGACGTACTGGCGGCGCAAGCTGTCGAACATCGTCATTCCGTACCGAAGAGTGCCGCAAGGCGAAATCCCGCGATACGGTGAATTTGGCTCAGCGCGGTCGCGAACTCGGCTTCGGCGTCGTTATCCAGCCGCGCTTCGAAGGCCGCGAGTATGTCACCGCGCGACAATCCCTTGACCGCGACGATGAACGGATGACTGAAGCGCTCGACATAGGCCGCGTTGAGCCGCTGAAACTCCGCCAGCTCCTCCGGCAAGCAGCGGTCGAGACCCGCGCCGCGCTGTTCGTCGATCGACGCCGGCGCCATGTTGCTCGCCACCGCCAGCTGCGGATGCGCGCGAATGAGATCGAGCCGACGTTCGCGAGGCGCGGAGTCGACCACCTCGCGCATCGCGCTCGCCAGCGTCTCCAAATCGTCGAGGCTGCCGTGTTCGACCGCGGGCCACACGCCCTCGGCCACCCACGGCGAGGCTTCGTAGACCGGCCCGAACCGGTCGACGAACGCCCGCTTCGTGAGCGCGCTAGGCCGCATGCGGATGCACCGCGCGCCAATGCCGGGCAATGTCGATCCTCCGGCAGAACCACACGTCTTGATGGCCGAGCGCATAACGCAGGAACCGCTCGAGGCCCGCCATCTTGCCCGGCCGCCCCGCCAGCCGGCAATGCAGCCCGATCGACATCATCCGCGGCCGCTCGGCACCTTCGGCATAAAGCACGTCGAACGCATCGCGCAGATAATCGCCGAACTGGTCGCCGGTGTTCAGGCTGGTCGCGGCGAACCGCATGTCGTTGGTCTCGAGCGAATAGGGCACGATCAGCTGCTGTCGCCCTGCAATCGAGGTCCAGAACGGCAGATCGTCCGAATAATCGTCCGCGTCGTACAGGAACCCGCCCTCCTCCGCGACGATCCGGCGCGTGTTGGGACTGGTGCGCCCAGTGTACCAGCCGAGCGGGCGCTCGCCCGTCAATTGCGTGTGAACCTCGATCGCACGCGCCATGTCGGCGCGCTCTTCGGCTTCGGGCACGGTCTGATAATTGATCCAGCGCCAGCCGTGCGAGGCGATTTCGTGCCCCGCCTCGAGGAAAGCATCGACGACCGCGGGGTTGCGCTGCATCGCCAGCGCAACGCCGAACACCGTCAGCGGCAAATTGTAGCGCTCGAACAGCCGAAGCAGTCGCCACACCCCGGCGCGCGCGCCATATTCGTAGATCTGCTCCATGCTCATGTGCCGAGCATTCGGCACCGGCGCGGCGTTGACGATGTCCGACAAGAAGGTTTCGGCGCCGGGATCGCCGTCGAGGATATTGGCTTCCGCACCCTCCTCGTAATTGAGCACGCACTGCACGGCGATCCGCGCGCCGCCGGGCCATTGTGCCTGCGACGGCGTGCGGCCGTAGCCGGTCAGGTCGCGCGGATAATCTTCGTGGTTCAAGTCGAGCCCCGCATAAACCGCCAAGATGAAACGCGGGCGTTTGGCGCGCAACCCGCGAAATGCGATCGCTCTGCCGCACTGCGCCCGGGGTTGCCCCCGGGATTCATGCTGCCCTATCGAGGCGTGGGCAAAGTACGGGAGTGAATTGCGGCATGGGGGGCGGTTGGGGAGATTGGGTCAAGCTGGCGGTGCACTGGCTGCACGTCACCGCCGGCATCGCCTGGATCGGATCGTCCTTCTACTTCATGTGGCTCGACAGCCATTTGCGCCCGCCGGTGCCGCCGCGCGAGGGCGTCGCGGGCGAATTGTGGAGCGTCCATAGCGGCGGCTTCTATCGCCAGCACAAATTCAACGTCGCCCCGGCCGAGATGCCCGAGCAGCTCCACTGGTTCAAATGGGAAGCCTATTGGACGTGGATCAGCGGTTTCCTGCTGCTGTCGCTGATCTTCTACATGGGCGCGCAGGCCAACCTGATCGACCGCAGCAAGCTCGCGATCGATCCATGGCAAGCGGTGCTGATCGGGCTTGGATCGATCGCGGGCGGGCTGATCGTCTACGAATTGCTGTGCCGCGCGATCAGGAACCTTGCGCTATTCGGCATCGTCTGGCTCGCCGTCATCGGTGCCGCCGGCTTCTTCCTGACGCGTATCTTCGCCGATCTCGGCGCGTTCATGCATGTCGGCGCGATCATCGGCACGGTGATGGCGGCCAACGTCTTCCTCGTGATCATCCCCAACCAGAAGAAGGTGGTGGCACAGGTCCTGGCGCACCAGACCCCCGATCCTCGGCTCGGCGCGCAGGCCAAGCAACGGTCGATCCACAACAATTACATGACGCTGCCGGTGCTGTTCATCATGATCAGCAATCATTACCCGATGATTTTCGGCGCACCGCTCAACTGGCTGTGGCTGGTCGGGCTATGCATCAGCGGCGCCACCATTCGCCACTTCTTCAATTTGAAGAATGCAGGGATCGTGCGTCCCTGGGTGCTGGCGGTCGGCGCGATCGTGTTCATCGTGGTCGCCGAACTCAACCAGAGCGCGCAGCCGCGCCCCGCCGTGTCCGCGGCGGGCGCCCCGGCCTATGCCGACATTCGCGCGCTGGTCGATCGGCACTGCACCATGTGCCATTCGACCACGCCCACGCATCCGGGGATCACCGCGCCGCCCAACGGCGCGGTGTTCGACAGCGCCGACGCGCTTCGCCGGCACGCGCCCGAAATCTACCAGCGCGCGGTGTTGACCAATAACATGCCGCTGGGCAACGAGACCGGAATGACCCCCGCCGAGCGCGCCAAGCTCGGCGCGTGGATTAACGCCGGCGCGAAGGGCGATTGATGCGCGACATGGTCCCCGAGCCGCTCACCGCCGCCGCGTTTGCGCCGTTCGGCAGCGTGATCGAGGTCTCCGACCGCGCTGAGCGGATCGCGATCAATTATGGCTGGACCGACCGTTTCGATCGTCTCGCCGAACTCGACGTCGCGGACGAAGGCGGCGGCGGCGCGATCAGCATCTTCCGCGCGCGGCCGCTCGACCCGCTGGTGCTGAAGATATTCGAACGCCATCCGCTCGGCAGCCAGAGCTTCATGCCGCTAAGCGGGCGGCCCTATCTTGTCGCGGTCGCGCCGGACGGCGCGTTCGATCCGGCCCGCGTGCGGCTGTTTCACGCCGAGCCGCATCAGGGCGTGCACTACGCCAAGAACGTCTGGCACCATTTCGTGCTCGCGTTGGAGGCGGAGAGCGACTTTCTCGTCATCGACCGGACCGGCCCCGGGGATAATTGTGACGAGATCGAGCTAGCGTCGGCTGACCACGTCCGTGTGCGCCTCAACAACTGAGCACAGGCGCGGCTCTATGCCGGTTCAGTACCTTCGCGCCCGACGGCGGCTTCGATCGCCGCCAGCAACTGGTCGAGCGAATAGGGCTTGGTGAGAACAGGAAAGCCGCGCGATCCTTCCTCATTGTAGCGGTCGCTATACCCGGTGGTGAGCAAGATCGGCACGTCGGGCCGCAATCGCCGCACCTCCTCCGCCAGATCGAAGCCGCTCATCCCCGGCATGACAATATCGCTGAACAGCAGATCGAACGGCGCGTTGCGCGCGGCCAGTTCGAGCGCCGCCTCGCCGGTTTGCGCGTAGAGCACGTCGTGGCCGAGCTCGTCGAGCAACGTCCGCGCGAACGCCGCCACCTCGACATTGTCCTCGACGAACAGGATGCGCCCGCGCCAGCCCGAAGCCGGCACCGACGCGGACCCGATCTCGACCATGCGCTGGTTGGTGGTGCACGGCAGGATCAGCCGCACCGTCGCGCCGCGGCCCACGATGCTGTCGATCATGACCTCGCCGCCGGACTGCGTGGCGAAGCCATAGACCTGACTCAGCCCCAGACCGGTGCCCTTCCCGACGATCTTGGTCGTGAAAAACGGCTCCATCGCACGCGCCAGCGTCTCGGCGTCCATCCCGGTGCCGGTGTCCGAAATGCTCACTGCCGAGAATTTCTGGTCGTCTTCCGCGGCGTCGCGCGGCCATCGGCTGGTCGTCACCGTCAGCATCCCGCCCTCCGCCATCGCATCGCGCGCGTTGACGACGATGTTGAGGATGGCGACCTCGAGCTGGGTGGGATCGACTTCGACCGGGCACAGGCCGGGATCGAAGTCGGTATCGACCGAATATTGCGCGCCGAGCAACCGCTCGAACATCATCAGCATGCCCTGCAGCCGCGCGTTTAGATCGACCACCTCCGGGTGCAGCGGCTGGCGGCGACTGAACGCGAGCAATTGGCTGGTGAGTTGCGCCGCGCGTTCGGCGACTTGCGCGATCGATTCGGCGTAGCGCATGCGCCGCGCCTCGGCCAGGCCCGGACGCCGCAACAGGTCGGCGGTGCCGCGCACCACCGTCAGGAGGTTGTTGAAATCGTGCGCGATACCCCCGGTCAATTGACCCAAAGCCTGCATCTTCTGCGCCTGGCGCAGCTGATCTTCGGCCCGCGCACGATCCTCTATCTCTCGTCCGAGCGCTTCGTTGGCTTCGCCAAGCGCCCGGGCGCGCTGTGACAACGCCGCATTGGCGCGGTGCAGCGCAGCCTGCCCGATCGCGAACACGATCACCAACAGCCCGGCCATCACGGTCAGCAGGATCAGCACCGAATAACGCGTAAGGCGGCGCCACAGCGGATCGATCGTCTCGACCAGGGTGACCGACCCGATCCTGTCTTGCCCGCGCAGCACCGGCACGGTGGCGGTGGCGGTCGTCGCCAGCGTCGCGCCGCCGGAACGCCGATAAGTGACGAACGCGCGCCCGGCACGATCGCGCACCGTCGCGTCGGCGACCCGCGGATCGGCGCTGAGCGCGGAGAGATAATCCTGCGCGGACGCGATATCGTCGAAGTCGAGCGGCGCGATGATCCCCGACGCCACGACGCGCGCTTGCGTTTCGATCTGCTGCTGTTGCTCCAATCGATATTGATGATCGCTGTAGAAGATCACGGCGACCCCGAGGATCAGCAGCATCAGCGCCAGCCCGAGCGCGACGCGCGGCCCGAGCGGCGCGCGGGCGGGGGGCGCCTCCACGCTCATTGCGCCGGCCGCGAGGTGAGCGAAAAGGCGATTGCGAGCAGTCGCGAGCTGATGTCGAGGCCGGCGCGGCGCGCGGCGACATCGTCGATCTGGAACCCGATATGCCCGCCGCGCAAGTCGAACTGCATCAATCCGTGCAGCCGGGTTTCGCTCAAATCGGTCACCGTAAGAATCGGCGCGCCCTCGACGGCGGGCAGCGCTTTCGCGGCGACCGCACCGGCGACGAAGGCGATGTGGCACGGCGAATTGCGGTCGATCGACGCCATCCGGCGGACGACGATCGGATGGCGATCGACTCGCTCGCCCTTCGCGGCCTGATCGATCCCCGACCCGAACGGATCGCGGCCCACGATGCATAGATTGATCGGCGCGGACGGGTTGGCGAACGTCGATGGCGGCCAGGCGACGTATTGCGCGAACTTGACGAGATAGGTCGCCTTGACCGCGGTCGCGACGCCGGTGTCAGCGCCGGCGGCCGGGGCCCAGCACAATGCCAGCGCGCTGATGAGCCCGAGCCCGCACTTCAAGGCGTCCATCGAATGCCCGCCAGGATCGAACGCGGCACCCGCTCGCCGCCGGCATATTCGATGTGCCAGGCATGGAGCAGATTCTGTCCGGCGATCGACAATGTGAGCCGCGGCGAGGCGCGCCACGCGATCCGCAGATCGGCCTCGGTGTAGGCGGGGACGAGCGGATTCGGGCGTTCGCCGACATGGTGCAACGCGGCGTCCAAGGTAAATCCGCGCGCGATATCCATCGTCGATCGCAGCGAGGCCTGCCAGCGCGGGTCGTCGCCAACCTGCGAAGGACCCGCAAGGCCACTCGCGCCCGGATCGAAATCGACCCGCTCGCGCAGCAAATTGTAGCCCGCCGTCAGGCGCCACCACGGCGCCGGCTGGATCACCGCACTGGCGTCGAGGCCCCAGGTGCGCGCGTTGATCTGATTGTCCCAGCGCAGCGGAAAGAAGCCGCCCGGGGCCGGCTCGATGCTGCGCAGATCGTCATAGACATTGTAGAAGCCGGCGATCGATATCGTCACCAGCTTGCCGATCTGGCCGCGCAAACCGCCTTCGAACGCAGTCAGCTTTTCGGTGCGAAAATTCTTGTCCCCATTCAACAACACCGCCCCACCGCCGAGCTCCACGACATCTACGTCGAACGGCGTGGGTGAGCGCACCGCGCGCGAAATCGCGCCCCAGCCGGTGAAGTTGGGACCCAGCTTGAGCGATGCGCGCACCGACGGCAGCAGCGACACACCCGCATAGGGATCGTCCTCCGCCTTCAGCCCCACGATCAACGTCGCAGGCCCGAACGTCAGGCTGTCCTGGACGAAGGCGTTGCCGAGGAACAATGTGCGGCGCGGCGGCGAGAAGGTCAGGCCCGCTGTGCCGGCGATATCGTAGCGCGACAGGCGCAACCCGCCGCCCCAGACGATATGCTGGCGCCCCCACGTGAAATCGTCCTGCGCATCGAAATCGTAGGTATCGAGCGCGAAGCGCCCGTTGGACGGGTCGCTGCGCATCGTGCGGTCGTAATAGAGCTGGACCTGCAAAGTGCCGGCGGTCGGCGAATCGCTGGTCGTCCGAGTCCAGCGCGCGGTCAGGTTACGCCCCGCAATCGTCTCGTCGCTGCCGAAGTGACCGGTCAAGCCGCGATAGGCGTCGCCCGAAAGCGTGACTCCGGTGCGCGCGGACGGCGCCCAATCGACCCGGAAGCCGCCCTGGAGCCGCCACCACGGATCGCGCGCCGACGCGCCGGTCGTGGTGGCGAAGCTGTCGTCCCACGATCCGCGTGCATAGACGCGGTAGGTCGCGTTCGCGCCGATGCGTCCGCCGTACCGCAGGCTGCCGTTCGCCTCGCGCGGACCGCCCACCGCTTGGGCGAGCAAGCCCTGGCTGTCGGCCGATTTTCGCGTTATGACGTTGATCACGCCGTTAACGGCGTTCGCCCCCCATAAGGTCGCGCCGGGGCCGCTGATCACTTCGATCCGCTCGACATCCGACAGCTCGGCGTCCTGCATGTCCCAATAGACGCCCGAATAGAGCGGCGTGTAGACGCTGCGGCCGTCGATCAGGACGAGTAATTTGTTGGGGAAGTTCTGCGCCCCGGCATTGCCCGACAGTCCGCGCGCGGTGATGACCCAATCCGCCGCGCCGCGCCGCGCGACCTGGAGGTTGGGCGCCAGCCGCAACGCCTCCGGCAACGTCGTGGCGCCCGAACGAACGATGTCGTCGCGGCTGATCACGAAGATCGATGCCGGCGCATCGGCGAGCGTTTCGCTCGACTTCGTCACTGAAGTCACGTCGAGTTTGGCCAGTTGCTCAAGCGACAGCGACTTCAGCTCGTCGACCGATTGCGCGCATGCGGGTGAGGCAACCAGCGCCGCCACGATGCCCAGGCCGGTTTGCGCGGCTCGCCCCCTAAAAATCGTCAAACCCCTTTTGCACAATTCGACCGTAACCGAACGTCTCTTGCATGTCTTGGTTCCACGAGCGCGCGTGCCCGCGGAAGCCGACGACCTGGCCTATCGCTAGCGCACTGCCGCCATGAAGCTCGATCGCCGGTCCGAACGATCAGCGCGCGAGCAACGGAGGGCGCGCGCGCTGCCGGACGCGGTCGAACTGCGCCGTCGTCATTTTGGGCAAGACTTCGAGAAAGGCGACGATGGCCGCGATCTGGCGATCCGACTCGACTTCGCCCCACGCCGGCATGGCGGTCATCTTCACCCCGTCATGAACGATCGTATAGAGTTCGGCGTGCGACCAGCGGTTCGGCGTATCGAGCAAATAGGGCGGCGTCGGCAACATCGCGCTCGCCCATGGCGCCCGCGCCACGCCCGGCCCGCCGTGGCACGCGATGCAGTGCGTTTCATATTCGCGCGCGCCCGCCAGCAATGTCGCGGTATCGAGCGGCAAGCGCGGCGCGCCACCGGACGCTCGCCGCTTGACCGAGTTGGTCATGGTCGCGTGGATCGCCGCGGCGAATATTTGCGAATCCGCGCTGGTGGCGCTGGTGTTGAAGGCCACCCCGGTCAGCACCAGCACGAGGATGACGATACCGACCAGCGCCGCGCTGGCGATGCCGAGCAGCCACCCCCAGGCCAGCATCTTGATGGTCGGTTTGGTCATGCCGTCATTTCAACGTTTCGAGATAGGCGGCCACGTCGCCCAGTTGCGCATCGCTCAGGTCCTGATCAGGCATCACGCTGCCGTTCACGAACCTCCGTGGCGACCTGATGAAGCGCATCGCGTTGGCGGGGGTATTCGGAAGCTGCCCCTCGAGCATGGCCTCCGACGCGAAGTGCGTGAGCGGCGGGCCGACGCTGCCGTCGGCTCCCGCGATCCCCGGGATCACGTGGCACGAGCCGCACGCCTGGCGCGTAATGGCGATTGCACCGCGCTGCGGATCTTCGCCGGGAGGGCCAGCGTGGCCGCATCCCGTCAACACCGCCGGCGCAACCGCCGCGAACCCTATCGCACGCCAATGCATCACCGCGCCGCGGTGACTCGCCAGACGACGTTGCCGACATCGTCGGCGACCAGGAGTGCGCCGGTGCGATCGATCGCGACGACCACGGGCCGGCCCCGCGCCTTGCCGCCCGGGCCGACAAAGCCCGTGACGACGTCGATCGGCTTGCCGGAGGGGCGGCCGTTGGCGAACGGCAGGAAGATCACCTTGTAGCCGTTGAGCTTGCCGCGATCCCAGCTGCCATGCTCGCCGATGAACGCGCCGTTGCGGAACGGCGGGGGCAATGCTGTGCCGGTGTAGAAGGTCAGACCGAGCGGGGCGACGTGCGAACTGAGGCTGTAATCGGGCTTGATCGCCTTCGCGACCAAGTCGGGCCGCTGCGGCCGGACTCGCGGGTCGACGTTCTGACCCCAATAGCTGTACGGCCAGCCGTAGAACGCGCCCGGCGTCACCGAGGTGACGTAATCGGGGACGAGGTCCGGCCCGAGTTCGTCGCGTTCGTTGACCACGGTCCAGAGCTGACCCGTATCGGGGTTGAAGGTCAGGCCGTTGGGATTGCGCAGGCCCGTCGCATAGGGCCGGTGTGCGCCCGTCGCGCGATCGACCTCCCAGATTTGCGCACGCCCTCTTTCCGCGCCGATGCCGTTTTCGGTGATGTTGCTGTTCGATCCGATCCCGACATAGAGCTTGCTGCCGTCCGGGCTGGCGGCGAGGCTCTTGGTCCAATGGTGATTGATCGGGCCGCCGGGCAGCTCGGTCAGCAGCGTGCCCGGCGCGGTGATCCGAGTCTGGCCGGTGACGTAGGGATAGCGCACGATCGCATCGTCATTGGCCACGTAGAGGTCGCTGCCGACAAGCGCGACGCCGAACGGCCCGATCAGATGGTCGAGGAATATGCTGCGCAGCTCGGGCTTGCCGTCGCCATCGGCATCGCGAAGCAAGGTGATGCGGTTGCCGCCCTCGACTTTGCTGTGGCCGAAGCCTTCGATCCAGCCGACAACGAAGTCCTTGGGACGGAGGATCGGGCGGTCGGGGCCCTTGGGCTCGACCGCCAGCACGTCGCCATTGGGCAGGACGTAGATCGAGCGCACGTCCTTGAACCCGGTCGCGAACGCTTCGATCTTTAGGCCCGGCGCGACGGTCGGCTTGTCGTTGCCCCACGGCGCCACCCCCGCAACGTGCATCGGCGGCATCAGATACTGATTGATCGCAGGGAGCTTCGGATCGGGGCCGAGCTGTTCGTCGGCATTGCCGCCGCCGCGCGCGCATCCGGCCAGCGCGAGCGCGGTCGCGGCGATAAGAGTGGTGCGCATCATGCCGCCTCCGTCCGCGGCAGCGCAGCCGCCGAATAGCCCAGCCAGCTGGTGACCAAAGCGAGAATGCTCGTGATCACCGACAGCACCAGTCCGCTCGGCACGACCGAGGTCCAGGCATCGCGGCTATGGATGAAGCCGTTGATGATCGCGGTGATCAGCATGATGATCGTCAGGACCGAATGCCACGATCGTGCTTGCCGCCGCGCGCGAGTCACCATCGCGTCGACCACCCCCGCGATCGCCGCGATGACGCCCATCGCCACGCCGCCGGCGATCAGCCAGACCGAGAAGTTCGCCCACTGCATCTCGGCGGTATCGGCATAGGCCAGGTCGGTGATCAGCGCCGCGGTGAAGCAGACCAGAGGGTAGGCGCCGAGGATTCCGTGGATCGGAATAGCCAGCCGCGCGCGAGTCGATTGGGCTTGCGCCACCATAAGCTCCCTTTCGTTATCCAGCGGCAACGCATGAACGAGCGACATGCTCCGAAATACGAGCGGGCACCGGTCGGAGACCGTGCTCCTCGTGCCGAACGCGATCAGCATGGCGTCGGCAACAGCCTGATTTGCATCAAGTTTGTTTTAACGAGGTCGTATCCTTTTGCCGGTAGGACTCGCGGTGTGGCCAACCTGCTCCCCCCCCGGCGGCGCGTGCTTCGTCGAGCGTTGCCTGCCGCCGCGATTACGGCGGCCGTGGCATTCGCCGCGGTTGCGCACGGCACGATCGCAACGGCATCGTTCGTGGTCGTCGCGGCTGCGCTGCTGGCATGGAACTGGCACCTCGACCGCGGCATGACGCGCGCTACCGCGCGGCTCGAAGCGATCCAAACCACTCTCCCCGACACTTCGGAATCGACCAACGGCGGCATCGACAGCTTGGAGCAGCGGCTCGCCGCGCTCCATCATCGCCTGGCGCCGATGCATCCCGTCAGCGGATTGCCAGTGCGCGAAGCGTTGCTCGCGCAGATGAACGCCGATCGGCATGGCCTGCTCGGTGCGATCGCATTCGCCGATTTCGACCGGCTGACCGCGTTCGACCCGGCGCTCGGCGAGCGTGTGTTCGCGACCTCGGCGGCGCGGCTTCGCGCGATGCTGCCGCCCGACCGATTCATCGCGCAGGTCGATCGCGGCCATGTCGGCATCTGGTTCGGCGTCTCGGCAACCGAATCGGAGGCGCGCGCGCAGCTCGACGCGATTGCCTACGCTTTGGGCGAAGAAATCGAAGCCGACGGCAAGAGGATCGTCCCGCAGATCAAGGTCCGGCTCGCGGAGTTCGATCAGGGCGGCGGGATCGAGGCCGGCGCGTTCCTCGCCCGAACGCTCGCTTCGTTCACCTTGTCCGCCGGAGCCGCGGCGGCAACGACGCCGGCCGGCGACTATGCCGATCTCGCGCGCGACCGTTACGCGCTCGAACAGGATCTGCGCCAGGCGATCGCGCGGCGCGAGCTGCGGCTCGATTTCCAGCCGCTGATCGATGCCGGCGCGGGGCGCGCGTGCGGTGCCGAGGCGCTGATCCGCTGGAACCATCCCGAGCGCGGGTCGATCCCGCCAGCCCGATTCATCCCCATCGTCGAGGCGATGGGGCTGGCGAGCGAGATCGGGATGTGGGCATTGAACGCCGCCGCGCGGCAAGCGACCGAATGGCGTGCGGCGGGCCTCGGCAATCTGCGCATCGCGGTCAACGTCTCGGGGCTCCAGCTCGAACGCGACGATCTGCCGATCCTCGTCCAGCGCACGCTCGAGCGTCACGACCTCGGCGCCGCCGCGCTCGAGATCGAGCTCACCGAAAGCATCGCGACCAGCGATACCGACCATTGCCGCCGCATCTTCCAGCAACTGCGCGCGATGGGCGTCAAGCTCGCGGTCGACGATTTCGGTACCGGTTATTCGGGGTTCAGTTCGCTTCGCACGCTGGCGTTCGACAAGATCAAGATCGACCGCGAGTTCATCACCGGTGTCGACTCGCGGCGCGACAGCCAGGCGATCTGCCAGAGCATCGTCGCGCTCGGCCGGGGTCTCGGCATCCGCGTGCTCGCCGAAGGGGTCGAGCGGCGGCAGGAATATGAATGGCTGCGCCGCCACGGCTGTCACCATTTCCAGGGTTTTTATTTCGCGCGGCCGATGAGCGGCGAGGCATTCGCCGCGTTCGTCCGCGATACCGACAAGCTGCGCGATGTATTGCGGCTCGGCACGACGCCGAAACAGATCGAAGAAAGGTTGAGGGCATGACGATGGTGCGTTTCAAGATGGCCGCGGTGGGGCTGGGCGCGCTGGCGCTCGCCGCTTGTTCTGGGGGGCCCGCACGCGTCAAGAACGTGCCCGCGCCGCCCGCCGCGACCTCGGCAGGCGACGTCGACGCGGCATTCGGCCTTTTGATGCAGGGCGATGAAGCCGGCGCCAGGAAGCGGCTGAAGGCGGTGCAGAAGCGCGAGCCGATGAACGCCGGCGCGCAATTGCTCAGCGACTCGATCGCGCGCGACCCCAAGGAGCTGCTCGGCCCGCAAAATTATCCCTATGTCGTGCGTCCGGGCGACACGATCGTCGGCCTCGCCGAACGCTTTCTCGGCAACCGGATGAAGGCGTATCAGCTGCTGCGCTATAACGGGCTGAAGGCGCCGGCGACGCTCGTCGAGGGCCAGGTCCTGCGCATCCCCGGCGAGCCCCCACGAATCGAGGTTCCCCGAGTCGAGCCGGTCCGCCGCTCCGAGCCGGCGCCGGGCAGATCGACGCCGACCACGCCCGCGCCCAAACCCAAGCCGGCGGCGCCGACCGTCACCGCTCCCGCCGGCAATCCCGTCGCGGCGCGCCAGGCGCGTACCGCAGGGCTGGCCGCGCTCAACCAGGGCAATGTCGGCCGCGCGGTCGGGCTGTTGCGCCGCGCCGCGCAGCTCGACCCCGGCAATCCAGCGATTGCGCGCGACCTCGCGCGTGCCGAGCGCATCGCCGCGACCGTGCGCGCACGCAAGTAACGGCAGCAAATGTTTAAACCTTTGAACTTATGGCCAGTCCCGGACCTGGGATCGGGATACAGGCGATGACCATGCTCGGCCGCTATCGAATTGACGACCGCCTCGGCGAAGGCGCGATGGCCGACGTCTATCGCGCTCACGATCCCGATATCGGCCGCACCGTCGCGATCAAGGTCCTCAAACCCGAATTCGCGCGCGACCCCGAACTCGGCGCGCGCTTCCTGCGCGAAGCACGCGCGGCGGGCGCGCTGAGCCACGCCAATATCGCGACGATCTACGACGTCGGCGAGGCGGGCGGCGCGGCCTATATTGCGATGGAGCTGATCGACGGCCAGCCGCTCGACGCCGTGCTCCAAACGCAGGGGCGGATGCCCTACGAACGCGTACTCTCGATTGGGCAGCAGCTTGCCGCAGCACTCGCTTATGCGCACAAGAACGGCGTCGTCCATCGCGACATCAAGCCGTCGAACATCCTGCTCTCGGCCGACGGCAAGACCGCCAAGCTGTTGGACTTCGGCGTCGCGCGGATCGCCGAGATGGACGCCGCCACCGCCGACCGCCAGCTCGCCAAGACGCAGGTCGGACAGCTAATCGGTACGCCGCGCTACATGAGTCCTGAGCAAGCGCTTGGCCTCCCGGTCGACCAGCGCTCCGACCTGTTCTCGCTCGGTGTCGTGCTGTACGAGATGATCACCGGCAAGGTCGCGTTCCCCGGCACCGCGCTGGCGACCTTGGCGATCAAGATCGCGCAGGAAAAGGTCGAGCCGATCGACCGCAGCACCGCCGACTGCCCGCCCGGCCTGCGCTTCATCATCGACAAATTGCTCGCCAAGAAGCCCGAACAGCGCTTCGCCGACGGCGAGGCACTCGAAGCGGCGTTGGCGCGCGAGATCGCCGCGCAACAGGACATGCCGACCGCGAACCGCCGCGGGCTTCCCTTACGCTTCAAACTGCCGCTCACGCTGGCCGCGGTGACCGCCGCCGCGTTGTTCGCCTGCGTCGCCACCACGCTCGGCCGCGAGCGCCAGACGCTCGAACACATGGCGATCGTCTCGGGCAAATCGACCGCTTCGTTCGTCACCAACAACGCCGCGGTGCTCGCTGCCGAAAACGCCGGACTGCCCGCCGATCAGCAGGACTGGTCGGCGCTTCAGGCGTTCGCCATCTCCGCCAGCCGCGACCCAGCGATCCGCGACCTCGTCGTCGTCGATACCGGTGGCGTCATCCGCGCAGCGGGCGACACCAAGCTGGTCGGCCACAGCTACGCGCGCTCCGGAGAGCCCGTGATGGAAGCCGATAGCCTGACCAGCGTCACCGCAGCGCCCGATAGCGGCCGCGGAGCGGGGATACGTTTCGTGCGGCCGATCCGTTACGCGGGCGCCGATTTCGGCAAGGTCGATCTGGTCGTCACGCGCACCGCGCTCGACGCCGCGATCGCCAACGCGCGGACCTCGCTGATCATGCTGTCGGCGGTGGTGATGCTGGTCGTGCTGCTGATCGGCTATCTCAGCGGCGCGATGGTCGCGCGACCGCTCGGCCGGTTGCGCCGCGCGCTCGACGAAGCAAGCAACAGCGGATTCGCGCTACGCATATCGCACCGCCGCCGCGACGAATTCGGCGCGGCCTTCGACGCGTTCAACCGCGCCGCCGCGAGCGTCGAGCCGCAGCTCGCGGGCGGCAGCCAGGAAGATGCCGAGGCCGCGGTACTGGCGACGCGGATCGCGCGCGTGTCGCGCATCGCCGCCTGACGGAACGCGCTTTTATGTACATGCTTCAATTGTTCGACACGGCGAACGACCTGCAACCGATCGACGCTCGACTGATCCGCGACGGTCTGATGCGGATCGGGCGCGACAGCGCCGCCGACTGGTCGATCGCCGACCCCGATTGCGAATTGTCGCGCGCGCATTGCGAGCTCGAAGTCGCCGACGGCGCGCTCAAACTCCGCGCGCTCGGCGCCAACGGCGTGTTCGACGACGCCACCGGCGATCGCTTCCCCGACGCGGTGGACGTCGCGGTGCCGATCCCATCGACCTTGCGCTTCGGCCGCTTCCGCCTGAAGGCGAGCCATGCGCCGCACGGCGACGAACCGGTCGATGCCGCGCGGACGATGGTGCTGACCCCGCCACTCGGCGATTCGACCGCGGTGCCCGACGATTGGAGCGACGGATCAGCCCCGCTCCCCAGCGGCAACGGCTCGCTGCTCGAAGCATTCTGCGAAGGCGCAGGGCTCGACGCGTCGCTCCTGTCCAGCGACGACCCCGCCGAGATCATGCGCCGCGCCGGCGCGGTGTATCGCCAGATGGTGCTCGGCATCGGCGACCTCATGACTGAGCGCGACCGAGCGCGCGGGCAGTATAAATTGTCGCGCACGACGATCGGCGGCAGCAACAACAATCCGTTCAAATGGGCGCCGACGCAGCGGCTCGCGATCGACCTGTTGCTTGCCGGAAGCGGCAATTTCCTGTCGGGCCCGGCCGCGCTCAAGGCATCGTTCCGCGACATCAAGCGCCACTTGATCGCAACCTTTGCCGGGCTGCACGGCAGCTTGCATGCGGCAATCGACACGTTCGATCCCGCCGCGCTCGACGCCGCCGTCGGCGACCGCGCCGGGCTGCTCAAGAGCCGCGCCGCGTGCCAGGCCGAGGAAGTCGCCCAGCGCCACGCCGACCTCTTGCGCCAGCTCGCCGAGGGCGATGGCGGGTCGCTCGAACGCGCGTTCGTCGCGGCCTATGACGCCGCGGAAGCGCAAGCCAATGCGGAGGAGCGCTCGTGAACGCGCTGCCCGTAGCGCCGATCGCCGCCGATCCCGCCACCGCCTTCCGCTCGGTCGCGCGCAGCCATGTCGGCCGCGTGCGGTCGATCAACGAGGATCGCGTGTTCGACTGTCCCGAAGCCGGCATCTGGGCGGTCGCCGACGGCATGGGCGGGCATCGCGGCGGCGACTTGGCGGCGCAAGCCGTGGTCGAACGGTTGCGCGCACTGACCGCATCGCGCCGCGTGGCGGACTTCACCGACATGCTCGTCGCGCTCGGCCAGGCCAACGCCGATATCCGCCACCGCAACGACACCAACGGGTTCGACGCCGGCACGACCGTCGTCGCGGCGCTGATCGATGGCGCCACCGCGCACATCGCCTGGGCCGGCGACAGCCGCGCGTATCGCATACGTGACGGCGGGCTCCAGCTTCTCACGCATGATCACAGCCTGGTGCAGGAGTTGATCGATGCCGGGCTGTTGACGCCCGCGGCCGCCGAACGGCATCCGCAATCGAACGTCGTCACCCGCGCGCTCGGCATCTGCGACGATCCGGGTTTGCAAATGACCAGTGCCCCGCTGGCACCAGGCGATCGACTGCTGCTGTGCTCGGACGGGCTGTCGCGCTCGTTCCAGCCGGACGACGCGGTCGATGGCGACACCGAACAATTGTGCGACCGTTTGCTCGGCAACGCGCTCCGCCGCGATGGCACCGACAATGTATCGCTTGTCGTGGTGGAAATAGCAGACCGCTGATCCGGGCGTTCAGTCCGGCACCACCGCCACCGCCTGGATTTCCACCTTGGCTCGGCGTTCGACCAGCCGAGTCACCCCTACGACCGCCATCGCGGGATAGTGCCGGCCGATCGTCTCCCGATACGCGCGCCCGACCGCCTTGGCGTTGGCGAGATAATCGTCGACGTCGGTCAGATACCAGGTCAGCGAGACGAGGTGCGCAGCCGTCGCGCCGCCTTCGTTGAGCACCGCAACGACGTTGGCGAGCGTGTGCTCGACCTGATCGACGAGATCGTCGCTTTCGAACTGCTGCTCGGCGTTCCAGCCGATCTGGCCGCCGACATGGATCGTGCGGCCAGACTCCGCCGCGACCCCGTTGGCGTAGCCGATGGGGGGCGCCCAGCCCGGTGGCTGCAGGATGTGGTGCATCATCGATCTCCCGAAGCGCCGCGCAGGCGGAAGCGCTGGATCTTGCCGGTCGCGGTCTTGGGCAGTGTCTCAACAAAGCGCACCGAGCGCGGATATTTGTACGGCGCGATCGCCGCCTTGACGTGATCTTGGAGCAGCTTGGCCATCTCCGCGTCGCCCGCCACGCCTTCGACCAACACGACATGCGCCTCGACGATCTGTCCGCGATCGGCATCGGGCGCACCGATCACCGCGCATTCGCGAACATTAGCGTGCGCGAGTAACGCTGCCTCCACCTCGGGCCCGGCAATGTTGTACCCGGCCGATACGATCATATCGTCCGACCGCGCAGCGAAGTGGAAGCGGCGGTCGTCGTCCTGGTAGAAGC
Source organism: Sphingomonas sp. (assembly GCF_036269755.1). Taxonomy (GTDB): domain Bacteria; phylum Pseudomonadota; class Alphaproteobacteria; order Sphingomonadales; family Sphingomonadaceae; genus Sphingomonas. The sequence goes on along the minus strand of NZ_DATBDV010000018.1, from coordinate 159,731 downwards.
TGTCGCCGGTCAGGTTCCAGCCGTTGCGCACGTAATCGCGCTGTCTCGAGTCGGCGAGGTAGCGGCACCCGGTGGGCCCGCGCACCGCAAGCCGCCCGATCTCGCCCGGCGTGGCGTCGCGCATCTCGTCGTCGACGATCCTCGCTTCGTAGCCGCCGACCGGCCGCCCGGTCGCGCCGGGCGCGCGATCATCGACGCGGTTGGTGATGAAGATGTGAAGCAATTCGGTCGAGCCGATGCCGTCGAGGATCGGCTTGCCGGTGCGCCGAGTCCATTCCTCGTAAACCGGTGCGGGCAAGGTCTCGCCCGCGGACACGGCGAGGCGCAGCGATGAGAGGTCCGCGCCTTCCGCCATCGCCGCCATCATCGCGCGGTATGCGGTCGGCGCGGTGAAGCTGATCGTCGCGCGGTGGCGCTCGATCAATTCGACCATGTTGGCGGGCGAGGCTTGTTCGAGCAATGCCGCCGCCGCGCCGAAGCGCAAGGGAAAGATCGCCAGCCCGCCGAGCCCGAAGGTGAAGGCGAGCGGCGGCGACCCGACGAAAATATCGTCAGGCGTCACCCCGAGCACTTCCCTGGCATAACCGTCGGCGATGATCAGCAAGTCGCGATGGAAGTGCATCGTCGCCTTGGGCTCGCCGGTCGTGCCCGAGGTGAAGCCGAGCAGCGCCACGTCGTCGCGCCCGGTGCGCACCGCGTCGAACCGCACCGGCTTGGCGAGCGCCGCGCGGTCGAGTTCGGCGTCATGGTTCGCGGTGCCGTCGAACCCGATTACCGCTTTGAGGAAGCGGCTATGCTTGGCGCAGGCGACCAACTCGTCGAGCGCGCGCGTGTCGCACAGCGCCAAGCTCACCTCGGCCTTGTCGACGATCTTGGCGAGCTCTCTGTTTCGCAGCATCGGCATCGTGTTGACCACCACCGCGCCGGCCTTGGTCGCCGCGAGCCAGCACGCCACCATCGCCGGATTGTTGGGTCCGCGGATCAGCACGCGATTGCCGGGGATCACGCCGTAATCCTCCACCAGCGCGTGCGCGATCCGGTTCGACCAATCGGCGAGTTCCTTATAGGTCCGCGACCGCCCGTTGCCGATCAGAGCGACACGATCGCCATGCCCGGCGGCGACTTGCGCGTCGCACAATTCGACGCCCGCGTTAAGCCACTCGGGATAATCGAATTCATCGAGCAGGAGGTCTGGCCACTGCTCGACCGGCGGCAGATTGGCGCGGGCGAAGCCGTCGATATGACCGGTCGGCCCCAGCGCTGCCTGCGGCATATCAGTCGCCCTCGAACACCGGCTGCTGCTTGGCGACAAACGCGCGATAGGCGCGCTCGAAATCGCGAGTCTGCATGCAGATCGCCTGCGCCTGCGCTTCGGCCTCGATCGCCTGCTCCAGCCCCATCGACCATTCCTGGTTGAGCTGGGTCTTGGTGATGCCGTGCGCGAAGGTCGGTCCGGCGGCGATACGCTGCGCGAGGTCGAGCGCTTCGGCCTCGATCGCGTCGGCGGCGACCAGCCGGTTGTAGAACCCCCAGCGCTCGCCCTCGTCGGCGCGCATCGTGCGCCCGGTGTAGAGCAGTTCCGCCGCGCGCGCCTGACCGATGATCCGCGGCAGCATCGCGCATGCGCCCATGTCGCACCCCGCGAGCCCGACGCGGGTGAACAGGAACGCCGTTTTCGCCTCGGGCGTCGCGAGCCGGAGGTCGCTCGCCATTGCTATGATCGCCCCCGCGCCCACCGCAACGCCGTCGACCGCCGCGATCACCGGCTTGCCGCACCCGATCATCGCCTTGACCAGATCGCCGGTCATCCGGGTGAACTTGAGCAGCCCCTTCATGTCCATGCCTACGAGTGGCCCGATGATCTCGTGGACGTCGCCGCCCGAACAGAAATTGCCGCCATTGGGCAGGATCACCACGGCGTCGAGGTCGTCGGCATCGGCCAGCGCGCGGAACGTGTCGCGCAATTCGGCATAGCTATCAAAGGTCAGCGGGTTCTTGCGTTCGGGCCGCGCCAGCCGGATCGCGGCGACGCGGCCATGCATCTCCCACAGGAAATGGCGCGGCGTCAGCCCTGCCAGGTTGCTCATTGCCGGTCCTCCCATTGGCTGCGGAACGATCCCAGGATCGCGGTCATTTGCTTCGCCTCGGCAGCTGTTACGCCGCCGAGCAGTTCGTCGATCCAGCGCGCATTGGCCGCCGCCATCGCGGCGAACGCGGAGCGGCCGTTCTCGGTCAGCCGCACGATCGCGGCGCGGCGGTCGCCGTCGCGCGGATTGCGAGTCACCAGCCCGTCGGCGACCAGCCGCTCGACGATTCCGGTAACGTTGCCGTTCGACACCAGCAGGAAGCGTGAGAGCTCACCCATCATCATGCCCGCGGGCGCGCGGTCGAGCGCGGCCATGACATCGAAGCGCGGCAACGTCGTGCCGAATTCGGCGGACAGCCGCTCGCGCAATTGCCGCTCGACCGCGCGCGTCGTGCGCAGCATCCGCAGCCAGAGCCGCAGCCGACTGCGATCGTCGTCGTGCCAGGCGACGACGCTCACCACGTCTCGCCGCCCGATATCGAGATCGCCTGCCCGGTAACCGACCGCGCGGCGTCACTGACCAGCCATAGCACGGCCGCGGCGACCTCCTCCGGCGTGACAAACCGCCCCTGCGGATTGGCGAGTGCGGCGCGCGCTTCGGCCTCGGAGCGGCCAGTCTTGGCGGCGATCGCGTCGATCGATCGCTCCAGCATCACGGTCTCGGCAAAGCCCGGGCACACCGCGTTGACCGTCACCCCGCTTTTCGCCGTCTCCGCAGCGAGCGCGCGCATCAGCCCGATCACGCCGTGCTTCGCCGCGACATAGGGCGCGACGTAGGGGTAGCCCTTGAGGCCCGCGGTGGAAGCGACGAACACGATCCGGCCTTGGCCAGCCTTCGTCATCGCCGCCAGCACCGGCTGCACCGTCAGGAACGCGCCGGTCAGGTTGACGTTGAGCGCCGCGCGCCACTCGTCGAGCGTCACCTTCGCCGCCGGCGCGCTCATGGACGCGCCGGCATTGGCGACGACGATGTCGAACGGTCCGCGCGCAGCGTGTGCTTGGTCATACAGCGCGGCGATCGATGCCGGATCGGTGACATCGGCGACGATGCCGTGAATTCGCGGATGCTCGACGGCCTGCAAAGCCTCCGCACGCCGGCCACATATCGTCACCGCGATCCCTGCTTCGGCCAGCGCCAGGGCGATCGCGCGGCCGATCCCGCTGCCGCCGCCGGTGACCAACGCGTGGCTCATATCTCGCCCCTTTCCGTCAGCCGATAGAGCTGGTCGCGCCCGGCGAGATACGGCTCGGGCCAGGCCACGCCCGCATCGCCTAATCGCGCCGCCGCATGCAGCGTCCAGTACGGGTCGGCGAGATGCGGCCGCGCGAGGCAGACGAGGTCGGCCCGCCCCGCCATCAGGATCGAGTTGACGTGATCGGGCAGATAGATGTTCCCGACCGCCATCGTCGCGATGCCGACTTCGTTGCGGATTCGGTCGGAGAACGGCGTCTGGAACATGCGGCCATATACCGGCCGCGCCTGGAGCGAAGTCTGCCCCGCCGAGACATCGACGATGTCGACCCCGGCGTCCTTGAGCATTCGCGCGATCGCCACCGCTTCCTGCGATGTCACGCCGTCCTCGCCGACCCAGTCGCTCGCCGAGATGCGCACCGAGATCGGCTTGTCGTCGGGCCAGGCGGCGCGCACCGCGGCGAACACTTCCAACGGATAGCGCATGCGATTTTCGAGGCTGCCGCCATAGTCATCGTCGCGGCGGTTGGTCAGCGGGGTGATGAAGCTCGACAGCAGATAGCCGTGCGCCATGTGGAGCTCGACCATGTCGAACCCGGCGCGGTCGGCCATGCGCGCGGCGGCAACGAACTGGTCGCGTGCCGCATCCATGTCGGCGCGGTCCATCGCCTTGGGGGTCTGATTGGCCGGCGACCAGGCCACTGCCGACGCGGCGACCAACGGCCAATTGCCCTCGGCAAGCGGCACGTCCATCTCCTCCCACCCCAATTGCGTCGATCCCTTCGCGCCCGAATGGCCAAGCTGCGCGCAGATCTTCGCCGGCGTTTCGGCATGGATGAAATCGACCAACCGCTTCCACGCCGCCTCGTGCTCTGGCGCGTAAAGACCGGGGCAGCCCGGCGTGATCCGCCCCTGCGGGCTGACACAAGTCATCTCGGTATAGACCAAACCCGCGCCGCCCTTGGCGCGCTCGGCGTAATGCGCGAAATGCCAGTCGGTCGGACAGCCGTCGATCGCTTTGTACTGCGCCATCGGCGAGACGACGACTCGGTTGGCGAGCGTCATCCGGCGCAGCTTGAAGGGCGCGAACATCGGCGCGCGCGGCGCATTGCTGCCGCCCGCCCGCTCCTGAAACCACCCTTCCGCCGCGCCGAGCCAGGCATGATCGCGCAGCCGCAGATTCTCGTGGCTGATCCGCTGCGACCGGGTGAGCAGCGAATAGGCGAACTGGATCGGATCCAAGTCGAGATAGCGCTCGACCTCCTCGAACCATTCGGCCGAATTGCGCGCCGCCGATTGCAGCCGCAGCACTTCGATCCGCCGCGCCTCCTCGTACGCTCCCAGAGCCTCGTCGAGCGGCTTTCCGGCATGCAGCTCGTCGGCCAGCGCGACGGCGCTTTCGAGCGCGAGCTTGGTGCCCGATCCGATCGAGAAATGCGCGCTCGCCGCCGCATCGCCCATCAACACCAGATTATCGTGCCGCCATGCATCGCACAGCACACGCGGAAAGCTGATCCATGCCGACCCGCGCAGATGATTGGCGTTGGACAGCAAGCGGTGCCCGCCGAGATGCGCGGCGAACACCGCCTCGCACGCCGCGATCGATCCGTCGCGGCTCATGTCGCCGAACCCCGCGCGCGCCCACGTCGCCTCCGAGCATTCGACGATGAACGTCGCGGTGCCGGGCTCGAACTGGTAGGCGTGCGCCCACATCCAGCCATGCTCGGTCGGCTCGAAGATGAACGTGAACGCCTGGTCGAAGCTCTGGTGCGTGCCGAGCCAGACGAACTTGTTCGAATAGAGCTGGATGTCGGGGTGGAAGACGTCGGCGAATGCGTCGCGCGAGCGTGAGTTGAGCCCGTCGGCGGCGACCACGAGGTCGTGCTCCGCCATCAGCGCGGCGACGTCCGCCACTTCGTCCTCGAACCGCAGATCGACGCCAAGAGCGCGCGCGCGCTCCTGCAGCAACAGCAGCAATTGCCGCCGGCCGATCCCACAGAAACCGTGCCCGGTGGATACCGTGCGCGTGCCGCCTTTCACCACCGCGACATCGTCCCAATAAGCGAAATGCTCGCGGATCGCGGCGGCACTGTCGGGGTCGTTGGCGGCGAGGTTCTGGAGCGTCTCCTCGGACAGCACGACGCCCCAGCCGAATGTGTCGTCGGCACGGTTGCGCTCGAACACCGTCACGTCGTGGCGGGGGTCGCGCACCTTCATGCTGATCGCGAAATAGAGCCCGGCCGGTCCCCCGCCGACGATCGCGATCCGCTCGGGGCTGTCCAGCGCCATGCCGGCAGCGTCGGCCGCTCGGCGAGAAATTTCAAGCATGAAATTTCCGACGCGAACTGTGCGCTAGCATCTCCCGACCGCGATGCTACGCTTCGTACAGATGCACGGGCACGACCATCACGGCCACAGCCAGGACCACGGTCACGCGCATAAGCACAAGCATGGCGCCGGCGGGCACGGGCACGGCGGGCACAGCCACGGCCCGCTGACCTTCGACCGCGCTTTCGCGATCGGCATCACGCTCAACATCCTGTTCGTGATCGCAGAGTTCGGCACAGGCTTCGTCGCGCATTCGGTCGCGCTGATGGCCGATGCCGGGCACAACCTGTCCGATGTCCTCGGCTTGAGCGTCGCCTGGGCGGGCGCGACCTTGGCGAAGGCGCTGCCGTCGAAGCGCTTCACCTACGGGCTCAAGGCCTCGACGATCCTCGCCGCGTTGCTCAACGCCCTCCTGCTGCTGATGGCGATGGGCGCGATCGTGTTCGAGGCGGTGATGCGGATCGGCCAGCCCAGCGCAGTCAAGGGCGCCGTCGTCGTCGTGGTCGCCGCGATCGGCATCCTGGTCAATGCCGCGACGGCGTGGTTGTTCGCGCGCGGGCAGAAATCGGACATCAATTTGCGCGGCGCCTACCTCCACATGGCCGCCGACGCGACCGTCTCGGCGGGCGTCATGCTGGCGGGCGTCGCGATCTGGTGGAGCGGCGCCGGGTGGATCGACCCGGTCGTTTCGATCGTCGTCGCTGTCATCATCTTCTGGCAGACTTGGGGGCTGCTGCGCGAAACGATCGAGATGTCGTTGAACGCAGTGCCGCGCGCGATCGACTATGACGAGGTCAAGGCGGCGCTAACCGCGTTGCCGGGGGTCAGCGCGATGCACGATCTCCACATCTGGCCGATGTCGACCACCGAAACGGTTCTGACCGCGCATCTGGTGGTGCGCACTGACCCTGGCGCGACCCTACTGGCCGATGCCGCGACGATGCTCCACCAGCGTTTCGCGATCGGCCACGCGACGATCCAGATCGAGCGCGACGGAAGTTGTGGGACCGATTGCTAGGCCGCGCCCGGCAGTTCAAAATAGCCGGTTCAGCAGTTTGGGTTCGCTGGATTTCAATCGCTCAAGCATGTTGTTAACATAGAACATGTCCGGGGCTGCCGTTTCCGGAAGAACGACTACAGCGTAGTCTGGCCGATCCTTATCCAGCGTGAAAGTTATAAGGCCTACCCCATGAATGCTGCACAGCGACTTGAGCCGGTTCATGTCGTCACTACTCGTAGATTTCGGTACGACGATATAGCTTTTGTGCGAGAACAAACGGTAAGCGACGGCTTGGCCAAACGCGACGACTGGCTGGCCTGGCACGGCCTTGATCTCGGCTGTGACGATCTGGGGTTCGAATTTGAAAATGTCCTGCGCGCGCGGCTTCAGCACGCCAATTACATCCGGCGTACCCCACTTTCCGCCTAGACTAGCGCGCCCAAGGGCAGCAGCCACCGTCGCTTCATCATTTTCTTCCAGCCACTCGGCGAAGCTTGCGTAAAAATCCTGCTCGGTCAGCGTATAAGGCCCAGCCGTTTCTGACCGTACCGTCAGATCAACAACTTCCACCTCTTGCGCTGTCGCGACCGCGTCGTCGGCCTCTACATACTTGGAGAGCTGGTAAGTTCCCCGTGCCACCTTCACGATGTCCGCGGTTCGTGTCGTCAACAGATTATGAATACCGCCGTGAATGCTGTTGTGAGGCGTGTCTTCCGCGCCAGCTTCGACGATGCGGAGCAAATCAGACCAGCGAATGCCCTGTGGATGGGCGTCAAGCGCCTGCAGTGCCCGCTCATGGATTTCCTGCCGATTCAGCTTTGTCACGCGCCTCACCCTCCAAGCTGGACGGTCGTAGCCGACGAGCGAGACGACGGCAAAGCCGTCGTCGGCCGTGGGCTGCGCCACCGCCGGCCGTGCCGAGCGCTGCCTTCGGCACCGGCGCGGACGTGGCCGCGCCTGCGCCCGTCAATACGCCCTCGCCACCGCGAACTCGACGGCCTCGCTCATCGCGTCGCGCGCCTTTGAGGGAGCGAAACCGGCGATCGAGTCGATCGCGCGCTGGCCATAGTGGCGCGCCCGCGCGAGCGTGTCGTCGATCGCGCGGGTGTCGCGGACCAGTTCGACCGCACGCGCGAAGTCGGCATCCGACGCGCGGTGGCCGAGGATCGCGTCCTTCCAGAATTGGCGATCGGCTTCGTCGCCGCGCGCGTACGCCAGGATCACCGGCAGCGTGACCTTGCCTTCGCGAAAATCGTCGCCGCTGTCTTTGCCCATCGTGCCGGCATCGGACACGTAGTCGATCGCATCGTCGACCAACTGAAACGCGATGCCGAGGTTGCGGCCGAACGCGTCGAGCGCGGCTTCCTCGCCTTCGGGGCGCTCGGCGACCACCGCGGCGATGCGGCACGCGGCGGCGAACAACGCCGCCGTCTTCGCCCCGATAATGTCGAGATAACGTTGCTCGCCGAGATCGACCCGGCGCGCGGCGGTGAGCTGGTTGACCTCCCCTTCAGCGATCACGGCCGATGCGTTCGACAGGATCTTGAGCACCTTAAGGCTGCCGTCCTCGACCATCAGCTCGAAGCTGCGGCTGAACAGGAAGTCGCCGACGAGGATCGACGCCGGGTTGCCCCAGATCAGGTTCGCGGTGCGCTTGCCGCGGCGCAAGTCGCTGCCGTCGACGACATCGTCATGCAGCAGCGTCGCTGTGTGGATGAACTCGACCGCGGCGGCGAGCGCGTGGTGGCGCGTTCCGGTATAGCCGAGCAGCTTTGCGCTCGCGAGCGTCAGCATCGGCCGCATCCGCTTGCCGCCGCCTGCGATGAGGTGACCGGCCAGCTCCGGGATCAGCGGGATTTCCGACTGCATGCGGTCGAGGATCACCGCGTTGACCGCGTTCATGTCGGCGGCGACCAGCGCCATCATCGGCTCGAGGCTCGGTTGCGGACGGCTGGGATCGAGGCGATGGATCGTGGCGCTCATCGTGGCCGCGCTGTGGCCGAGCGCGCTCGTGATGGCAAGCGCGGCTTGCGCAACCCGGGCTGCATGCGCAGTAAGGCCGCAGCGAGGGAGCACCCACGATGAGTGACGAAATGCTGGACGCCTATCGCAGCAGCATCGACAATATCGATGCGGCGTTGGTCCACATCCTCGCCGAGCGCTTCAAGGTGACCCAGGCGGTCGGGCGGTACAAGGCGAAGGCCGGGCTGCCGCCGGCCGACCCGGCGCGCGAGGAGCGTCAGATCGCGCGGCTCCGTTCGCTCGCCGCCAATGCGCGGCTCGACCCCGAATTCACCGAGAAGTTCCTGCGCTTCATCATCGACGAAGTGATCCGCCACCACGAGCGGCTTCGCGACGACGCCTAGGCGAGCTCTTCGTCGGGGAGCAGTTCAGTGTCCACCGTCGCTTGTGCGAACGGCGCATAGCGCGCGCCGCGGATCGTGCCGGCGAAGATCGCCTCGATTGCCGCAAGCGTTTCGTGCGTCAGGCTGACCGACGCGGCACCGACATTTTCCTCGAGATGCGCGATGCTGCGCGTGCCCGGGATCGGGACGATGTTGTCGTCCTTTGCGAGTACCCAGGCGAGCGCGAGCTGCGCCGGTGTGCAGCCGATGCCGGCGGCGAGCGTCTCGAACTTCGCGACGACTTCGAGGTTGTGCAGGAGATTGTCGCCCAGGAAGCGCGGCATCGTGGTGCGGATGTCGTGCGGCTCGTAACCATCGTCGCGCACGCCCCGCGCGAGCATCCCGCGCGCGACCGGCGAGAAGGCGACGAAGCCGATCCCGAGCGCGCGGCAGGTATCGAGCACCGCGACTTCGGGATTGCGCACCAGCGGCGAATATTCGCTCTGCACCGCGGCGATGGGATGGACGGCATGCGCGCGGCGGATTGTGGCGGCGCCCATTTCGCTGAGGCCGATCGCGCCGATCTTGCCCGCTTCCTTGGCCCGCACCAGCGCGCCGACCGACTCCTCGATCGGCACCTTCCGGTCGAGCCGGTGAAGGTAATAGAGGTCGATACGATCGGTCCCGAGCCGTTGCAGCGCGCGGTCTAGCGTCGCTGTGATCGCAAGGGGTGAGCCGTCGAGCACGCGCTTGCCGTCGATCGCGTCCATCACGCCTTTGGACGCGAGCGTGAACTCGTCCTTGCGGTGCATCACCGCGCTCGCGATCAGCCGCTCGCTTGCGCCGAGGCCGTAGATCGCGGCGGTGTCGAGGAAGGTCACGCCGAGATCGAGCGCTCGGTTGAGCAGCTTCGCGCCATCCTCCGGCGACGGCGGAATGCCGTAGGCGTGGCACAGATTCATGCAGCCGAGGCCGATCGAAGAGACGGTGAACGGCCCGATCTGGCGCGTCGGAAGGGTCATCATGCGCTTTCGGGGTTGGGAAGATCGCCCTCCAATACCGGCGCGACATGGCGTTGTCGCGGGTCACGCACGCGAAAGATCAGCAGCACGATTGCGATGCCGAGAAACCCGAACGCGATCCACAGCACCGGCGGATAGCCGAAGCGATACGCGATCAGCCCGCCGATCAGCGGGCCGATGGCCGATATCGTCCCTTCGATCGTCGTCGACAGCGCCAGCCGCATCGCGACATCGGCGCGCTCGCCGAATTCGAGCACCATCGTCTGCTGGCTCATCTGATACCCGCAATTGCCGGCGCCGAGCCCGCAGAATGCGACGAACACCGCCCACGGATGGTGGACGCTGAGCAGCAGCACGATCGCACCCGCCCACAGGCAAGCCGCGAGCGTGAAGGTCGATCGGTATCCGGTACGATCGCCGAGATTGCCCCAGAGCAGGTTGGAGACGGTATCGGCACCGAGATAGGCGAGCGACAATTCGCCGATCACCACCCCCGACAGCCCGAGCTGCTGCCCGGCATAAAGGATGTAGAACGGCGTGGAGATTCGCGCGCACACGCAGCACGCCTCGGCCAGGATGAACCAGCGATAGCCGCGATCCTCGAGCAATTGCGGGAAGGTGCGGACTCGGTCGATGAATCTCATCGGCGCGCGAAGCGTCACCGGCACCGGTTCGACCATCCGAAGCTTGAGCACGGTCAGCCCCATGCTGGTCAGCACGAACGCGACGAAGAACGTCGTGGCATAGCCGTTCCCGAGCACATTGCCGCCGATCAGCCAGCGCCCCGCCGCGTACGACAAGGCGGCGGCGATGATCCCGCCGGTGACGTTGCGATACGCCTGCAACCGGCCGCGGCGGTTGATCGGGATGACCTTCGACATCAGCATCTGGAAGGCGACGCGCTGAGTCCCGTTGAACGCGCCGAGCAGAAAGAACAGGCCGAGCGTCACGACGAGTAGCACGTCGCCCGACAGGAACCAGCCGGCGAGCGCCATCCCCAGGATCATCACTCGCATCATCGTGCCGGTGCGGATCGCGTAAGGCAGGATTCGCGCCTTGGTCTCGAACCGCGACGCGCTGAAGATCGGCGACAGGATCGCGCCGAACTGGAGCAACGCAGTGCCGAGCCCGACCAACGCGTCCGATCCGGTCAGACGGTGGATGTAGGTCGGGATGAAGGTCGGCGCGTAGATCAGCCGGAACCCGGTCATTCCCAGCATGCCGTGGATGAAATGCGCGGTGTAGTTGCGGCGAAGGTTGGCGCCGACGAACGCATCATACTCCGCTTCGCGTTCGGCGAGGGTGCGCGTGTCGCCGGGGATCGCGATCATGGCGCGACCTCGCCTTCCATCACAACCATCCGTCATGCTGGACTTGTTTCAGCATCCATCGCTCTACAATCGCAACCACCGCCCGTGGAAGATTGGACCCTGAAACGGGTTCAGGGTGACGGGAGGGTGGGGGCAAGCCGTTCAAACCTCGGCCGGCGCGAACATCGCGACCGGCGGACCGCCCTCGGTCGGGGTGAACCTGACCATCACACGCTGCCCGATGAGCAAACCGTCGTGATCGTCGGTCGCGATATTGGTGAGCACCGCCGGCCCCTCGTCGAGCGTCACCCAGGCGAGCGTGAAGGGGGCGCCCGCGCCACGGCGCATGGTCGACAGCGAATAGATCGCGCCGTTTCCCGCGCTCTCGACCCAGCGGCTCTCGGCAAGGCAGAACGGGCACAGCGCGCGCGGATAATAATGTGATTGGCCACACGCAGCGCACTGCCCGATCAGCAGCTTGCCCTCGACCGCGGCGTCGAAGAAGCGCTGGTTCTCCGGGTTCGGCTGCGGCGCCGGGATCTTGCGTTGCTCGGTCATCCCATTGCTCATCACTGCCGCTCCAGCACGAGGGTCGCGGCACCATGCCGAGCGCCGAGCGCGCCGCCGATCCCGGTCGCGACCGCGAGATCGCAATTCGGCACCTGCACCGCCGGATGCGCCTCGCCGCGCAATTGCCGCACCGCCTCGATCACCTTGGTGATCCCGCCGCGGTTCATCGGGTGATTGTTGCAAAGCCCGCCGCCGTCGGTGTTGAACGGCAGCTGGCCGACGCCCGAAATGAGGTTGCCGTCGGCGACGAACCGCCCGCCCTCGCCCTTCGCGCAGAACCCCAGATCCTCGAGCTGGATCAGCACAGTGATCGTGAAGCTGTCGTAGATCGAGGCGTATTTGATATCGCCCGGGCCGCACCCCGCCTCGGCGAACGCCGCCGGCCCCGAGACCGCAGCCGCGGACGTGGTGAGGTCGAGGTTCATGCCGCCCATCGGACCCTTGATATGCTCGCCCGCGCCGCGCACCGCGACGAGCGGGCGCTTCAACGCCTTCGCCACTTCGGGTGCGACGACCAGCAACGCACCGCCGCCGTCCGATACCACGCAGCAATCGAGCCGATGGAGCGGGTCCGAGATCATCGGCGAGGCGAGCACATCGTCGACCGTCACCACGTCGCGCAGCATCGCGTGCGGGTTGTGCTGCGCATGCGTGCTCGCCGCGACCTTGATCCAGGCAAGCTGGTCAGAGGTCGTTCCGAATTCGTGCATGTGCCGCGCGGCGCACATCCCGTAGCTGTTGTGCGTCGACTGCCCGACCCATCCTTCGAACGCTTCCTCGGGCGCGCCGGGGCGGCCGCGCGTGAACGGCTCCGAGCGCGGGCGGCCGGCGAGCGTGATCAGCGCGACCGAGCATTTGCCCGCGGCGATCGCCTGCGCGGCGTGGCTGACGTGAAGGATGTACGACGACCCCCCAGTCTCGGTGCTGTCGATGTGGCGCAGCGAGCGTAGCCCGAGGTAATCGGCCATCGACATCCCGCCGAACCCCGGCGCGTCGCCCGCGCAGAAATAGCCGTCGACGTCGGCCAGGCTCAGCCCCGCATCGGCGAGCGCCCCCGCCGCGCATTCGGCGTGAAGCTGCGGCGTCGACTTGTCGGGCGCGAGCCGCGTCGGATGCTCGAACGCTCCGGCGATGTAGGCCTTGTTCCGGATCGTCACGCCGCTTGCTCCCCGAACGCCGTCAGTGCGCGCTCCTTGATCGCCTTGTAGTCGAGCTTGCCGTTCGGCGCGCGCGCGACCGAGTCGACCACCAGCACGTGCCGCGGTGCCTTGTAGGTCGCGAGCTGGCTCTTGACGTGCTCGCGCAATTGCGCCTCGTCCACTGCCGCCCCCGGATGCCGCTCGACCAGAGCGACGATCCGCTCGCCGAACCGAGTGTCGGGCACTCCCGTCACCGCGGCGTCGCGCACCGCCGGGTGGCGCTTGAGCGCTTCCTCGACTTCCTCGGGAAACACCTTCTCGCCGCCGGTGTTGATGCATTGCGATCCGCGGCCGAGGATGCGCACGGTGCCGTCGGCGTCGACGCTCGCCCAGTCGCCGGGCATCGACCAGCGCTTGCCCTCATAGGTCGGGAAGGTCGAAGCGGTCTTGGCTTCGTCTTTATAATAGCCGAGCGGGATGTACCCGCCGACCGCGAGCCGGCCGCTCTCGCCCGATCCCGGCTCGACGCGGCGCCCATCCTCGGTGAAGATTGCGCAATCGGGGCCGAGGGCGAAGGAGGCGGTCGCGCTTTCGCCTTGCGCGTTGGTGTTCGAAATACCCATCCCGAAGGCTTCGGACGACGAATAGCTGTCCATCAGCTGGATCTGGGGCATGTGTCGGATCAGTCCGAGCTTGTTCTCGCGGTTCCACATCGCGCCCGACGATCCGATCACGAACAGCGACTTCAGATCCCACCGCCCGGGATTGGCATCGAGCGCTTCGAGCAAGGGCTGCGCGAACGGCTGACCGACGATCGTCATCCGAGTCGCGCGCCATTGCTCGACCGAATCCCACACTTGCTCCGGATCGAACTTGCCGTGCGGCAACAGGATCACGGTGCCGCCGAATCCGATCGCTCCGAACGCCGCGATCAGCCCGGTCGCGTGCATCAGCGGCGGCGCGATCAGCGAGCGCAGCTTGATCGGTGTAGCGAGTGCGCGCGGTCCGGCATCTTCGGGCTTCTCCAGCGGCCCGATCCCGAGCAGCGGGTTCGACCCATAACCGCCCTTCGCCATCAAATCGCCCTGCCGCCACATCACCGCCTTGGGCATGCCGGTGGTGCCGCCGGTGAAGATCAGCAGCAAATCGTCCTCGTGCCGGCTCCATGGTGCCACGACTGGGCGCTCGACGGGCACTTGCGCGGCGAGCGAGGCGAAATCCTCCGCCCAATCGGGCGCACCGTCGCCGATCGCGATCCAGCTTTTGACCTGCGGCATCGCGGCGCGGATCGGTTCGAGGATGCTCGCGAACGCGGCCTCGAACACCACCGCTTCGGCATCGCCATTGTCGAGCAGGTAGCAGACTTCTTCGGGGCCGTAGCGATAATTGACGTTGAACGGCGCGAGCCCGGCCTTGAACGCGGCGAAATAGGCGATCAGGAATTCCGGGCGGTTGGTGGCGTAGACCGCGACCTTGGCTTGCCGAGTCAGCCCCGCCGCCAGCAAGTGCGCCGCGAGCGCATCGGCCTGCGCATCGAACCCGGCGAAGCTGACGACTCGGTCGCCCTGGACGATCGCCGGTTCGTCGGGGATCGAAGCGGCGACCGATTCCCAGATATTGGCATAGACCCACGCGGTCATCCGGCTCTCCCGTGCCGCATCGCTTGACGGATGCTGGGCTCGACGGAATTGGAAGATCGGGTATGGTGCCGTCAACCCCATCGATCGATTTTGCGAGCGCAGCGAAGCAATCCATGTCGGGGAACAGCCGTGGATTGCCTCGCTGCGCTCGCAATGGCGGGGCTAGAGTTCGGTCCGCACGTGCCATAGCTCGGGGAACAACTCGACCTCGGTCATGCGGCGCAGGTACGCGACGCCCTGCGTGCCGCCGGTCCCGCGCTTGAGGCCGATTACGCGCTCGACCGTGGTGACGTGGTTGAACCGCCAGCGCCGGAAATAATCCTCGAGATCGACCAGCTTCTCGGCGAGTTCGTAGAGCGGCCAATGCTGGCCGGGCGCCTGGTACACCGCGCGCCACGCCGCCTGGACCTTGTCGCTCTCGGTGCGCTGTTCGGCGAGATCGCCGCGCTCCTCGCCGACATCGAACCCGGAGCGCGCGAGCAGCCGGACCGCTTCGTCGTACAGGCTCGGGCGCGCGAGGATCGCTTGCAACTCGCCGACGATTGCCGGGCGGTGCGCATGCGGCTTGAGCATCGCGGCGTTGCGGTTGCCGCACAGGAACTCGATCGCGCGATATTGGTGCGACTGGAACCCCGACGATTGGCCGAGCTTGTCGCGAAACTCGGTATATTCGCTCGGCGTCAGCGTGCGCAGCACGTCCCAGGCGTTGTTGAGCTGTTCCAATATACGCGACACGCGTGCGAGCATCTTGAACG
The DNA here is from genome assembly GCF_036269755.1 of Sphingomonas sp. Lineage (GTDB taxonomy): Bacteria > Pseudomonadota > Alphaproteobacteria > Sphingomonadales > Sphingomonadaceae > Sphingomonas. The sequence goes on along the minus strand of NZ_DATBDV010000018.1, from coordinate 144,344 downwards.
CGTGCGGCAACTCGTCGGCGGCGATCGCGTCGCGCGCCGATTCGAGCTCGTGGACCGCGAGCTTCATCCACAATTCGCTGGTCTGGTGCTGGATGATGAACAGCAATTCGTCGTGCGCGGTCGATCGCGGCGACTGCGCGTCGAGGATCAGGTCGAGGCGGAGGTAATCGCCATAGGCCATCTTGTTGACGAAATCGGTTTCGGGCTCATCTGTCATGTCACCGCGCTCCGTGTCGCGTATGCCGGATCGTCCCACAACCGCTCGCGCATCACGCGTTCGAGCACCTTGGCAGCATCGACCACCGCATCCTCCGACAGATAGAGCGGCGTGAAGCCGAAGCGAACCAAATCGGGCGCGCGAAAATCGCCGATCACAGTATTGGCGATCAACGCCTGCATGATCGCATAGCCCTGGGGGTGGCGGAACGAGACCTGGCTGCCGCGCATCGCGGGGTCGCGCGGGGAAGCGAGGGTGAGGTCGGGGCAGCGCGCTTCGACCTCGGCGATGAAGCGTTCCGACAGGCGGATCGACGCGGCACGAACGTCCGCCATGCTCACGCCCTCCCACGCGTCGAGGGCGGCGTCGAGCACCGCGAGCGCGAGCACCGGCGGCGTCCCGACTCGCATCCGCTCGACGCTCCTGTGTGGGCGGTAATCCAAATCGAACGCGAACGGCGCTTCGTGCCCCATCCATCCCGACAGGATCGGCCGCGCGCACTCGGCAAAGCGCGGCGCGACATAGATGAACGCTGGCGCGCCAGGCCCGCCGTTGAGATATTTGTACGTGCACCCGACCGCGAAATCGGCGTCCGCCGAGGTCACATCGACCGGGATCGCCCCCGCCGAATGCGCGAGATCCCATACTGCGATCGCTCCCGCGGCATGCGCCTTGGCCGTCAGCCCCGCCATGTCGTGGCGCCGTCCGGTGCGGTAATCGACTTCAGTGATCAATGTCACCGCGACGCTGTCGTCGATCGCGTCCGCCACGTCCTCGGGCGCGACCAGCCGCAGCTCGAGCCCGCCGCCAAGCGCCTTGAGCAGCCCGTCGGCGATATACAGGTCCGACGGGAAGTTGCCGGTGTCGGACAGCACCACCTTGCGCTCCGGCCGCAACGCCAGCGCCGCGGCGAGCGCCTGGAACACCTTGACCGACAGCGTGTCCCCGGTCGCGACGCTCCCCACCGGCGCCCCGATCAACCGCCCAATCCGATCGCCGACCTGGGCCGGCAGGTTGATCCAGTCGGCGCTATTCCACGCCTTGATCAGTTCGCCGCCCCATTCGCGAGCCAAGACGTCGCGCACCCGCGCCTCGGCCGCGACCGGCAACGGCCCGAGCGAGTTGCCGTCGAGATAGATCATCCCCTCGGGCAGGTGGAACAGCCGCCGGGTCGCCGCGAAATCGGTCATGCCGCCGTCAGGCCCGCAAATCGGCGCGATGTAAAGAGGCGCTGGCAATGTTGGATTTCCTCTGACACGGTGACTCTCATGGCGATTGCCACGCCCCATCGGTTCACCGCATTTCGACGCTGACGTGCCATGACTTTCGTGACTTTCGGCGGCTCGAAATGAGCGCGATTCGCAATATCGTCGTCCTCACCGGTGCCGGGATTTCCGCCGAAAGTGGGGTCGCGACGTTTCGTGGGCCGGGCGGACTGTGGGAGGGGCACCGCGTCGAGGACGTCTGTACCCCGCAGGCGCTCGCGCGCGACCCTGCGCTTGTGCATCGGTTCTACGATCTGCGCCGCGCCGCACTGGCGAGCGTCGAACCCAACGCTGCGCACCGCGCGCTTGCACGGCTCGACGCCGAATGGCCGGGCGAATTGCTGATCGTCACGCAGAATGTCGACGACCTTCACGAGCGCGCCGGCGCGACGCGGATGCTCCACATGCACGGCGAGCTGAAGTCGGCGCTTTGCGCGGATTGCGGTGACAGGCGCGAGTGGCATGGCGACCTGCCGCCGGGCACCGTCTGCGCCGCGTGCGGGTCGCCGAGGATGCGCCCCGACATCGTGTTCTTCGGGGAGATGCCGTATCACATGGATCGCATCGAGCGCGCGTTGGCGGAGGCCGACCTGTTCGTGTCGATCGGCACGTCGGGCGCGGTCTATCCCGCCGCTGGGTTCGTCCAGACCGCGCGGTATCATGGGGCGGACACGCTCGAGCTCAACCTCGATCGCTCGGAAGGCAGCGGCTGGTTTGGAGAGAGCCTGCGAGGGGCAGCGGGCGACTTGGTGCCGGCTTGGGTCGAGAGCCTGCCGGGCATCGGCGCGAAGTGAATTCGCGCCGTCGGCCGCCGCTGACGCGGCACCGGACGTGAGCGCTGCCGGGCTTGAAATAGCTCCGCTATTTCGTTGCAGCGCTCAGTCCACCCAATCCAACCCGATCCCGCGATAGACGTCGCGGTCCTCGTCCCAATCGGGCTTGACCTTGACGTGGAGGTAGAGGTGGACCGGGCGGTCGAGCACGGTCTTGAGTTCGGCCCGTGCGCGCGCGCCGATTTCCTTGATTCGCGCGCCGCCCTTGCCCAGCACGATCGCGCGTTGCGTCGGGCGAGCGACGAGGATCTGCTGGTGGATTTCGACCGATCCGTCCTCGCGTTCGTCGAACTTTTCGGTCTCGACCACGCTGGCATAGGGCAATTCGGCGTGGAGCTGGAGGTAGAGCTGCTCGCGAGTCACCTCGGCCGCGAGCGCGCGTTCGGTGGCGTCGCTGACCTGGTCCTCGGGGAAATGCCACGGTCCCTCGGGCATTGCCTGCGCCAGCGCTTGCTTGAGCTCGGGCAAGCCGTCGCCCGTCGCCGCCGACACGAAGAAGGTCTCGTCGAACGCCACTGCCGCATTGAGTCGCTCGGCATGCACCAGCAGCTTGGCCTTGTCGGCGAGATCGACCTTGTTGAGCACCAGGAACTTGCGCTCGGGGCGCCCGGCGATGCTCTCCGCGATCGGCATCACCTTGGGGCCGAGCCCGCCCTTGGCATCGACCACCAGCGCGGTGACGTCGGCGCCTTCGGTTCCGCCCCACGCCGCCGCGACCATCGCGCGGTCGAGCCGCCGCTGCGCTTCGAAGATGCCCGGCGTATCGACCAGCAGCAGCTGCGTCTCGCCGGCGATCGCCACGCCGAGCAACCGCGTGCGCGTGGTCTGCGCCTTGGGGCTGACGATCGCGACCTTCTGCCCGACCAGCGCATTGACCAGCGTCGACTTGCCCGCATTGGGCGCGCCGAGCACCGCGACGAGACCGCAGTGCCGAGTCATGAGACCGCCCCCACACCCGTTCGCCCTGAGCTCGTCGAAGGGCCGTTCTTGTTCTTGGCCAGAGCGGAAATCAGGACCCAATCGTCGCGAATCAACGCCAATTTCTTCGCGCGGCTCCATCCCTTGATCCGGCGTTCGGCTTCGAGCGCCTCGGTCCGCGAAGCGAACTCCTGGCTCCAAACCAGCGTCACGGGCGCATAGGTCCGGGTGAACCCCGGTATCAGTCCGCTCTGGTGCTGACTAATTCGCGCGTCGAGATCATCGGTATGCCCGACGTAGAAGGCCCCGCCGCGACAATGGAGCATGTAACACCAGAAGCTCATAAGCTCACTTACGAATAAGAGCGGTGCTTCGACAAGCTCAGCACGAACGGCGGATAATTAAGGCTGCACGCGCGCCAGCAATGCCGCCGCCGCCGCAGTCTCGGCTTCCTGCTTGCTCGTGCCGCTCGCCTCGGCTTCGGCGAAGCTGCCGAGGCTGACCCGGACGGTGAAGCGCGGCGCGTGTTGCGGGCCGGCGCGGTCGATCACTTCGTAGGTCGGCGTCTTGCGGTTGTGCGCCGCCGCCCATTCCTGGAGCGCCGACTTGGGGTGCTGCGGCGCGCTGGTGCCGGCATGGACTCGCGCACGCCAGGCCGAGCGCACGAAGTCGCGCGCCGGGGCGTAGCCGCCGTCGAGATAGAGCGCCCCGATCAGCGCCTCCATCACGTCCCCCAGCACGTTGTCGCTCTCGCTCGCGCCGTCGTCGCGCGCTTGCTTGCCGAGCCGTAGATACGCCTGGACGCCGATCCCGCGCGCCACCTCCGCGCACACCGCGCCGGTGACCAGCGCGTTCAATCGCTTCGACAGCGCGCCTTCGGGCTCGACGGCGAAGGTCGCGTACAGCCATTCCGCCACCGCAAGCCCCAGCACGCGGTCGCCGAGAAACTCCAGCCGCTCATAATTGTCAGCGGCCTGGCTGCCATGCGTCAGCGCGCGCTCGAACAGGGCGAGATCGTTCGGCCGGTGATCGAACGTCTTGCCGATCCAGGCGGCAAGATCGCTATCGCTCAAAACCCTTGCCCCATTCGGCTCCATCGTGCCGCAGTGAACCACGTCCAGGGCAGCAGCCACTGGGCGCTGCCGTCGGTCGACCAGAAGGTGAAGAGCGCCTTGCCCTCGACATTCTCCAAAGGCACGTAGCCCATGCCGTCGGGAACCGGGAACCGGCTGTCGCCGCTGTCGTCGCGATTGTCGCCCATCACGAAGACGCGACCGGCCGGCACGGCGTAGAGGCCGGTATAATCCGCACCAGGATAGTTGCCGCGGTTGAGCACGTTGTAGCTGACTGCCGGTTTGTCGTTGACCGCGGGCAGCGTCTCGCGGAACTGTTGGTAGCGGCACACGGTCTGCGCGGCATCGCGAGATTGCGGCGGGCAGCCATCGTCGCCGGGCTTGGGGTCGCGATAATTCGGAGTCAGCGGGATGACGAAATCGGCGACTCGCGCCCTGGGCACCGGAACGCCGTTGAGGATGATCTGGCCGTTTCGCATCTGTATCGTGTCGCCGGGTATGCCGATCACGCGCTTGATCACGTCCTCGCCATTGCCGGCGGGGCTCTTGAACACGACGACATCGCCGCGAGTGGGCGTGCCGGGGAAGATCCGTCCCGGGATCAGCGGCAAGCTCCACGGCAGCGAGTGCCGCGAATAGCCGTAATTCCATTTCGAGATGAACAGATAGTCGCCGATGTAAAGCCGCGGCAGCATCGATTGCGACGGGATCGAAAAGGGCGAAAACAGGAAGCTGCGGAAGATGAACACGACGATCGCGAGCTTCACCAGAAAGCCGAGCGTGTCCTTCCAATCCTCCTTCTTGGCGGGCTTGGCGGCAACGGTCTCTGCCGCCGGCTCGCTTGGCGTCGGTTCCGGGGCGGCGGCTGGCGCCTCTGGCGTGTCGGTCATGGCGGGCGGTTTGCGCATGGTGTGTGGCAAGGTCAAGGCACCTCCCTCTTCCCCGCGCGTTCCTTGAACCCAAGCAGGCGAACGCCCATTGGAAGCCCGACGAGTCGAGAAGGAGTGAATGGATGGCCGACTGGAGCGAGATCGAGGCGCTGAAGCGCACCCCGCTGACCGAATTGTTCGCCGCCGATCCCGACCGTCTCGCCAAGTACAGCGCCGATGTTGCGGGCATCCATTTCGACTGGTCGAAGACCCACCTCACCGACGACAGCATGAGGGCGTTCGAGCGGCTGGCCAAGGCATGCGACCTCGCCGGCAAGCGCGAGGCGCTGTTTTCGGGCCAGGTCATCAACACCACCGAGGATCGCGCGGTCACGCACACCGCGGAGCGCGGCGAGGGGGCCGAAGACGATGTCGCCAAGGCGCAGGCGCTCCATGCCCGGATGCGCGCGCTGATCGATGCGATCGAAGCGGGGGCGCTGGGGCCGATCCGCAACATCCTCCATGTCGGGATTGGCGGGTCGGCGCTTGGCCCCGATCTGCTGTGCGACGCGCTCGGCCGCGACGAGACTCGCTACGACGTCGCGATCGTCTCCAACGTCGATGGCGTCGCACTCGAGGATGTATTTAAACGCTTCGATCCCGCCACGACGTTGCTCGCGGTCGCGTCGAAGACCTTCACCACCACCGAGACGATGCTCAACGCTGAGAGCGTGCTGCAATGGATGCGCGAGGGCGGGGTCGACGACCCCTATGGCCGAGTCGTCGCGCTGACCGCCGAGCCCGACAAGGCGATCGAATGGGGCGTCGACGAAACGCGCGTGCTGCCGTTCGCGGACACCGTGGGCGGACGCTATTCGTTATGGTCGTCGATCGGTTTTCCGGCGGCGATCTCGCTCGGCTGGGACGCGTTCTCGGAACTGCTTGAGGGCGCGGCGGAGATGGACCGCCACTTCCGGCTTGCGGCGCTGCACGAGAACGTCCCCGTGCTCGCCGCATTTTCCGACCTGCTCTACACGCAAACGTTCGGCTGCGAGACTCGCGGCGTGTTCTGCTACGACGAGCGGCTGCGGCTGCTCCCGTCCTACCTCCAGCAGCTCGAGATGGAATCGAACGGCAAGGGCGTGACGCTCGACGGTCAGCCGGTCGGGCGCCCTACCGCGGCGATCACCTGGGGCGGGGTCGGCACCGACGCGCAACACGCAGTGTTCCAGCTGCTCCACCAAGGTACGCACCTCGTTCCGCTCGAGTTCATCGGCGTGGTCGAGCCCGGCGACACGCTGGCGGAGGATCACCACAAGGCGCTGCTCACCAACATGTTCGCGCAAGGCGCCGCGCTGATGAAGGGCAAGGTCACCCCCGACGACCTCGCCCGCGCTTATCCCGGTGACCGCCCATCGACGACGTTGCTGCTCGACGACCTCGACGCGCGCACGCTCGGCGCGCTGATCGCGTATCACGAGCATCGCGTGTTCGTGAACGGCGTGCTGCTCAACATCAATTCGTTCGATCAGTTCGGGGTCGAGCTCGGCAAGGAAATGGCCAAGGCAGCGCAGAAGGGCGGCGAGGATTTCGACGTTTCGACGACCGATCTGTTGAAGCGCGCGTTCGGTTGATCCCCAACGCGCCGTCACCCTGAACTTGTTTCAGGGTCCAACGTGCAACAAGGAAAGCCTGTGCCGGTGGCACGTGGATGCTGAAAACACAGCATGACGAGAGGTAGAGAATGACCGACGCCAAATACGACTACGACCTGTTCGTTATCGGCGCGGGATCGGGGGGCACGCGCGCCGCACGAGTCTCCGCGGCGCACGGCGCCAGGGTGGCGGTGGCCGAGGAATATCGAGTCGGCGGCACTTGTGTGATCCGCGGCTGCGTACCCAAGAAACTGCTCGTCTATGGTGCGCACTTTGCGGAGGATCTCGCCGACGCGCGCCGTTTCGGCTGGGACGTTCCCGATTGCAGCTTCGACTGGAAAGTGCTCACCGGCAACGTCTTCGAGGAAGTCGACCGGATCAACAAGGCCTATACCGCCACGCTCGAAACCCATGGCGCCGAGATCATCCATGAGCGCGCCGAACTGACCGGGCCGAACAATGTCCGCTTGGCCTCGGGGCGCGAAGTCACCGCCAAATACATCCTGATCGCGAGCGGCGCGCGGCCGCACATCCCGACTTGCCCCGGACACGAATACGGCATCACCTCGAACGAGGCGTTCCACCTCGACAGCGTGCCCAGGCGAATTCTGATCGCGGGCGCCGGGTACATCGCCAACGAATTCGCCGGCATCTTCCACGAACTCGGCGCCGAAGTGACGCTGATCAACCGCAGCGACCAGATCCTGCGTGGCTATGACGAGCAGATCCGTGACCGTCTGCTCCAGATATCGATGACCAAGGGCCTTCAATTCCGCTTCAACGCCAAGTTCGAAGGAATCGAACAGCAGGCGGACGGCGCGCTCAAGGTGTCGATGTCGAATCACGCGCCGATCGAGGTCGATTGCGTGATGTTTGCGACCGGGCGCGTCCCCAACACCGAGAATCTGGGGCTCGACGCGGCGGGCGTCGAAACCAACGAGAAAGGCGCGGTCAAGGTCGACGAGGACAGCCGATCGAACGTCCCGAGCATCTACGCGGTCGGCGACGTCACCGACCGCATTCAGCTGACCCCGGTGGCGATCCGCGAGGGGCAAGCGTTCGCCGACACAGTGTTCGGCAATAAGCCGACCCGCGTCGATTATCATTGCGTCCCCGCCGCGGTGTTCAGCCACCCGCAGATGGCGGGGGTGGGGATGACGGAGAGCCAGGCCAAGCAGAAACACGGATCGGTCAAGGTCTATGTCAGCGACTTCCGCCCGATGAAGAACGTGCTGGCCGGCCGCAACGAACGCGCGCTCTATAAGATGATCTGCGACGGCGAGACCAACAAGATCCTGGGCATCCACATGATCGGGCCGGAGGCAGCGGAGATATTGCAGGCCGCGGCCGTGGCGGTGAAGGCCGGGCTGACCAAGGATGCGTTCGACCAGACCGTCGCGCTGCACCCGACGATGGCGGAGGAATTGGTGCTGATGAAATGACCGTCGCCCCGGCGCAGGCCGGGGCCGCCGGTTAATTGAGCGATCCCTGCCTTCGCCGGAATGACGAGTTAATTGAGCGCCACCCCCGAAATCGTGATCCGGTGCATCAGTCGCCGTTGCCCCTGATAATCGTTCATCGCGCAATGCCAGGTCGAGCGATTGTCCCATACCGCAAGACTCCCCGGCGCCCATTGCAAGCGGCAGTGGAACTCCGGCCGCATCGCGACCGAGTAGAGGTACGACAGCAACGGCAGGCTCTCCTCGCGAGTCCAGCCTTCGAAATGGAGCGTAAAAGCGGGATTGACGTAGAGGATCTTGCGCCCCGTCACCGGGTGACGGATCACCGCGGGGTGCACCGCGGCAGCATGGATGTCGTGCCCCTTGAGGTCGGCGCCCTGGTCGGTCTTCGAATAGATGCCGTCCTGGCCGTAGATGTGGTCGGCCGAATGCACCGCGCGCAGACCCTCGAGCGTCGCCTTGAGGCCATCCGATAGCGAGTCGTACGCCGCGCCAAGGCTCGCGAACAGCGTGTCGCCGCCGCTCGGCGGGGTTTCGCGCGCGAGGAGGATCGATCCCATTGCGGGGACTTGGTCGTAGCTGTGATCGGTATGCCAGCCGCCGCCGATATTGGTCGTCTGAGTCTCGGCTTTGCGCACCTCGGCGATTTCGGGATAGCCGCCGTTTGCAGGGAAATAATTGTTGACGTCGATGTCGCCCCAACGCCGCGCAAACGCGATATGATCGTCGGGGCTGAGCTCCTGATCGCGAACGAACAGCACGCCGCGATCGGCAACCGCGGCCTTGAGCGCGCTCATCCCGGCGTCGTCGATTTGGCGCAGGTCGATGCCGGACGCTTCGGCACCGCAATGGTCGGCGATCGGCTGAATATGGATGGTCATCGTCTCTCTCCCTCGCGCCGCTAATACCAAACCGCTTGCGATACGAATGCTACGATCGTAGCAATTGGCGATGGACGTAATCGAGGCGCTAAAACGCGGCCGCTGGTTTGCCGCTCTCGATCCCGCGCTAGCCGAAGCGCTGGTCGCGGCGGGCCGCACCCGCGCGCTCGACGAAGGGCAATGGATCTACAGCGAGGGCGACGCCGAGCCCGGGCTGTGCCTGGTCGTCGACGGCGTGTTGCGGCTCGAAGCCAGCGCGGGGCTGGAGCGGGGCGTGCTGATCGGACTGGTCGGGCCGGGGCAGGCGATCGGCCAGTCGCGGCGCTTCGGCGGCGGACGGCGGATCGTCACCGCGAGCGCACAGCGACCGGCGCACGTGCTGCTGGTGCCCGATGCCGCCCTCCCAGCGATCGCCGACCGCGCGCCGGGGGTGTGGGCGGCGGTGATCGCATTGCTCTACGACCAGCTCGACGCGGCAGTGCACGCCGCCGCGCTCAACCTCGGCCTCAACCCGCGCCAGCGGATCGCCGCGCGGCTCGCGCAATTGGCCGACGAGGAAGGCGTGGTGCCGGCGACTCAAACCGACCTGGCCGAAATGTGCGGCCTCAGTCGCAAGTCGGCGAGCGGCCATATCCTCGCGCTCGCGCGGCGCGAATGGGTCGTGCCGCTCTATCGCTCGCTGCTCGTCACCGATCGCGCGGCGTTGCGCGCATTCGCCGGGATCTAGAGCTCGATCGCGATCTTGCCGATCATCCGGCTGTCGCGCATCGCCTCGAACGCGTCGCGCCAATCGGTCAGCGCATAGCGGCGATCGACGCGCGGACGCAGGCGGCCGCCGGCGACCATCGACCAGATCGCATCGGCGTTCTCGCGGCCTAAGTCTGGAAAGCGCCGCCCATATTCGCCCGCGCGGACGCCGATCACCGAGAAACCCTTGATCAGCGGGATGTTGGTGGGAACGGTCGCGATGCGTCCAGAAGTGAAGCCGACCACCAGCAGTCGCCCGCCGAACGCGATGCAGCGCGTGCTCTCGTCGAACACATCGCCGCCGACCGGATCGAAGATCACGTCCGCGCCACCGCCGGCGAGTTGCTTGACCGCGTCACGGAAACCCGGCGCTGGCAAGACGGCATCGATCGCGTATTCCTTCGCCACGACCGCGAGCTTGTCCGCCGAACGCGAGGTGGCGATCACGCGGCAGCCGAGTGCCTTGGCGAGATCGACGGCGGCGAGCCCGACTCCCCCGGTTGCACCATGGACGAGCGCCCACTCGCCGGGTCGAGCGTTCGCGAGCCGGACTAGAGAGACATAGGCGGTGTTGTATGCCGCGCCGACGCTCGCCGCCGTGGCCCAGTCGAGGTTACCCGGCATCGCGCGAACGCTCCGCGCGTCGACCGCGACGCGTTCGGCAAATCCACCGAGCCGAGTTCCTGCGACCACCGCATCGCCTGCTACGAAGCCGCTGTCGACATCGGCCGCGACAACCTCACCCGCGACTTCCATGCCGGGCACGAACGGGAGGTCGGGTTTGAGCTGATACTTGCCCTCGGTCATCAGCAGATCGGGGAAGTTGAGCGATGCCGCGCGCACTCGGATCAGGACTTGCCCCGGTGCGCGAACCGGATCGGGCACCTCCGCCAGCGTGCAACCGGCAAAGTCCGAAACGAACGCGGAGATGACGAGCGCCTTCATGCTGGTCGGCGTGTCAGGGCGAAGGGAGAGCGTCAACAGAAAGGGCGCCGCGTCGCCGCGAGCGCCCCTCCAAGTCACGCCATCGGACAAGCCGGACGAGCCGGCTTGCCGGCCGCCGCGACGAGTCCTGGATTTGCCGAGGCAAATCCGGGCCGTCCGCGCCTACCAAATATGCACGCGCTCGTTGGGCGGCAAATACAGCTTGTCGCCCGGCTTGATGTTGAACGCCTTGTACCAGGGGTCGAAGTTACGGACGACGCCGTTGACCCGGTACTTGGCCGGCGAGTGCGGATCGCCGAGCAGCTGCTGACGCAGGCGATCATCGCGCACCTTGGTCTGCCACGCCTGGGCAAAGGCGAGGAAGAAGCGCTGGTCGCCGGTCAGCCCGCCGATCACCGGCGCCTTGCCGTGCTTCGCCTGATAACGCTGGTACGCAGCATAGGCCGCCTCGATCCCGCTAAGGTCGCCGATATTCTCGCCGAGCGTCAGCTTGCCGTTGATCTTGGTCCCGGGGATCGCCTCATACTGGTCGTATTGCGCGGCGAGCGCGGCGGTGTGTTCGGCGTAGGCCTTCTTCGCCTCCGGGGTCCACCAATTCTCGAACTTGCCGGTGGGGCCGAACTGGCTGCCCTGATCGTCGAAGCCGTGGCCCATTTCGTGGCCGATGATCGCGCCGATCGCCCCGTAATTGACCGCCGCGTCGGCGTTCGGGTCGAAGTAAGGCGGCTGCAGGATCGCCGCCGGGAAGGTTATCTGGTTCGCCAGCGGGTTGTAATAGGCGTTCACCGTCTGCGGGGTCATACCCCACAAGGTCCGGTCGACCGGCTTGGCGAAGCGCGACAGTTCGAGCTGGTGCTCGAATTCGCCCGAGCGCATCGCGTTGCCGAGCAGATCGCCACGGTCGACCTGGAGCGACGAATAGTCGATGAACTTGACCGGATAGCCGACGCGCGGCTCGAACGCCGCGAGCTTGGCGAGCGCTTTCTGCTTGGTCGTGGCGTCCATCCACGGCGCGTTGCTGATCTTCTCGGCATAGGCAGCGCGAAGATCGTCGATCAGCTCGCCCATCTTGGCCTTGCTAGTCGCCGGGAAGTACTTCTTGACGTAGATTTCGCCCACCGCTTCGCCGAGCGCGCCGTTCATCAGCTGCACGCCGCGCTTCCAACGATCGCGCTGCACCGGCACGCCGCCCAGCGTCTTCGAATAGAAATCGAACTGCGCGTCGTCGAAAGCCTTGGGCAGGAAGGTCGCGTGATCGCTGATGAAGTGGAAGGCGAGATAGTCCTTCCAGGTCTGCAACGGCGTCGCGACCATGATCTTGCCCATCGCGGTCAACGCGGTGTTGTTCGCCATCAGCACCATCGGGGACGAATCGAGTCCGGCGGTCTTGAGCATCAGCGCCCAGTCGACGTCGGGCGCTTTGGCCTTGAGCCCCGCGATCGTCTCGGGATCGTTGAGCTTGGCAATGTCGCGGCTTTCGGCCGGCGACCATTGGTCCTTGGCCATCGCGGTTTCGAGCGCGAAGATCGCCTCCGCCTTCGCCCCGGCATCTGGGACACCGGCGAGCTGCAGCATGTGCCCGATATACGCCTTGTAGGCCGCGCGGAAGGCATCGTACTTCTCGCCCGGCAGCAGGTAATAATCGCGCTGCATGCCGAGGCCGCCCTGGCCGACGACCGCGGTGTAGTGGGTCGGGTCAGACAGGCTGGGGATCACCCCGACCTCGATCGGCGAGGCGTAGCCGACGCTCGCGAACAAGGTCTGCAAACCGGTCAGGTCGTTCACGCCGAAGATGCGGTCGAGATACGGCTTGAGCGGCGCGGTGCCCTTCGCGTCGATCCCCGCCTGATCCATCCAGCTCGCGTAGAAATCGCCGACCTGCTTGCCGGTCGCGCCATAAGCGGCTGGGTTGGCAGCCATGTCGTTGAGGATCGCGTGGACGTTGGCCTCGGCCTCGTCGGTCAGGATGTTGCCGTAGCCGACGCCGCCCTTGTCCGCCGGGATTTCAGTGCGCGCGGCCCAGGCGCCGTTGGCATAGGTCCAGAAGTCGTCGCCTGGCTTCACCTGTTTATCCTCGGACGTCAGGTCGATGCCGAACGTGCCGTAGCGCGGCTTGGCGACTTGCGCGACCGTCGGGATCGCGATCGCCAGCGCGGCGACGCCCAGCGCCAGACGAGTCAATGCCTGGGTATTCATCGAAAATCTCTCCACCCGGTGTGTGTTACGCCGCTATAGCGGGGCCGTCGGGAACACGCAATCGACTTGCCGGGCCTTTCGTGGCACCGCGCTGGCAATGTCACGCGCGATGCCCCGCAAGGTGAAGACCCTCGCCACCGTCGGCGTGCGGCGCCAGGCGCTGGTTGCCGAAGCCTGTGCAGCGATGCTGGGGGCGCGGCTCAGGCTCGCGACTCGGCCGTTCGCGCAGGTGGCGCGATCGCTCGGCGAGTTCACCCAAATCGATGATCCGCGCGCCACCGCCCGTGCCGCTGCCACGACCGAAGTCGAGGCACGGATCGCGCGCGACGTACGCTGGGCGATCCGCGCCGCGGCGCCGTTCATGCCGTTCCGGTCGGTCTGCCTCCAACAGGCGATGGCGGCGCAGGTCATGCTCCGCCGCCGTGGGATCGTCAGCGTGATGTATTTCGGCGCCCAGATCACCGACGCCAAGCCGATCGACGCGCACGCCTGGCTCGACGCCGCGGGCGTCAAGGTGACGGGCTATCCGCTCCCGCCCGGGATGCGCGCCGTCGCCTGTTTCATCTAGCCGACGCGGTTCGCGACCAGATCGTCGACGACCCCCGGGTCGGCGAGCGTGGAGGTGTCACCTAGGTTCGACGTGTCGCCTTCGGCGATCTTGCGCAGGATGCGGCGCATGATCTTGCCGCTGCGAGTCTTGGGCAGGCCCGGCGCGAACTGGATCGCGTCGGGTGCCGCGATCGGACCGATCTCGGCGCGGACCCAGCCGATCAATTCCTTGCGCAATGCCTCCGACGGCGCCTCCCCCGCCTTGAGCGTGACATAGGCGTAGATCCCCTGCCCCTTGATGTCGTGCGGGAAGCCGACGACCGCGGCCTCGGCGACCTTGTGGTTGAGCACCAGCGCCGACTCGACTTCTGCCGTTCCCAGGCGATGCCCCGAAACGTTGATCACGTCATCGACTCGGCCGGTGATCCAGTAATAGCCGTCCGAGTCGCGGCGGCAGCCGTCGCCGGTGAAATACTTGCTTTTGTAGGCGGTGAAATAGGTCTGGAAGAAGCGTTCGTGGTCGCCCCACACGCTGCGCATCTGACCCGGCCAGCTCCGCGCGATGCAAAGGTTGCCCTCGGCCGGGCCGGTCAGCACGTCGCCATTGGCATCGACGATCTGCGGGTCGACTCCCGGAAACGGCAAGGTCGCGCTACCGGGCTTGAGATCGGTCGCGCCGGGCAAGGGGGTGATCATGTGCCCGCCGGTTTCGGTCTGCCACCATGTGTCGACGATCGGGCAGCGGCCTTCGCCGACCACCGCGTGATACCAGCGCCATGCTTCGGGGTTGATCGGCTCGCCGACCGTACCGAGCAGCTTGAGCGACGCGCGGCTGGTGCGCGTAACGTACGCGTCGCCCTCGCGCATCAGCGCGCGAAGCGCGGTCGGCGCGGTGTAGAGTATCTCGACCTGGTGACGGTCGCACACTTGCCAGATGCGGCTCGCGTCGGGCCAGTTGGGGACGCCTTCGAACATCAGGCTGGTGCCGCCATTGGCGAGTGGGCCGTAGAGGATGTAGCTGTGCCCGGTCACCCAGCCGATATCGGCGGCGCACCAATAGATCTGCCCCGGCCGGTAATCGAAGGTCAGTTCGTGGCTGAGGCTGACCCAGACGAGATAACCGCCCGAGGTGTGGAGCACGCCCTTGGGTTTTCCGGTCGATCCGCTGGTGTAGAGGATGAACAGCGGATCCTCCGCCGACATGGGCTCGGGCCGGCATTCGGGCGCGGCTGCCTCGATCAGCTCGTGGTACCAATGGTCGCCGTCGCTCATCGCGACCTCGCCGCCGGTCGCCTTGACGACGATCACCGTCTCGAACCCCGGCGCGAGCTTGCGCGCGGCGTCGACATTGGCCTTGAGCGGCACTTTCTTCCCCCCGCGCCGCCCTTCGTCGGCGGTGATGACGACGGTCGACCCGCAATCCTCGATTCGCCCCGCCAGCGCTTCGGGTGAGAAGCCCCCGAACACTACCGAATGGATCGCGCCGATCCGCGCGCAAGCGAGCAGCGCGACCGCAGCTTCGGGGATCATCGGCAGGTAGATCGTGACTCGGTCGCCCTTCTGCACGCCGCGATCCTTGAGCGCGTTGGCGAACCGGCAGACCTGCGCGTGGAGCTGGCGATAGGTGATCCGCTTGGGCTCTTCCGACGGATCGTCGGGCTCCCAGATCAAGGCAATTGTATCGCCGCTCTTCGCGAGGTGCCGGTCGAGGCAATTGGCCGAGACGTTGAGCACGCCGTCCGAAAACCAGCTGATGTGGAAATCGGCCTTGTCGAACGACCAGTCGCCCGCGATTTCGGGCCGCTTGATCCAGTCGAGCCGCCGCGCCTGCTCGAGCCAGAAGCTGCCGGGATCGGCGAGGCTGCGGCCGTAGAGCTTCTCATACCCCGCGCGGTTCACTTTCGCGTGCTTGGCCCAGTCGGCGGGGACCGGATAAAGGCTCTGGTCGGACATGCGGCTCTCCCTGCTTCACCTTGTGGCGGGCGACGCGGGCGCTTGGCAAGCGGCGTCGGGGCGGGCAGCATGGTTTGCGGCAACGTGGTTCGGCGCAGGGGGACCAACATGAGCAAAGCGATCGAAGCCGATCACCCGATGCATCACGGCGCGCCTGCGCATGCGCTCGAGCGGCTGGTGTTCTTTTCCGACGCGGTGTTCGCGATCTCGATCACGTTGCTGGTGATCGAGCTTAAATTCCCACATTTGCCGAAAACGGCGAGTGACCGGGATTTCCTGGTCACGCTGATCAACATGCTGCCGCAGTTCATCGGCTTCTTCGTGTCGTTTTTCGTGATCGGCGCGTTCTGGGGCGGACATCATCGCGCGTTCGACTGTGCGCGGCGTTGGTCGCCCAAGCTGATGATGCCCAATCTTTGCCTGCTCTGCTCGGTCGCCGGGATGCCGTTCTTCACCGCCTTGGTCAGCGACTATTACGGCAAGCTGGTGCCGTCGGCCGCTTACATCCTGTGGCTGATGCTCGTCGGCGTCTGCAATTTGTGGAACAACAGCATGGCGATCACCCCGCCGGTCGCGGCGGACGATCTCGACCCCGAATATGCTGCGCTGATCCGGCGGCGCGGCTGGTCGGTGTTGCTCGGCACGGCGACGGCGCTGGCTTTGTGCTTCGTCAATCCGTGGCTGGGCCAGCCCGGGCTGATGTCGATGCCGGTATGGCGCAAGGTGCTCGATCTGCTCCACCGCCGCGGGGTGATCCAGCGCGTCTGATCGCGCGGCTTTAGGCATCCGCCAGCCCGTCGAGCCAGCTGCTCGCGAGCGGCTTGCCGTTGCTGACGAGGGCAAACCCGCCGATCGCGATCACCCAGCCGATCACGTTGCCCGTCACGACCAGGGCGATCGCGACGAGCGCGGCCGCGGCCAGCGCCAGCACCACCGCGCCGAGTCGCCGCTCGCCCGCCGGGCTTAGCGCGATCGTGCGCGGCGCCTTCGAATCAAACCAGTTCGCGGTGTCGAGCAGCAGGCGCCCGTCGTCGTCGCGGACCTCGCCGGTCACCGCGGCGGCGACGCTGCGCAACAGACCGGGCGGGTCGGCGATCATGCTCTTGGGCGAAGGACTCGCCGGTCGAGACGAAATCGGCGGTTCGACCCGAACGAGCGGTGATGACGCGAGCGAGAGCGGGAGCTGCTGCTCGCCCGCCTGCCGATCGATCACCACCAGCCGCCCGTCGCGCTCGATCACGCGGTAGCGCGAGGGGGGCGCTTCGAGCCGCATCAGCCGAAGCGCCGTTTCAATTCGAGCATCGCCAGCGCCGCCCTAGCCGCGCCGCCGCCCTTGTCGAGCTGTGCCGGGTCGGCGCGGGCGATCGCCTGCGCTTCGTCCTCGACCGTCAGGATGCCGTTGCCGATCGCGATGCCGTCCATCGTCAGCGCCAACACGCCGCGCGCGCTTTCGTTCGACACGATCTCGAAATGGTAGGTCTCGCCGCGGATCACCACCCCCAACGCGACGAACGCATCGTAACGGCCGGTCTCCGCCGCGAGCGCGATCGCGCCCGGCACTTCGAGCGCACCCGGCACCGTCACCGTCTCGTGCGCGTGGCCCGCCGCCTCGATCGCGGCGCGCGCCCCGGCGAGCAGCAGGTCGTTGAGATGGTCGTAGAACCGCGCTTCGACGATCAGCACTCTGGCCATGGATATCCTTTCGGGATGCCGTGCGCGGCGAGCCTGGCGCCTTGGTAGCGGGGGTCGTCGCTGACGTCACGGACCGTCCATGCCGGGTCGGCCAGCGCGCGAAGCGTCGCGTCGTCCTCGGCTTCCAGTTCCGACAGCACCAGTCCGTCGAGCGCGCCTGCGAAGCGGTCGAGCGAAAAATCTCGTCCGCCTTCGCTGACCCGGAAGCGCTGCTTGGCGACGCCGAGCGCCGGCAGCGCCGCGAGCACGTCATATTCCGCGCGCGTCAGATAGGCGGTGACGATCGGGCGCGCCAAGGCGTCGGCGCATTCGTATTTCCTGGTGAGCTTCCAGACGATTTCGCCATCGCGACGCATCTCGCGCAGCCGCAGCCGGGTGCCGGTGATGTAGCGATCGTGGATCTCGATCGGATCGACCGCCGGCGGCGGCGCGGCGGCATCGACCAGCCAGCGCCGCTCGCGCTCGCAATGCGCATATTTGGGCGCGGCCGCCTCGTCGGCCGCCGTGCGCATACGCTTGGGCAGGAACGGCTGCGGGTCGCTCACCGCGGCGTGATCGCGCGCTCGCCGACGATCGAGAGGCCATAGCCGTCGAGCGCGACCAATATATGGTGCGTGTTGGTGAGCAGGATCATGTCCTCGACGCCGAGATCGGTCAGGATCTGCGCGCCCACGCCGTAATCGCGCAACTCGTCCCCCGGCGGCCCGCCCGACTTGCGCTGCAGCGCCTGCGTGAACCCGCCGGGCCCCGTCTGCGACAACAGGACGACGACGCCCGATCCGGCCTCGCCGATCAACTCCATCGATCGCGCGAGCAACGCGCCGCGCGGGCCTTCCTCGCCGAATATGTCGGCGAACACGTTCATCGCGTGCATCCGCACCAGCGTCGGCTGGTCGGGGTCGATCCGGCCCTTGATCAGCGCGATCTGCTCGGTGCCGGTGGCCTTGTTGTAGAACGTCGTCGCGGTCCATTCGCCGCCCCAGCGGCTGGTGAAGCGCGCCTCGGCACGGCGCTCGACCAGATGATCGTGCTGGCGGCGATAGGCGATCAAGTCGCGGATCGTCCCGATCTTGAGCTTGTGGCTGTCGGCGAACGCGACGAGGTCGTCCATCCGCGCCATCGTGCCGTCTTCGTTCATGATCTCGCAGATCACGCCCGACGGATTGAGTCCGGCGAGCCGGGCGACGTCGACCGCCGCCTCGGTATGCCCGGCGCGAACCAGCACGCCGCCATCGCGCGCGACCAACGGAAAGACGTGGCCGGGGGTGACGATGTCCTGCTTGTGCTTCGATGCGTCGATCGCGACCGAGACGGTGCGCGCGCGATCGTGCGCCGAGATACCGGTGGTGACGCCCTCGCGCGCTTCGATCGAGACCGTGAAGGCGGTTTCGTGACGCGTGCCGTTGTTGCGGCTCATCAGCTCGAGCCCGAGCTGGTCGGTGCGCTCCTTGGTCAGCGCTAGGCAGACCAGCCCGCGGCCGTGCTTGGCCATGAAATTGATCGCGTCGGGGGTCGCCATCTGCGCGGGGATGACGAGGTCGCCTTCATTCTCGCGATCCTCGTCGTCGACCAGGATGAACATGCGGCCGTTGCGGGCTTCCTCGATGATCTCCTCGATCGGGACGAGCGCGGGGCGTCTTTCGCGCAGGTCGAGATACGATTCGAGTTTCCTGAGGGTGTCGGCGGTGGGGTTCCACTCGGCCTCGTCGAGGCTGCGCAGCGAGTTGGCGTGAAGCCCGGCGGCGCGGGCGAGGCCGGAGCGGGAAATCCCGCCGGCGGCGACGAGATCGCGGACGCGATCGATCAGCATCGTGCTCATGGCGTGCCGCCTATCACATCACGATGTGATCTGGCAAGCCGGAAGTCACACCGCGCGACCGAGCGCCGCGGGAAATTTCCCGAATCTCGCGCAAATAAGAAGAAGAATGGAGCGCTCGCCATCGTCGCCTTCACCTTGGAATGTGAAGGTCGATGTCAGATCGAATCCAACATTGCCAGCCTTCATTTCCCCGCGAGGGTTTGCATCCGCTGAAGATAGCGCGCCAGCACGTCGATCTCGATATTGACCGAATGCCCCGCCGCCAGCGCGCCGAGCGTGGTGACGGCCTGGGTGTGCGGGATGAGGTTGACGGTGAATTCGCTGCCGTCGGCGCCATCGGCAATTGTGTTGACCGTCAATGACACGCCGTCGACGGTGATCGACCCCTTGGCAGCGACGAACGGCGCGAGGTCGGCGGCGACGCGGAAGGTGACCACCCGCGAATCGCCCGACGGCGCGACCGACGCGACTTCGGCGACTCCGTCGACATGCCCGGTGACGATATGCCCGCCGAGTTCGTCGCCGAGCTTCATCGCGCGTTCGAGGTTGAGCTTGCGGCCTTCGCGCCACTGGCCCTGCGCGCTGCGCGATACGGTCTCGCCCGACACGTCGACGGTGAACCAGCCCGGGCCCTTGTCGATGACCGTGAGGCACACGCCCGAACACGCGATCGACGCGCCGAGATCGACGGTCGCGGTGTCGTAGGCGGTCGCGATCCGCACGCGCAGGTCGCCACGCTGTTCGATGCTCTCGATCGCGCCGATATCGGTGATGATTCCGGTGAACATGGCTTAGCGTACTCGCTCGAATTCTTCGAAAGTGTCGATGCCCAACATCCGCCGGTCGCGCAACCGCCAGCGGCGATGCGCGTCGGCGAGGCTGGCGAGGCCGATATCGCCGATCGCGGGCTTGCCGCCGCCGATCAGGATCGGTGCGCGGTAGAGGAGGAGGCGGTCGACGAGGTCGGCGGCGAGGAAGGCCGCGGCGGTTTGCGCACCGCCTTCGACGAGGAGGTGGTCGACAGTTTCGAGGGTCGCGACAGATTGCGGGGACGTCACCATCTCCCAACCGTCACCGCCGCGAAAGCGGGGATGACGGGAAGAGAGAACGAGGCGCCGCGGCGAACGACCTTCCAATCCAGCCAATCGCACATCGAGCTTGGGCGCATCCGCCTCGTACGTCCCGCGCCCGACCAGGATCGCCTCGTGCCGCGCACGTTCGAGATGCGCGTGCGCGCGCGCCTCCGCACCGGTGATCCACTTCGATTCGCCGTTCGCCAGCGCGAGGCAGCCGTCGAGCGAAGTCGCGAGCTTGAGCGTGACGTGCGGCCGCCCGAGCGAGCGCCGCGTCAGGAACCCCGCCATCGATCGCGCCGCCCCGTCCGCTTCGACGCCGGTTTCGACGACGATGCCGCCCGCGCGCAACCGATCGTGCCCGCGCCCGTCGGTGCGCGGATCGGGATCGCCGAGCGCCGCGACGACTCGCGCTACCCCCGCCTCGACCAGCAGATCGCTGCACGCCGGCCCGCGCGGGCTGACATGCGCGCACGGCTCGAGCGTGGTGTAGACCGTGCTCCCGCGCGCCGCCTCGCCCGCCGCCGCCAGCGCCATCGCCTCGGCGTGCGGGCGCCCGCCGGGCTGAGTCCAGCCGCGCCCCACCACCTTGCCCCCGCCCTTCGCCGGGGCAGGCTGGACGATGACGCACCCGACATTGGGATTGGGCGCGGTCCGCCCGCGGCCACGCTCGGCCAGCGCCAGCGCGGCGTGCATCCAGCGCGCGTCGGCGCTCAGATGCCGAACTTCCGCAGCGTATCGCTCGCGCGCTTGAACGCGGCGCGCTTCTCTGCCTCGAACTTGGCTTCCTTGGCGTCCTGGATCTTCTTCTTGGCGGCGTCGATCTTCTGCTGGGCGATGATATCGGCGTCGCTGCGATCGGCGCGCCACGACTGGACGTAGATGATGTCGGGCGGCTTGTATGGCTTCTCGACCTGCGATCCGGCCACGAACACCGATAGGATCAGCACCACCGCCGCGAGCGACACGAACAGGAAGATGACCTCGTGCCGCTGGCGCGCGGCGAGGTAGCGGCGCAGATCGCCGACGGCACGGAACGGATTGAAACGGCGCAGAACACTCATCGCCTCAAGATAGGCGCTGGGCCGGCGCGATGCCAATAGCCGTCAATTTGCGGTGCCGGCCCACACCCCCGCCCGACCGCCCAGTCAGGATATTCTATGGGCGGCCGGGCGGGGGCGTGGGTCGGCACCGCTTCCCGCGTGAGCGGGAAAAAGACGTCATTGCTCGTCGAGCACGAAGCTCAGGCTCATCGTCTTCCATTGCTCGATCGCCACGCCGTCCCGGGTCGCCGGCTTGAAACGCCACCTGGTCAGCGCCTGGTGCTCGGCGGCGGCGAAGAAGGCGTCGCTGGCGGCCGACACGCGCTCGACCTGCTTCACGCGCCCGTCTGGGCCGATCAGCACGCGCAGCACGACTCGCCCGCTATTGCCCGCGCGGATTTCGGATGTGGGATAAGTCGGCTGGAGCGCATAGGCGTAACGCGGATCGTATTCCGCGTTGACCATGACCGCCGGCGGGGGCGGCGGCGTGACCGCCTTGATCGCCGTGCCGGCGCCCGGCGGGAGCGGCGGCGGGGGGAACGGCGGGAAGGTCGGCGTGGTGTCGAGCCTGGGGTGGTCGAGCGGCGGCAGGTCGACCGGCGGCACGTAGATCTTCTGGTCGATCGGATCGGCGGCCTTGGTCTTTTGCTTCGGCGGATCGAGCGGGGGATCCTTGACCGGCGGCACGGTCAGGATGGTGATCGGCGGGTCGAGCGCCGCGATGATCCGCGACGCCTGGGTCGATGTGATCAGCCCGACGATCGGCAGCGCGGTCATCGCCAGCGCCAAGGTCATGCTTCCCGGTTTGATCGCGGGCCGGCCCGCATGTCTGTCTGCGTACATCGCCATATCCTCTCACGTTGGCGCGATCTTGGTGTCGCGACTCGCGTGATGATACAACGTCACATTATTGTTTACAACAGGTCAATGAAAAGCTTCACAGATACCGTGCTCCGGCGCAGGCCGGAGCCTTGGCCAGGGGCAGCACATCTTCGCCAACGCTCCGGCCTGCGCCGCAGCACCTGCATCAAAGCGCCGCGAGCCGCTCCAGCGCGCGGTCGCGGCCGATCAGCGGGAGCAACGCCGCCATGTCGGGACCATGGTCGCGCCCGGTCAGCGCGCGGCGCAGCGGCAGGAATAGCGGCTTGCCCTTGCGCCCTGTCTCTTCCTTGAGAGCGTTGGTCAGCGCGTGCCACGGGTCATTCGCCCAATCGATCGCCCCGGCGATGCGATGCGCGGCGGCGAGGAAGTCGCGATCCTCTGCATCCACGCTCGCCTCGACCGGGCCCTCGATCACGTGCCACCAGTCGGCGGCATCGGCGAGCGTCGTCAGGTTCGGCCGGATCGCTTCCCACGCCGCTTGGTCGATGCCGGCCGGCAAGCGATCGGCGACCGCGCCGTAATCGCGCTGGTGCAGGATGCGCGCATTCAACTGCGCGAGCTCGCCCTCGTCGAACCGCGCCGGGGCGCGCCCGAAGCGCGAAAAGTCGAATGCCGCGATCAGCGGCGCGGGATCGGCGAACGGCTCGACCGGATCGCTCGTGCCGATCCGCGCGAGCAACGCGACGATCGCTTGCGGCTCGATCCCTCCCGCGCGGAAATGCTCGACCCCGAGCGACCCCAGCCGCTTCGACAATTTGCCCTCCGCGCCGGTCAGTAACGCGGCGTGCGCGAACGCCGGGACGGGCGCGCCCAGCGCCTCGAACATCTGCAGCTGGAGCGCGGTGTTCGAGACATGGTCCTCGCCGCGCACGACATGGCTGATCCCGAGATCAATATCGTCGATCGCCGAGGGCAGCATATAGAGCCACGACCCGTCGGCGCGGCGGATGACGGGGTCGCTCATCGTCGCCGCATCGAAATGCTGGTGGCCGCGGATCAAATCGTCCCATTCGATCATCCCGGGATCGAGCTTGAAACGCCAATGCGGGCGCACGCCGTCGGCCTTGAGCCGGGCCCGCTCGGCATCGCTCAGCGCCAGCGCCGAGCGGTCGTAGATCGGCGGCAGCCCGCGCCCCAATTGCACCTTGCGCTTGAGGTCGAGCTCCTGCGCGGTTTCGTAGGCCGGATAGACCCGGCCCGCCGCGCGCAACTCCTCGAAGCGGCGCTGATAGAGATCGAACCGCGCCGACTGCCGCACCTCGGCATCGGGGGTCAGCCCGAGCCACGCCAGGTCGGCGCGGATCGATTCGACGAACCGCTCTTCGCTGCGTTCGCGATCGGTATCGTCGATCCGCAGCACGAACCGCCCGCCCGTCGAGCGCGCGAACAGCCAGTTGAGCACCGCCGTGCGGATATTGCCGATATGAAGCGAGCCCGTCGGGCTCGGCGCGAAACGCGTGGCGGTCATCGCGCTCCCTTAGGGTTCGGGGGCGACAGCGGCAACGGCGCGAACCGAGCGCCATCGACAAACAGGGGCGTGATCTGCCCGGATTACGCGCGGTTCTTGCCGAAAGGTCCGATCAGCCTCCGATATTCAGTCTCGGCCTCGCCGTAGGACTCGCCGGCGATTTCCTCCAGCCGGTCCCTGTCGGCGACAACGATCAAGCCGCGGCTGGCTCCGATCGCGCCGGTCGCTTCGAGCGTATGCACGGTTACCGTCACACCCGAGCGACGGACGCTCAGCATCATCGCCATGAACTCGTGCGTCAGGGGGATCTCGTCTCCGTCCACCCGGTCGTGACACATAAGGAGCCAGCGGGCGAGCCGCTCCGGAAGGGCGTAATGGGCATTCGCGGCGGCTGTCTGGGCAGCCTGCAAGGCGAGCGTCTGGACATAACGGAGCAGGAGATTGCGCAAACTCCGGCTCTCGTCGCAGGCATCGGCCAGCCGGTCGGAGGGGATCCGAAGCGATGTCGCGCCATCGACCTGCATCATCGAACCGTGCGGTGATTGACCTGCGCCGAGCACCACCGCCGAGCCGGACATCCCGTCGCGGCCATAGAGACCGATCTCGATCTGCTCGCCACCCTCCTGCGCCGATACGATCGATGCGACCCCTGCCTCGAGGAAGTGCACGTGCTCAATGGGCTGGTCAGGCTCATAGAGATTGTCGCGGACCTTGAGGTCTATTCGCCTCAGATGCGGCTGGAGCAACCCGAAGTCGCTCTCACTGAGGGTCTGGAGAAGCCAGTTCCCGGATTCCGTCTGATCTATGAGAGACACGAAAGCCCCTTGAAATTGGGGCGGGAGCGCGTCTCTCTCAGCCGCTCGCGCCCTGGGAGCGTGCGAACGATGGGGAAGGGCTTAGCAGCGAACGCGCCGATCACCTAGTGCGAAACCGGCATGGATCGGCAAAATATATGCATTCAACGGCTTGGTGCGAAACCGAACAGACGCCCTGATCAAGGTTCCGTAGCTAGATTGGGTAGGCCGAGCTGCGTGTTGCACGCCCTCCGGCTCGCCTGTTCCGTCTGTAGCGCGCCGCGCCTTCCGATTATCGTGAGGGCAGGCTTTCGACATTCACCGGATGCTCGTGACTATGCCTAAATCACCTTTGCTACCCTTGATTCAAAAGCTCGAACTCCGCTCATCGCTGTCCCCAGAGGACCGTGCCGCATTGCTCGCGCTGCCCCATTCGGTCCGGCGGTTCGAGCCCGGCGGGTGGATCGTTCGGGAGGGTGAGACGTCGCGCAGCTGCCAGCTGATACTCTCGGGCTTTGTTTGCCGGCACAAAATCGTCAGCGACGGCGGTCGGCAGATCGTGTCGGTGCATACCAGGGGCGATCTGGTTGATCTGGAGGGAGCGCTGCTTTCGCACGCCGACCATAGCATTCAGGCATTGGGCAGCGTCGAGGCAGCCGTCATTTCCCACGCTGAGCTTCTGAGCCTCGCCTTCAGCCGGCCCGCAGTCGGGCGGGCCCTATGGACCGACACCTTGGTAGATGCTTCCATCCATCGCGAGTGGGTGGCCAATGTCGGGCGGAGAGACGCACGGAGCAGGCTTGCCCATCTTCTGTGCGAACAGGCTGTCCTGCAACAGGCGGCCGAGATTGGAACCCCGATCGAATTCCACCTCCCTCTAACCCAGGAGCAGATCGCCGACGCCACCGGCCTCACTGGCGTTCATGTGAACCGCGTCCTGCGCTCACTCTCCGAGGAAGGGCTGATTGAGCGTCAGAAGAAGTCGATCACGATAGCCGATTGGCAGAGCTTGGCCTCGGTCGCGGGCTTCAGCGACGACTATTTACACATCCAACCCGAGGAGGCGGTTCGGAGCCGCAAATCTGTACAGGAAAGGGCCAGCAATGCGGAATGAGGACGCAGCCTATTTTCTGCGCCGAGCCGAAGCGGAGCTGAGGCTCGCGGAACAGGCGACGAACCCGGAGGCGCGCAAGGCGCACTCGATGCTTGCCGGGCTTTATCTGGATCGTGCTCACGAGAGTCCGGCGGATCTGCAGATATCTGCCAAGCAGCCTGAAACCTGGGGTGTCGGCAAGGAGATGAGAGCGGGTGCCCCTGTTCTTCCTGAACATCCACGACAAGCTCGGCTTCGCGCAGGATGAGGAAGGGTTCGAGCTGCCGAGCTTGGCGGCCGCCCGAGCGAAGGCAATCGAGGGCATCCGGTCGCTATTGAGCGACGATGTCAAGCGCGGCAGGCTGGATTTCGATGGGCGGATCGAGGTCGTTGATCCTGAGCACGAAATGCCCGCCGGTCGACCGTGCGAACAGCCAGTTGAGCACCGCGGTGCGGATATTGCCGATATGGAGCGAGCCGGTCGGGCTCGGCGCGAAACGCGTGACGGTCATCGCGCTCCCTTAGGGTTCGGGGGCGACAGCGGCAACGTCCGGCGCCGCCCGCCGCGCTCGACCCGCGCGAGTTCGAACCACCGGGAGCGCGACCGAGGGCCGTCACCGGCTCGGCATTCGAAAGAAGGCTTGTCGTTGTGCCTAGCCAAACGGCAGGATGGTGGTCGCGCCGTGTCGGGTAACCTTGTCGTACGCGATGTCGTGGTCGGCAATCGCCTTCACCGCCGCTTTGGCGGCTTCGCTGGCGGTGGCGCAGGTCGCGGCGTTCATCGCAGCGGCAATGTCGCCGCGATGATTCCAGGCATAGCGGATATGCCCGTCTTCGTGGGCCAGCAGCGACTGACGATAGCGGTCGAATTGTTCGCGCAACTTGGCCGAAGCGTCATCACCGATCAGCCGTGGGACCGTCACTGTCGCGCTGAAAAGAACGTCTTCGGGCGCCACGCTGCACGCGCCCTGCGCATCGCGCCGCCAGCGCCAACGAAATTCGTAATGGCTCAATCCGTCGACCCGCATGCCGTCGTTGGGGTCCGTGGGTCGCGCCGCGTTGATGGAACGGCGGATCGCCGCGGGATTTCGGCCCGCCACGTCATAGGAAATGACCGTCACGTTCGGAATGTCGGCAAAGGGCGTCGTCGATTCGTCTGCTGCGATGATCATCGACACAGGCGGAAGGGGTGCCAATGCGACCGCGGCGGCCAACCACATGAATTTGAAAATAAACATCCGGCGTCTCGTCTAGCCGGAATATTCCGCGACGGACAAGCCGCCATCGCGGGTAGCCCGCTGGCAGTCCTCGCGCTCCGATCCGGACAGGCGTCGTTGAACCATCGATGCCCGGATCGCGACATAGAAGCCGAATTGCGGCGTCGCGCGTTGATTGTCGAACCGCCACAAGAAAGATCAGCGTGCAGGATCGTACCGCCTATCTCAACGCCATCGGCACCGCGGCGCCGGGCCATGAAGCGCACCAGGCGTTCATCGACTGGGCGGCGCCCAGGATCGCCGATCCGCGGCTCGCCAAAATCTTCGGGCGGATGGTCGCGCGGTCGGGGATCGAGCATCGCTGGACGGTGCTCCCCGAAGCCCCGGGCGGCGGGTCGCCGATCGCGCCCGGCGGGTTCTACGAGGGCGGCTTCATGCCGGGGACGGCGGCGCGGATGGCGGTCTATGCCGAGCAAGCTCCCGCGCTGAGCATCGCCGCGATTGACGCCCTCGCCGAGCAAGTCGACATTCGCGGCATCACGCATCTGGTAGTGGCGAGCTGCACCGGGTTCGTGGCCCCGGGGATCGACCAGATCGTCGCCGCGCGGATCAGCCTGTCGTTCAATGTCGAGCGGCTGCTGGTCGGGTTCATGGGGTGCTATGCCGCGGTCGCCGCATTGCGCAGCGCGCGGCATATCGTGCGGTCGGAACCGGGCGCGCGCGTGCTGGTGGTGTGCGTCGAACTGTGCTCGCTGCACTTGCAGGACACGCCCGAGGTCGAGAAATTGCTCGCGATGCTCCAGTTCGGCGATGGCGCCGCGGCGGCGTTGGTGTCGAGCGAGCCGGCGGGCTTCGCGCTCGATGCGCCGTTCGCGACGACGTTGCCCGATTCGGCCGGGCTGATTCGCTGGGACATCACCGATCAGGGCTTTGCGATGCACTTGTCGGGCGAGGTGCCGGGGCGGATCGCGGCGGGGCTCGCCGATCCCGATTTCGCGGCGGCCGCGCTCGGCGGGCGGCGCGCGGAGGAGATCGACGGCTGGGCGGTGCATGCCGGCGGCCGGTCGATCCTCGACGCGGTCGAAAGCGCCTATGAGCTGCCGCAGGGCGCATTATGGGCGTCGCGCGAGGTGCTCCATGACTACGGCAACATGTCGTCCGCGACGTTGATGTTCGCGCTCGAAAAGATGCTCGGCGGGCCCAGCGTCGAGCATGGCGTCGCGCTGGCGTTCGGGCCCGGGCTCGCCGCCGAGGGATTCGGATTCCGGAGCGCCGCGTGAGCCTGGCCGAGCGCGCCATCGCCGAGGAGCTGATGGACGCCGACGATCTCGATCCCGCCACCTACGCCGCGGTCGTCGGCGACCTTGCGCGAGTCAACGGGGTGACGATGGCGCGGCGCCCGACGCTCGATTTCGTGCGGCGCGCGAGCGCAGGGCGGGGGTTCAAGCTGCTCGATGTCGGGTTCGGCGATGGCGACATGCTGCGGACGATCGCGCGCTGGGCGGCGAAGCGGGGCGTCGATGCGGAACTGGTCGGGGTCGACCTCAACCCGCGCAGCGAGCTGGCAGCGAAGCAGCACACGCCGCCCGGCATGCCGATCCGCTGGATCACCGGCGACTATGCCGATCTTGCCGGGCAGGGCTGGGACATGGTGGTCTCCAGCCTGGTCGCGCATCACATGACCCACGACCAACTGGTTGCGTTCTTGCGCTTCATGCAGGCCGAGTCGGCGATGGGATGGCTGGTCAACGACCTCCACCGCCACGGCTTCGCGCATCGCGGCTTCCCGGTGCTGGCGCGCGCGTTCGGCTGGCATCGCATCGTGCGGCTCGACGGCACGCTGTCGATCGCACGGTCGTACCGCCCGGACGAATGGCCGCCGATCCTTGCCGAGGCGGGCGTTACCGATGCGCGAGTCTATCGCGCCTTTCCCTTCCGGCTGTGCGTCGAACGCCTGCGCTGATCGTCGGCGGCGGGCCGGCGGGGGCGGTCGCGGCGCTGATGCTGGCACGCGCGCGTGCGCCGCATCTGCTGGTCGAGCGCACCAGCGAAACCGGCGACGCCTTGTGCGGCGGGTTCCTGAGCTGGCGAACGCTGGAGACCCTGGAGGCGATCGGCATCCCGCGCGACTCGCTCAACCGCGACGACATCCAGCGGCTGAGAGTGTTCGCCGGGCGGCACATCGCCGAGGCTCGCTTGCCCAAACCGGCGCTCGCGGTGTCGCGCCGGCGGCTCGACACGATCCTGCTCGACCATGCGATCGACGCCGGCGGGGCAGTCGAGCGCGGCGTCGCGGTACGCGGGGGCCAGGGCCTCACCGTCCACCTCGCCGACGAAAGCGCGATCGCCGCCGACGCGCTGTTTCTCGCGACCGGCAAGCACGACCTGCGCGGGCTCGCCCGCCCGGTCGAGCGCGACGGCGACCCCGCGCTTGGGCTGCGCGTCCGGCTGGGCCCCTGTGGAGCGCTCGACCGCCTGGTCGGCGCGACGATCGAGCTGCATCTGTTCGATCGCGGCTATGCCGGGCTGGCGCGGCAGGAGGACGGGACGGTCAATTGCTGCATGGCGGTGCACCGCTCGCGGCTGAGCGAAGCGGGGTCGCCCGACGCCTTGCTCGACGCGCTCGCCGTCGAGTCGCCGCGGCTCGGCGAGCGGTTGGCGCTTCGCGACGGCGGCGCGGCGATCGATGCCATCGCCAACGTTCCCTATGGCTGGCGCGCCCGGGACACCGCGCCCGGACTGTTCCGGCTCGGCGACCAGGCGGCGTGCATCCCGAGTCTCGCGGGCGAGGGCATGGGGATCGCGATCGAAAGCGGCTTGCGCGCCGCCACCGCGTATCTGCGCGACGGCCCGGAAGCGGCGATCGGCTATCAGCAGCGATTGACGGCCGGCCTCGCCCGCCCCTTCGCGATCGCCGGCGCGATCCGCCGTGCCGCCGAGCGCCCAATCTGGGCGACCGCCTTGACCGGGGCTGTGCGCCTCGCGCCACAACTTGCGCGAATCGCGGCGCACCTGACCAGGATCAATCACTCGCGGCTTGACGGCTGACCACCGCGTGCCGAAGGATCGCATTATGGAACATCTCTCGCTGTCCGAAACCGAATGGCGCAAGCGCCTGACCCCCGAACAGTATCACGTGCTCCGCGAGGCCGGCACCGAACGCGCCTTCAGCGGGCTCTACAACGACAATAAAGCGGACGGAATCTACGCCTGCGCGGCGTGCGCGCTCGATTTGTTCGACAGCGCGGACAAATACGATTCGGGGTCGGGCTGGCCGAGCTTCACCCAACCGATCGACGAGGATCACGTCGTCAACCACACCGACACCAGCCACGGCATGACTCGCACCGAGACCCGCTGCGCGCGCTGCGACAGCCATTTGGGGCACGTCTTCCCCGACGGCCCGCCGCCCACGGGGCTGCGCTATTGCATGAACTCGGTCAGCCTGGACTTCCGGGCGCGGGCGGCTCGTTCATCGGCCGCTTCGGAATAAGCTCACGAAACTTCACGGCTTCTAGTGGCGCGTTGCATCAGGCGGGATCGCTGGCGGTGCGGTGATCAGAAAGCCAGCGCTGCCAGTCGTACTTCATGCTGTAAAGAAGGCCGTACGTCACATCGCTGGACACGTTCTCGTCGTTATATATCTCGTCGCGGAATCGACGCAGCGCTGGTGCAAAGAGATTCACGTCGGCCTCAGCGGCGAAGAATTTCCAGACCGCGTACTCTGCGATGGCTATGCGCCCCTCGGCGGGCGGCGCCTTGTTGAAGGGAACTGTTTCCATTTGAAGTTCGCGCTGATCGTGGGGCGTCAGTTGCCGACCCGGGGCCGTGATGGCGGAGAGCGCTTGGAGCACACCCGCTTGATGCGCGAATGACTCGTCTTTGCCAGCTCTCCGGGCGGCTTCGCCGATGCGATCGTACTCATCGAGCGCCGAGGCCCTGATCTCCGATGCCAAACGGCCCCGCTCTTCAGGCGGGAGGTCGATAGCGCGTGTTTGTGCGGCGCGGGTCGTCTGATGCAGGGTGGCCGACGATGACTGCGAGGATTTGGGACGCAGGAATAATACAAGTGTCGCGATGAGCGCCGCGCTGATGATAATCCAAACCACGCTGCCCCCCCGGCTGAATATTCGCACTTGCTAGAGGATCAGGCAGTGACGACCAAGACACTTTCGCTTTCGAGGTGCTCGCCTTGCATGCCGCGCGTTCACCATCCCCGCTAACCAGCCGCTTGTCGAGAGTCCGCTAAGTCGGTATCCACCCGCCCGTGGCGCGCGTCGTTCGTACTTATCCCAAGTGGCGCCGCTGGCTGGTGTGGAGCTTGCGCATCGCCGGGCTGGCGTTCGTCCTCGGGCTGCTGGCGCTGATCATCGCGGTCTATGTCACGCGGTCGCAGCTGCCGAGCTTCGACGAGCTCAAATCGTCGCCCAACGGCCAGATGATCCGAGTCCTCGCCGCCGACGGCACGCCGATCGTCAGCCTCGGGCCAAGCTATGGCGAATGGCTGACCTACGACCAGATCCCGCAAGTCATGAAGGACGCGATGGTCGCGGTTGAGGATCGCCGCTTCCGCAGCCATATCGGCGTCGACCCCGTCGGCGTCGTCCGGTCGATCCAGGTCCGCATCCGCGAAGGCCATTGGATGCAGGGCGGATCGACCATTACCCAGCAGCTCGCGCGCAACATCTTCCTGTCCTCCGCGAAGCAGTTCGGCCGCAAGTTCCGCGAAGGCATCCTGGCGCTGGCACTCGAGCGCAAGTTCACCAAGGACCAGGTGCTCGAGCTCTACCTCAACAAGGTTTATTTCGGCGGCGGCGCGTACGGCATCGATGCCGCGAGCCGCAAATTCTTCGGCCATGGTGCCGACCATCTCTCGCTGTCCGAAGCGGCGATCATCGCCGGGCTGGTCAAGGCGCCATCGCATTATTCGCCGACCGCCGATGCCGAGGCCGCGGTCGGCCGCGCCGGGGTCGTGATCGGGCTGATGAAGGAAACCGGCAAGATCACCCCCGCCGAAGCCGCGGCGGCCGATCCCAAGGCGGTCAAGCTCGCCGCCGAGTCCAACCAGAACAGCGTGCGCTATTTCACCGACTGGGCGCTGCCGCAGCTCGAGAATCTGATCGACGAGCCGACTCGCCCGCTCGAAGTGTACACGACGATCGACATCAAGATGCAGGCCGCGGCCGACCAGGCGATCCGCGCCAACGCGCCCGGCAATGCGCAGGGCGCGCTGATCAGCCTCGACCGCGATGGCGCGGTGCGCGCGATGGTCGGCGGCAAGGATTACGTCTCGTCGATCTACAACCGCGCCACGACCTCGCTGCGCCAGCCCGGATCGGCGTTCAAGCTGTTCGTCTATCTGGCGGCGCTCGAAGCCGGCAAGCGGCCGAGCGATCGAGTCGTCGACCAGCCGGTGACGATCGACGGCTGGTCCCCGCGCAATTCGTCGGGGCACAATTCGGGCGAAATGGATGTCCGCACGGCGTTCGCTTACTCGGTCAACACCGTCGCCGCGCAGCTTGGCCAGGAAGTCGGCTTCTCCACCATTGCCGACATGGCGCGCCGGTTCGGCATCACCACGCCGATCTCGACCTATCCGTCGATGGTGCTCGGGTCGAACGACGTCCGCCTGATCGACATGACTCGCGCGTTCGCCAGCGTCGGCGCCAAGGGCGTGGCGGTGACGCCGTACGGGATCACCAAGGTCACGAGCATGGGCGAGACGATCTACAGCCATGAGGTCGATCGCAGCCACGTGCTGGTCGCGCCCTACGTTGCCGCCGAGATGACCGATTTGCTCCAGACCGCGGTCAATACCGGCACCGGCCGCGCCGCGCAGATCGGCCGTCCCGTGGCGGGCAAGACCGGCACGACGACGTCGAACAAGGACGGCTGGTTCCTCGGCTTTTCGTCGGGGCTGACCACCGGGGTGTGGATGGGCCGCGACGACGCTCGGTCGGTACCCGGGCTGCAAGGCGGCACCGCGCCGGCGCGCGCGTTCGCCGCCTTCATGAAGGTCGCCGTCGCCGGGCGCCCGGTCGAGCAGTTCGACACGGCGGTGACCTTGCCCGAGCTCCAGCTCGATAACGAAGGCGATTTCGGCGGCCCCGACAACGGCGTGTTCGTCGATCCCGACGGCAACCCGATCCCGCAAGACCAGATCGCGCCCGACACACAGACGGGCGGCGGGGACGCGGGTTTGCCGCCTTCTTCGGAGGACGACCAGCCGCAGATGGCGCCCGACGGCGACTCGGCGCCCCCGGCGCCGCCGCAGCGGCTCGACAGAAGGTGGCTCGATCGAGTGACAGGCGGCGATGCGAGCGGCGGCCGGCCGCCGCCGCGCAATCCGGCGCCCGACCGCTCAGGCCCGGCGGATCGCCCGCGCGACGTTCAGGAACACCGCCCCAGCCAGTGAAGGCTCGCGCCGTGGCGCTTGAGCCACGCGCGCGCCGGTGCCGGATCGGCGCCATAGAGGCCGCGCAACGCCGTGTGGAACGCGCGCGAATGGTCCATGTGCAGCCGGTGCGCGACTTCGTGCGCGACGGTCGCGCGGCGGACGTGCGGCGGCGCGCAGATCAGCCGCCAGCTGTAGCGGATCGCCCCGGTCGAGGCGCAGCTCCCCCACCGCGCCTTGGGATCGCCGACCGTCACGCGGGTGACGGCGACGCCGGCCCTGGCGGCGAACTCGGCGGTTTCGTCGGAGAGCGTGGCGAGCGCGCGGCGCTTGAGCCAGCTTTCGATGCGCCGCGACAGACCCTCGAGCGGACCGCCGCAAACCAGCCGCCCTTCCTCGACACGGATCGTCCGCGGGCGCTCCGCCAACCAGTCGATCACCACGTCCTCACCCTCGACCGGGATCAGCGCGCCCGGCGCGAACGGCCGCGCGTCGGGGAAGCGCCCGCGCTGCGCCTCGATCCAGCCGCGATGCTCCTCCGCCCAGGCCATTGCGCGCTTCAACGACGCCCGCGGCGGCAAGGTCAGCCGCACGCGCCCGCTCGCCGGATCGACCGACAGCCGCATCCGCCGCGCGCGCGCATGGCGGACGATATGGATGTCAGGCGTCACAGCGTACGATCGACCAGATGGAATTCGAGCTCGCCGGCATCGTCCTCGCTGACCGTCCAGCCGCGCGTCGATTCGCCCGCGCGGTGCACCGCCTCGCGGTCGCCGCTGACCAGATAGTGCCAGTCGGGCAGCGTCTCTCCATTGGCGCGCAGCCGGTACGCGCAGGTCGAGGGCAGCCAGTCGGTGGTGAAGACGTTGGCGATGTCGAGCCGCACGCAATCGGGCACGAACGTGCGGCGGTTGCGATAGTCCTTGCACTGCGCGGTGCGGCGGTCGAGCAACTTGCACGCGACGTTGGTCGGATAGAGCTCGCCGCTCTGATCGTCCTCGAGCTTGTGGAGGCAGCATTTGCCGCAGCCGTCGCACAACGCTTCCCACTGGCCGCGATCCAATTCGGCCAGCGTCTTCGTCTCCCAGAATCTATCGCTCACTTGACCCAGCGCTTGATCTCGTCGGCGACCGCTGCCGCCCCCTGTTCGGTCGGGAGCAAGGCGATCGGCTTGTTGGTCGGGTCCATCAGATAGGCAGCGTTGGAATGCTCGACCAGATAGCCGCCGCCCGGCGACGGCTTATCCCTGGCCGCGAACACGCCATATTCGGTGCGCGCCATGTCGATCGCATTCTGGCTCCCGGTCAGCCCGACGAAGCGCGGGTAGAAGGCCGAGACGAATTGCTTGAGCACCGCGGGCGTGTCGCGCGCCGGATCGACCGTCACGAACACCGGCGTCACTTTCGCCGACACTTCCGGATCGCTCTTGTCCAGGCTCCGCATCGCCGCGCCGATCGTCTGCGCGGTGGTCGGGCAGACGTCGGGGCAATAGGTGTAGCCGAAATACATGATGCGATACTTGGGGCCGAGGCTCTTGTCGGTGACGGTCTTGCCGTCCTGATCGGTCAGCGAGAACGGCCCGCCGATCTTCGCGCCAGCGAGCGGCGGTGTTGCTGCGGGGGTCGAGCAAGCGGCGAGCGCGAGCGCCAGGACGATCAAAGAATTGCGGAAATTCATCGCAGCGCCAGCCTTGATCGTTTAAGGCGCGCGACGCAAGTTCGTCGCACCGCATTGCCAGGTACCAGCCATGACCATTTTCCTTCGCCTAGCCCTCGCCGGCATTCTGTTCGCCGCGCCGCTTCCCGCTTTCGCCCAGCTTGCCGGCTCGCCGGGCTACACATTCCTGCAGGCGGTGCGCAACGACAAGGGGCAGGAGGTGATCGATATCCTGTCCAAGCCGGGCAACCGCATCATCAACACGCAAGACCCGTCGACCGGCGAAGGCGCGCTCGCGATCGTCGTCAAGCGCGGCGACGCCAAATACGTCCGCTATTTCCTGGCGCAGGACGGGGTCGATCCCAACATCCGCGACAAGGACGGCAACACGCCGATGTTGCTCGCGGTGCAGTACGGGTATGAAGACCTCGTCCCGATCCTGATCGCGGGCAAGGCCAACCCCAATATCGGCAATTCGGGCGGCGACACGCCGTTGATCCTCGCGGTGCAGCGACGCAATCAGGGGCTGGTCCGCGTGCTGCTCGATTCGGGCGCCAACCCCGACCAGTCCGATATCCGCGCGGGGAAGTCGGCGCGCGATTACGCGATGGAGGACACGCGCAGCCCGGCGATCGCGAAGATGTTCGAGGGCGTCCCGAAGAAGGCGCGCCGCGCGGTTTCGGGGCCGACGCTTTAGGTTTTTTCGCGGTACCAGCCCGCGCCCCCACCCGGCCGCCCAATCAGGATATTCCATGGGCGGTCGGGTGGGGCGCGCGGGCCGGCACCGCTCGTTCAGCGGGCGCCGAACCGGACTAGGCCGCGATCGGCTCCGGCGTACCGCGCGGCAGCTTCTGGAACAGCGTGCGATCCTCGGGCTTGAACGCCCAGCGCCACAGCACGAACACGAACGCCGCGACCAGAGCGGGCTCGCCGACCACCAGCTCGACCCATTCGTAACGCTTGGGCAGCCACGTGAACGCGGTCCCCACCAGCACCGCGACGGCGATCGCGCCGACGAACGACCAGCGCCACGCGAGCACGCGCGCGCCCAGCAAGCGACGCAGCACGCCGGCCTTGATCAGCGACGTCATCGTCAACGAGAAAGCGAGCGCCACCGCCGGCCCCGCCGCCTGGTAATTGCGCGGCCAGCCGAGCCGGCGCATCGCGAGAATGAGCGCGAAGCTCAATGCGATCTGGAACGCCAGCATCGCCGCGGAGATCATCAGGTTGCGGTGCCGCGCGATATAGACCAGCGCCGCCTCGCTGACCGCGCCCTGCGTCGCCAGCACCTCGCCCCATAACAGGAATCCGAGCGCCGCGGTGCCGGCGACGAATTGCGGGCCGATCAGCCCCATCACCGCCTCGCCCGGTATGGATCCCATCAGCGCCACGATCGCTTGCGCCGACATGATCCAGAAC
Organism: Sphingomonas sp.; assembly: GCF_036269755.1. Taxonomy (GTDB): domain Bacteria; phylum Pseudomonadota; class Alphaproteobacteria; order Sphingomonadales; family Sphingomonadaceae; genus Sphingomonas. The sequence goes on along the minus strand of NZ_DATBDV010000018.1, from coordinate 108,233 downwards.
CCGACCTGGCGGACTTGCTGCGCGATCGCGGCGTGGTCGTCGCGCGCTAGGCTATGCGTGATCACCGGCCCCAGGATCGGGTCGAAGCTGGTTTTCAGCTTCTGGGGGATCGAGCTGATCTGCTGCGCCATGTAATAGATGCCGACGTAACGCGGCTCGAACATCATCCCCATGATGAAGCGGTCGACGTTGCGCGTGCCCCATTCGATCGTCTCGGCGCCGGCGAGCGGCGCGTTGCGCCGGGCGATCGCCGCGACCCGCCCGGGGTTGGGCCGCCAGCCTCGCGGCCAGCCATAGCTGCGCACCATCGGCACCAGCGACGCGACCATCGCCGCGCCGAGCGCAGTCATGTAAGCGAGCGTCAGCCCATTCTCGCGCGCGACATAATAATAGACCAGAACCGCGATCGAAATCGTCCACGGCTCGATGATCGCGCGCGCGGTCACCGACGCCTTGACGTTGAGGCGATAGGCGAGCGCGGCGAGCGCGACGTCTGACAACGCGATCGCGACGATCGTCCAGGCAAACCAGCGGTCGAACCCCGTAATGTCGCCATCCGGGAACATTAGCTGCGGGAACGCGAACAGCACGCCGCCGACCACCAGACCCACGACCGCCGCGAGCAACAGCGCGTCCCACACGGTGCAAGCCTCTTCCTTGCTCTCCGCCAGCGCCAGCGCGAGGCCGCGCTTGAGCCCCAGCGTCGCGACCAGCGCGCCGAGTTCGATCACCACCACCGCGAGTGCGTAGCGCCCGACCGCGTCCGGCCCGTATAGCCGCCCGGCAATGAACAGGAACGGCATCCGCGCGATCAGCCGGATCGCGAACCCGCCGATATTGGTCCGCCCGCCCTTGGCGAGCGCGCTGATTTCGTCGGGGGGCGCTGCGTCAGTCATTGAGGCAAGACAAATTGCGAAATTCGGATAGCCTTGACGTCGGCCGCAGTTCGAAGGGCGCTTCCGCCAATCTCTACCTCGATGTTTTCGACGCCCCGGTCACCGCGCCCATGGTCGAACAGGAACTCCGCACATTTGTTGCGCCGCCATCTCTCGGCGCAACGTGAAACACGGAAATAGACGAGCTTACCCAGATCGAATCTGCGGATTCTCGCCTCGGAAACGTCGGAATCTTCTCCCTCCCGATACAGCGAATTCGGGAGGTACAAGGGTATCACTTTGCCCGACGCGACCGCATCCGTCACCGCGCCCAACGCGGTCTCCGCAGCCACCATATCTATCGGTTTATGGTCGATCGGCCTGGCAGATAGGATTACCGACGCGAAGAAAAGGATGATCAATGCGCCGCGCCCCAGCTCGGGCCGGTGCCGATATCGATCGCGAGCGGGACGCTGAGCGGCATGGCGGGCTCGGCGGCAGTGGCCATGACTCGTTCGATCACCGGCTTGGCGGCCTCGACCTCGCTTTCGGGCACCTCGAACACCAGTTCGTCATGGACCTGGAGCAGCATCCGCGTGCCGGTCAGCCCCGCCGCCGCCAGCGCCGGTTCCATCCGCGCCATCGCGCGCTTGATGATGTCGGCGGATGTGCCCTGGATCGGCGCGTTGATCGCGGCGCGCTCGGCGCCCTGGCGCTCGTGCTGGACGCTCGACTTGATCCGCGGGAAGTGCGTCTTTCGCCCGAACAACGTCTCGGTATAGCCGCGCTCGCGCACCTGGCTGATCGTGTTCGCGATGTAATTGCGGATGCCGGGGAAGCGCTCGAAATAGCGGTCGATCATCGACTGCGCTTCGTCCGCCGTCACGTCGAGCCGCCCCGCCAAGCCCCAGCGCGAAATGCCGTAGAGAATCGCGAAGTTGATCGTCTTGGCGCGCCCGCGCGTGTCGCGATTGACCTCGCCGAACAACTCTTGCGCGGTCAGCGCGTGGATGTCGTCCGCCCTCGCGAACGCATCCTTCAATTGCGGCACGTCGGCGATGTGCGCCGCCAGCCGAAGCTCGATCTGCGAGTAATCGGCGGCGAGGATGACGTTGCCCGGCTCGGCCACGAACGCATCGCGGATCTGGCGCCCGGTCTCGGTGCGGATCGGGATGTTCTGCAAGTTCGGGTCGGTCGACGACAGCCGCCCGGTCTGCGCGCCGGTCAGGCTGTAGCTGGTATGCACCCGGCCCGTCGCCGGGTTGATCTGATCCTGCAGCGCGTCGGTATAGGTGTTCTTGAGCTTGGTCAGCTGGCGCCAGTCGAGGACCTTGACCACCATCTCGCGGCCGGGCGAATCCTTGTCGGCGGCGATCCGTTCGAGCTCGTTGGCGTCGGTCGAATAGACGCCGGATTTGCCCTTGCGGCCCCCTTTGATGCCCATCTTGTCGAACAGCACGTCGCCGAGCTGCTTGGGGCTACCGATGGTGAACTTGAACCCGGCGAGGCCGTGGATCTCCTCCTCCAGCGCAGCGATCTGATGCGCGAAATCGGTCGACAATTGGTGGAGCTTGGCTTGGTCGACCTTGATCCCGTGGCGCTCCATCCGGCCGATCACCGCGGGGAGCGCGCGGTCGACCATCTCGTACACGCGCGTCGCCTGTTCGGCGGGCAGTCGCGGCTTGAACCGCCGCCACAGCCGCAGCGTCACGTCGGCATCCTCCGCGGCGTAGCGAGTCGCGGCCTTGAGATCGACTTCGTGGAATCCGAGCTGCTTCTTCCCCGTCCCGACCACATCCTTGTACGCGATGCAGCTGTGCGACAGATGTGTCGCGGCGAGCTCGTCCATGCCGTGGCCGTGCAGCCCCGCGTCGAGGTCGAAGCTCATCACGATGGTGTCGTCGTACGGCGCGACATCGAGCCCGCCCAATTCCGGACAACAGCGCCCGAGCACGATCAGATCGTATTTGAGGTTGTGGCCAATTTTGAGCACGCCTGGGTCTTCGAACAGCGGCTTGAGCCGCGCCAGCGCCACGTCCCGGTCGAGCTGGACCGGTTTTTCCGCGAACATGTCGGTGCCGCCATGCCCGAGCGGGATGTAGCAGGCGCGGTTGGGCTCGAGCGCCATCGACACCCCGACCAATTCGGCGCGAGTGGCATCGACCCCCGTCGTCTCGGTATCGATCGCGACGAAGCCCTGGTAGCGCGCCGCTTCGATCCAGCGCTCGAGCGCCTCGACATCGACCACTGTCTCGTACCCGTCATGGTCGCACGGCGGGTCCTCCTCCTCGGGAACGCCGGGGAGCCCGGGCGCCGGCTCTTCGCCCGGCGCGTCGGCGACCTGGCTGAGCCGAGCGACCAGCGACTTGAAGCCGTGATGCTCGAGGAACGCGCGCAAGGGCGGCTCGGGCAGCCCCTGCAGTTCGAGCTCGTCGAGCGGATGCGGCAGCGGTGAATCGCACTTGAGTGTGACCAATACCTTCGACAGCCGGGCATTGTCGGCCTGCTCGATCAGATTGTCGCGCAGCTTGCCCGGCTTCATGTCGGGCGCGGCGGCGAGCACCGCCTCGAGATCGCCATGTTCGAGGATCAGCTTCGACGCGGTCTTGGGACCGACCCCCGTCACCCCCGGCACGTTGTCGACGCTGTCGCCCATCAGCGCGAGCACGTCGCCCAATCGCTCGGGCCCTACCCCGAACTTCTCCATCACATGGTCCGGCCCGAGCCGCCGGTTGTTCATCGTGTCGTACATGTCGACCGACGGATCGGTCATCAGTTGCATCAGATCCTTGTCGGAGCTGACGATCGTCACCGACCAGCCCTGCGCCAGCGCGGCCTGCGTGTAGCAGGCGATGATGTCGTCGGCCTCGAGCCCCTCTTCCTCGATGCACGGCAGCGAGAAGGCGCGAGTCGCGTCGCGGATCATCGGGAATTGCGGGACGAGGTCCTCGGGCGGCGGCGGGCGGTGCGCCTTGTACTGGTCGTACAATTCGTTGCGGAAGGTGTGGCTCGACTTGTCGAGGATCACCGCCATGTGCGTCGGCCCGTCAGCCTTGTGCAGCTCGTCGGCGAGCTTCCACAGCATCGTCGTATAGCCGTACACCGCGCCGACCGGCTCGCCATGCTTGTTGGTGAGCGGCGGCAGGCGGTGATAGGCGCGAAAGATGTAGCCGGAGCCGTCGACGAGATAGAGGTGAGGCATCGTGGGAGTGCGATAGCCTAGCCGGCGCGTGGGACAAAGCCTTTGGACGAACCGGGCGGCGATCAGCGCACGACTGTGGCGCCAAAGCTACCCGCGATAGTTGGTCACCACCCCCAGCACGACTGCCTGCATCAGTTCCTGACGCTGGGGGATCGTCTTGTCGGTGTCGCCGATCATCACCGCGATCGCATAGGCCTTGCCGTCGGGCGCGACCAGGAAGCCGACATCGTTATACCCCGCCGTGCGGCTGCCGAAATTCTGCCCGGTCCCGGTCTTGTGCCCGAACGTCCAGCCCGGCGGCACCGCGCCGCGCATCCGCTGGCGGCCGGTGCGCGACGATTCCATCGTGCCGATCAGATATTGCGTCGAATCGGGCGACAGCAACTCGCCGCGCTTCAATCGAGCGAGCGCCGTCGCGATCGCGCGGGGCGCGGCGCCGTCGGGCGGATTGGCGATATAGGATTCGAACGCGTCCATCCGGGTCGAGGCGGGAATTCGCGCGCGCGCCTGTTCGAATGCGTTGCCGCGCGAATATTCGGGCTTCCACTGGAGCCCCGCGGTCAGGCTCTGCAGCGCGCGCTCGCCGGGGCCGAAACGGATGTCGGCGATCGCCTTCTTCGCCAGGAACGCGCGCACCGCATTGGGGCCGCCGACATATTGCAGCAGCCGGTCGTTGGCGGTGTTGTCGCTTTGCGTCAGCGCGCGCTGGAGCAGACCGCCGATCGTCGTCTGATACCCCTCGTCCTTGACCAGCGCCGCGATCGGCTGGTGGAACAAGGTCAAATCTTCCTTGCGGACCGTGATCGGGTCGTCGAGCGTCAATTTGCCCTGGTCGCGTGCATCGAGCACGGTCATCGCCACCCACAGCTTCGACACGCTCTGTTGCGGGAGCTTGAGGTCGCCGTTCGAGGTTACCGTCCAGTCGTCGTCGATGCTGCGCACCGCGACGCCGACCTTGCCGCCGAAATCGCGAGTCAGCGTCTGGACCAGGGCGACCAGCGCCTCGGGCGGGGCGACTCGCCTGGGCGGGAGCGGCCGCACGACGGGCGCCGGCGCGGCAAACACCACCGGCGGCGGTGGGGCGGCGCGCGCGACTCGCGACGACATGCTGTCCGACGCGCAGCCGGCGATGGCGAGCCCCGCCACCGCGCCTAGAACGATCTGGATACGCTTCACCGAATAACTCATGCGCCCCGCCTGCTTACATTGCCGGGAGATACTGTATCGGCCGACTTGGTTGAGGAATCCCCAATTTGCGCGTTGAGCGATGAACCGCGCCTGAAAAGCGGCGGATTGAGCAACGCTAACGCGATGAGGCGAAACGACATTCCCGGAAAACGCCGCCAACGGGTGTCGGCGGCGCTCGACGATCGCTAGGATTGGGCGATGCAGGGATTCGATTTCCAGAACCTGGGGCTGTTGCTGTTCGTCGCGACGATCGTCGCTATCGTCACTCGGCGGCTGCGCCTGCAGTACAGCGTCGGGCTGGTCGCGGCCGGGATCGCGCTGGCCTTGCTCGCGCCGGGCAGTTCACCGCCACTCACGCCCAACCTGATCTATTTCGTGTTCCTGCCGCCGCTCGTGTTCGAAGCCGCGATCCAGATTCCGTGGCGGCCGTTCCGCCGCGACATGCCGTTGCTGCTGGCCCTGGTGACGCTCGGCGTGATCCTCGCCGCCGGGACCGTCGCCGTCGGAATGCATTATCTGAGCGGCTGGAGCTGGATCGGCGCGGGGCTGTTCGGGGTGCTCATCGCCGCCACCGATCCGGTCGCGGTGATCGCGACGTTCCGGCAGGTCAAGGTGCCCGACCGGCTCCACTTGCTGGTCGAGGCCGAAAGCTTGCTCAACGACGGCGTCGCCGCGGTCGGCTTCGCGATTCTGGTCGGAGTCGCCGGCGGCGGCGCGGCCGGCCCCGGCGCGATCGGGCTGCAATTGTTCACCACGGTCGCCGGCGGCGTAGTCGCCGGCGCGACGGTGGCGGTGCCGCTGATCCTGCTCGCGGGGCGCAGCGACGACTTCCTGGTCGAGATCACGCTGACGATGCTGATCGCCTATGGCTCGTTCCTGGTCGCCGAGCATTTCCACGCATCGGGGGTGCTGGCGACGCTGACCGCCGGGATGATCGTCGGCAATTGGGGCTTGCTCGGCGCGTTCACGACTCAGGGCCGCGCTTCGGTGTTGCGGCATTGGGAATATGTCGCGTTCCTGATCAACTCGCTGATCTTCATGCTGATCGGCGGGCGCGAGGCGACGATGCCGATCCTGATCGTGATCGAATCGGCGGTGCTCGCGGTGGCGCTGTCGCTGCTCGGGCGTGCGGTCGCGGTCTATCCGGTGACGCTGGCGTTCGCGCGCAGTTCGCTGCGGATCCCGTGGGCGTACAAGCATGTGCTGTTCTGGGGCGGGCTGCGCGGTGCGCTGGCGCTCGGGCTGGCGCTCGCTTTGCCGGGGACGATCCGCGAGCGCGACGAGATCGTCGTCGTCGCTTTCGCCGTCGTTGCGGTCTCGATCTTCGTGCAGGGGCTGACGATGCCGTGGCTGATCGGAAAGCTCGGGCTGAACAAGCCGGAGCCTGGGCCGGAGACAGAACCGCGGGCCTAGGGCGTCAGCACGGTATCGGCCGCGACCGCCAGCTTGTGCGGGTAATCGAGCGTGAAATGCAGCCCGCGCGATTCGTGGCGATGAAGCGCCGATCGCACGATGAGGTCGGCACATTCGAGCAGGTTGCGCAGCTCGATCAGATCGGGCGTCACGCGGAAATGCCCGTAATAATCGGCGACCTCGCCGCGCAGCGTGCGGATGCGGTGCGCGGCGCGCTCGAGCCGCTTGGTGGTGCGCACGATCCCGACATAATTCCACATGAAGCGGCGGATCTCGGTCCAGTTCTGCTGGATCACCACTTCCTCATCCGAATCGGTCACGCGGCTTTCGTCCCACGGCCGGATCGCGGGCGGCGGCGGGAGGTCGTCCCAGTTCGCGTTGATATGCTTCGCGCATGCCTCGCCGAACACGAAGCATTCGAGCAGCGAGTTCGACGCGAGGCGATTGGCGCCGTGCAGCCCAGACTGCGTGCATTCGCCCGCGGCATAGAGGTGCGGCAAGTCGGTGCGCCCGTCGAGGTCGATCATGATCCCGCCGCACGTATAATGCTGCGCCGGCACCACCGGGATCGATTCCCTGGTCATGTCGATGCCGAGCCCGAGCAGCTTCTCGTAGATCGTCGGGAAATGGTGAGTCACGAACTCGGCGCCCATGTGGCTGATGTCGAGATGGACGTAATCGAGCCCGTCGCGCTTGATCTCGGCGTCGATCGCCCGCGCCACCACGTCGCGCGGCGCGAGCTCGGCGCGCGGATCGACATCGGGCATGAAGCGGTGGCCGGTCTTCGGGTTCTTGAGCTGCCCGCCCTCGCCGCGCACGGCTTCCGTGATCAGGAAGTTCTTGACCGTCAGGTTGTAGAGGCAGGTCGGGTGGAACTGCATCATCTCCATGTTCGAGATGCGGCACCCCGCGCGCCACGCCATCGCGATGCCGTCGCCCGTCGCGCCGCGCGGCGCGGTCGAGAACAGATAGGTGCGCCCGGCACCACCCGTCGCGAGGATCGTCGCGTTGGCGGTGAACAGCTCGACTCGCCCGCTCGCGCGGTCGACCGCATAGACGCCCCACACATTGCCCGCGCCCGAATAGCGCTCCTCGTGGCGCGACGTGGCGAGGTCGATCACGACCTTGTCGGGGACGAGCGTGATGTTGGGATGCCTGGCCGCCGCCTCGAGCAGCGCCTCCTGCACCGCCCAGCCGGTCGCGTCATTGACGTGGACGATTCGGCGATGGCTGTGGCCACCTTCGCGCGTCAGGTGAAGGTCGGCGCCTTGCTTGTTGAACGGCACCCCGAGCTCGATCAGCCGCTCGATCGCGCGCGGTGCGCCTTCCACCACGAACTCGACCGTGCGGCGATCGTTGAGCCCCGCGCCGGCGATCATCGTGTCCTCGATATGGCTCTCGAACGTATCCCCCGGCTCGAGCACCGCCGCGATCCCCCCTTGAGCCCACGCGGTCGATCCTTCGGCGAGCCCGCTTTTGGCAAGCACCGTGACGCGAAATCGCTCGGCCAGGTTGAGCGCCGCGGTGAGTCCGGCCGCGCCCGAGCCGATGATCAGGACGTCGGAATTCATCCTCTCCCCTCCCGCTTGCGGGAGGGGCTGGGGGTGGGCCTGTCCGCCAGCGCCGCGGTGATTGCGCTCACCACGCCTTCGACGTTCCCAACCACATCCTCATTGCTGAACCGCAGAACTTCAAAGCCCTCGCTACGGAGAAACCGATCGCGCCGCCCGTCCGCCTCGATCGACAAATCGTGCGAATGCCCATCCAACTCCACGATCAACTTGGCACGCCGGCACACGAAGTCGTCGAAGAATGAGCCAATCTGAATCTGCCGGCTGAATTTGTGCCCGAGTTGGCTGTTGCTCAGATAGCGCCACAAGGTGCGCTCGTGCGCGGTCGCTTCCTCGCGCAATTTGCGCGCGCGGCCGGTGTCGCGATTGCGCCATTCGGGCTTCTTAGACAGGCCCACCCCCGACCCCTCCCGCAAGCGGGAGGGGAGACGAGCGAGTCAGATTGAGGAACACATCCTCCAGATCGGGCTCCTTGGTCGAGACGTCGACGATCCCGTAGCCATCGCCCTGCACCGCCGCGAGCACTTGGCCGGCATTCGCCTGGTCCTTGCGATAGGTGATTTCGAGCACGCGCTCGCCTTTCAGCTCGACCTTTTGGAAGCAGGTCGCGCTCGGCGGCGTCGCGACGTCGCGATCGACGGTCAGCGCGACGACCTTTTCCTGCGCCATCCCGACCAGGTCGCGGGTCGGTTCGTTGGCGATGACGCGGCCATGGTTGATGATCGCGATGCGGTCGCACAATTGCTCGGCTTCCTCGAGATAGTGCGTGGTCAGAACGATCGTCACGCCGCGATCGTTGAGTGCGCGGACATAGGTCCACAATTGCTGGCGAAGCTCGACATCGACGCCCGCGGTCGGCTCGTCGAGCACCAGCACCGGCGGCGAATGGACCATCGCCTTGGCGACCATCAGCCGCCGCTTCATCCCGCCCGACAATGTCCGCGAATAGGCCCTGGCCTTGTCCTCGAGATGCACCGCGCGGAGCAATTCCATCGAGATGCGCTTGGCTTTCGGAACGCCGTACAGCCCGGCCTGGATCTCGAGCGTCTCAAATGGGGTGAAGAACGGATCGAAGGTGATTTCCTGGTTGACGATGCCGATCGACGCCTTGGCGTTGCGCGGATGATCGTCGACGTCGAACCCCCAGATCGAGGCGTGCCCGCTGGTCTTGTTGACGAGCCCCGCCAGGATGTTGATCAGCGTCGACTTGCCCGCGCCGTTGGGGCCGAGCAGCCCGAAGATGCTGCCGCGCGGCACGGCGAAGCTCACGCCGTCGAGCGCCTGCTTGCCCCCCTGATAGGTCTTGCACAGCTGGTCGATCACGATGGCGGCTTCTGGGGCGGCGTCGGTCATGCCCGCGGACTTAGGCTTGCAAGCGGCGGACGCAAGTTACTTTGCGGGCGGCTCGGCCGGCCCGGCGGGCGCGGCGGGATCGGCGGGTGCGGGAGGTTTCGCGCCGGGCGCGGGCGCGATCGTCAGCGTCTCCTCGGTCGTGACCGATACGCCGGCCACTCGGTCGGTCACGGTCGCAACCACGCGATAATCGCCGAACGGCCCGTCGTCGTCGACGCCGTAGCCGAGCGCGCCGTCGCCGAGATACGGCTTCTTGGGGTCGGCGGGCGCGGCCTTGTTCCACACCTCGACCTGCTTGTTGTCCTCGTTGATCGTGCCGTCGGGCCGGTGGATGACGAAATCGGCGACGACGTCGCACTTGCCATCGGGGTTGGGTTTGCACCCGCGAATGATCAGCAAGGTGAAGAGCGGCTGGTTGGCGACGGTGCGCGTCGTCGCGGTGTTGCCGCCCGCGCCCAGTTTCCATGCGGCGATGAACTTGGCAGCATCGGGCACCGCGACCTGGAGCACGCCGAACCCGTCTTTCTCATCGTGGCTGAGCGGCGAGATCGCCATCAGCGGCGTCTTGGGCTTGGGCTTGGCGGCTGGTTTGGCGACGGGCTTGGCCTTGGCCGGCGCCGGCTTGGCGGCCGACGGTTTCTTGGCCGCGGGCTTGCCCGCTGTCGGGGTGAAAACGGGAAATGCCGCGAACAGCGCGAGCGGGACGAAGCGGAACAAGGCGGTCATCTCTTCATGGTGCGGCCTCGCTCGGCGCTTGGCAAGCCGGTGGGAGATTGATGCGCCTGCGCGGCCTTGCTATCGCGCGGCCATGCTGCCGCCGCCCGAAACCGTCCGAGTCTCCCACCCCCGAGTCGCTTGCGACGGCGCGACCGACATCCCAGGCGGCGCCGCGCTCGGCCATCCGCGCGTGTTCCTGCAGATCGACGAGGAGGGCTATGTCGATTGCGGCTATTGCGACCGGCGCTTCGTGCTGATCGGCGGCCCGGCCGATGGCGCCGACCAGTCGCAATTGCCCGACCATCCGGCTGGCGCGTCCGTCTGAGCGCCAAGGTCGAGCGACAGCTCGACCGCGACCAGCGCCAGACCGGCCGGTGCCGGGCGAGCTCGTCCTCGCCCGAGCATCCGACGATGCGGCTTTGCCGCGGCGTGACATCGTCGCGATCGGACCTATATCGTCGGGCATGACCAGCCCGACCGATCCTCGCCAGTTCCTGTACCGCGACCAGCTTTCGCCCGACGAAGCGCAAGCGCTGACCGCCGCCGCGCTCGGCAAGGCTGACGATGGCGAGCTCTATCTGCAATATGCGCGCTCCGAAGCGTTCGGGTTCGACGACGGGCGGCTGAAGACCGCGAGCTACGACACGCATTCGGGGTTCGGATTGCGCGCGGTATCGGGCGAGACGACCGCGTTCGCGCACGCCAATGAGATCAGCGCCCCGGCGATCCGCCGCGCCGCCGAGACGATGGCGCTGATCGATCCCGCGACCGGTCCCAAGGCAGCGCCGCCGCGCGCGACCAACCGCCACCTCTACACCGACGCCGACCCGCTCGACCTCGTGCCGTTCGCCGACAAGGTAAACCTGTGCCAGACGATCGACGCCGCCGCCCGCGCGCGCGACCCGCGAGTCGCGCAAGTCTCGGTGAGTCTCTCGGGCAGTTGGAACGTGGTCGAGATCGTCCGCGCCGACGGCTTCGTCGCGACCGACGTGCGGCCGCTCGTGCGATTGAACGTGTCGATCGTGGTCGAGCAGAACGGCCGTCGCGAGACCGGCAATTTCGGGCTCGGTGGGCGCTATCTCTACGGCTCGCTGTTCGAGGAAGCGACGTGGAACCGCGCGATCGACGCGGCGCTGGCGCAGGCCTTGGTCAATCTCGACTCGGTCGCGGCGCCCGCGGGCGAGATGACCGTGTTGCTCGGGCCGGGCTGGCCGGGCATCCTGCTTCATGAAGCGATCGGGCATGGGCTTGAGGGCGATTTCAACCGCAAGGGCACCAGCGCGTTTTCGGGCAGGATCGGCGAGCGAGTCGCAGCCCCCGGCGTCACCGTGGTCGACGACGGCGCGATCGCCGATCGCCGCGGGTCGCTCTCGATCGACGACGAGGGCACGCCCACCGCCGAGACGATCCTGATCGAGGACGGCATCCTCAAGGGCTATATGCAGGACCGCCTCAACGCCCGGCTGATGGGCGTCGCGCCGACCGGCAACGGCAGGCGCGAAAGCTTCGCGCACGCGCCGATGCCGCGCATGACCAACACCTTCATGCGCGGGGGTAACGACGATCCCGCCGAACTGCTGGCCCGTGTCAAGCGCGGCATCTTCGCCAAGTCGTTCGGCGGCGGGCAAGTCGATATCGTCAGCGGCAAGTTCGTGTTCTCGTGCACCGAGGCGTATCTGATCGAGAACGGCAAGCTCGCCGCGCCGATCAAGGGCGCGACGCTGATCGGCGACGGGCCCACCAGCCTGACCAAGGTCACCGGCATCGGCAACGACTTCGCGCTCGACGAAGGCGTCGGCATGTGCGGCAAAGGCGGGCAGTCGGTGCCGGCTGGGGTCGGGCAACCGACCTTGTTGTTGGAGGGACTTACCGTCGGCGGGACGGCGGTCTAGGCGCTTTCGTCCAGCCAGTCTTCGCATCTGAGACCGGCGACGCGGGTGAACTCGCCGAGGTTACCCGTCACGACGATCAGCCCCCGGCTGCGCGCGTGGCCGGCGATCAGCACGTCGTAGCTAGCGATCGGTCGTCCTTCGCGCTCCAGCGTCGCGCGGATATCGGCGGCATGATCGGCGGCGGCTTCGTCGAACGGCAGCACTTCGACTCTGGCCGCAAACCGCTCGACCTCCTGCCGGTTTTCCGCCGGGCGCGCGGATTTGGCGGCGCCGTGGAGCAATTCCGTAAGAACAACCGTCGAGAGTGACAGCGCGGCCGCCTCGGCATTGAATCGCGGCCGCACGAAGGCCGGGCGATCGCGCAGCACGCGGATGCAGACGTTGGTGTCGAGCATGTAGCGCAGCGTCAAAGCGGCGCGCGCTCCTGCACCGGCGGCTGCGCACGCTCGCCCAGGTCGACACCCGGCGCGGCGAAGAAATCGTCCCACGCCGCGTCAGCCGGCACGATAATCCGCTGCTGGCCATGCCGCCAGATGACGACCCGTTTAACATCGTCCGGGAACGCGATATCCTTGGGCAGCCGGACCGCCTGGGATCGGTTCGATTTGAATAATGAGGAGTGCGCGGTCATGGTGAACACGATAGCGCACTCGTGGGATATGTCAATGGCATATCCCGGCGGGGCCGTGGCATGAGTGGACCGGAATGGCCCGAACTCGACTGGGCCGCATGGCACGACACCGCAAACCACCTCCACCTGATCACCCAGATCGTCGGCAAGGTGCGGCTCGCGCTTACGCCGTGGCTCAACCATAGCTGGCACGTCGCCCTCTACGTCACGCCCAATGGTCTCACCACGTCGCCGATGCCGGCGGGACCGGGGCGGACGCTGCAGATCGACCTCAACCTGTCGACGTCTCGGCTGATCGTCGCGACCAGCGACGGCGAGCATCGCATGATCCCGGTCGGTGCGCGCAGCATTGCCGACCTCTACGCCGCGGTGACCGCGATGCTCGACGAACTCGGCATCGCCGCGACCGTCAGCGGAACGCCCAGCGAAATCCCCGATGCGCTCCCGTTTAGCGACGACACCAGGAAGCGCCCATGGGATGCGGAAGCGGTGCGCCGATTCCACCGCGCGCTGGTCACGGTCGACGGCGTGTTCAAGCAATTCCGCACCGGCTTCCTCGGCAAGGCGAGCCCGGTGCATTTCTTCTGGGGCAGCATGGACCTGACGGCGACTCGCTTTTCGGGCCGAGTCGCACCGAAGCAGCCCGGCGGCATGCCGGGCTTGCCCGACGCGGTGACATGCGAGGCGTACAGCCACGAGGAAGCCAGTATCGGCTTCTGGCCGGGCAGCGACACGTACCCGCACGCCGCTTTCTATGCCTACGCCTATCCGTCGCCCAAGGGCTACGCCGCGGCGAAGGCCGAACCGGCGGAGGCGGCGTGGAACGCGGAGATGGGCGAGTTCCTGCTGCCCTATGAAGCGGTCCGCACCGCCACCGATCCCGAAGCGGCTTTGCTCGCCTTCTGCCAATCGACCTATGACGCCGCCGCCGATCTCGCCGATTGGGACCGCGCGAGCCTCGAATGCCCGCTCGGCCGCCCGCGCGTCCCACGCGTCGTCGAGCAACAACAACAGCAACAACAATGAGGCGCGTCGCGTGAGCTTGGTGGAACTCGGCCGCTACAACCGCAACGAGGCGATGATCATCGTCGGGCGGCTCGATAGCGAAGGGATCGACGCGGTGACGTTCGACGGCAACGCCTCGATCGCCGACGGCAGCTATTTCCTGATCCCGGTGCGCGTGATGGTCGACGACGACGACCTCGCACGGGCAAAGTCGGTTCTCGCCGAGCTTTCCTAGCTGCCCATAAATCGGGCATTTGTTCGCAGCTGCACAAAAAACGCTGCGCCGCACGCCCTTTTATTGCGCCGTCGCGCGCGAATCGTGGCCGTTTAGGTCTGGCACGACCCTTGCGAAGACATTTCCTAACGTGGGAGGTGCGAATGAAGCTGGTCGTCGCAATCATCAAGCCGTTCAAGCTCGAGGACGTGCGCGAGGCGCTGTCCAGCATCGGCGTCGCCGGGATGACGGTGACCGAGGTCAAGGGATTCGGCCGGCAAAAAGGCCAAACCGAAATCTATCGCGGTGCCGAATACAGCACCAACATGGTGCCCAAGATCAAGATCGAGGTCGTGTGCGGCAGCGAGCTTGCCGACTACGTAGTCGAGGCGATCCAGGCATCGGCGAACACCGGGTCGATCGGCGACGGCAAGATCTTCGTGCTCGATGTCGGGCAGGCGGTGCGGATCCGCACCGGAGAAACCAACGACAGCGCGCTTTGAACAAGGGGGTGACGATGAGGCAGTTGAAAGCGGTATCGCTGGGGCTGGCAGCCGCCATGCTATTCGTGGCGCTGCCGGCCTGGGCGCAGGGTGCCGCCGCCGCGCCAACGGTGAACAAGGGCGACACGGCGTGGATGATGACCTCCACATTGCTCGTGCTGATGATGATCGTGCCGGGGTTGGCGCTGTTCTACGGCGGGCTCACGCGGTCGAAGAACATGCTGTCGACAATGACTCAGATCGGCGCCGTCGCGTGTCTCGCCATGCTGATCTGGGTGATGTGGGGCTATAGCGAAGCGTTCGGCGACGGCGGGGGCGCGATCATTTCCGGATTCGGCAAGGCGTTCCTCAGGGGTATCACACCCGATTCGACCGCGGCGACTTTCACGGCGGGCGTCGCGATCCCCGAATATGTCTTCGTCTGCTTTCAGATGACCTTCGCCGCGATCACCGTCGCGCTCGTGCTCGGATCGGTGGTCGAGCGGATAAAATTCTCCGCGGTGATGGTGTTCGGAAGCGTCTGGCTGACGATCGTCTATTTCCCGATCGCGCACATGGTGTGGGCGTCGGGCGGCGTGTTCTTCAAGATGGGTGCGCTCGATTTCGCGGGCGGCACCGTGGTGCACATCAACGCCGGCGTGTCGGCGCTGGTCGCCGCGCTGATCCTCGGCAAGCGGATCGGTTACCCGACCGAGCGGATCGTGCCGCACTCGCTGACCATGACCGGGATCGGCACGGGCTTGCTGTGGGTCGGATGGTTCGGGTTCAACGCCGGGTCCGCGCTCGAGGCCAACGGCTCGGCGGGCCTGGCGATGATCAACACCTTCGTCGCGACCGCCTCGGCCGGGCTATTCTGGATGCTCGCCGAGCGATTGAACGGCCACAAGGGGTCGGCTTTGGGCTTCTGCTCGGGGATCGTCGCGGGGCTCGTCGCGGTCACCCCGGCGGCGGGCAATTCGGGGCCGTTCGGCGCGATCGTACTCGGCGCGATTGCCTCGATCGTGTGCTTCTACGCCGTTTCCTTCCTCAAGCCGCGGCTCGGTTACGACGACGCGCTCGACGCGTTCGGCGTTCACGGCATCGGCGGGATGATCGGGGCGATCGGCACCGGGATCGTCTACGCAATGTCGCTCGGCGGGCCGGGCAAGCCGGATTTCGATATGGGCCATCAGCTGGTGGTTCAGCTCGAGACGGTCGGAACGACGATCGTCTGGGCGGCCGTGGGCACCGCGATCGCGATCTACGCCGCCAAGCTGGTCACCGGCCTGCGCGTATCGGCCGATGTCGAACGCGAGGGCCTCGACCTCGGCGAACATGGCGAGCGCGCCTACGATCATTGACGACATCGGGGCCGGCGAGCGCCGGCCCCCACGACGTTCCTCCTGCGGACACCCTTGGCCCGGTGCGGAAACGCACTGGGCCTTTTCTTAACCGATCGAAGATTCTGTCGAGCACCTATGATGCGTTCACCAAGCTCATCGTATCGCGCACGTCGGGTTCATTGAGCAACAGCGTTACTAACTCGTCGGAGAGATAGAGCGTCGTCATTCGTGCAACTCCATCTTTGCGGGTTTCCCACGTCAGCTTTCGCTCGCAACGCCGCGGGCAGCCGGTCTGCTCGTCACGACCAGGCAAGCCAAGGCGCGCGCGGGCATATGTCACTATCGCCCGCGCGTCGCTTCGCATCCGCTCCTTCGATTTGAGGCGTTTGCGAACGTACCCGGGCGGCACGTCGGACCAGGTTTCGATGCCATAGTCCACGAACTGCATCTGGTCGATATTCGTCGCCTCGTCGGTCGTTACCGCAACAATATCCCATGGCTGCGACGCCGGCACCAAAACGGATTGCACCGATCGTAGCGCTTTCCCGGTTTCGGCATCGGCAGGCGCGGCGGCGCCCAATTTGTACCCATACCAATCGTCGTGCGCCGGTGGCTTTGCGGGCGCAGACGAGCAGGCCGCAACCATCAGCGGCGCGAGCAGGGCGCCATTCAATCGCACACCCATACGCGTTCTCCGTCCGTGATCCCGAACATCGCGCGGCGAGCATTAAGCCTTAGTGTAGATCCGCCCGCACGAAATCGGCGCAGCGTTCGCCGATCATGATCGACGGCGCGTTGGTGTTGCCCGACACCAGCTTGGGCATCACCGAAGCATCGGCGACGTACAGACCCTCGACCCCGCGCACGCGCAGCTTGGGGTCGCACACCGCGGCTGCATCGCTCCCCATCCGCGCGGTACCGACCGGATGATAGACGGTGTCGGCGCGTGCGCGGATCAGGCGGTCGAGCGCTTCGTCGTCCTGGAGGTCGATCGGATAGCGGTCCTTCGCGCCGTGCCGGTTGAGCGGCGGGCTCTGCAGGATCCGGTACATCGCACGCACCCCGGCCTTCATCACCGCCATGTCGCGGTCGTCGGTCAGGAACGCCGGGTCGATCAGCGGCGCGGTGCGGACATCGGCGGAGGCGAGCCGGACGGTGCCGTGGCTTTCGGGGCGGAGAACGCAGACGTGACACGAAAAGCCGTGGGCCTTGACCGCGGTGCGGCCGTGGTCCTCGAGCACCACGGGCACGAAGTGGAACTGGACGTCGGGCGCCGGGCTGCCGGGCAGCAACGTCAGGAACCCGCCGGCTTCGGCGAACGGCGACGTCATCACGCCCTCGCGCTTGCGCAGCCAGCGCACCAGCTCCTTGAGCATCGTCATGTTGCCGACGAACGACTGGCCGAGGAAATAGCGTCCGGGCACCTCGAATGCCGCGACGTAATCGACGTGATCCTGCAAATTGGCGCCGACCGCCGCGCGATCGACCAGCGGCTTGACGCCATGCTCGGCCAAGTGCGCGGCGGGGCCGACCCCCGACAGCATCAGCAATTGCGCGGTGCCGAACACCCCGCCCGCCAGCACCACCTTGGTGGCGCGGATCACCTGGCTCTGGCCGCCGCGATTATACGCGACGCCCCACACCTTGCCATCTTCGAACAGCACGCGCTCGACCACCGCGTCGGTGACGATGCGGAAATTGGAGCGCGAGAGCGCCGGTTCGATATAGGCGCGGCCCGCGGTCCAACGCTCGCCGTTCTTCTGCGTCACCTGATAGAGCCCGAGGCCTTCCTGGCGCGGGCCGTTGAAGTCCGCGTTTCGCGGCAGTTGCAGCGACGCGCCCGCCTCGACGAACTCGACGCTGCCGGCGTGCGCCCAATGCTGGTCGCTGACGATCAGCGGCCCGTCGCCGCCATGATAATCGTCGGCGCCGCGCTCGTTCGCCTCGCAGCGCTTGAACACCGGGAGCACGTCGGCATACGACCAGCCGTCGCAGCCCAGAGCCGCCCAATTGTCGTAATCCCAGGCCGCCCCGCGGATGTAGAGCATCGCGTTGATCGCGCTCGATCCGCCGAGACCGCGCCCGCGCGGCTGATACCCGCGGCGGCCGTTCAGCCCTTTTTGCGGCACCGTTTCGTACGCCCAATTGGTCTTGGGCGTCTGCTTGCCCATGAATCCGGGGATGCGCGTGCGTAAGCCCGTGTTGCGCCCGCCCGCCTCGAGCAAGGCTACCGAGTAGCGGCCGTCCTCGCTGAGCCTGCCGGCCGCGGCGGCGCCGCCCGATCCCCCGCCGATGACGACGATGTCCGCTTGCTCCACTCACTCTTCTCCCGCTCGCGCTGCTCCCACAGCGTCTTGATGCTTTCCGATGTCTCGCGGCTGCCGTCGTGGCTCCAGCCCGGCGGCTTGGCGACATAGCCCCATTTCGCCTTGAGCCCCGGCGCCCGCCACACGTCCTTCGCGATCCCCGCCCATTCGTGAAATGCTGCCCACAGCACGTTGAAGCTGCCCAGATTCTTGACGATGCCATAGCGCGGCGCCTCGTCGTCGCGCTCGGGCTCGAACGTCCCGAGCCACTTGTCCCAGACGATGAACACCCCGGCGTAATTGCGGTCGAGGTAGCGCGGGTTGGTCGCGTGGTGGACTCGGTGGTGGCTCGGCGTGTTCATCACCGCCTCGAACCAGCGCGGCATCCGCCCGATCACTTCGGTATGGATCCAGAATTGATAGATCAGATTCACCCCGCCGACGAAGATCACCATCGCGGGGGGAAAGCCGATCAGGAACAAAGGCAGGCGGAAAATGAACGCGATCGAGACGAACCCGGTCCAGGTCTGCCGAAGCGCGGTCGACAAATTATAATGCTGCGAGCTGTGGTGGATGACATGGCTCGCCCAGAACCACCGCACGCGATGCGCCGATCGGTGGAACAGGTAGTAGGCGAAGTCGTCGATCACGAAGCAGATCACGAACCAATACCATTGCCAGCCGATCGTGAAGAGCCGGAACTGGTACAGCCACGTCGCCAGCGCATAGACCGCGCCGACGGTGAGCACGCCCGCGACGGTGCTGCCGGTCCCGAGCGCGAGGCTGGTCAGCGTGTCCTTGGGTTCGTAGCGAGTCTTGTCGCGCGCCCAGGCGACGATCATCTCGGCGAGCACCAGCAGCACGAAGCCGGGCACGGCATAGGTGACGACATCGGGAAGGTGGAAGGGGGCGGCCATCAACCCCCTGCTTACACCAGTGTCAGTGACGCTTCCAGCCCGCGCACTTCGTCGGCGGTGATGCCGAACAAGGTGATCGGCCCGAACAGTCGCTCGCCGGTCTGGACGGTCGCGCCCTCGACCGCTTCGTAGATCCTGAGCGGCGGAACCAGCCGCCGCACCGCGACCTTTGCGCCATGGCGCTTGAGCACCGCGATCGTCCCTTGGCCCTCGACCAACGCCGCGCCGCCGTCGCCCGACACCAGTGCCCGCCCGCCGACGAACCCGGCGAGCGCTTCCTCCGCCATGCGCCGTGCGGTGTCGGCGTCAGCGATCCGGCTCTCGCCCAGCTTGAGCATCCGTGCGACGCCGGCGAGCGCGAGAATGGCGAGGATCGAGCCGACGAGCTGGACGATCTGGTCGTGAGTCATGGCCGCGTCACGCCTGCGCCGCCAATTGATCGAGCACCGGGCGCAACCCGTCGAGATCGTATCCAGCACCCGCGCCCAAGGCGATCAGATCGTCGGGCGAATCCCCCATCCGCGCGCGCGCCAGCGCCCACAGATTGCACGACCGCGTGCCCGATCGGCAGAACGCCAGCACCGGCCCGTCCGCGCCTTCGAGCACGTCGACCATCGCCTGGACTTGATGATGGCTGACCCCGGCGCCGCCGACCGGAATCGCGGCATAGGTCAGCCCCACCGCGAGCGCCGCGGCGCGGATCGAGTCGCCTGCCGGCTGACCCGCTTGCTCGTCGTCGGGACGATTGTTGACGATCGCGACGAACCCCGCCGCCTTGATCGCCGCGACGTCTTCCGGCGCGATCTGCGGCGCGACCGAGATGCTGTCGTCGACCTTGCGAAACTGAGTCACGCCAAGTCCTCACGCTTCCCCGGCGAAGGCCGGGGTCCAGTATCGGGCCGCTTGCAACTGGGCCCCCGCCTTCGCCGGGGAGGCGTCAAGCAATTCATGTCCGCTCCCGGATGACTTGCAGAAACGCATCACCATAAGCCTCCAGCTTGCGCTCGCCCACACCCGAAATGGTGCCGAGCTGGGCAAGGCTCGCGGGCTTCATCGCCGCCATCTCGCGCAACACCGAATCGTGGAAGATGACATAGGGCGGCACCTTTCCTTCCTGCGCCAGTTCGCGGCGCTTGTCGCGCAGTGCCTCGAACAGCGGATCGCCCGCCGGATTCGCGCCACCGGTCCCGCGCCGCCGCCGCTCGCGTCTTGGCGGGACGATCAGCGACAGCCCCGCCTCGCCCTTGAGCAATGCCCTCGCCGCCGGCCCGAATTCAAGCCCGCCGAAATCGTTGGCGCGCAACGCGTCCTTGAGCAACAGCGCGCGCGCCACCGGCTTGATCAGCGCGGCTTCCTCGGCGCCGTCGACGACGCCGAACACCGTCAACGCCTCGTGCCCGTTCATCAGGCTGCGCTCGCTCGACTGGCCGGTCAGGATGCTCTCGATATAGCCGGCCCCGAAGCTTTGCCCGGTGCGGAACACCGCCGACAGGAACTTGCGCGCCACTTCGGTGACGTCGACTGCGGCGGGCGGGTTGAGGCAATTGTCGCAATTGCCGCAATTGTCAGGCGCATCGTCGCCGAAATGCGCGAGCAGCAGCTTTCGGCGGCACCCGGCGGTCTCGACCAGGGCGCCAAGCGCATTGAGCCGCGTGCGCTCGCCGGCCTGACGCGCCGGCTCGACCTCGCCGATCCGCTGCCGCGCCTTGGCGAAATCCTCCGCGCCCCAGAACAGATGCGCCACCGCCGGATCGCCGTCGCGCCCGGCGCGGCCGGTTTCCTGATAATAGGCCTCGATCGACTTGGGCAGCCCGGCATGCGCCACGAAGCGCACGTCGGGCTTGTCGATCCCCATCCCGAACGCGACCGTCGCGACGATCACCATCTCCTCGCTCGCGACGAAATCGGCCTGGTTCCTCGCGCGAATGTGCGGCTCGAGCCCGGCATGATAGGCGCGCGTCGGCCGACCGGTCTTGCCGAGCGCCTCGGCCAGTTTCTCGGTCGCCGCGCGAGTCTGCGCATAGACAATCCCCGGCCCCGGCTGCTCGGCGATCAGGTCGGCGATCTGGCGGGTCGTGTTGTCCTTCGGCGTCATCGCGTAGCGGATGTTGGGACGGTCGAACCCGGCGACGATCAGGCCGTCCTTCGGAATGCCGAGCTGCTCCAGGATATCGGCACGGGTATGCGCGTCGGCGGTCGCGGTCAGTGCGAGGCGCGGGACGTCCGCGAAGCGATCGAGCAGCGGCCGCAGCAGGCGGTAATCGGGGCGGAAATCGTGCCCCCATTCGCTGACGCAATGCGCTTCGTCGATCGCGAACAGGCTGAGCCGCCCGCGCTCCAGCAACTCGCGGAAATCGGATTGCGAGGCGCGCTCGGGCGCGACGTAGAGCAGGTCGAGTTCGCCATCGAGGAACCGCCCCCGAGATTCCGCGCGATTCTCGTCGACACTCGTCAGCGTGGCGGCGCGGATCCCCACCGCCTCGGCCGCGCGCAGCTGGTCGTGCATCAGCGCGATCAGCGGCGAGACGACGACGCACGTCCCCTCCAGCATCACCGCCGGCAATTGATAGCACAGCGACTTGCCCGCCCCGGTCGGCATCACTGCGAGCGTCCGCTCGCCCGCCAGCACGCGCGACACGACCGACTCCTGCACCCCGCGAAACGCCGGGAAGCCAAAGGTCGAATGGAGGATGTCTAGCGGGTCGGTCACGCGCCCGCCCCTAGCGCCGGCGGGCGGGACAAGTCGAGATCGTCAGGCGCAGACGATCCCGTCCTCTGGCTTCCACGGCACCAGCTTGAAGTCGGACACATCGAGCGAATCGATCGCGAACGGCCAATCCTCCATCCCGACCTTGCCGGGCATGACGAGGCAGACGTCGGTCGCTTGCGACTGCCCTTTGACGCGCATCGTCGCACGATAGACCATGCCGCGATCAAAGCCGTTCACGATGATGAGCAACGACTGGTCCTTAAGCGGCGTCCGGAAGAAATGCAGCTGGAGCGTATTGGGAGCCGCCTTGGGCGAAGCCGCGCCAATTTCAGCGTCACTCATCGGCTGCCCATTCGCGCCGACCGCCTTATCGAATGCGCCGCTCGCGAACTTGGCCGCGGCCGCGGTCTCGAACACGCTCGCGTCGGGTGCCGGCTTGCGATCGATTTCGTGCGGCGTCGTCTTGCCATCGGCTTCGTCGAGCGCCAGCGTCACCGCTTCGCCACGTGCGATCGTGACGCTCTGCGCCTGCGCCGCGATCGGTATTGCGGCGATCACCGCGCCCAGCAACCATTTCAGCATCCGAGCGTCCCCCATTTTGCCAACCTTGCGCGGCGCCACGCTATCCTCGATTGGCGCCTACGACCAGCGAAAGACCAAGCATGCCCGAAACCGTCACCGACAACCGCGCCGAACACGAATTCGAACTCGACATCGACGGTCACCGCGCGATCGCCGCGTATCAGTTGGAAGGCGACACGATCGTCTTCACGCACACTTTGGTGCCCAAGAAGCTCGAAGGCCGCGGAATCGGGTCGCGCCTGATCCGCGCCGCGCTCGATTCGGCGCGCGACCGGGGGTTTAAGGTGATCCCGCAATGCCCGTTCGTGAAAGCGTATATCCAGCGGCACGCCGAATATCGCAATTTATTGGCTTAGGTCACTCCGCCGCCAGCGCTTCCTCGCGTTCCTGCGCCTGGCGCGCCCACATATCGGCGTAGAGCCCGCGCTTGCGCAACAGTTCGGCGTGGCTGCCGCGCTCGACAACCTGGCCGGCCTCGAGCACGACGATCTGGTCGGCATGGACCACGGTCGACAGGCGGTGCGCGATGACGATGGTGGTGCGGCCGCGCTCGATCGCTTCCAACGTTTCCATGATCTCACTCTCGGTGCGGCTGTCGAGCGCCGAGGTCGCTTCATCGAGAATCAGGATCGGCGGGTCTTTCAGGAGCGTCCGCGCAATCGCCACGCGCTGCTTCTCGCCGCCCGACAGCTTCAGCCCGCGCTCGCCGACTCGCGTATCGTACTGGTCCGGCTGGCGCTCGATGAACCCGGCGATCGCCGCGCCCTGTGCCGCCCGCACGATATCCGCCTCGTCGGCGCCTTCGCGGCCATACGCAATATTGTACCCGATCGTGTCGTTGAACAGCACGGTGTCCTGCGGGACGATGCCGATCGCGGCGCGCAAGCTGGCCTGCGTCACCGTCGCGATATCCTGGCCGTCGATCGTGATCCGCCCGCCGGTCAGGTCGTAGAAACGATACATCAGCCGCGCGAGCGTCGACTTGCCCGCGCCCGACGGGCCTACGACGGCGAGCGTCTGCCCCGGCCGAATGTCGAGGTCGATGCCCTTGAGGATCGGCATGCCGGGATCGTACCCGAACCGCACATCCTCGAAGCGGATATGGCCGTCGATCACGTTGAGCGGCTTGGCGCCCGGCGCATCGACGATCTCTCCCGGCGTGTCGAGCAGGTCGAACATCGCGCCCATGTCGACCACGCCCTGGCGGATCGTGCGATAGACCATCCCGAGCAGATCGAGCGGACGGAACAGCTGGCTGAGCAAGGTCGAGACGAACACCACGTCGCCCGGCGTGGAGCGGCCCTGACTCCAAAGCCACGCCACGAGCGCCATCCCGCCGCCGAGCATCGCGTTGGTGACCGCGGCCTGCCCGATATTGAGCCATGCCAGGCTGTTCTCGCTCTTTACCGCGGCGCTGGCATAAGCCTGGATCGCAGCGTCGTAGCGCCGCGCCTCGCGCTCTTCCGCGCCGAAATACTTCACCGTCTCGAAATTGAGCAGCGAATCGACTGCGTGTGCCACCGCGCCGGTATCGAGGTCGTTCATCCGGTTCCTGAGCGCGTTGCGCCAGTCGGTCACCCAGCGCGTGAACGCGATATAGACGACGATCATCCCGAGCGTCGCGGCGACCAGGTCAAAGCCGAAACTCGACCAGAAGATCTGCATCACCAGGCCGAGCTCGAGTACCGTCGGCGCGATATTGAACAGCATGAAATAGAGCATCGTATCGATGCTCTTGGTGCCGCGCTCGACCACCTTGGTGACGGCACCGGTGCGGCGTTCGAGGTGGAAGCGCAGGCTCAGCCGGTGAAGGTGACGGAACACGCTCGCCGCGAGCCGCCGGGTCGCCTCCTGCCCGACGCGCTCGAACACGACGTTCCTGACATTGTCAAACGCCGTGGTCGACAATCGCGCGGCGGCATAGCCGATCACCATCAGCACGACGAAGGTCGGCACGTCGGGGACGCCGGCGTGCCGCCCCGCCATCGCATCGACCGCATATTTGAGCGCGTAGGCGGCGCCATAGACCTGCACCACCTTCGACGCGACGACGAACGTCATCGCGATCACGATCCGCAGCTTCAGGCCGGGCGCGTCGGCGGGCCACAGATAGGGCAGGAACCGCCGCAGCGTCGGCAGCAGCGGGCGGTCCTTGGTCGGGGGAAGCACGACGGGGGGCATCGCTCATCCATGTAGGATGCGCACGTCCGCGAAGGAAGCGGCGGAACCGCACCTAACCCTTGTTAGTTTCAGCACCAGTACGGGAGACGCGTCATGGGCTCGGTATTCTATGTGATCGCGATCATGGGCTGCGGCGACGGCCAGACGCAATGCGCGCAGCAGCGGATCGAGACGGTCCGGTACCAGAGCGCGGCGCAATGCCAGGCGGCGATGCCCGCCGCTTTGATGCGCAACACCGATCTCGATTACCCGACGATCACCGCCGCTTGCCGCCAGATCGGCGAGTCGATGGCGCAGCGCGCGGTCGCGACCAAGCGCGGCTGAAATCTCGAATAGAAAATAGTTCGTCACCCCAGCGAAGGCTGGGGTCTCAGGCGATGGCGCGATACGGCTTGCGATCCCAGCCTTCGCTGGGATGACGGCAACTATTCTGCGTGGGTCTCGTCCGGTTCCGCCATCGGCAGCGCCCAGCGGATTTGATCGCGCAGCATCGCCTCCAGATCCTCCGCACCGACATTGTGCGCGGCGGCGCGCTTCCTGAGCAAGGTTACCAGCAACGATGCGCGGTCGGCGGGCGGCGCCGGATCGCG
Source organism: Sphingomonas sp. (assembly GCF_036269755.1). Lineage (GTDB taxonomy): Bacteria > Pseudomonadota > Alphaproteobacteria > Sphingomonadales > Sphingomonadaceae > Sphingomonas. Next base: position 83,061 of record NZ_DATBDV010000018.1, on the reverse strand, counting down.
GCGGCCAGCGGTCACGGCGCGGGACAATTTAAGCGATAACAATGTCATGTGCCTTCAATGCGCTCGCGATGTTGCGGGTTCCTGCAAGAAGATGGCTTAGGCCGCGTTAACCCCGTCTGCGCGTCCACAAATCGGGGTCGCGCGGGTGCGGCGGATAAAGCCGTTGCCGCGCGATCGCCTGGCCAAAAGCGCGGGCGATCCAGCCGAGCTTGGCGAGCGTCGAAATGGTGACTCGATGGTCCCAGGCATGTTCCCCGCGCGCCGCCACCTGGCGTCCGATCTCGCCATAGATGCCCGCGGCCGCGAGCACCGCCCAGGCGGCGCGGAAGCTCAGCTTGTGGGTTCCCACCCGCGCACTCGCCTCGAATTCGGCAGCGCGGTCCGCGAGCCGCTTCGCCAGCACCGCGAGCCGCTGCCGGAACGGCGGCTTCATGTGCTGGCCCGGCGGCATGTCCATCTCGACCAGCCAATCCATCGGCAGATAACAACGCCCGCCGCGGTCGTCCTCCTCGATGTCGCGCGCGATATTGGCGAGCTGGAACGCCATGCCGAGGTCGCACGCGCGGTCGAGCGTCGCGTCGTCGTCCGGCGATACGCCCATCGCGACCGCCATCATGCACCCGACCGCGCCCGCGACATGGTAGCAGTAACGGTACAGATCGTCCTCCGACCGCGGCCGCCAATCGTCTAGGTCGAGCCGGAATCCCTCGATCAGATCGTAGACGAGCGCGTGCGGCATCGCGGTTTCCGAAGCGACGATGCGCAATGCGTCGAACGCCGGATCGCCGACCACTTCGCCCGCCAGCGCCGCTTCGGTCAGCAGGCGGATACGCGCAAGCCGCGCCTCGGGATCGGGCACGGCGGAAAGGTCGTGGCCGTGATCCTGCCCGTCGGCGATGTCGTCGCAAGCGCGGCACCAGGCGTAGAGCAACCACGCTTGCTCGCGCTCCCGGCGCCCGAACAACCGCGAGGCGGCGGCGAAGCTTTTCGATCCACGCGCGATCGATTCCCGTGCGGTGGCGACGATCGCGGCGCGCGAGGGGAGGTCGGCCTCACTCCGGAGCACGGCGTATTCGCTACCCCTCACAGATCCTTCGCGCCGATCTGGCCGATCGTCGTCGCGGGCTCGAACGCCGCCATCTTGTCGAGCAATTCCTCAAGGGTCGCCGCGACGATCAGCAGACCGACATGCTGCGGCCGCACGAAGCCGACCTCGGCCATCTTGCCCCAGAATTCGACCAGCCCGTCATAATAGCCATCGAGGTTGAGCAGCCCGACCGGCTTGGCGTGATAGCCGATCTGCGCCCAGCTCAGCGCCTCCCACAATTCGTCCATCGTGCCGGTGCCGCCGGGCAAGGTGACGAACCCGTCGGACAGATCGGTGAACGCCTGCTTGCGCTGGTGCATCGTGCCGACGACGTGGAGCTCGGTCAGCCCCTTATGCGCGACTTCGGCAGCGACCAGCGCGTCGGGGATAATCCCGATCACTTCGCCGCCCGCTTCGAGCGCGGAATCGGCGATCGCGCCCATCAGCCCGAGCCGGCCGCCGCCATAGACGACGCCGATCCCGCGCTCCGCGAGCGTGCGGCCGACATGGCGGGCGTTGTCGATATACCGGGGGTCGCTCGGGGAGGCAGACCCGCAGTAGACGGCGATACGGTTCATTTGCCTACAACGCCTAACAGTTCTTCGTATCTCGTATCTCGACCGGTAAATTTCTTGCTCGAATGCACACGCGCATACCCACTAGGTTGTATTCTCGCTTGCTCTTGAGATTCGAGGCAGCAATTTCTGAGCTAACGATACGTTCGCACTCGTCCACGCGATGAAGCGTTTCGAGCGAAGTATTGTTAGGGACCGCCACGAAATAATCGGCTAATGCCAATCTTTTACCGTCCGGGCCTATCTTTGACGGGCACCACTTAGCACGGTCGCTTCCGACCGCAGTCGAATTGTTTCCGACCAACATAATCACTGCGCAAGGCAAAAGCAGGATTTTCAAGTTTCTCATCGGATACCTCCTATTCAGCCGACGATAACATCAGCCGCGCCGTCGCCTTGGCGCTCCCCACCACGCCCGGAATCCCCGCGCCGGGATGCGTGCCCGCGCCGACGAAGAACAGGTTCTTGATGTGCGGGTCGCAATTATGGACTCGGAAATAGGCGCTTTGCAGCAGCGTCGGCTCGAGGCTGAACGCGCTGCCGAGATGCGCGTGGAGGTCACCCGCGAAATCGCTCGGCGCGTAGCTGAACTTGGTGACGATGCGATCGTGGATGTCGGGGATCAGCCGCCGCCCGATCTCGTCGAGGATGCGTTGTTCGAGGATCGGCCCGACTTCGTCCCAATCGACCGGGAACTTGCCCATGTGCGGCACCGGGGCGAGCGCGTAGAAAGTCGAATGGCCTTCGGGCGCGAGGCTCGGGTCGGTCACCGTCGGGTGGTGGAGATAGAGCGAGAAATCCTCCGCGAGCACGCCGTGGTCGTAAATGTCCTCGAGCAATTCCTTATAGCGCGGGCCGAACAGGATCATGTGGTGTGGGATGCCCGGCCACGTCCCCTTGATCCCGAAATGGACGACGAACAAAGACGGCGACCAGCTCTTCTTTTCGAGGCTGCGCTTTGTGCGTTGCGCGCTGCGCGAGCCGCTCAGCAAGTCGCGATACGAATGCATCACGTCGGCGTTGGTCGCGACCGCTTCCGCCTCATCCTGCCAGCCGCTTCGAGTGACGACGCCGGTCGCGCGGTCGCCGAGCGTCTCGATCTTCGCCACCGGGTCGCCAAGCCGCATCTTGCCGCCGAGCCGCTCGAACAACGCAACCATCCCCGCGACCAGCCGGTTGGTCCCGCCCCTGGCGAACCACACCCCGCCATCCTTTTCGAGCTTGTGGATCAGCGCGTAGATCGCGCTGGTGGTGAACGGGTTGCCGCCGACCAGCAACGTGTGGAAGCTCAGCGCCTGGCGCAGCTTCTCGTTCTTCACGTAACGCGAGACGATCGAATAGACCGACCGCCACGCCTGATACTTCATCAGCGCGGGCGCGGCCTTGAGCATTTGCCCGAAATCGAGGAACGCGGTGGTGCCGAGCTTCTCATACCCCTCGTGATACACGCCCGCCGAATATTCGAGGAACCGCTGGTAGCCCGCGACGTCGTCGGTATCGAGCCGCGCGATCTCCGCGCGAAGCTGCGCGTCGTCGTTCGAATAATCGAAGCTGGTCCCGTCGCGCCAGTTGAGCCGGTAGAACGGCATTACCGGCATCAGCTCGACGTCTTCCGAAATGTCGCGCCCGGTCAGCTTCCACAATTCGTTGAGCGAAGCGGGGTCGGTGATCACCGTCGGCCCGGCGTCGAAGGTGAATCCGTCGCGCTCCCAGAAATAAGCGCGTCCGCCCGGCTTGTCGCGCGCCTCGACGATGGTGGTCGCGACCCCGGCCGATTGCAGCCGGATGCCGAGCGCGAGTCCACCGAACCCGGCGCCGACGATGATCGCCTTGTTCATCGCGTACCCCGGATCGCGGCGAGCGCGCGGCCGACCGGCACGGGGGGCTTGCCCATCAGGATCCGCGCCTTGTCCATCATGCTCGATCGTGCCGCATAGAAGCGGCCTATAAGCCGGGGGTGGAGCCGATAAAAGCGTTCGAGGATTCGATAGCGCTGATCGGGCTCGGCGGCGCGGAACAACATCGCGTCGAGCATGCGGTAGAACCCCCGCGAATCCCAAGCGCGCCTGGCCATACCATAGGTGAGATCGTGGAGCGCGGGCGAGGACAGGTCGCTCGCCTTGGCGATCGCGACCGCGAGCCGGATCGCGTCGGGCAGCGAATAGCCGGTGGTCGGGTGGAACAGCCCGGCGCGAAGCCCAGCCTTGGCGACCTTGTCGCCGCCGCCGCTGCGCCACAGCGCCTCGAAATCGCCACCGATCGCGACCGGCAATGCGCCGGCTTCCTCGCGGACGACGCTCGTGACCGACCACGCCTGCGCGGCGGCGTACGCGTCGATCCGCTCGGCCAGCACCGCGCGGTCGATGTCGGGCGTATCGCTGTAATAGGTGTCCTCGACGAACAATCGGTCGTCCGCGAACGGCAGGGTATAGACGAAGCGATAGCCGTCGGATTGCTCGACCGTCGCGTCCATCACGATCGGGCGGTCGAGGCCGTGCGGCCGGTCCAGCAGGAGTTCGCGCCCCACGAATTTCTGCCAGCCAAGGTCGAGCGCCGACAGGTCGCCCGCGCCGCGCGCGTCGATCACGCCGCCCGCCTCGACCCGGTCGCCGCTCGCCAGCACCACCGCCCCCGCGCCGACCGCGATCGCGCGCTCGGCGATCAGCTGCCCGGGCGCGAGGTGCTTGGCGACGAGACGCGCGAAGCGTTCGGACTCGATCGAATAATAGCCGGTGCCGAGCACGCGGCGATGCGCGGGGAAGCGCACCTCGTAATCCGCCCAGCCATGGCTGACGAGCGGCGCCGCCAGCCAGCGGTCGGCGTTGGCGATGTCGCTCGCGAAGAACGACCAGACATGGTTGCCGCCGATCGCGCCCGGCTCGATCAGCCGCAGGTCGATATCGGGCCGCTTCTGCCGCAGCGCGAGCGCGATCAGCCCGCCGGCGAGCCCGCCCCCGACGATCGCCACGTCGCACTGGATGATCGCGGGCATCGGGCAGCGCTACGGCATTGAGCGCGCGGGTGTAACCCCTTCACTTAGCCCCTCCCCTTCAGGGGAGGGGTTGGGGTGGGGCAGTCACAGGCGGTCCGCTCTGCGAGGCATCCCCCACCCCTTACCCCTCCCCTGAAGGGGAGGGGCGGAAGAAGTCACGCCGCCTCGCGCAAGGGCATCTCGGTCGCCATCGCCGCCGCGACCGACGGACGCTGACGCATCGCGGCGCGCCAATCCTTGAGCACCGGCCATTGCGCGATATCGATCCCGGCGAACTCGCACCAATTGAGCACCGCGAGTAGATACGCATCGGCCACCGAGAACTGATCGAGCAGGAATTGCCGCCCGTCGAGGTGCGCCGACAACAGCCCGAAGCGCTTGTCCGCCTGCCCCTTCGCCCATTCGCGTGCGCCCTCGTTCGACCGTCCGGTCATTAGCGGCGCGAACACCGCCTTGTGGATTTCGGTCGAGATGAAGTTGAGCCATTTGGTCAGCTCGTAACGCTCGGCGGTGTACGGTGCCGGCGCCAGCACCCCCTCGGCGGCGAGGTCCGCGATATAGGTCAGCACCGCCGGCCCCTCGCTCAGCGTCACCGCGCCCGCTTCCATCGCCGGGACGTACCCCATCGGGCTGACGCTCGCGAAGTCGCGCCCGTCGGGGAGCGGCTGGCCGGGCGTGACCTGGACGAACTCGGCGTCGAGCTCGGCTTCGTTGATCGCGATTCGAGTCGCCAGGCTGCACGCGAAGGGGATGAAATAGAGCTTCATGGTCACGTCTCCTTAAGCCGGTTGATTTTTGTACCGTTCCGCATAAATTGGTTTCGAGTCAAGGATTGTTTGCGAATTGGTACAGAAACCAGCCAAGCCGCGCGGCCGACCGCGCGGGTTCGATCCCGCCGATGCGCTCAAGGCCGCGTCGGAGCGGTTTCGCACGCGCGGCTATGCCGGGACCTCGCTCGACGATCTGGTCGAGGCGACCGGGCTCGCGCGCCCGAGCCTCTATGCCGCGTTCGGCGACAAGCGGGCGTTGTACCTCGCCGCGCTCGACCGCACGATCGCTCGAGTCGGCGCCAGTTTCGACACGCTGATCGCGAGCGACCTCCCGCTCCGCGAAAGCCTGACCGCGATGTTCCGCTTCGTCGTCGACGGCTATCTGACCGGCGAGGCCGGGCCGTCGGGGTGCATCATGATCTCGATCTCGGCGGCGAGCGCGGTCGACGACGCCGACGTTCGCGAGCGGTTGGCGGCGTTCCTCGCGATCGAGGATCAGCGCGTGGAGACGCTGCTCGAAACGCGCGGGGACGCCCAGGCGGCGGCGCATTCGCGGCTGGTCACCGCGGTGATCCACAGCCTCAGCGTCCGCGCCCGCGCCGGTGCGCCGCGCGAGGAACTGGACGCGATCGCACAGGCGTGCGTAGACCTGATCGCGTGACTCGCCCACCGCTCACCGTCCACGCCCGCGCGCTCGGCCTCGCGGTCTTTATCATCGTCGCCTACGCAGCGGTCGAATTCGCCTGGCATCGCCCGCCGATCTGCCTGTGCGGGACGATCAAATTGTGGACCGGCGCCGTATGGTCGGCCGAGAACAGCCAGCAAGTCAGCGACTGGTATTCGCTCAGCCACATCATCCACGGCTTCCTGTTCTACGGCGCGGCGTGGCTGGTGCTGCCGGGCAAGGCTCGCAACTGGGCGCTGCCGCTCGCGGTGCTGGTCGAGGGCAGCTGGGAACTGCTCGAAAATTCGCCGATCATCATCGACCGCTACCGCGCCGCCACTGCCGCCGCCGGCTATTCGGGGGACAGCATCCTCAATTCAATGAGCGACATTGTCTTCATGATGCTCGGTTTCGCCGCCGCACGGCGCTTGCCATGGTGGGCGACCGTCGCCCTCGCGCTGTTCTTCGAACTCCTCGCACTCGCCGTGATCCGCGACAACCTCACGCTCAACGTGCTGATGCTGGTCCACCCGATCGACGCGATCCGGGTATGGCAAGCGGGGGGATGATCGCTAAAGTGCGGTTCGAAGGGAACGCCAGTGCGGCACGCGTTGATGATCGCGACCATCCTGTTTTTATGGCCCAACCTCGGGACGGCCAAGCCGACGAACACGCCGTGCCCGGTTGATCGCGTCATCTATCATCTCGAAGGAGCGACGCAATTCACGATGGGATTTGTTAAAACGCGGGAGCCAAGCTCTTTTTCCGATCTGGTGCTTTTCTTGCGTACCCCGAGGCACACATATTGGTTCTCTCCAGCCGTTCCCAATGGCGCCGGTAACATCTACCTGCAGCCGGATGTCGATCCTCGTCTTTCCGAAAAAGCGGCGGAACGCGCGGCTGATCGTGCCAGGGCAGCCGACATCGGTGGGTCCGACAGGGAAATCATCGGGCTTTACATGTTCAAGGGCAATTTGAGTTCGCTCAACTTCGTGCCGAGTTCGCGCGATCCGGCGCCCGCCTATCTGTTCGCGCCCGAGCTCATTCCCGCTTTGTGGTACGACCAGACCTATCTCGCTTACGGTGACCCTCGCGCCCCGCGCGAAGTCATGCCGCTAGGACTGTTCAAAGCGACCGGTTGCCAACGGTAACAAAATGATCAGCGCCGCGCGTAAACTGACGCCGTGACCCCAATCCTCGCCATCCTACTTTCTGCGCTCGCGATGACGCTGATCGTGGGCCTGCGCTACGTCGCCAGCAGCGGCGCGTTCGCCTTAGCCACCCGCGCCGTCCGCCCCGGCCTCTACACCGGCCTCGACAGGCAAATCCGGCGCGAGATCATGTGGAGCCTCGCCTCTGCCGCGATCTATGGCATCCCCGCAGGCATCGTCGCCTGGGGCTGGCAGAATCGCGGCTGGACGTTGATCTACACCGATCTCCACGCTTTCCCGCTCTGGTACCTGCCGCTGTCGGTGCTGCTCTATCTCTTCGCGCACGACGCCTGGTTCTACTGGACACATCGCTGGATGCACCGGCCGCGGCCGTTCCGCCTCGCGCACGCGGTCCACCATGCCAGCCGGCCGCCCACCGCCTGGGCGGCGATGGCGTTTCATCCGGTCGAGGCGCTGACCGGCGCGGTGGTGATCCCTGCTTTGGTGTTCGTCGTTCCGATCCACATCGGTGCGCTCGGCGTCGTGCTCGCGATCATGACCGTCATGGGCGTCACCAATCACATGGGGTGGGAAATCTTCCCGCGCTTCATATGGGGCGGAAGGCTGGGGAATTGGCTGATCACCGCGAGCCATCATCAGCGCCATCACGCCGACTATCGGTGCAATTACGGACTCTATTTCCGCGTCTGGGATCGCCTGTGCGGCACCGATCGCGGGATCGGCAGCTTCGACCCGACGTTGCCCAAGCGCAACAGCTGATCGGTTACCGCCGCGACGCGAAGGAGCAAAACGCCAAGGCGGGCGTTGCGAGCGCGTAACATTACGAAAAGGGACCGCCCGTGCGCCTCGTCTTCAGCCTGACTGCCCTCGCCGCCGCGCTCGCCGCTGCGCCCGCTTTCGCGCAGGACGCCCCCGCCACGCCGCCCGCCGCCGCGCCGGTCGATACCGGTGGCGATTCGATCACGATCGGCGCGGGCGGCGCGTACATCCCGGATTACGAGGGATCGGACCATTATGTGTTGCGCCCCGTACCCGGCGCGATCGGGTCGGTGTCCGGGTTCAACTTCACGCTGGCGGGCAACCGCGCCTCGATCGACCTCATCCCCAACAAACCCGGCCCGACCTGGGACTTTCAGGCGGGGCCGATCGGCGTGGTCAATTTCAACCGATCGAGCCTCAAGAGCATCGACGACCCGCGAGTCCGCGCGCTCGGCAAGCGCTCGACCTCGATCGAGGTCGGTGGGTTCGTCGGGATCGGCAAGACCGGGGTGATCACCAGCGAGTATGACCGTCTGTCGTTCTCGGTTAGCTACGTGAAGGGCGTGACCGGCGCAATGCGCTCCGGGATCTTCTCGCCGACGGTCAACTATTTCACCCCGCTCAGCCACAAGGCCGCGGTCGGCTTGTACGTCTCCGCCGAGCGTGCCGAGCGCGGTTACGGCCGCGCCTATTTCGACGTCGATCCCGCAGGCAGCCTCGCGAGCGGTCTGCCGGTCTATTACACGCGCGGCGGGTGGAAGGACTGGACCGCCGGCGCGATCGGCACCGTGTCGCTGACCGGCGATCTGCTCCACGGCTTCAAGCTCGTCGCGGGCGGCACCTATACGCGGTTGCTCAACGATTTCGGCCGATCGCCGATCGTCAGCATCGCCGGCAACCGCAGCCAGTGGCAAGGCGTAGTCGGGCTCGCCTACACCTTCTGATCGTCCGCATCGGCCGCAAAATCCGCATCGGGCTGCCGAATTCGCGCGTCTATCCTCTACCGTTCGCCCGCAAGCCCCGCTAACGGGGGCGGGGGGAACCCCGTGTGGAAGAAGAGGAACTGACACGATGGCCGATGACGCCCAGTTGATCGAGGCGTTCGATTCGCGCGTAAAGCGGCGTAACGAACGGCGCGAATTCTTCCGCACGGCGCTCGGCGCCGCCGCGATCGGCGCGGGCGCTCTCGCCCTGTCGCGCGAAGCCCATGCACAGAGCGTTCCCGTCACCGACGCCGACGTCCTCAACTTCGCGCTCAACCTCGAATATCTCGAAGCGCAATTCTATTCGTTCGCGGCGACCGGCGCCGGGCTCGCCTCGACGCTGTTGACTGGCACCGGCACGCAAGGCGCGGTGACCGGCGGGCAGAAGGTCAACTTCACCGATCCCATCGTTTCCGCCTTCGCCAAGGAAATCGCCAAGGACGAAGTCGAGCACGTCACCTTCCTGCGCGCGGCACTCGGCACCGTCGCGGTCGCGCAGCCGGCGATCAACATCGATGGCACCGACCCCAACGGCGCGTTCAGCAAGGCGGCGCAGGCGGCGGGCCTCGTCCCCGTCGGCACCGCGTTCAACCCCTATGCCTCGGACGAGAACTTCCTGCTCGGCGCGTTCATCTTCGAAGATGTCGGGGTGACCGCGTACAAGGGCGCAGCGCCGTTGCTCGTCAGCAAGACCTATGTCGAAGCGGCGGCGGGCATCCTCGCGGTCGAGGCGTATCACGCCGCGATGATCCGCACGACGCTCTACGCCAAGGGCCTCGCGACGCCGAGCCTGCGCACCAGCGCCGATGCCATATCCGACGCGCGCGACAGCCTCGACGGCGCGAGCGACGACGATCAGGGCATCTCCCCGGTGACCATCAACGGCGGCACCGCGTCGAACATCGCGCCGCTCGATGCCAACGGCCTCGCCTTCAGCCGGTCGCCCGGCCAGGTGCTCAACATCGTCTACCTCAACCACGCCGCGGTGACGTCGGGCGGGTTCTTCCCCGCCGGGGTCAACGGCACCGTCACGACCTCGGCCGCCAACTGACGCCAAGCGAATAGGGAAACAGTCATGATCGACAACGATACCGCGCTTGCCGTCCTCGACGCTTGCGACCGCCGCCGCGCCGAACGCCGGCGCTTCCTGACACTCGCATCGAGCGGCGTCGCGACGCTCGGCGGGCTCGCGCTGCTGAGCGCGTGCAAAAGCAAGAGCACGCCCACCCCGACCCCGACGCCTTCGTCGAGCGTGTCGCCGACGCCGACCCCGACGTCGACCGCGGCCGACCTCGACATCCTCAACTTCGCGCTCAACCTCGAATATCTCGAGGCGCAATTCTATTCGTATGCGGTCTACGGCACCGGGCTGCCGGCGGCGCAGACCGGCGGCACGGGTACGATGGGCACGGTGACCGGCGGCGCCCAAGTCGCGTTCAGCGACCCGCTGGTCGCGCAATATGCGCGCGAGATCGCGGCCGACGAAGCCGAGCATGTCGCGTTCCTGCGCACCACGCTGGGCGCGGCGGCGGTGGCGATGCCCAACATCAACATCGACGGCGGCGCGAGCGGCGCGTTCACCGCGGCGGCGCGCGCGGCTGGCGTGGTCGGCGCAGGCGGCACGTTCGACCCTTACGCCTCGGATGAAAACTTCCTGCTCGGCGCGTTCGTCTTCGAGGATGTCGGCGTCACCGCGTACAAGGGCGCGGCGCCATTGCTCAGCCAGGTCTATGTCGAGGCCGCGGCCGGGATTCTCGCCGCCGAGGCCTATCATGCCGGGCTGATCCGCACCGTGCTCTACCGCAAGGGGCTGGCCACGCCCGCGCTCCAGCTGATCGAGAATGCCGGCAAGATCAGCGACGCGCGCGACAGCCTCGACGGCCCGAGCGACGACGACAAGGGCATCGCCAGCCCCGATAGCGGCGTCACCTCGAACATCGTGCCCGCCGACGGCAACGGCCTCGCCTACAGCCGCACGACCGGCCAAGTGCTCAACATCGCCTATCTGTCGAAGTCGGCGGTCGCGGCGGGCGGCTTCTTCCCGACCGGGGTTAACGGCAACATCAAGACGAGCACCGCCGAACCATAAGCGGGCGCACCTGGATTGCGCCAGCAATCCAGGAGACGCCACGTCGGGCAGCGGGGCGGGCAAGGCCCGCTCCGTCTGACGACGTGGCGCTAAGGTAGCTCTAGCGGCGCTCTTGCATTCCGCCACCGTTCACCGACAAGGCGCGATGCCCGCCGAACGATCGATCTGGATTACCGCCCTCTCCACCTTTTCGTCGACGCGCGAAAAGATATTGGAGCATCGCTTCGTCAGCGATGTGACGAGCGAATTGTGGCGACGCGGCATTTTCGATTTTGCCGTATCTCACAGCGAAGTCGACAATAGCGGATATGACCTCATCATCGAAGCTGGCAGCACGGTGCGCCATATTCAGCTCAAGGCGATGCAAGTGTCTGGCGCGCGCCGCGACTTTGGATTGCAACTTCGCTTGGCGGACAAGCCGTCCGGCTGCGCGGTTTTGATGCTGCACGATCCGACGACGCTGTCGATCGCTGAATATCGACTTTTCGCTGGCACGGCGGGCAATCCGCTGCCGTCGCTTGGCGACAAGGCCGTTTGGCATACCAAGGGCAATGCGCTAGGCGTAAAAGCCGAGCGCCCCGCGCTCCGATCAATACCGATAAGCAGCTTCCTTCCCGTGCAAGACACGATCGCCTTGGTCGATAGACTGTTCGGTATCCCACAAGTTTGACTTGGACGCCGGTGCTATCCGGCCTACACCAAGCCATCCCCGGGGAGCCGTGCGCGCAATCGCCGGTTGAGAGCGGAATATCCCGCGACCCGTCGAACCTGATCCCGGTAATACGGGCGGAGGGAGTGGGCGGTTTTCTTCCCGAAATCCGTGACCTCGCTTCGATACGATGGAGTGAGTAGACATGGCCGACGTTGATTCAAGGATTGAACTGTCTGCCGATGGCAGCCAGCGGCCCGCCCGCACCGAAATCGGCGTCACCACCGGGCCGATCCGCGGCAGCCGCAAGATCAGCGTCGGGCGATTGGGCGTGAAGATGCGCGCGATCGATCTCGAGCCGTCGTCGGGCGAGCCGCCGCTCAACGTCTACGACACCTCCGGCCCCTACACCGACCCCGCCGCGAAGATCGACATCCAGGCCGGCCTTCCGAACGTCCGCCGCCAGTGGATAGAGGCGCGCGGCGACGTCGAGTCCTACGACGCGCGAGAACTCCGCCCCGAGGATAACGGCCAGCTCGGCCCCGACCGTTCGGGCGGCGTCCCGCGCTTCCCCAACGTCGTCAAGCGCCCGCTGCGTGCCAAGCCCGGGATGAACGTCAGCCAGATGCACTATGCCCGCCGCGGCATCATCACCCCCGAGATGGAATACGTCGCCACGCGCGAGAATCTCGGCCGCGAGATGTTGCGCGAATACACCCGCGACGGCGAAAGCTTCGGCGCCGCGATCCCCGATTACGTCACCCCCGAATTCGTCCGCGACGAGGTCGCGCGCGGCCGCGCGATCATCCCCTCCAACATCAACCACCCCGAATCCGAACCGATGGCGATCGGCCGCAACTTCCTGGTCAAGATCAACGCCAATATCGGCAACTCCGCAGTCGCCAGCGACGTCGCCGCCGAAGTCGACAAGATGGTCTGGTCGATCCGCTGGGGCGCCGACACCGTCATGGACCTGTCGACCGGGCGCAACATCCACGACACGCGCGAATGGATCATCCGCAACTCGCCCGTGCCGATCGGCACCGTCCCGATCTATCAGGCGCTGGAGAAGGTGGGCGGCGTCGCCGAGGATTTGACCTGGGAAATCTTCCGCGACACGCTGATCGAACAGGCAGAGCAAGGCGTCGATTACTTCACGATCCACGCCGGCGTCCGGCTTCCGTATGTGCCGCTCACCGCCAAGCGCGTCACCGGCATCGTCAGCCGCGGCGGCTCCATCATGGCGAAATGGTGCCTGAGCCACCACAAGGAGAGCTTCCTGTACGAGCGCTTCGACGAAATCACAGAGATCATGAAGGCGTACGACATCGCCTATTCGCTCGGCGATGGTCTCCGCCCCGGCAGCATCGCCGACGCCAACGACGAAGCGCAGTTCGCCGAGCTCTACACGCTGGGCGAGCTCACCCACCGCGCCTGGGCGCAGGACGTCCAGGTCATGATCGAAGGCCCCGGCCACGTGCCGATGCACAAGATCAAGGAGAATATGGACAAGCAGCTCGAGGTCTGCGGCGAGGCGCCGTTCTACACGCTCGGGCCGCTCACCACCGACATCGCGCCCGGCTACGACCACATCACCAGCGGCATCGGCGCCGCGATGATCGGCTGGTACGGCACCGCGATGCTCTGCTACGTCACGCCAAAGGAGCACCTCGGCCTCCCCGACCGCGACGACGTCAAGGTCGGCGTGGTGACCTACAAGCTCGCCGCCCACGCCGCCGATTTGGCAAAGGGCCACCCCGCCGCCCAGATGCGCGACGACGCGCTAAGCCGCGCAAGGTTCGAGTTCCGCTGGCGCGACCAGTTCAACCTCAGCCTCGATCCCGATACCGCGGAGGACTATCACGACCAGACTCTCCCCGCCGAAGGCGCCAAGACCGCGCATTTCTGTTCGATGTGCGGGCCTAAGTTTTGCAGCATGAAGATCACGCAGGAAGTCCGCGACTTCGCCAGCAAGCAGAACCAGGGCGTCGAAGGCTTCATCGCGAGCGGTCCGACCGGCGCGGAAACGGCGGCCGCGAGCAAGGCGGCGGCGATCAAGGGGATGGAGGAGATGAGCAAGCTCTACAACGAAGGTGGGCGCGAGCTGTACATGGGCGCGGGCGGGCGGGAGCACGATTGACGCGGCATTCACGGATATAGCTACGACTAGCAAAGAGCGACACGCTTACCAAAAATGGTGTCGATTTACCGCTCCGCAGGGAGCGACGCCGATAGTGCGTGTCCTCGCGTCCGCCTGACCGCGCCGTTTGCCGAAGGCTGTAGCCGTTTGTAAGCGTACACGCAGACCGCAAAGTAAGCGAGCCAAGGAACCCAACGGACACCAGGTCATCTGCTATACTTGGAACCATAACGCGACGTAGAAAGATTCATCTACCCCGTTTCCGAAGTAATATGTAGGTTAAACGTCATAGGGTTCCTTTTGAAGGCGCGTTCAAGAGCGGATGTGGTTACCAGTCGATCTCGATGAAATGCAGCGGTACGAGGAGTTGGATCCAGGGACCGCGTTCTGGCTAGAGCACTGGCTTTTCATTCACAGTGATGAGGCCTTCGGCTTCGCCAAGGCCAGACCTCTAGGACTTCATACACTAGCAGGAATGGTGTCCGACATAATCACTGCCGAAGGCGGACGGGCATTGGTACGAGTGGTCGTTGAGGAAATCGAACAGTATCGCAAACTCTTTGACGCTCTGCAGATTGTGAGACCTCAAGAAGAGATAGCCTTCCGTTTGAACGGCACGCTAAAGATAAGCTCGGTTTGGGCTGAATTTATAATGACTTATCAAAAGCACGCGGCCCATCTGGATTTCCTAAAAGCGATCGCTGGCTTAATCCGCGATGCCACGGCGGCCAACGATCGCCCACAAATAGCATATCTTAGTCGCCGATTTGCAGGTGAGCTTAGCGATCTCCATACTAGTCCTAAATGGATATATATAAAATCCCGCAAGGCCGTTCTTGAGTCAGGCAATCTAGAAATTTTAGATAGTCTTATCGAAGAAGTAAGCTCTCAAGAAAAGTCAGACTATGTTGTCTCGTTTGAATTTGCCCGAGTTGAAACTTCGGCGAGGCTATATGTTGAGTACGGGCTTGCTAAGCTGATATTTGAAAAGAACTCAGATAATGAATATCTCGCTGGAGCCAAGGGCGGCAAGATTCTGATCGGAATTAGAATTCCAGTCAAAGCGACCGATGTAAATCGCGCACATGATAAGTCAGTTTCCATTTGCCAAGCATCTTTGTCATACTTGAGACTTAACTTCTATGTCCGTACCTACATCATTGGAAATTCTGTCGTCGAAGGAGGTGATAAGAAGACGCTTTTCTCGCTAAGGCAGCCTTTTTGGAGTCATAGAGAAGGACAAATTCGGCCAATACCGCGCTTCCCGCACAACTTTTTCAACCAGAAGCTCTTCGACGACGCCCAAGACCGCACACGGTGGCATGCGGCCCGGGAGCATGTGAGCGTCGCGATCGCCACTTGGTCCGAAAATTGCCACCATGCGGCATCTAGCGTGTGGCAGGCGCTGGAGTGCCTTTCCGGCACTCCAAACGCGGTATACCCTACAGTAATTCCCCGCTATAACGCTGCGGTCAGGCTAGAACTACTTAGATGGTGTCGGTTACGTCTAGCCCAGCACCACTGGGCTCGAGTTCGATCCGGGCTGGCTTGTGACTGGCCTGCAGCAAATAGTCGGCGGTCAGACATCGAGTGGCTGAAACGTCTTTTTTCTCGCGGTGGGGCGGATTATTTCGAGCGTTGGAAATCTCCACCCGCTTCACCTGTGCTGTTCGGTGAGGTGGGATTATTGTCTGGTTTATTTCGGTATGACGGCGGCCCGAAGGGAGCTCATTGGATTGACCGCAGGATGGAACTCGATTTGCGCCACTTATACGCTTTGAGAAATAGTCTCGTTCACCGAGGGCATCGAATTGGGACGGAGAGATGGGCTAGTTATTTAGCATCCTTGGGCCTAGAAATATTGATATCTTGGGCACGAGAGAAGAGTTCCTTCTATGCAAGCTCTCAAACGGCGGATAACATGGCTTCGATGTAAACCATTGCGCGTTGCCACATGCTAGGCCTCAGTAATGATACCGGCACTGCGCCACCTGCAAGGTCTGCGCATCACCGCTGCCCGTCACGCGATACACCAACCGGTGCTCCTGATTGATCCGCCGCGACCACCAGCCTGACAGGTTCCCGCCGAGCGGCTCGGGCTTGCCTGTACCCTTGAACGGGTGACGGCGGCATTCCTCGATCAGCGCGTGGAGCTTTTCGACGATCTTCGCGTCATGCTCCTGCCAATGGCGGTAATCCTCCCACGCCGTCGGCCAGAACGTCACGTTCACGGATAGTCGATGCCCGGCGCGTCGCCCGCCTCGAACCCGCGCACCGCTTCCAGCAGCCGTTCGGCGTTCTTCGGCGAGCGCAGCAGGTACAGCGTCTCCTCGATCGACGCCCATTCGCTTTCGGAGATCAGCACCGCACCCTCGCCGCGCTGGCGCGTGATCGCCAGCGGCGCGCGGTCGGCGACGACCTTGTCGATCATCGCCTTCAAGTTTTCGCGCGCTTCGGAATAGCTGACGGCTTGCATGGCATAGATATGGACAAGAACCTGTACAACGTCAATCCCGCGGCATCAGCGTGAGCCCGCCGCGGCAAAGCAGCTTCGGGTCGGTCATGCCCCCCGGCATGGCCTGAAGCTCGTCGGTCGTCGCCTTAGCGACGCCGGCCGACACTCGGCGCTTTCGGGACTAGCTTCGCTATTCCCGGCCTCGTGTTGCAATGTAGGATTTCATCTGACTTACACTCTCAGATGACCGGCTCATCCGATCCCCGCCAGCCAGCGCCGGGCAATGCGCTGGCCGCCACCGACGCCGACGACACCGACCTCGCCCCGCCCGGTTACGACCCCGCCGACTATCGCTCGGTGCCCGTCCGCCGCCCGCTACGGACTCGATGGCTGGACCGAGGAGAAGCAGCGCCGCTTTATCGAAACGCTTACGCTCTCGCCCCTCTTGTCGGTTGGATGACCCATGGGCAGTGCGAACATTGGGAACATTCGCGGCCCAACGCTGGCCGTGACGGAGACTCTTGATGCCCCACCTCGCCCACATCGCCCTGATCGTCCGCGACTATGACGAAGCGCTGGCGTTCTACGTCGGCAAGCTCGGCTTCACCCTGGTCGAGGACAGCTACCAGCCAAGCCAGGACAAGCGCTGGGTGACGATCCGCCCGCCCGGCGCGGCGGCGGACGCGACCACCATCCTCCTCGCCCGCGCCTCGACCTCCACCCAAGCGCGCTACATCGGCGACCAGGCCGGCGGGCGCGTGTTCCTGTTCCTCGCCACCGACGATTTCGCCCGCGACCATGCCGCCTTCACCGCCGCCGGGGTCGCATGGGTCCGCCCGCCCGCGACGTACGACTACGGCAAAGTCGCGGTGTTCGCCGATCTCTACGGCAATCTGTGGGATCTGGTGCAGTTCGCGCCGGGCCATCCCGCCGCCGGTTGATGGATGCCGGCATGCAACACTCGCTGCCGATAAAATCCAACATGCTTCCAATGTAGGATTTCGCCTGCTCCATGCTGTCGGATGGAAAACCCGTCCGATCCCCGAACCGCGCCGGGCGATGCGCCGGCCGATCCCGATCCCACCGATCCGGGCGACATCGCGTCGCTCGAACAGAACGAGCATATCCGCGAGCTCACCGCGTTCGGCCCGGTGCCGGTGCGATACCGCCATGACGGATGGGTGCCCGACCGCCAGCTCGCGTTTGTCGAGGCGCTGGCCGAATGCGGTTGCGTGGACGAGGCCGCGCGCGCGGTCGGGATGAGCCGAAACGCTGCCTATGCGCTGCGCCGGCGAGATGACGCTCAGGCGTTTCGCCTCGCCTGGGACGCGGCGACGGACATGGCGGTCGGGCGGCTGGCCGACGCCGCTCTGTCGCGCGCGATCAACGGTGTCGCGGTGCCGATCTTTCACGGCGGCGAGCAAGTCGGCGAGCGGCGCGATTATGACGAGCGGCTGACGATGTTCCTGCTGCGCTATCGCGATCCCCTCCGCTACGGCAAATGGCTCGACCGGCTGGACGCGCGCCAACGCCAGGACGGCCCGGCCGGGATATTCGCCGTACGCGTCGCGCGGATGCTGCGCGCGGCGTGGCGGTCGTTCGACGCGGCGTGGCGCGGCGAGTCCGCGCCGACACCGGCTCCCGAATATTTGTCGGGCGATCCCCGTGACGAATAGCGCGCTCGCGGGCGGACCCCGGGGACGGTGTAATCTTCGTAATCTTCCGCAGCGCCGGAAAAACCGCACGATCGGCGGCGGGACTCAGCCCTTGATCGTGACGATCCCCACCGGCCCCGGCTTGGTCGACGGGTTCGACGCGTTCTGCTTGGGGCCCTTGTCGGCCTTGGGCTTGCGGACTTCCTTGTTCGATTTCTTCTGACCCTTGGCCATGGCGGACTCCTTGTGGGGCGGCAGGCCCGTCGCCAGCCTAGCGCGTCGCGGGCGAGCTCGCCATCGTTTCGTCGATTTGCCCGCGGCGGCAAAGGCGATTAGCCTCACCCGAAAACAAGGTCGCGTTCAATCGATCAAGGGGGAGTTTGCCAATGTCTCGTCACCAAATGCTGCAGGCCGCGCTCGTCATATTCGGCGTGGTGTTTTGCCTCATCTATCCGCTCGCGATCGTGTGGCCGTCGGGCTGGGCGTGGCACGACGGGCCGCCGGCTTCGTCGCATTATTTCATGATGATCGTCGGGGTTTATGCGACGCTCGGGCTGTTCCTGATCCGCGCGTCGCGCGATCCGGCGGCGAACCGCTCGCTGATCGAGTTCACGATTTGGTCGAGCGTCGTCCACGCCGTGATCATGGCGGTGCAGTCGTACAGCGATCCGATGCGGATGGGGCATATGACCGGCGACGTGCCCGCGCTGGTGCTGGTCGCTTTGGTGCTCGGCGTGTTGCTCTATGGCGGCGACCGCCGCACCGCGACCGCCTGACCGCGGGCCGGCCGGTTTCTGATGATTTCGGGACCGGCCGGTCATCGATTTGATGTTCTTCGCTGCTGCTTGAGAAGGGGAAGGCCATGTCCGCAGAAAACGTCGCCGTCGTTCGAGGAATCTACGACGCGTTCGGCCGCGGCGACGTCGCCGCCGTGCTGGGCGCGATGGACCCGGGGATCGTCTGGCACGAGGCGGAGAACTTCCCCTATGCCGACCGCAATCCCTATGTCGGGCCGCAAGCCGTCGCGGAGGGCGTGTTCGCGCGTTGCATCGGCGAATGGGACGGGTTCGCGGTCGAGATGGTCGACCTGATCGACGGCGGCGACCGCGTCGTGGCGCTCGGCCGCTATGCCGGCACGTCGAAGGAAGGCGGCGGCGCGATGCACCCGCAAGCGGTGCACGTCTGGACGCTCGGCGACGGCAAGGCGGTGGCGTTCCAGCAATATATCGATACGCTCGCGGTCGCGCGCGCGATGGGGCGAGTCTGACGTAGCCCGCGCAGAGGGCCCCCGCCCACGAAAAAGGGCGCCCGCTGCCGGACGCCCCTTCGTTCGGTCAGCGTCGCGCCTAGAAGCGGACGCCGACGCCGGCAGCGAGGTGACGGCGCTGCAGGTTGACCCCGTAATACTTGCCGTAATCGGCATAGTTGCCCTCGACCATCACATAGACGTTCCGGTTGAGGTTGACGTCGATGCCGAGCGCGCCCTGGACGCCGTCCTTGCTGTCGTCGGCGGAAGCGCCGCCGCTGCTGGCATTGAAGCTGATCCGGGCATAGCCGGCCTTCGCATAGATGACGACCTTGTCGCCGACGACGAAGCCGATCCGGCCACCGGCACCGAGATTGCCGTTCTCCTTCAGGCAGCCGCCCGAATCGCACAGCGAAACGCTCGAGAATTCGTAGACCGCATACGGCCCGACGACGACGTTCTTCGCCCGGAGGTCGAAGCCGATCTCGCCGCCGTACGACACCGCGCTGCCGATCTTGTAGATCGAGCCGCCGCCGCTGATGGTCGGGGTTTCGTAGCCGACACGGGCTTCGAGGCGAACGCCGCTAACCTTCGAATCGGTCTTGTCCTGCGCGTAAGCAACGCCAGGGACGCACGCTGCCAGTGCGGCGAGCGCAACATATTTCTTCATCATTCCCCCACTCATTATTTGGTGTGAACCGGTACCGCCAGGACGGCGGACCGTATTGGCTTGCTAGAGCAGCGCTTTTGTTGCGTCCAGCAATAATCCCACCGATACAGCAGGATATCGGCACGGCGTTACAATCGCTCGATGGTCGCGGGGTCGCGCCGGCCGCCATGGAACGCGTCGAGGCAAGCGGCATAGGGCGCGGCGCCGGCGCCCGCCGCGGCTTCGAACAATGTCATGCTCGAGCGGAACTTGACCGCGTCGATCCCGCCCAGGATCGCTTCGGCCGATCGCCGTCCGGCCCAGCCGAGCATCGCCTCGCTCGCCGCGGCCAGCCGCGCGCCGAGCATCGGATGGTCGAGATAGGCGCGCGCTTCGGCGAGGTCGCGAATCGCATACATTCGCGCCATCGCGCTGTGGCCGAGCCCGGCGATCTGCGGGAACACGAACCACATCCAGTGGCTGGTCTTGGCGCCAGCGCAAAGCTCGGCGAGCGCGCGGTCGAACACGCCGTCCTGCGCGGCGACGAACCGGTCGAGATCGGACGGAGTTTGGTTCATCGCATCAACGCCGCGGGGCACAACGCATTGTCCGGCGAGATGCTCCCGCCGGCCGTCGCACCCAACCGGGCGCGTGGACGAGCTCGAGCTTCATCCCGTCGGGATCGGCGAAGAACACGGCGTAATAGTCGCCCGAATATTGCGGATAATGCGCGGGCGCGTCGAGCACGGTAATGTCGTTGGCGACGAGCAGGTCGTGCAGCCGGTCGACCTCCTCACGGCTCGCCGCGCGCCAGGCGAGGTGGTGGAGGCCGGGTGCGTAGCGATCGTGCGCGCCGCCGCTCGCGGCCGCTCGGATGCCGAGCGAAGCGCCGAACGGCTCGTGCCCGCGCATATCCCATTCGCAGCCGTCGAGCTCATCCTTGACCAGCGAATAGCCGAGGAATTCGAGAACCGGGGCATAAACGCACCTGGCCGCCGCGACGTCGCTCACGCTCAGGTCGATATGATGGAAGGCGCCGCGGTTACTCGACGTGTCACTCGGGTTCGTTCTCGTCACTGCCGAACCTCCGCTCTATCGTGAGTGGATGTGCAACGAAGCCTATCGTCGAGTCACGCTCGGCCAGCTCCGGGATGATTGGAGCCAGCTCAAGATCGGCCTGGTCTTTCCGGTCCTCGTGCAGCGCGGTGAAGCCCGCGAGGAAACGGTCGATCATTGCTTCAGCCCCGCAAGCTGGCGCCAAGCTTAGCCGCCGCCACGACGACCTTGTCAGCCAGCGCCTTCAACTCGGCGTCGGTGAAGCTCTTGTCCGCGGGTTGCAGCGTCACTTCGATCGCCATCGATCGCACGCCATCGCGTTCGAACAGATCGAACACCCGCGCCGCGACGATCGTCGCCTTGTCGGCGCCGCGCACCGCGCGAGTCAGCGCGTCGGCGGTCAGCCCGGCGGGGACGGTGAAGGCGAAGTCGCGCTTGACCGGCTGGAGCGCGGGCGGGCTGTAGGCGGCGCGCATGAAGCCGGTGCTGCGTTTGCCGGGGATCGCATCGAGGTAGAGCTCGACCGCGGCGATGGGGCCGTCGAGGTCGAACGCGCGCGCCGTCAGCGGGTGGAGCATGCCGAACGCGGCAAGCACGGTCTTGGGCCCGAGCCGCAGCGTCCCCGACTGGCCAGGATGCCAGGTGTCGCCCGCCTCACCCATCACCTGCAAATTGTCGACCGGCGCGCCGGCGGCGGCGAGTAGCGCGAGCGCCTCGGCCTTGGCGTCGAACGCGTCGTACGGCGCGGCCTTGCCCGCCTGCCAGCCGC
Organism: Sphingomonas sp.; assembly: GCF_036269755.1. Lineage (GTDB taxonomy): Bacteria > Pseudomonadota > Alphaproteobacteria > Sphingomonadales > Sphingomonadaceae > Sphingomonas. The sequence goes on along the minus strand of NZ_DATBDV010000018.1, from coordinate 61,351 downwards.
GCGCGCGCTTGTCGCCCGCTAGCACCACGCCGAGCGTAGGGCGTTCGTCGGACCTGGCGCCATCGGCGAGATACCGGCGCCCGAGCTCGAACAGCCGGATCCCGCTCGCGCCGCGATTGGCGTTGCGCACCGCCGCCGACAGCAGGCCGGGAAGCAATGACGGGCGCATGACCTTGAGGTCCTCGCTGATCGGGTTGGCGAGGGTCCACGCGCCGCCGCCAAAGGCCTCGGCTTCAACTTGGCTGATGAACGACCACGTCACCGCTTCGTCGAGCCCATGCGCGGCGGCGGCACGGCGAAGCTTGCGCTCGAGCTTCTGTTCGGGCGTCGCGGTCGGCCTGGCAACGCCGGGGACGCGCGGCAGCGGCACCGACGGGACGTTGTCGATCCCCTCGATCCGGATGACTTCCTCGACCAGATCGGCGGGGCCGTCGACATCGCGGCGCCAGGTCGGGACGGTAACGGTCCAGTCGCCATCGACCGCAAAGCCGAGCCGGTCGAGGATGTCGCGCTGGCGGTCCTTAGGGACCGCGAGTCCTCCGAGCGTTTCGGCGAGCTTCGGATCATAGCGCACCGTGCGCGGCTCGACCGGCGGGCTGCCGGCGCGCGTGACGCCACTCGCGGTGCCGCCGCAATGTTCGAGCACCAGCCAGGTCGCGATCGCCAGCCCATCGTCGAGGAAGGCCGGGTCGACGCCACGCTCGAAACGCTGGCGCGCGTCGCTGGTGAGTTGTAATTTCTGGCCGGTGCGCGCGATGTGATCGGGGTCGAAATAGGCGCATTCGATGATCACGTCGGTGGTCGAGTCGGACACGCCCGAATGCTCGCTACCCATGATGCCGCCGATATCGTGCACTTCGCGGTCGTCGGCGATCACCGTCATCGTGGCATCGAGCGCATAGGTCTTGCCGTTGAGCGCCAGCACTTGCTCGCCGTCCTTGGCCTTGCGCGCGACGAGCCCGCCCGAAAGCTTCGCCTTGTCGTAGACATGGAGCGGCCGTCCGAGATCGACCGAGACGAAATTGGTGATGTCTACCAGCACCGAGATCGGTTTCTGACCGATGGCGTTGAGCTTGGCGGTCATCCAGCCGGGCGCGCTGCCGTTGGTCACGCCGCGCACTTCCTGCGCGTAGAAGGTGGGGCAGCCTTCGGGGTCGGCGGTGCGCACGTCGGGGCCGGGGCCGTCGCCGGCGATCGGATCGAGCGAGGCCATGCGATAGACTTCGTGGAGCGGCTTGAGCGTACCGATTCCCGCCGCGGCGAGATCGCGCGCGATGCCGCGCACGCCCATGCAATCCTGGCGGTTGGGGGTGATCGCAACGTCGATCACCGGGTCGTTGAGGCCGGCGTAATCGGGATAGGCCGTGCCGACCGGCGCGTCGGCGGGAAGTTCGACGATCCCGTCATGATCGTCGCCGAGTTCGAGTTCGCGCGTCGAGCACATCATGCCGTTCGACTTGACCCCGCGCACCTCGCGCACGTCGAGCGTGAACCCAGATCCCGGAATATAGGCGCCCGGCGGGCCGAAGATCCCGACCAGCCCCGCGCGCGCATTGGGCGCGCCGCACACCACTTGCAGCGGCCCGTCGCCGGCATCGACGGTGAGCAATTGCAGCTTGTCGGCATTGGGGTGCGGCTCGGCGGTGAGTACCTTGGCGACCTTGAACGCGGCCAGCTTCGCGCCCGGATTGTCGACGCCTTCGACCTCGAGCCCGATCCGCGTCAGCGTTTCGGTCACGGTGTCGAGATCGGCCTCGGTCTCGAGATGCTCCTTGAGCCAGCCCAGCGTGAACTTCATATCAAATACCCGTCGTCCCGGCGGAGGCCGGGACCTTTGCGTTGGGACGGCGGGCAAGCTGCCAGGCAGCGGCCCCGGCCTGCGCCGGGGCGACGGAGCTGGTCATGCGCCCACTCCGCCGCTCAGCGTCGGAACGTCGAGGCCGGAAAAGCCGTAATGCTTGAGCCAGCGCACATCGCCGTCGAAGAATGCGCGGAGATCGTCCATCCCGTATTTAAGCATCGCCAGCCGATCGATCCCGCAGCCGAACGCGAAGCCCTGCCATTGGTCGGGGTCGTAGCCGCCCGCCGCGATCACCTTGCGGTGGACCATTCCGCTACCGAGCACTTCCATCCACCCGCCGCCATTGCCGCCGCCCGACCCGCCGATCACGCGCTTGTCGTTGACGATCGAATAGCCGACATCGACCTCCGCCGACGGCTCGGTGAAGGGGAAGTAGCTTGGGCGCAGCCGCAACACGATGTCGTCGCGTTCGAAGAAGGCCTTGAGGAAGGTCTCGAGCGTCCACTTCAGGTGGCCGAGCGTGATGCCCTTGTCGATCACCAGACCCTCGACCTGGTGGAACATCGGGGTGTGCGTCGCGTCGCTGTCGGAGCGATAGGTGCGGCCCGGCGCGATGATCCGGATCGGCGTGTCGCCGCCCGCCGCCTGCATCGCGCGGATCTGAACCGGGCTGGTGTGGGTGCGCAGCACCATTGGCGGAGCTTTAGCCCATTGATCAACGATCTCTCGCTCCGTGCTGGTCGGATCGACATAAAACGTGTCGTGCATCGCCCGCGCGGGATGCGTCTCCGGGATGTTGAGCGCGGTGAAATTGTACCAGTCGGTCTCGATCTCGGGCCCGGTCGCGACCGCGAAGCCGAGATCGGCGAAAATTTCGGCGAGCTCGTCCATCACCTGGCTGACCGGATGGACCGTGCCTGACGCCGGCACATCGGCAGGGAGCGTCATGTCGAGCGTCTCGCCCGCCAGCCGCGCGTCGAGTGCTTCGCGTTCGAGGCTCGCTTTGCGGCTGGCCAACGCTTCGGTAACGGCTTCGCGCAGTCCGTGGATCACCGGGCCCTTCGCCTGGCGTTCCTCGGGGCTCATCCCGCCGAGCGTCTTGAGCAGCGCAGTAACCCTCCCCGACTTGCCGAGCGCGAACACGCGGATGTCCTCCAGCCGCGCAAGGTCGGCGCCGCCGATCGCGGCGAGCAGATCGGCCTTCATTGCTGCAAGATCGCTCACTGCGCCCACTCCGACACCCATTGGTCCACCAATCCGTCCTCCGGATGATCGTGCTGCCCGATGCACGCAAAGCCGTTGCGCCGGAGCACGCGGGGTGACGCTCCACTGTCGGGCAAGGTCTCGGCGGTCAAGCCGTTCGCGCCTTGCGCTTGCGCGATCGCCTTGAGCGCCGCGACCGCAGCGGTGGCATGGCCGCGCCCCTCGCGGCTCGGCGCGACGCCATAACCGATGTCCCAGCGCCCTTTCGCGTCACGCTCCTTGATGCTGATCATCCCGACCCCCTCGCCGTCGACCACCATCATCCACGCAGCTTCGCCGCCAACCTCGGCCGCCACCCCACACAGCAACTCGACGATCTCGGGCGACGCAAGCCCGCCTTCGGCGATGCGCGGTGCGTCGGCGGGCGCGGGCGCGCCGAGCAGCCAGGCGAAATGCGCGTCAGTCATGGGGAGGAGGTGCATGGAGAATTCCCTCGAAATGCGACTTCTATCTGTTCGTTTTTGCGAGCGTAGCGAAGCAATCCATGTCGGTCTTGGATTGCTTCGCTGCGCTCGCAATGGCGGGGTTGATTGGTCCACCGTCAGAAAAAAAGAAAAGGGCGCCGGTGTTGCCACCGACGCCCCGTGTCTCGTGCTCGCTACAGGTCGCTCAGGCGGCCTGGGGCAGAGCCGCCTTCGCCTGTGCGATGATGGCGCTAAACGCGGCCTCTTCGTGCATCGCGATGTCGGCCAGAACCTTGCGGTCAAGCTCGACGCCCGCGAGCTTGAGCCCGTGCATGAACTGCGAATAGGTCAGCCCCTCGGCGCGGACGCCGGCGTTGATGCGCTGGATCCACAGACCCCGGAAGGTCCGCTTCTTCACCTTGCGGTCGCGATAGGCGTATTGCCCGGCCTTCTCGACCGCCTGCCGTGCGATACGGATCGTGTTCTTGCGACGACCCCGGTAGCCCTTGGCCTGTTCGAGGATGTTCTTGTGCTTGGCGCGGGTGGTTACACCCCGTTTGACGCGTGCCATTGTTCTCTAGCTCCTCAGCTCAGCCCGTAGGGCATCCACGCCTTCACCGTCGCGGTGTCGGCCTTCGACACCAATTTGGTGCCGCGGTTCTGGCGGATGTACTTCGAGTTGTGGCTGATGAGCCGGTGACGCTTGCCGGCAACGCCGTGCTTGAGCATTCCGGTGGCGGTGAGCTTGAAGCGTTTCTTGACGCCGCTCTTGGTCTTGAGCTTGGGCATTTTGGTCCTTTCGGTTGGCGATGCACAAACGGCCGCGGCAGCCCTTGATGGCCGGGCCGTCTGAAATCCGCATCGCTCGGAAGGTGGCGCGCATAGCCGCAGCCTCGCGCGATTGCAACCTTTGGCATGCTTTGCGCGATTCATTCCGCCATGGATATGACCACCCGCGATGCCCAACCATCGGACCAAGCTGGCAAGCGCTTCTTCCCGCTGCGCCGGCCGTGGCGGATCGCGCGCAACGTCGTGGTCGGCGTCTTCGCGACGCTCTTCCTGATTTGGCTGGTGCTCTACGTCACCAAGGGCCGATTCCTCAAGCATCCCTTCGAAAGCATCGCCGGCAAGGCGGCGGGCCGCACGGTCACGGTGCGCGGCGACTTCCAGCTCTATTTCGACCCATTCCAGATCAAATTCTATGCCGAGGGGCTCACCGTCGCCAATCCGGCCTGGGCGACCCGGCCCAATCTGTTCGAAGCAAAAAAGATTGACACGCGGATCGCGCCGTTAAGCCTGATCTTCGGCAAGCGGCGATTCTACTGGCTCGATTTGGCGGGCGGCGCCGCCGACCTCGAATGGAACGCCGCGCACACCACCAACACCTGGACCTTCGCCGATACGGGCGGCAAGCCGTTCGAGATGCCGCGGATCGACCGCGCGACCGTGGCTGGCACGACCTTGCGCTATCTCGACGCGCGGATGCGGCTGCTCGCGGACTTGCAGATCGATACGATCAACGCGGTCGATAAAAAGATCGGCAAGGCGGTCGGCCTGCACGGCACCGGGCAGATCCGCGAGACGCCGTTTCGCGTCGTCGCGCAATTGCTGTCGCCCGACGCGACGGTCAATAACGGCGAGAACAAGCTGACCTTGCGCGCCTGGGCGGCGAACAACGTGATCGACGTCGCCGGCACTTTGCCGTCGCTGACCGACGTCGAGAACGTCCCGTTGCAAACGCGCGCGCGGGGCCGCAACCTCGCCGACCTGCTCGGTATCATCGACGTCGCGCTGCCCAATACGCGTGGCTACAGCTTGCACGCGCAATTGGTGAAGGATGGCGTGGACTATCGCTTCACGCATCTGGCGGGACGGTTCGGCGACAGCGATCTCGCCGGGCGGCTGACGATCAAGGATGGCGAACGCCTGCGGCTCGATTCGGTGCTGGCGACGCGCAGCCTCGACATCGTCGATGCCGCGCCGTTCATCGGCTACAATCCCGACATCGTCGCGGCAAACGGCGCGGTTGCCGCCGCCGCCGCAACCGGCGCGGGGCCGCAGCGCGTGCTGCCCGACGCGACGCTGCCGGTCGCCGAGATGCAAGGCTTCGACGCGGGGCTCAAATGGACGATCCGCGACGTCAAGTCGCGCAACGTGCCGATCTCGAACGTCGACTTGACGCTGTCGCTCGATCGCGGCCGGCTCGCGCTGTCGCCACTGATGTTCGCGATGGCGCGCGGCAACGTCGCGGCCGACCTGATCTTCAACACCCGCGTTCGCCCGGCGGCGGACAGTTATGACATCCGCTTGTCGCCGACGCCGATGGGGACCTTGCTCGCGGGCTACGGTGTCGACCAATCGGGTACGACGGGGACGGTCAAGGGACGCATCCAGCTCGCCGGTCGCGGCGATACGATCCACGATTCGCTCGCCAATGCCGGCGGTCGGATCGCGTTCATTATCCCGGCGGGCACCTTCTGGACGCGCAACGTCCAGCTGAGTGAACTCGACATCGGTACCTTCGTCCAGAAGATGTTCGAACATAAATTGAAGGAGCCGGTGCAGATCAATTGCGGACTGATCGCGTTCACGGTGCGCGACGGCATCGCCGCCGCCGATCCGATCCTGATCGACACGAAGAAGAACGTCATGCTCGGGCGCGGCGGGTTCAGCTTCAAGAATGAAAGCCTCGACATGGCGTTTCGCGCCGATGGCAAGAAATTCTCGCTATTCTCGGCGCAGTCGCCGGTGGGGATCAACGGCACGTTCGCCAAGCCTGGGATCGACGTGATCAGCCCGCAATTGATCGGGCGTGCAGGCGTGGGGCTTGGGCTCGGCATCGTCGCCAGCCCGGTCGCCGCCATCCTCGCTTTCGTCGACGTCGGTGACGCCAAGAGCGCGGCGTGCGGTCCGATCCTCGCCGGCGCGCACGCCCAAGCGATGCGCACCACCAAAGGCAAGCAGCGCGACGATGTCGGCAACGGCACTACCGCCAAGTCGGAGAGCGGCAAGGAATCGCCTGCCGACAAGCGCAAGCAGAAGAAGAAGTTTCTCGGGATCTTCTAGTTAGGTGTTGCCTTCAAGAACGCCTCCCCGGCGAAGGCCGGGGCCCAGTTGCGAGCGGTCCGATGCCGGGCCCCGGCCTTCGCCGGGGAGGCGTGGAGTTGAAATTAGTGCCCGCGACAGGCGAGCGCTTCCAATATGTCGTCGATTCGCGCCGGGTCGCCGGCGGCGATCACGTCGCCCTTGCTCGCCGCGGTCAGCGGGTCGCCCGACCAGTCGCACATCCGCCCACCCGCGCCCTCGACCACCGGCACCAACGCCGCGAAGTCGTGGATCTTGAGTCCGCTTTCGACCACCAGGTCGAGGTGCCCGCTCGCGAGAAGGCCGTAATTGTAGCAGTCGCCGCCGTAGAGCGGCCCGTGCCCGCCAGCGGCTTTGGTCGCGGCGACCAGCGCGAGATAATGCTCGGCATCGTGCTCGCCGAAATAATGCGGGCTGGAGGTGGCAAGCGCGGCTCGCGACAGATCGTCACACGCGCGCGTCCGCGCCACGGCCCCGTTCAGCGTCGTCGGACGGCCGGCAGCACCGACCCAGCGTTCGCGCTGGATCGGCTGGTCGATCACGCCCAGCACCGGCCAGCCGTCGATCACCAGCGCGATCAGCGTTCCGAAGATCGCGCGCCCGGCGATGAAGCTGTGAGTCCCGTCGATCGGGTCGAGCACCCACGTCCGCCCGGTGTCGCCGTCGCGGTTGCCGAACTCCTCGCCTTGGATGGCGTCGCGCGGCGATTCGGCGATGATCACGGCGCGCATTGCTTGCTCCGCGGCACGGTCGGCAAGCGTTACCGGCGACGTGTCCGCCTTCATCTCCAGCCCGTGGCTGCCGCGAAAATACGGGCGGATCGCGGCGCCGGCGGCGTCGGCGAGGCGCCCCGCGAGCGCGATGTCGGCGTCGGTGATGCGCATGGGTCCGCCCCTAGCCGCGCGGCGCGGCGGGGTCTAGAAAGCATGGCGATAATCACAGGAGAGATGCCATGCGCCGCCGTTTTCTCGTGCTGCCGTTGCTGTTCGCCGCCGCCCCCGCCGTCGCGGCCTTGTCGACCGGCGCGATCGCGCCCGATTTCACCACGCGCGGTGCGATCGACGGCAAGGTGTTCAAGCTGACGCTGTCGCAGCAGCTCAAGAAGGGGCCGGTGGTGCTGTACTTCTTCCCCGCCGCGTACACCGGCGGGTGCAACCAGGAAGCGCACGAATTCTCCGAGGCGGTGCCGCAGTTCCAGGCGCTCGGCGCGACGGTGATCGGAATGTCGACCGACACGGTCGACCGGCTCACCAAGTTCAGCACCGAGAAATGCGCGGGCAAGTTCGCGGTGGCGAGCGCGGGCCCGCGCGTGGTCAAGGCATATGACGTCGATCTCGGCCGGATGGTCCCCGACATCGAGACCAAGAAGCTGCGCGCCGTGACCAACCGCACCAGCTACGTGATCGCGCGCGACGGGCACATCACCTTCGTCCATTCGGACTTGAGCGCCGACAATCACGTCAAGCTGACGCTGGAGGCGGTGCGCGCACTCAAATAGCGCAACCCCTCGCACAGGTCCGGCAACACTCTATTAGGCGGTGCCGGTCTATGGAGCGCCCGGATTTGGGGAAACGGGCAGCGATCCAGTGGCCAGCGTCGCGCACAACAGCCAGCCGTTCGGGCCATCCGACCGGCTTTACGCGACGATCGGCGATTTCCTCGCCGACCATCGGCTGAGCGTCGATCCTGTCAACTACGCCTTTGCGCACCGCGTCATCGCTCACCCCACCGGGCCGCTTGCCCAGTGCGTTGCGCGGATCACCGACGGGGGCGTGCGGCTGACGTCGCGCGATATCGAGGAGCTTGGCGGCCCGGTTCCGGTCGCGGGTGCGACGGTCGATCGCGAGCAGCCGCCCGGCCGCGACACCCCGCCGGCATCGCCCAACGAAATGATGCAGGCGTTGGTCGCGCGCACGCAAATGCAGGTCGAGGATTTTGCCGACACCGTCGCGGCGATGCGCGTTGAGACTCAAGGGTTCGGCCGCGACTTGCTCGCCGGTGCGGACGCCATCCGCGGGTCGAGCGGAACCGCGGTGGCCGACATCGCGCGGCTCGCCGACACGATGCTCGGCCGAGTCCAGGTCGCCGAGGAGCGGCTCGCCGCGGCGACGGTCGAGGCCGAAGCGCTGCGCCGCGAGCTGGAGGCCGCGCGCGACGACGCGCGGCGCGATCCGCTCACCGGCCTCGCCAATCGCCGCGCGTTCGAGCACGCCTTCACCGCCGCGTCCGAAGCCAATGCGCCGATCTGCGTCGCGCTGTGCGACATCGACCATTTCAAGGCGGTCAACGACCGGTTCGGGCACGCCGTCGGCGACCGTGTGCTCAAAGTGATCGCGGGCGCGCTGAGCGAAGCGTGCGGGGATCACCTCGTCGCGCGCTACGGTGGCGAGGAATTCGCAATCCTCTTCACCGGGACCGCGCTGGCGGACGCGGTCGCGACGCTCGACTCGGCGCGTGGCATGGTCGCGGGCAAACGGTACCGGCTGCGCGAAACCGACGCGCCTTTGGGCACGGTGACCTTTTCGGGCGGGGTCAGCGCGCACGAAGCGGGCGAGGTGATGGGATCGGTATTGGGCCGCGCCGACCGCTTGCTCTACGCGGCGAAGGCTGCGGGCCGAAACAGCGTCCAATCGGATGGTAAAATCCGCCAAGGCTAAGCGAAGATACCGGTCTTCGTTTGGCGCCATTCACCAACAAAAAGCTTCTCATTTCCTACTCGCCAGATATTTCAACAGCTTAAAAAGTTGGCACGCTCCCTGCAATCGTAGCTGCATCGGCAGCCGGATGGTCCGGCCGGGTCGATCAGGGAGTTTGTTCAAATGTCGGTTCGTTTCTTTTCAGCCCAGTCGGCTTTCGCAGTTTTCAGTGCGCTGCTCTGCTCGGCGGTGCTCATCAACACCGCAACCTCGCTCGTCCCGGTCGCCTGACCGGGACGCTGCCCCAATTCCGGGTGCGCATTGACAGGAACCATCCCGCTGCGGTCAACACCGCGCGATGGCCGTCAAGCTGCACCCGAGCTGGCTCGAACCACTGCGCGGTGAATTCGAGCAGGATTACATGGCCGCCCTGCGCGCGTTCCTCGTCGCCGAAAAGGCGGCGGGCAAGCACATCTTTCCGCATGGCAACGACTGGTTCCGCGCGCTCGATTTGACCCCGCTCGGCGACGTCCGCGTCGTTATCCTGGGGCAGGATCCCTATCATGGCGCGGGGCAAGCGCATGGCCTGTGCTTCTCGGTCCGCCCCGGTACGCGAACGCCGCCGAGCCTGGTCAACATCTACAAGGAAATGGAGGCCGATCTCGGCGTGCCACCGGCGCGGCATGGCTTCCTCGAACATTGGGCGAAGCAAGGCGTGCTGCTGCTCAACGCGGTGCTGACGGTCGAGATGGGGTGCGCGGCGTCGCATCAGGGCCGCGGCTGGGAGCGCTTCACCGATGCCGTCATCCGGCTGGTCAATGCGCGCGCGCAGCCGGTAGTGTTCATGCTGTGGGGCAGCCACGCGCAAAAGAAGGCGGCGTTCGTCGATTCGACCGAGCGGGGCGGGCGCCACCTCGTGCTGCGATCGCCGCACCCTTCGCCGCTCTCCGCGCATAACGGCTTCTTCGGCTCCAAGCCCTTCTCGAAGGCCAACGCCTTCCTCACCGCGCACGGGCAAAAGCCGATCGACTGGGCGCTGCCGTCATTCGAATAGAGGGAGTTCGGGCGCGAGCGGCCAGCGACCGAGAATGTCGTGGCGCGTCTGGCCGACATGGCTGTGGACCAGCACCAGCTCGTCGACCTGCCAGGTGATAGCGTCGATCGATCGAGCGAAGGCGGACCCGTCGCGATAGCCGAGCGTCATGTGCGGGTTGAAGCTCCAGCCCTCGCGCACCGACAGTCCGGCCGCCGTCACGCGTTCATGGATCGCACGCTGGAGCAAGATCAGCCCGGTCGAGCGCCCCTTGGGACGCAACGCCACCGACCGCGTCGTGCCGACCACGCGCCCGAGCGGCAACACGAACCCCGGCACGTCAATCTCGCCGCCGATCGCGATCAACGCTTCCGCCAGCCGCTCGGGCATCCCGACAGAATCGTCGAAAATCTCCATCGTGACGTGGAGGTGTTCGTTCTTCACCGGATGGCCGGGACAATAAAGCCGCCGCGCCGCCTCGATCGCGGGGATCACGTGCGGTGCGGGCTTGATCGCGAAGAACAGACGGTGAAGCGTTTGCACGAGCATGGCATCTCTCCGAATCGGACGACGTGTTCATGTTATGTTCTGATCTCCGTCGAGTCGAATCGCGATCGGCAGATGGTGCGTCAGCGTACTTGCCGCACTTGCAGCGTGCCCTCGGGAAGCGGGCGGTTGTAGACCGGTTTGGCCTTCGCCCCTGGCCAGCTCCAGCGCCGCATGATCATTTCAGCGACATCTGCCTCTTCGCTCGAGGCCCGAATGATCTCGACCCGATCGGTGATCCGGATCGAGTCGAGCGGCGCGAAATTGGGGATCGACTCGGGCGACATCTACGTGCCGATCCTGCTACCAGGCGATTTCGATCCGTTCGAAACGGCACGAGCGCTTCTCGATCGATATCGACGCCGAATTGCGGACGACGGGGCTGGGCAGCGCCGGCGGCGGCAGCGCGATCCAGGCGCGGGATGACGATGACGACGATTGGTATACGCTCTATGATCCTCGACGCCCACGTGACCGAGCTCGACAAGGGTCTAGCCCTGATGCGCGAACACCTCGCCGAGCTCGGTTGTCCGCCCCGCACCCTGGTCCAGTTTGACGATTGCGAGGATCGCGGGGACGGCGAACGCTGGCTCGTCGCGGAGCCGCGCTCGATCGACGAGGAACAATTGTGACCGACGAGGTCGGCCCTCTGCCGGATCTGATCCGTCTTCGCTCGGCGGGACTTACTGCATCGATCAATACGTTCGGCGCCGAGTTGACATCGCTCCGCGACGCCGGGGGCCGCGAGTTGATGACCGATGCCGATCCGGCATTCTGGACCGGGCATGCGCCGATCCTGTTTCCGATCGTCGGGCGGCTCAACGACGATGTGTTGCGGGTCGATGGGCGCGAGTATCGCATGAAGCAGCACGGCTTTGCGCGACGCCAGACGTTCTCCCCGGTCGCACGCGACGATGCCAGCGTGACGTTGCGGCTGAGCGCGAACGAGGAAACTCGTGCGATCTATCCGTTCGACTTCGTGCTCGACGTGCATTTCTCGATCGCGGGTGCGACGCTGGCGATCGAGGCGCGGATCGCCAATCCGGGAGCAGTGCCGCTGCCGGCGAGTTTCGGCTTCCACCCCGCTTTTGCCTGGCCGCTTCCCTATGGCCGGCCGCGCGACGCGCACCGCATCGTTTTCGCGGACGACGTGCCGGAGCCGGTCGAGCGCCTGGCCGAGGGGCTGATCGCCGGCGACCGTCCCTCGCCGCTCAATGGCCGCACGCTGCACCTGGCGGACGATCTGTTCGCCGACGACGCGCTAATCTGGAATCCGGTGCGGTCGCAAAGCGTGACCTATGGCGCCGATCACGGGCCACAGCTGCGTGTCGACTTTCCCGACACGCCGCAGCTCGGCGTCTGGACCAAGCCCGGCGCACATTTCGTCTGCATCGAGCCGTGGCATGGCCATGCCGACCCGCAAGGCTTCACCGGCGAGTTTCGCGACAAGCCCGGCGTGTTCAAAGTCGCGCCGGGCCGAGAGCGGCGCTGCACGATAGCGATTACGCTCGAACGCTGACCCTTGCCGATAGCCGGTCGAGCGCCATATCAGGTCGATCAGGGGGGAAGACGTATGCTGACGATTGGCGCGATTGGACTGTGGCTGACGTTGATCGCCGCGCGCGGCACGCCGGTGGGGCGCTTGCTCCACCGCTGGCTGGTAGCGATGCCCGCCGATCGCCTGTCGCGGGTCGAGCGAAGCCACGTGTTGCTGCTGTTGGTCATCGTCGGGATCGTCGTTGTCGCGACCTGGCTGCTTGCCGAAGAGGCCCGGGTGATGCTCGCGTTCGGGCTGCCCGATCTGGCGGGGCTGGCTGCGGCGATCGACCTCGGCACCTTGCTCGACGTTACCCTGGTCGCGGTCGCCGCCGCGTCGGCGGTGCGCGTGCGGTCGATCGTTGCGTGGATGCGCGGCCGACCGGCGCCGCGGCGGCCACGTCAACGTACGATTCGCGTCCGCCGCTCGCGGCCGCCCGCCAATGACGACGACGGCCGACCGGCGCTCGCTGCCTGACGGGGTTGCAATGTTGGGTTTCGCCTGACAGGTCGCTTTATCCTTGCCGATCGCGCCCGCGCGCCAACCTCTTCCCGTCATGCGCGATAGTGTGACCCTATGTGACCTTAGACCGCCCATGACCATTTCCGACCGCCGCACCTTCGCGATCATCTCCCACCCCGATGCCGGCAAGACCACGCTGACCGAGAAACTGCTCTATTTCGGCGGCGCGATTCATCTCGCCGGCGAGGTCAAGGCGCGGGGTCAGACTCGGCGAGCGCGCTCCGACTGGATGAAGATCGAGCAGCAGCGCGGCATCTCGGTCACCTCGTCGGTGATGACGTTCGAGAAAGACGGCATCACCTTCAACCTGCTCGATACGCCGGGGCACGAGGACTTTTCGGAAGACACCTATCGAACGCTCACCGCGGTCGATTCGGCGGTGATGGTGATCGACGCCGCGCGCGGGATCGAGGCGCAGACTCGCAAATTGTTCGAGGTCTGCCGGCTGCGGTCGGTGCCGATCATCACCTTCGTCAACAAGGTCGACCGAGAGGGGCGCGACCCGTTCGAATTGCTCGACGAGATCGCCGACATGCTCGCGCTCGACGTCTGCCCGATGTCGTGGCCGGTCGGGATGGGCGGCCAGTTCCAGGGCGTGCTCAACCTCGCAACCAATACCGTCAGCCGACCCGAGGGCGACAGCCGGACGTTTCAGGGCAAGGTAGAGGCCGACCCGGATTTGCCCGGTGAGATCGCCGACGAAGTCGAGCTGGCCCAGGGCGGCTATTCGTCGTTCCATGCCGAGGCGTATCGCAACGGTGACCTCACCCCCGTATATTTCGGGTCGGCGCTCAAGGATTTCGGCGTCGCCGAGCTGATCGCCGCGCTCGCCGACTATGCCCCGCCGCCGCGCCCCCAACCCGCCGAGCCCGCGCCGGTCGCGCCGGATTTCGACGAAGTCACCGGTTTCATCTTCAAGGTGCAGGCCAATATGGACCCGCAGCATCGCGACCGGATCGCGTTCATGCGGTTGTGCTCGGGGACGTTCAAGCGCGGCATGAAGCTGACGCCGAGCGGATCGGGCAAGCCGCTCGCAATCCACTCACCGATCCTGTTCTTCGCGCAGAACCGCGAGGTCGCCGACGAAGCGTTCCCCGGCGACATCATCGGTATCCCCAACCACGGCACGTTGCGCGTCGGCGATACGCTGAGCGAGCGCGCCGACATACGCTTTACCGGGCTGCCCAATTTCGCCCCCGAAATTCTGCGCCGCGTGGTGCTCAAGGATCCGACCAAAACCAAGCAACTGCGCAAGGCGCTCGACGACATGGCCGAGGAAGGCGTCACGCAAGTCTTCTATCCCGAGATCGGGTCGAACTGGGTAATCGGCGTGGTCGGGCAGCTCCAGCTCGAAGTCCTGATCTCGCGGCTCGAGGCCGAGTATAAGGTCGCGGCGGGCCTCGAAATGGCCCCGTTCGAGACGGCGCGCTGGATTTCGGCCGACGACCCCGCCGACCTCAAGGCGTTCGCCGACCTCAACCGATCGGCGATGGCCAAGGATCGCGACGGCAACCCGGTCTATATGGCCAAGACCAACTGGGACGTCGGCTACGTCGCCGACCGCTATCCCAAGGTGCGCTTCGCCGCGACGAGGGAGCGCTAGGAATCTTTTAGTCGGCGGCCTCAACCCAGCCGCGCTTGAGCGGCTTGATCGCGAGGAATGCGAGCAGTGCCGCGACCAGATAAAGGCACACCCCCGCCATAGCCGCGATCCCCAACGACTGATCGCCATATTGTGCTTTCAACGCCACCGACAGCGTGCCCATCAGCAATGGCCCCAGCCCCAGCCCCAGCAAGTTGTTGATGAACAAGAACGTCCCCGACGTTCCCGCGCGCATCTCCGACGGTGCGAGGTGCTGAACCGCGGTGATGATCGGCCCCAGCCACAGCGTATTGAGCGCGTTGGGGATCAGCAGGATGAACCACGCGAGCATCGGGTTGCCGGTGCGGAAGCCGATAATGAACATTGGCGCGGTGATCAGCCAGGCGATGGCAGGCACGCGCGGGTACCAGCCGCGGTCGATCTTCCCGAGCCGGTCGGACACGACGCCGCCAAGGAAGATACCAACCGAACCCCCGATCAGCAGCAGCCCCCCCATGAACCAGCCGACGTTCGTCAGCTGCGCCGGAGCGGTCCAGCCAAACTGGACGGCAATGATCTTGGGCGCCCACAAAGCGAGGCCGTACCCCGCCATCGAGCTGCAGCCAGCGCTGATCGACAGCAGCCAATAAGCCGGCTTCTTCATCAGCAGCGGCACGACCAGGAAAGGCGACGGCGCCCCCTTGATCGCGACGGTGGGGGGATAGCGGTCGCGGACCAGCCACAGAAACACCGGCGCGACGAGAATGCCGGCCACCCCCATGACGATGAACGCCGCCTGCCAGTTGATGTACTTCGCGATATACGCGCCCAGGAGCACGCCCGCTCCCAGCCCGATCGGGATGCCCATCGAATAGATGCCGACCGCCCGTGCGCGCCGGTCGACCGGGAAATAGTCGGCAATGAGAGCGTAGGAGGGCGCGGCACCCCCCGCCTCGCCGACCCCAACACCCAGGCGATAGAAGAACAGCTGCCAGAACCCCGTTGCCGTGCCGCACAGCGCAGTGAACCCGCTCCACACGACGAGCGACCCCGCGATCACCCGCGTCTTACCCCAGCGATCGGCCGCCAGCGCCAGCGGGACGCCGAGCACCGAATAGAGAATCGCGAATGCCGTGCCCCCGATCGCGCCGAACTGCGCGTCGTTGAGATCGAGGCCGGCCTGAATCGGCTTGGCCAAAATGCCGAGGATCTGACGGTCGAGGAAGTTGAAGGTGTAGACGATCAACAGCATCATCAGCACCAGCGCCGGATAGCCGGGCCGCTCGGTTCGCGTCGTCATTGGCCTCTCCCGGCGCATGAAAAAGGAGCCGGACGCATGGTCGCGCCCAGCCCCCTTTCCCCCTTGTATCAGGCGATCCGCGTCCGTCGATCAGAACTTGAGCGAGAAGGTTCCGAAAACCTGGCGCGGGTTGCCGTAGAATACGGTGGCGACGCCTTCCTTCCCCAGCGTCGGGGTCACGCCGCCCGCGCCGGTATAGATGATCTGGCCGGTCGCCGCGCTCGCCGCGAGGTACTGATAGCCCGCAGTCTTGTAGCGGACATCGGTGATGTTCTTGGCGTGGATGCCGATCGAATAGCGGTCGTTCGACCCGAAGCTGTACGTCAGATTGGCATCCCACAACGTATAGCCGGGCTGGTCGAGGAACGGGCTCGCCACCTCGAACTGGTGCGTCAGGCTGCGATACGACACCGTGGTCGACGCGTTGACGGTGCCCCCGCCGACCGGCACATTGCCGGACAGCGTGCCCGCCAGCGTCCATTTCGGCGTGTTCTGGAACTGGCGGTATTGTGACACTTCCGCACCGGTCGGACCGATATAGCTCTTATATTTGGGGTCGATATAGCCGAGCGCGCCGGAGAAGGTGACGTTCGAGCCCGCCCCGGCAAAACCGCGCGCGAGCACCGCGTTGGTCTCGAGCTCGACGCCGTTGATCCGCGCCCTGGCGGCATTGGTGGTGATGCCGCAGAAGCTCTGGACGCCGCCGATGACGCACGCGACCGACCCCGGAATCTGCACGTTCGAGTAGTTGGCGTGGAACGCCGCCAGCGACCAGGTCAGCCTTTTGTCGAGCGCCGATCCCTTCCACCCGATCTCGTAGCTCTTCACCACTTCGGGCTTGAACGACAGATAGTTGTAGATTTCCTGATAGCTGCGGACGCCGTCGCCATTGGCGTCGGGCGCCGACGTACCCGATCCGCGCGGATCGAACCCGCCGCCCTTGAAGCCTTCCGAATAGGACGCATAGAACATGTGGTTGTCGTTGGGCTTGAAGCTCAGTGACGCGCGGGGGGTGAAGCGCTTGAAGTTCGCTTCGCCACGGAAGTTGGTCGATGCGCCGAGGTTCAGCGTCGGATTGCCGCCGAACTCGCTGGTCGCGCCGAACAGCGGTCCGCCGAGGAAGTTGGCCTTGTAGATGAACGACCTGCGCTGATCCCACGTATAGCGCCCGCCGAGCGACAGGCTCAACTGCGGCGTGAAATCGTAGGTGAAGTCGGCGAACACCGACGACGTCTCAGTCCGCACGTCGCCGGCGGTGTAGGCGTCGAGGTTGGCGAGCGTGGTGTTGAGCAGGACGTCGAACGCCGTCGCCGCCTTCGCCCCCAGATAATAGAAGCCAACCAGCCCGTTGAGCTTCGAGCTCGAATAGAGCAACTGGAATTCCTGACTGGTCTGCTCGTTGCGGTATACCGCGGGCACGTCGACATCGACCGACGGGGTCGCGTCGAAATCGATCGGGGTATAGCTGCGATCCTTGCGCCACGCGCTGATCGACCGCAGCGTGAAGTTCTGGCTGAGCTTGGCCGTCACCGCCATCGACAACCCGCCGGCCCAGACATCTTCCTTGGGGTTACTGAGCCCGGCATTGGTGTCGTAGACGTTCGACAGCACCGGCGATCCGGTCAGCAGGCCGGCAAACAGGCGATGGCCGTTGCGCGGCGCGGACTTGTCGTGGGTGTAATCGCCGGTGATCCGAACGAACAACCCGCTATCGGGGGTCTCGAATTCGATCGTGCCGCGGCCCGCCCAGATGTCCTTGTTGTAGTTCGGGATGTTCAGATAGAGATTCCGACCGAACCCGTCGCGGCTCAGCCGGGCGCCCGACACGCCGATCTTGAGCAGCGACCCGATCGGCGCCGAGGCAGTGACGATGCCGTCAGCCTGATTGTACGAGCCATAGGCGCCGCGTACCGCAAGCGAGAAATGGTCGGGCAGCTTCTTGGTCACGTACTTGACCGCGCCGCCGATCGTGTTGCGGCCATACAGCGTGCCCTGCGGCCCGCGCAGCACCTCGATCCGTTCGACGTCGTAGATGTCGAGCACCGCCGCCTGGGGACGATTGAGGTAGACGTCGTCGAGATAGATGCCGATGCCGGCTTCGAACCCCGGCACCGGGTCCTGCTGGCCGACGCCGCGAATGAACGCGGCGAGCGTCGAGTTGGTGCCGCGCGCGTCCTTCAAGGTAGTGTTGGGGCTGATCGTCTGGATATCGGTCAGGTCGACCGCGCCGATCTTTTCGAGCTTGTCGCCGGTAATCGCCGTCACGGCGATCGGCACGTTGAGCAGGGTTTCCTCGCGGCGCCGAGCGGTGATGATGATGTCGCCGCCGTTGTCATCGCTGGCTTGCGTATCGGCAGGCGCCGCGGCGGCCGGCGTCTCTTGCGCATAGGCCGGTCCGGCGAACAGGGCGGCTGCGGCAACCCCAACATACAGCGCGCGCGCATGACGGTGAATCATCGTGATCTCCCTCCCAATGTTTTATCGTTCTCACCGGCAACGACCCGGTTGAACGCTTGTCGAAGCCGCGTATACTGAAACCTGAACCGGGTTTCAACTTGGTCTTTTGAGGGGGTGCGAAAAAGTGAGAGAGCTTGGCGCATCGGCAACGCCGGTCGCGGGGGAGGGCACCACCGACGCGCGGGGGCTCGACGCGTCGGCGAGCGCGGGCAAGGCGCCGCGCACCGATCGCGGCCGCCGCACGATGCGCGCGCTGCTCGACGCCGCCGCCGCCGAATTCGGCGAAAAGGGTTTCCACGAAGGATCGATCAGCGGGATCACCCGCCGGGCGGGGGTCGCGCTCGGCAGCTTCTACACCTATTTCGATTCGAAGGACGCGATCTTCCGCGCACTGGTCCGCGACATGTCGGGCCAAGTCCGCGACACCGTCGCCCCTGCCTTACGCGCCGCGCCCGACCAGATCGCCGCCGAACGCGCGGGCCTGCTCGGCTTTCTCGACTTCGTGCGCAGCCACAAGGAAATCTACCGCATCATCGACGAAGCCGAGTTCGTCGATCCGGCGAGCTTCCACGAACATTACGCGACCACCGCCGAGCGTATCGAGCAGCGGCTGAAGGCGGCGGCGGCGCGCGGCGAATTGCGCGACGACGTATCCGACGTTCACGCCTGGGCGATCATGGGAATGAACGTGTTCCTGGGGCTGCGCTACGGCGTGTGGGACGATGATCGCTCGACCGACGCGATCGCCGACACGGTCGCCGACATGCTGCGCCGCGGCCTCGCGCCGCATTGACCGGTCAAGCCGCGGCGAGCGCCCTGGCGAGCAAGTCACGGATCGCTCTCAAGCTCGCGCCATCGATGGTAGCGCCGTGAGCCGAAACCGGCACTGCGGGTTCCGACGCGCCGCGCCGTTCGGCGGCGAGCAGCTTCTGCACGCCCTCGATCCTGTAGCCTTGCGCGTTGAGTAGCGAATCGATCCGCCGCACCAGCGCGACGTCCTCGGGCCGGTAATAGCGCCGGTTGCCCGCGCGCTGGAGCGGGCGAAGCTGGGGAAAGCGCGTTTCCCAATAGCGCAGGATATGCTGCGGCAGGCCGGTATCGCGCGATACCTCACCAATGGTGCGGAACGCGCCAGCCGCCTTGTCGCCGGCCGCCACTTCGGCGGTCAGCCCGCGCCGACGATGCGATCGCGCATCATCTGACTGGCGCGGAAGGTCAGCACGCGGCGCGGCGCGATCGGCACCTCGACCCCGGTCTTGGGGTTGCGCCCGATCCGCTGGCCCTTGTCGCGCAGCACGAAAGTGCCGAAGCCCGAAATCTTGACGTTCTCGCCCCGCGACAGCGCTTCGCACATCTGTTCGAGAATCTCTTCGACCAGCTTGGCCGAATCGGCGCGCGACAGCCCGACTTCGCGCTGTAATGCGTCGGCCAGATCGGCCCGCGTCAATGTCCCTACACTCACTAAAGCGCCCCTCCCCAGGTGACAGGAATCCGTCGTAACACAATGACCGCACCCAGGAAACGGATAGTTACGTGGCCGTTACCGACGCATGTCGGTCCAGCGTCAGGCCCGCAGCATCGCCGCGCCCCTTCAGGTGCGTAGCACCGCCGCGCCCCAAGTGAAGCCCCCGCCCATCGCTTCGAGAACAATGATTTGTCCCGGTTTGATCCGCCCGTCGCGCGTCGCCGCATCGAGCGCGAGCGGCACCGACGCGGCCGAGGTGTTGGCGTGCTGGTCGACCGTGACGACGACCTTTTCCGCCGGCAGCGACAATTTGCGCGCGGTCGCGTCCAAGATTCGCGCATTGGCCTGGTGCGGCACCACCCAGTCGACCTCCGCAGCGGTCAGCCCGGCCAGCCCGAGCGATTCGCCCATCACATTGGCGAGGTTGGTGACGGCGTGGCGGAACACTTCGCGCCCCTTCATCCGGAGCTTGCCGACGGTGCCGGTGGTCGACGGGCCACCGTCGACATAGAGCAATTCGTTGTGCCGCCCGTCTGCATGGAGCTTGGTCGCGAGGATGCCGGGGCCGTCCTCGGCCACCTCCTGCCCCTCGAGCACCACCGCGCCGGCACCGTCGCCGAACAAGACGCAGGTCGTGCGATCCTCCCAGTCGAGGATCCGGCTGAACGTCTCCGACCCGATGACGAGCGCCCGGTTATGCGCGCCGGTGCGGATCAGGCTGTCGGCGACTTGCACGGCATAGAGAAAGCCCGAGCATACCGCTGCGACGTCGAACGCGACGCAATCGTCGATACCGAGCATCGCCTGGACTTTGGTCGCAGTCGCCGGAAAGGTCTGGTCGGGGGTCGCGGTGGCGAGCACGATCAGGTCGATGTCCGCCGCCGCCTTGCCTGCCGCGCCGAGCGCCGCGCGCGCCGCGTCGGCGGCAAGCGTCCCCGTCGTCTCGTCGGGGCCGGCGAGGTAGCGGAAGCGGATGCCGGTGCGCTCGACGATCCATTCGTCGGTGGTATCGACGGTCTCGGCAAGCTCGGCGTTCGACACGCGCCGCGCGGGCAGTGCCGATCCGGTCCCGGTCAGGACCGAGCGCCTCATGCCGCCGCCCCTTCCGGTTCGGCTCGCGCGAAATGCTGGAGATCGTCGGCGATCCGCCGCGCGAGGTCGTCGCGAACGCTCTTCGCCGCCACCGCGATCGCGGTCGCGACCCCGGTTTCGTTGGCGCCGCCATGGCTCTTCACGACCAAGCCGTTGAGGCCAAGGAAGACCGCGCCGTTATGGTTGTTGGGGTCGAGATGGTGCCGCAGCACCTCGGTCGCGGGGCGCGAGATCAGGAAACCGATCTTCGACCGCATCGAACTCGAGAAGGCCTCGCGCAGCAAATCGGCGACGAACCGCGCGGTCCCTTCGGCGGTCTTGAGCGCGATATTGCCAGAAAAGCCGTCGCACACGATTACGTCGACGTCGCCGCGCGACAATTTATCGCCTTCGATGAACCCGGCAAAGGTCATCGGCAAATGCTCGGCGGCGCGCAGCGCTTGCGCCGCGTCGCGAATCTCCTCGGTGCCCTTCATGTCCTCGGTGCCGATATTGAGCAGCGCGACGCGGGGGGATTCAAGGTCGAGCATCGTTCGCGCATAGGCCGCGCCCATCACCGCGAACTGCACCAGATTGTTGGCGTCGCACTCGGTATTGGCGCCGAGGTCGAGCACCACGGTGTCGTGCTCGCCCAGGCTCGGCATCAGCCCGGCCAGCGCCGGCCGGTCGATCCCCGGCATCGTCCGGAGCGAGACCTTGGCCATCGCCATCAACGCGCCAGTGTTGCCCGATGACACCGCGGCGGCGGCGCGGCCTTGCTTCACCAGATCGATCGCGACGCCCATCGACGTCGTCTTGGCACGCCTGAGCGCCTGACTAGGCTTCTCGTCGCCCTTGATCACGTCGGGCGCGTGGACGATTTCCGAATTGGCGGTGAGGTTGGGGTGCTTCTTAAGCCCCGTAGCAATGGCCGTTTCGTCGCCGACCAGCAGGAAGTGCGTGCCTTCGTACCGGCGCCGCGCTTCGGCGACTCCGGCCAGCATCACCGCCAGCCCCTCGTCACCGCCCATTGCGTCGACGGCGATCCAGGAGCCGGTGGTCACAGCCTGTTCCCCTCGGGGTGGTCGATCAGCCTTCGACCGAGACGATCTCGCGGCCGTTATAATGGCCGCACGATCCGCACAGATTGTGCGGGCGCTTGAGCTCGCCGCAGTTCGGGCATTCCTGATACGATTCGACCGACAGTGAATCGTGCGCGCGGCGCATGCCACGGCGGGAGGGCGAGGTCTTTCTCTTCGGAACGGCCATTGCGGCGACAACCTTCTAGCGTAAAACGATTTCGACGAAGCGATTAGGCCCGAAAGCGAAGCGGCGCAACCGACGTGGGAGCCGGCCGCGCGCCTGGTCGGCGGTCTGATCGCGGAAGCGCGCCGCTATACCGATTTGCCGCGCGGTTGCAACCCACGCGGCGGTGGGGCACCTAGGCGGGCACGAAGGGGAGGACATACGCATGATCTTACCGGTAACGCTCGTGATCGCCGCGGCGGCGGGGTTGATCAACATCTGGCTGGCGATGCGCGTCACGCGCGTGCGGCAGGCGGCGGGGGTGTGGATGGGCGACGGCGGAAACGAGCCGGTGGTCGCGCGGACGCGGGCACACGCCAACTTCGCCGAATATGCGCCGATCGTGCTGATCCTGATCGCGCTGATCGAGCTGGCACGCGGCGCGAACCTGTGGCTGTGGCTGCTCGGCGCGCTGTTCATCGTCGCTCGGCTGGCGCACGGGATCGGCATGGATGCGCCCAAGTTGCGCTGGCTTCGCCCGTTCGGTGCGATCACGACGTTGCTGGTGACGCTCGCGCTAGCGATATGGGCGCTGGCGATCGGGTATCAGGCAGCCGCAGTGCGTCCGGCGCCCAGCACGATCGTCATCGGCACCCCACAGGGTTAACCCAACACCGAGTCCGCGACGAACGGGTTGCTCGCGCGCTCCTGACCGAACGTGCTCGGCTGGCCGTGGCCGGGGAGGAATACGGTGTCGTCTCCCATCGGCCACAGCCGCGTGACGATCGAGCTGATCAATTGGTTGTGGTCGCCGCGCGGGAAATCGGTGCGGCCGATCGATCCCTGGAACAAGACGTCGCCGACGATCGCGAGCTTGGATTCGGCATTGTGGAACACGACGTGCCCCGGCGTATGGCCGGGGGTGTGGTGGACTGCGAAACCTACCTCGCCCACCGTCACCTCATCGCCTTGGTCCAACCACCGCGCTGGAACGAACGAGCGCCCCGGCACACCGTATTTTAGCCCGTCCTCGCTCAATTTTTCGAGCAGCCATAGGTCGTCGGGGTGCGGCCCCTCGATCTCGACGCCCAGATCTTCGGCGAGTTGCGCGGCGCCCGCGGCGTGATCGAAATGGCCGTGGGTGATCAGCACCTTCTCGATCGTGACACCGTATTTCTCCATCGCCGACCTGAGCATCGGCAAATCGCCGCCCGGATCGACGAACGCGCCGCGCATCGTACTGGTGCACCACACAAGCGTGCAATTCTGCTGGAGCGGCGTGACAGGGATGATCGCCGCGCGAAGCGGCTGGTTGGGCTCGGCCATGGCGGCGAATTAGGGCGCGGGCGGCATGACGGCAAGCTCGCGCAGCCGGCACGACGAGAAGGCTGCAAGCTTGGGCTTGCCCCGGAGGCGATGTCAGTTGCATCTCACGCCAGTGATCCGCCGCGACCGCCCTTTCGTATTGCTCGACGACGCCCGTGCCGAGGGCGCTGCGCCGGCGCGGCTGTTCCAGGCGCCGGTGTCGATCGTCGCGGCGCACGCCGCGATCGAGGTCAAGCCAGCACTCGACCGCTTGCGCGGCGCGCGGCATCGCGGACTGCATGCGGCCGGATTCGTCGCATACGAGGCCGCGGCAGCGTTCGAGCCGGTGCTCGGCGCTCTCCCCGGCGGCAAGGGACCGTTGCTTTGGTTCGGGCTGTTCGACCATTATGACGAGATCGCGCCCGACGACGTGCCTGGCCTGCTTCCCGATCCGATGTCGGGCTGGGCGGGCGCCCCCGTTCCCGATGTCGATCGCGCCACCTATGCCGAGCGGTTCGAGCAAGTCCGCGCGCTGATCGACGCGGGCGACCTCTACCAAGCCAACCTGTCGTTCAGGGCGCGCGTGCCGGTGGCGGGCGATCCGCTGGCGATCTACGCGCAACTCCGCAGCCGGGCGCGGGCGGGGTATGGCGCGGTGGTGTCGACCGGGACCGACTGGCTACTCTCGCTATCGCCCGAATTGTTCTTCGCGCTCGATGGCCCGCGCCTCACCGCCAAGCCGATGAAGGGAACCGCGCGGCGCGGCGCGACACCACCGGAGGATCGTGCGCTCGCCGCCAGCCTTGCCGATCACCCCAAGCAGCGCGCCGAGAATCTGATGATCGTCGACCTGTTGCGCAACGACCTGTCGCGCGTCGCTGGCAACGTCACGGTGCCCGAACTGTTCGCGGTCGAAACCTATCCGACGATCCACACCATGACCTCGACCGTGACCGCGACCTTGGCGCTCGACCAGGACGCGGTCGACGTGCTCGCGGCGTTGTTCCCGTGCGGATCGATCACCGGGGCGCCCAAGATCCGCGCGATCGAAGCGCTCGCCGAGATCGAGGCGTCGAGCGCACCGCGGGGCGCCTATACCGGCGCGATCGGGCGGTTCGATGCCGATGGCGACGCGATGTTCAACGTCGCGATCCGAACGCTGGCGATCAGCGGAGACGACGATCACGCGGTGCTCGGTGCGGGCGGCGGGATCGTCGCCGATTCGCAAGAGGCCGAGGAGTGGGACGAAGCGCTCGCCAAGATGGATTTCGTGACCGCGAACGCGCGCATGATCGACCTGATCGAGACGATGGCGTTCGACCCGGTCGAGGGCATTACGTTGCTCGAACGGCATCTGGCGCGGATGAAGACCAGCGCGAGCCTGCTCGGCTTCGCGTTCGACCGCCACGCCGCGCGCAACGAGCTCCAGGCGGCGACCTTCCGCCTGCGCGAGCCGGCGCGAGTCCGGCTGCTGCTCGCGCGAAGCGGCGCGGTGGCGATCGAGGTCGCGCCGTTGCCCGCCGCCCCAACCGGCCCAGTGGCAGTCGAGATCGTGCCGATGCCCGTGGCCCGCGCCGATTTCCGCTTGCGCCACAAAACCAGCGATCGTGCCTTCTACGACCAGGCCCGCGGAGATTCATTCGAGGTGTTGTTCGAACGCGACGGCCAGCTGACCGAGGGTAGCTTCACCAGCCTGTTCGTCGAGCGCGACGGCGTGCTGTTGACCCCGCCGCTCGGGCTCGGCTTGCTCCCCGGAGTGCTGCGCGGCGAGCTGCTAGACACCGGCCGCGCGGTCGAAGCGCCCCTCACCCGCGCCGACCTCGCGCACGGCTTTCTTGTCGGCAATGCGCTGCGCGGCCTCCTCCCCGCGACGCTCGCGGTTGCGCACGCCGAACCCGCCTGACTATAGCGGCTGGTCTGAAGGATATCGCCATGCAGCCGTCCGCCGCGCTCAATCGCATCAAGCCGTCACCGACGCTGGCGATCACGCAGCGCGTCGGCGAGTTGCAGCGCGCGGGGGTCGACGTGATCGGGCTGGGTGCGGGCGAGCCCGATTTCGACACGCCCGATTTCATCAAGCAGGCCGCGATCCGCGCAATCCGCGACGGCCAGACCAAATATACCAATGTCGACGGGACGCCCGAACTCAAGGAGGCGGTGCGGCTCAAGTTCAAGCGCGACAACGACCTCGATTACCGCGTCGACCAGATCACCGTGAACGCGGGTGGCAAGCACACCTTGTTCAACGCGATGATGGCGACGCTCGACGCCGGCGACGAAGTGATCGTGCCCGCGCCCTATTGGGTCAGCTATCCCGACGTGGTGCTGGTTGCGAACGGGACACCGGTGTTCGCCGCGGCGGGCGCCGACCAGGGCTACAAGCTTCGGCCCGAACAGCTCGAGGCGGCGATCACGCCGCGCACCAAATGGCTGATCCTCAACTCGCCGTCGAACCCGACCGGCGCCGCGTACAGCGAAGACGAATTGCAGGCGCTCGGCGAGGTGCTCGAACGCCATCCGCAGGTGTGGATCTACGCCGACGACATGTACGAGCATATCGTGTTCGGCGACTTCGAGTTCCGCACGATCGCGCAGGTCTGCCCCTCGCTCCACGACCGAACGCTGACCGCCAACGGCGTGTCGAAGGCGTATGCAATGACGGGATGGCGGATCGGTTTCGCGGGCGGCCCCGCCTGGCTGATCAAGGCGATGGGAAAGCTGCAGTCGCAATCGACCAGCAATCCTTGCTCGATCGCGCAGGCCGCCTCGGTCGCAGCGCTGACCGGCGACCAGGCGTTTCTCAAGGATAACGCAGCGCTGTTCGAAGGCCGCCGCGATATGGTCGTGTCGATGCTCAACCAGGCAAGCGGGATCCGCTGCCCGCGCCCCGACGGGGCGTTCTACGTCTATCCCGACATTTCGGAGCTGATCGGCAAGGCGACCCCGGGCGGGAAGCGGATCGCGACCGACGAGGATTTCGTCGGCTATCTGCTCGACGACGCGCGAGTGGCGGCGGTGCAGGGCGAGGCGTTCGGGCTCTCGCCGGCGATGCGAATTAGCTACGCGACGTCGGAAGAGCTGCTGCGCGAAGCGTGCGAGCGAATCCAGACCGCCTGCGCCGCTTTGCGTTAACGATCCCTGCTCGCGGATGAACCGCGAACCCAGCAAAAGTTCAGATCGGGAAACCTATTGTTCACGTCTGGCTGGTTGAAGCGACGGGAAACATCGCCACGTCGCGGCCAGCAGAAAGGGAACAGTCCGATGAAGATCCTGATCAAGTCCGCGATGCTGTGGCGGTTCCTCGGCGGGTTCGCGCTGGGTGGACTGGGCGTGCTCGCGCTGCACCCCGCAACCGCCGAAACCTCGAGCCCCGCGCCGACGACGATCGCCGCGACTCGCTGATTCCGCGCATCCTTGGCCGCATCCGGGCCGTTCCTATATGCGAACGAACCCCGGAGCCGCAGCCATGATCAAGACCATCGCCCTTCCGCTGACCGTTGCCGTAGCCGCGATCGGCATCGCCTTGGCCAGCAGCCCGGCTGTCGCTGATCGCGCCGTGCCGATCCCCGCCCCCGCAGGCGACGTCGTCCCGACTGCGCAGCCGAGAGTCGCGGTGTTCGCCGGCGGCTGCTTCTGGGGCATGCAGGCTATATTCGAGCGCGTGAAGGGCGTGACCGGCGTGACCGCGGGCTATGCCGGCGGCAGCGCGGCGACCGCGACCTACGATCAGGTCTCGACCGAAGGCACCGGCCATGCCGAGGCGATCCGCATCACCTATGACCCGCGCGTCGTGAGCTATGGCACATTGCTGCGCGTCTATTTCTCGGTCGCGACCGATCCGACCTCGCTCGATCGCGAAGGGCCGGATTCCGGGCCGAGCTATCGCACCGCGATCTTTCCGCAAAACGCGGCGCAGCGCGGCGTCGCCGCCGCCTATATCGCGCAGCTGACTCGCGCCAAGGCCTTCCGGCGGCCGATCGTCACCAAGCTGGAGAGCGGCCGCTTCTTTCCGGCCGAATCGTACCACCAGTACTTCTACGACAAGAACCCCAACCACCCGTACATCGTCACCTGGGACAAGCCCAAGGTTGCGGCGTTCAGGGCAGTGTTTCCCCAGCTCGCGAAATAGTCAGGCAGCCAGCGGAAACCGCAACAAGCGGTCGGCGATCGGCACCAGCGCTTCGCCGTGCCGCCCGACTGCGCGGACGATCTCCGGGTGCCCGGCATCGAGCCCGCCGGTGAGCGCGCCGAACGCCGGCAGGATCAGCTTCGACCCAGTCGCGACGAAGCAGCGCCGCGACACCAGCCGGCCACGCACCCGCACGCGCAGTTTTGGGTGGAAATGCCCGGAAAGCTCAGGCCTTGGCTCGCGCGGGTCGGCTTCGTGCCGGAGCACCAGCCCGTCGACCAACGCTTCGTCCATCACCACGCCGCCACACGGATTGCCGATGCTGCTGTCGTGATTGCCGACGATCCACACCCAGCGGTGCGCCGCCGTCAGCGCGCGCAGCCGCGCCTGCTCGGCGGCGGGCAAACGCTCGCAGCCTCGGCTGTCGTGGAAGCTGTCGCCAAGGCACCAGATCTCCGCCGGCTTCGTCGCCGCCACCAGAGCCTCGATCGCGGTCAGCGTCGCCGCGCTGTCGTACGGCGGCAGCATCTGGCCGAAGCTCGCGAACCAGCTCGCTTTCTCGAAATGCAGATCGGCAACGATCAACGCGCGCCGCGCCGGCCAGTACAGCGCGCCATCGGGCAGTGCGGCGAGGTCATGACCGGCGAACGAAAAGGGAACCATAGCCATGCAATGCCGCATTGGCGCGGCCCGAGCAATGGCTTGCGGCGGTGCAGCAGAATCCGCTTGATCGGCCGCGTAACAAGCGTAAAGCGCGCGCTCTTTCGGGGGCCAGCACTCGGTGTCGCGCAAAGCCCAACTTTCCAGACCTGCTCTGATCGCGCTGACCATCGGCGCGATCGGTGTGGTGTTCGGCGATATCGGCACCAGCCCGCTTTACGCGTTTCGCGAAGCGCTGGGCCAGGCGGCGTCCGACGGGCTGACTCGATACGAAGTGCTGGGCGTGCTCAGCCTCGCGCTGTGGACCTTGTTCCTCGTTGTCACCGTCAAATACGTGCTGTTCCTGATGCGCGCGAACAATCGCGGCGAAGGTGGCGTGCTCGCGCTGGCGGCGCTGGCGCGGCGCGCGCTCGGCTGGCGCTCGCGCACCGCGCTCGTGCTCGGCGCGGCGGGCGCGGCGTTGTTCTACGGCGACGCGATGATCACCCCGGCGCTGTCGGTGCTGTCGGCGGTCGAGGGACTGCGCACGCTCCCGGGCGGAAGCCATGCGGTCAATGAGACTCAGATCATGCTGATCACGATCGTGCTGATGATCGGCCTGTTCGCAATCCAGGCGCGCGGCACCGCGCGAGTATCCGCGCTGTTCGGCCCGGTCTGCATCCTGTGGTTCGTGGTGATTGGCGGACTGGGGCTGTGGCATATCGCCGACGGGCCGGGGATCCTATTCGCGTTCAACCCCTATTACGCCGGCGAATTCCTCGTGACTCACGGCGTGCTCGGGCTGTTCGTGCTCGGCGCGGTGTTCCTCACCGTCACCGGGGTCGAAGCGCTGACCGCCGACATGGGGCATTTCGGGTTGAAGCCGATCCGGCTCGGCTGGTTCGCCCTGGTATGGCCGGCGCTGATGCTCAATTACCTCGGGCAGGGCGCCTATGCGCTGCACAAGCTCGACGCCTTCGCCGCGGCGGGGCGCGTGTTCGGGCCGAACGACAACGCCGACTGGTTCTTCCTGATGGCGCCCGACGCGGTGCGACCGCTGCTGATCATCCTGGCGATGCTGGCGACGATCATCGCCAGCCAGGCGGTGATCACGGGCGCCTATTCGCTCACTCAGCAGGCGGTCCAGCTCGGGCTGCTGCCGCGCCTGCGCATACGCAACACCTCGGCCGATTATGCTGGCCAGATCTACCTTCCGTCGATCAACTGGCTGCTGCTGGTCGGGGTGCTGGTGCTGGTGATCCAGTTCCGCACTTCGTCGGCGATGGCGGCGGCGTACGGCATCGCGGTGACCGGCACGATGGTCGTCACGACCTGCCTCGCCTACCTCGTCGTGCGGCATCGCTGGCGCTGGTCGCGGCCGTGGGCGATCGGGCTGATCGCGCCGTTCCTGACGCTCGACCTGGTCTTCTTCGGCGCCAACATATTGCGCGTGGTCGAGGGCGGTTGGGTGCCGCTGGTGATCGCGGCGTGCATTGGGTTCACGATCTTCACCTGGGTGCGCGGCAAGTCGATCGTGCGCACCTTCGAACAGCGCCAGAGCGTGCCGCTCGCCGACCTCGCCGCCGCGCTCACCCGCCGCCCACCCGAGCGAGTCGAGGGCACCGCGATCTTCCTGACCGGCAATCCCGAAAGTGCGCCGGGCGCGCTGCTCCACAACCTGAAGCACAACAAGGTGCTCCACGCGACCAACCTGATCGCTTCCGTCCGCACCACCGACCGGCCGCAGGTCGATCCCGACGACCGTTGCGAGATCAAGCGGCTCGACAATAATTTCAGCGTCGTGGTGCTGCGCTACGGCTTCATGGAAAGCCCCGACGTACCGCGCGATCTCGCGGTCGCTTCCCAGGCCGGCTTGCTGTCGGTCGATCCGATGAAGGCGAGCTATTTCATCGGCCGCAACACGCTCAAGGCCGACGCCGAGGTCGGCATGCCGATCTGGCAGGACCGCATCTTCATGTTCCTGCAGCGAAACGCGAGCGACCCCACCGATTTCCTGCGCATCCCGCCAGGCAAGGTGCTCGAGCTTGGCGAGCAGGTTACGGTGTAGCGCTAGACGAACGCCGGCGATTACGGCAGCATCTTCGCACCAAGGCCACCATTTTCCGGAGCAAATCTATGCTGTCACTTGCCCTGCCGCTGCTACTCGGCACCGCAGCTGCACCACCACCGCCGAGCGACGCGGACGCGCGATGCCTGGCGGTGTTCGCATACCTTGCCGGTACCGTCACCGATCCGGCAGGCAAGCAATCCGCCGTCACTGGCGTAGCCTTTTTCGTCGGAAAGTTGAAAGGCGTGAACGAGAATGTCGGGATCGAGGCGACGCTACGTCGTGTCTACACGAGCGACGCCAACGTGGTGAATGCGGACCGTGCCCGCTGCATCGCCGAACTGACCGCGATGGGCAGCGAACTTTCCGCGGCGGGCAAGTCCATTACCGCCAACCCCTGAACGCGGGTGCGGGACGACCCGATCGTCACCCGAACTTGATCTGGGTGCCGCTGCTGCGTCGGGTGGCAAAGCGGCGCGAAGTGAATTCGCGCCGTCGGCCGCTACCGGGGCAGCGTCGGCCGGGCTCGTTGGCCGGGGGTGAAATAGCGCCGCTATTTCACTCCAGCGAGCCTAACCCGCATACGCCTTCACCAGATCGAACAGATAATCGCGCCCGGCATAGAGCGACTCGGTCCGGATCCGCTCGTTGAGCCCATGGATGCCCGAGAAATCGGCATCGATGAATACGCCAGGCGCGCCGTAGACCGGGATGCCGATCGCTTCCAGAAAGATGCCGTCGGTTGCGCCCGTCGACATCGACGGCAGCATCGGCACGCCCGGGAAATATTTGTCCGCGACCGCCTTCATCGGGCCGACGATCTTCGGGTCGAGCTTGGGCGGAATCCCGATCGGGCGGATCGGCATGTTCGCGGTGACCGTCACCTTGGGACCGGCGAGCTCCTTCAACTTGGCGAGCGTGCCGTCGACGCTCTCGCCCGGGAAGATGCGGCAATTGACGTTGGCGGTTGCAGTCTGCGGCAGCGCGTTTTCGGCATGCCCGGCCTTGAGCAAGGTCGCGACGCAAGTCGTGCGCAGCGTCGAGTGCATCGCCTTGTCGATGCTGACGATCCTGTCGGCCGCCGCGTCGTTCGGGTTCGCGAGCAACGTCGTGATCGCGTCGGCCACCGGTTTGGGCGTGGTCGGCGCCTTCGCCACCATGCCGAAGAACGCGCGAGTCGTGTCGGTGAATTTGATCGGGAACTCGTACGTCCGCACGCGCTGCAGCGCGTCCGCGAGTTCGTAGATCGCGTTGTCGGGGACCGGCTGCGACGAATGGCCGCCGGGATTGGTGGTGGTGAAGGTGAAGTTCTGCGCCGCCTTCTCGCCGACCTGGATCGCCAGCATTTCGCGCTCGCCCTTGTCGTTGTAGCGCCCGCCCCCGCCTTCGTTGAGCGCGAACTCCGCCGCAATCAGGTCGGGCTTGTTCTTGGCCAGCCATTCGGCGCCGTTGAACGCATAGGTGGTTTCCTCGCCGCACGTAAGCGCCATCTTGATCGTGCGCCTGGGGCGGTACCCGCTCGTCTTGAAGCGGATCATCGCGTCGGCCCAGATCGCCGCCATCGCCTTGTCGTCGACGGTGCCGCGGCCGTAATAATAGCCGTCCTCCTCGACCAGCTTGAACGGATCGCGCACCCAATCCTCGCGTTTCGCCGCGACGACATCGATATGCGCGAGCAGCAGGATCGGCTTGGCCTTGGGGTCGCTCCCCTTGAGGACCGCGACCAACCCGCCATCCTTGGGGTGTTCGGGGACCGAGAACGGCGTCAGCTCCTGGTCGGTATAGCCGGCCGCCTTCATCCGCGCCACAATCTGGTCGCGCGCCTGCGTGCAGCTGCCGATGTCGACCACGGTGTTGGTCTCGACCAGCTCCTTGTAGAGCCCGAAGAATGCTTGCTGATCGGGACGAAGCTCGCCCGCCGATGCCGCCGCCGATTGCGCGACCAATGCCGCCCCCACGATCCACCCCAAGCCGCGCATTGGTTTCCCCCTCATTGCCGATAGCCGCCTATAAAGCGTCAATTCGCCGCGCTGGCAATCGGCGCTATTGCCGCTGGATCGGCGGCACGACGATCACGTTACGCGGCAGCGTGAAACGCACCTCGCGATTGGCGAAATCGATCTGGACGCGGCGGAACAGCTTCAATGTGTCCATCCCGAGCATCAGAGCGGGGGTGTCGGTCAGCCCGAACTTCTTGAACGGCAGCGCTTCGGCGAACGCGATCGGTATGTGTTCGAACCCGATCCCCGCGATCGATAGCGTGTCGATCTGCCGGTAATCGGCCTGGAGCCACTGGCCAGTGACCGACATCAGCCGGATCTGCCCCAGCGATTTGTCGGTGCGCACGCGCTTGAGGAGCGCCAGGTTGCCGATCGTCACCGGCGATCCGGTATCGATCACCACCGAGATCCGCCGCCCGCGATAACGCGCGTCGGTGACGATCAACTGGCCGTACAGGTTCTTGGCGCGGATCACGATGTCGTCCGGTCCTGCCGTCATGCCACGCTTTGCCGATGGACGCACCTCCATCAGGTTCTTGTCGAAATCGATCGCGACGGCATGCCCCTGCAGCGCGTCGATCCCGAGCATACCGGGTGCGCCCAGGTTGTTCGCGTCGACCGCCGGTGCCTCGATCACACCCGGCCTGACCAGACTGACCTGGAGCGCGGGCAGCAGAAAGGTATCGAGCTCGCCTTGCCCAGCCATCGTCGTCACGCGAACGCGGCGCCCGGCGGTGAGGTTGAGCGAGCCGGCAAGCTCGCGCGACACCACGGTCCGCTCGGCTCCGGTATCGATGACGAAGCGGTATGGCCCATTGTCGCCGATCGATACCGGCACCGTCATCCGGGTTTCCTCGAACCCGATCCCGAGCGTATCCGCCGTGGCGGCGGCCGGTTCGGCCGGCGCCGGCGTTGCGGGTCTGTCGTTCTGTGCGCGCAGCGACGGCGCGGCCAATATCGAGCAAAAGACAACGGCCAGAATCGCCGCCGGGCGGCTCACAATTGCTTGCAAAGCGAAAACCCGCGGCAGGTATCATGAAAGTTCGGTTTCGGCCGCGGCAGCGTGAACGCGACCTCGCGATTGACGAAGTCGATCTCGACACGGCGGAAGAGCTGGAGCGAACTCATGCCGAGGATCAGCGCTGGCGTATCGCGCAGGCCGAAGCGAGCAAACGGCGGCACATCGGCGAACGACAGGTTGAATTGGTCGATCCGGATATCGCCGATCCTGACATCGTTCACCGCGACGTAATCGGCCTCGAAGCTTCGCCCGGTGACCGACTTGACTTCGACCGGACCATAATTTCGCGGCCGTTGCCGGGCCAGCGCGCGCATCGCCGAATTGCCGATGCTCAGCCACGATCCGGTATCGATGATGACCGCGATCGGCTTGCCTTCGAACGACGCCTTGGTGACGATCAACTGACCGGTACGCGATTGCGCGCGAACGATGATGTCGCCCCCCGCATGCCGCTTCGCGGGCACCAGCGTCATCTGTTTGCGGTCGAAATCGAGGATGATCTTACGCCCTTGCAACGCGTCGATCCCGAGCATCCCCGGCGCGCCGATATTTGCCGCCATCAACATCGGCGCTTCGATCGCGCCGGTCTCGATCTTGCCCGCCGACAACAGGGGAACCTTGGCGGTTTCGACCGTGCTGCTGCCCGCAAAGTCGAAAACCTTGGCGTCGGCGCCGGGATCGAGCTTCAGCCGCTCGGCGAGTTCGCGCGATACCACCGATCGTTCGGCGCCGGTGTCGATGATGAACGGGAACGGACCTTGCCCGGCAACGCCGACCGGAACGGTCATTCGGTCGGTCGTCTGTCCTAGCGTGAAGACCTCGCCCGGCGGCGCTGGGGCTGGCGCGGGAGGGGGCACTGCCGGCGCGTCGGGCTTTTGCGGGGGCGGCGCCGCCGTCGCGGCCGTCGCAGCCGCAATTAGCAGGAAGGGGAGCCTGCGCATCCCGGAAGCGTACGCTTATTCGTTTCGCGTACCAAGCGGATAATAGACGCGCGGTCAGTCGATCCGCATCGCCTCCTGCGCCAGCGACTCGGCCTCGACGAGCAAGGCGTCGTCGGCGGTACCCGTCGCGACTCGCTCGCGCCCGATCAAGGTCAGAACCGGTACCGCGAGCGGCGAGACGCGGTCGAGGTCGACATGGATCATCGTGCTGCCCGCGCGATCGAGCAGGTGCGCAAGCCGACCGACATCGGTCATCTTGGCGCGCGCATCGTCCCACGCCGCCTGGAGCAGCAGATGCGTCGGTTCGTATTTCTGCAGCACGTCATAGATCAGGTCGGTCGAGAAGGTCACTTGCTTGCCGGTCTTGCGCTTGCCGGGATGCTGGCGCTCGACCAGGCCGCCGATCACCGCGACCTCGCGGAACGCGCGCTTGAGCAGGTGGCTCTGCTGCACCCAGTCGACGAATTCGTGCTCGAGAATGTCGGCGGAGAACAGGCTCGCCGGGTCGGTCACTGGGTCGAGCGAATAGGTGCCGATCGCGTAATCGCTCGCGACGAACCCCAGCGGGCGCAGCCCCTGCGTCTCCATCCGCCGCGTCAGCAGCATGCCGAGCGACTGGTGCGCGTTCCACCCTTCGAAGCTGTACGCGACCATGTAATGCCGCCCCTCGCGCGGGAACGTCTCGACCAGAAGCTGGTCGGCGCGGGGCAAGACCGAGCGGTACGACTGGACCTCGAGCCACTCGCGGACGTCGTCGGGAAACCGGCTCCATTCGTCCGGCGTCGCCAGAAACGCGCGCACCCTGTCGGCGAGGTTGGTCGAGATCGGCATCCGCGCGCCGCCATAGGTCGGGATCCGCGCCGGCTTGGCCGATGCGCGCACCAACAGATCCTCGGTGTCCATCCGCAGCACTTCGCAGCTGATCCCGGCGAAGAAGAACGTGTCGCCGATCGATAGGGTCGAACCGAAACTCTCCTCGACCTTGCCGAGCATCCGGCCGTTCTTGAAGCGAACGTTGAGCATCGTCGCCTCCACGATGATCCCCGCGTTGAGGCGATGCTGCGTGACGAAACGCGGATGGCTGACTCGCCAGATGCCGTCCTCGTCCTGCGTCAATCGCTTGAAGCGATCGTACGCGCGGAGCGAATAACCGCCATCGCGGATGAACCCGAGCACGCGGTCGAACAGCTCGTCCGACAACGCCGAGTAAGGCAGCGCCGATCGCACTTCGTCGAGCAACGCGGCCTGGTCGAACGGCGCCGCGCACGCGCACGCCATGACGTGCTGCGCAAGCACGTCGAGCGCGCCCAGCCGGAACACATCCTCGTCGAGCGCGCCCGATTCCACCGCATCGATCGCCGCGCGCGCTTCGAGATATTCGAACCGGTTGCCCGGCACGATGATCGCTTCGGATACTTCGTCGAGCCGGTGGTTGGCGCGCCCGATCCGCTGCGTCAGCCGCGACGCGCCCTTGGGTGCGCCCATCTGGATCACGCAATCGACGTCGCCCCAATCGACACCCAAGTCCAGTGAAGCGGTCGCGACCAGCGCACGCAGCCGCCCGTCGGCCATTGCTTGCTCGACCTTGCGCCGCGCCTCGCGCGCCAAGCTGCCGTGATGCACCCCGATCGGCAGCGACATCGCGTTGACCTTCCACAAATCCTGGAAGATCAGTTCGGCCAAGCTGCGCGTGTTGCAGAACACCAAAGTGGTGCGGTGAGTCTCGATTTCCGCCATCACTTGCTCGGCGGCATAGCGCCCCGAATGCCCCGCCCAGGGGATGCGATCCTCGGGCAGCAGGATCGCGACATTGGGCTCCGCGCCGGCTTCACCGAGGACGAGGTCGACCGTATCGATGTCGCCATCAGGCGCCAGCCACGCGCGATAGCCGTCGGGATCGGCCACGGTCGCCGACAGCGCCACGCGGCGCAGGTCGGGCGCGATCCGCTGCAGCCGCGCCATGCACAGCGACAGCAAGTCGCCGCGCTTGCCCGTGGCGAACGCATGGACCTCGTCGATCACGATCGTTCGCAACCCCGCGAACATCGTGAAGCTGTCTGGATAGCTGAGCAGCAGCGACAGCGATTCGGGCGTCGTCAGCAGGATGTTGGGCGGCTTGACCCGCTGGCGCGCCTTGCGGTCCGATGGCGTGTCGCCGGTGCGAGTCTCGACTCGAATATCGAGCCCCATCTCCTCGATCGGCGTGAGCAAATTGCGCTGCACGTCGACGGCGAGCGCCTTGAGCGGCGAGACGTAGAGCGTGTGCAGCCCGTCGGCCGGCGCCTCGATCAGTTCCGCCAGCGTCGGCAGGAACCCGGCAAGCGTCTTGCCCGCCCCCGTTGCCGCGACCAACAGCGCGTGATGCCCAGCGCGCGCGGCGTCGAGCATCTCCAGCTGGTGCCGCCGCGGCTGCCATTCGCGTGCCGCGAACCAGCGCGAAACTATGGGCGGCAGCGTTGCGGACACCGCCGCGATATAAGCGGATTCGGGCGCGGCGCTATGTCTTGCGGTCGCCGGCATTCTCGTAGCTGGATGGTGTCCGGTCGGCGCCTTCGGGTCCCGGCGCGGGCATCCGGCGGTTGCGCAACTTGGCGATGATCAGCACCAGAGCGAGCAGGATCGGCCCGCCGATGATCACGAAACCCCACAAGCCTTCCATCGCGACGCTCCCAATTCGGTCAGATGTCGAACAGCCAACGCGCGACCCGTCCGACGGGTCCGCGCACTGGCGCGGAACCGCGTATGCGGGCATCTTGTTCAACCGATATGGCAAAGCTCGGCGACTGGATCGTGCCGCATCCGCAAGGCATCTACGTCGCGCCCGCCGACGCGTGGATCGATCCGTCGGTGCCGTCCCCCCGCGCGCTGGTGACTCACGGCCATGCCGATCATGCGCGCGGCGGGCACGCGGCGGTGTGGGCGACGCCCGGGACGCTGGCGATCATGGAAACGCGCTACGGCCCGCAAGCCGGGCATGCGGTCCGATACGGCGAGAAGCGCGACATGGGCGGGGTCGAGGTCGAGTTCGTCCCTGCCGGGCACGTGCTTGGGTCGGCGCAGATCGTGCTTCGCCATCGCGGCGAGACGGTGGTCGTATCGGGCGACTACAAGCGCCGCCCCGACCCGACTTGCGCCCGGTTCGAGCCGGTCAAATGCGACATCTTCGTCACCGAGGCGACGTTCGGCCTGCCGGTGTTCCGTCATCCCGAAACGCACGACGAAATGGACAAGCTTCTCGCCGCTTTGCGCGCCAACCCCACGCGCTGCGTGCTGGTCGGCGCCTATGCCCTGGGCAAGGCGCAGCGCGTGATCCGCGAGCTCCGCGACATGGGGTTCGACGATCCGATCTATATCCACGGCGCGCTGCAACGGCTGTGCGATCTCTATGTCGAATTGGGCGTCGAACTCGGCGAACTTCGCCCCGCGACCGGCGTGCCCAAGGCCGAATTGCAGGGTCGAATCGTGATGTGCCCGCCGGGCGCGCTCAACGATCGCTGGTCGCGCCGTCTGCCCGACCCGATCACCGCAATGGCGAGCGGATGGATGCGAGTCCGCCAGCGCGCGCGGCAAAAGCTCGTCGAGCTTCCGCTGATCCTCAGCGACCATGCCGATTGGGACGAGCTGATCGAAACGCTGACCGAAATCGCGCCCAAGGAAGTGTGGGTCACGCACGGCCGCGAGGAAGCGCTGATCCATTGGTGCATGACTCGCCAGATCAAGGCGAGGGCGCTGGCGCTGGTGGGGTATGAGGACGAGGATGACTGAGCCGCCCTGCCAACGCTTCCCCGGCGAAGGCCGGGGCCCAGTAGCAGGCCGCTCGTAGCTGGGCCCCGGCCTTCGCCGGGGAAGCGTGGACTTAAGCGACCGCTCTACATTATCGGCGGCAGCTTGGTCGCCTCATAAGTCGTGATCTTCTCGCTCGCGCACGAATGCTCGCGGAAGGCGGCGAGCAACTTCTTGATCCCCGGCGTCGCGAAATGCGCCTGGAGCGCCGCCATGTCGCGCCACTCCTCGAAGAAGACGAGCTTGAGCGGCTCCTCGCTGTCGATCCGCACCGCGTGGCTGATGCAGCCGCCTTCGGAGCGCGAACGGTGGACGTGCGCTTGGGCGGCCTCGAGCAAGGCTTCGAAACTGCCGGGCTTGGCGGTGACGCTGCCGGTGACGATGATCATCGTCTTCTCCTTCGCCGACCAGCTAGAGCGGCGACGGGGGAACGGTCAATCAGGCCGCTTCGGCGTCGGCATCGGGCGTGAGCAGCCATTTTTCGGCAGTCGCCGCATCTTCGAAGCAGCGCGCGCTCCGCGTATCGAGCGCGCGCATCAACTGGCTGCGCGCGAGCGTGCGGCTGACCACGAACGCCAGCCGGCGCGAGCGATAGGCAGGATCGGCGAGCAGCGCCTGAAACGACGCGACGACATCCTGCGCCTGCACCTTCATGCCCGAGACGTCGTTGAGCGTCAGGTGACGATTGGGTCCGCAGGTCAGCTTGGCGTGCTCGACCGCGCGCGCGGCATAGAACGCTTGGATGTCGTCGGGGGTGAAGAAGCCGGACATCCTGATCCGGATCAAATCGCGCGCCGGCTCGGCGGTGACGGTGAATTGCGCGGGCATGTCACCGATCGGTAAGGCGAAAGTTTTGCAAAATTGCTAAAACCTAGCCCACGCCCTCCAGCGCCTTTTGGCGGCGGCGCTGGACCGAGCTGCCGATCCCCATCGCCTCGCGATATTTGGCCACGGTACGCCGCGCGATGCCGAAGCCCTTGACATTGAGCATGTCGACCAACGTGTCGTCGCTCAGGATCGCCTTGGAATCCTCGGCCTGGATCAGCGCGCGGATCGCCGACTTGACCGCTTCGGCCGACACCGCGTCGCCGCCGTCGGCGGCCTGGATAGCGCTGGTGAAGAAATATTTGAGCTCGAACAACCCCCGCGCGCAGCTGAGATATTTGTTCGACGTCACGCGGCTGACGGTCGATTCGTGCATTTCGATCGCGTCGGCGACCTGGCGCAACGTCATTGGCTTCAAATGCGCGACGCCGTGAAGGAAGAACGCCTCCTGCTGCTTCACGATCTCGCTCGCGACCTTGATGATCGTGCGCTGGCGTTGGTCGAGCGCCTTGACCAGCCAGTTGGCGCTGGCGAGCATGTCCGACAACCACGCCTTCGACGCCTTGTCCTGCGGCCCGGCCGACAGCTCGACATAATAAGAGCGGTTGACGAGCAGTTTGGGCAGGGTCGCGGCGTTGATTTCGATCGCCCAGCCGTCTTTGCGCCGAGCGACGAACAGGTCCGGGGTGACCGCCTGCATCGCCTCGCCGCCGAACTTGCAGCCGGGCTTGGGGTCGTAGCCGCGCAGCTCGCGGATCATGTCCGCCAGATCCTCGTCGTCGACGTCGCACAGCCGCTTCAATCGCCCGAGATCGCCGCGCGCGACGAGATCCAGATTCTCGATCAGCCGCTTCATGCACGGATCGTAGCGGTCGGCTTCCTTCGCCTGGAGCGCCAGGCATTCGGCGAGGTCGCGCGCGCCGACCCCGGTCGGGTCGAACGTCTGGATCGTTTCGAGCACGTCCTCGACCGCGACGAGCGGCACGCCGAGGCGAGTGGCGATGTCGAGCACCGGCGTGGTCAGATATCCGGCTTCGTCGATCAGATCGATCAGATGCTGGGCGATGAACAAGTCGCGCGCCGACAACACTTCGCCCGCCTGGTGGAGCAGATGATCAGCGAGGCTGAGCGAGGTATCGGCGAACGCGTCGAGATCGGGACCGTCCTCGCTCATTCCGCCCGAGCCGCCGCCGTTGAGCCCGAGAGAGCCGTCCATCCCGGCCTGGTCGGCGGCGCTGTCGTGGTGGAAGCTTTCGGCGGCGAAATCGACGTCGAGCGCCGCCTCGCCGCCGCTGTCGCCGTTGAGCAAGGCGTCGGCGCTCGCGGGCTCCTCGCCGATGACCGGCTCGGGTTCGCGATCGATCGTCGGGCCGTCGTCGTCGGGTGCCGCGCTATCGAGCAGCGGATTGCGCTCGATTTCCTCTCCAATAAACGCCTCAACCTCAAGGTTGCTGAGCGCAAGCAGCCGGATCGCCTGCTGCAGCTGCGGCGTCATCACCAAGGATTGCGACTGCCGAAGGTCGAGACGCGGCGCGAGGCTCATAGCGTTGACACCGTCGCCCCGGCGAACGCCGGGGCCGCTTGGTAATTTGCCGGTCCTTCACCGCCAACGGTCCCGGCCTCCGCCAGGACGACGAGAGGAGAAGAGTCACGCATGGCTACAAGGTAAAACTCTCGCCCAGATACAGCCGCCGCACATTCTCGTCTGCGACGAGTTCTTCGGGCGAGCCCGCGAACAGCACGCGGCCGTCATAGATGATGTAGCCGCGATCGACGATGTCGAGCGTCTCGCGCACGTTATGGTCGGTGATCAGCACGCCGATGCCGCGCTTCTTCAATTCGACGATCAGGTCGCGAATGTCCGAGATCGACAGCGGGTCGATCCCGGCGAACGGCTCGTCTAGCAGCATGATCGACGGATTGGCGGCAAGCGCGCGCGCGATCTCGGCGCGGCGACGTTCGCCGCCCGACAGCGCCATCGCGGGCGCATCGCGCAGCCGCGTGAGCCCGAATTCTTCTAGCAACGTGTCGAGCCGCTTGGCACGCGCCGACTTGTCGGGCTCGGAGAGTTCGAGCACCGCGAGGATGTTGCCTTCGACCGTCAGCCCGCGAAAGATCGAGGTTTCCTGCGGCAAATACCCCAACCCCAGGATCGCGCGGCGATACATCGGCAGGCCAGTGATATCGTCGCCGTCGAGCATGATCCGGCCCGAATCGGGCTTCACCAGCCCCATCACCGAATAGAAGCAGGTCGTCTTGCCCGCTCCGTTGGGGCCGAGCAGTCCGATCACCTCGCCCGGCCCGACCGACACCGACACGTCGGACAGCACCACGCGCTTGTCGTACGACTTGGCGATCGACACCACCGACAGACCCCGCATCACCGGCGCTTCGGCGATCGGTTCGATCGATTCCAGAGTGGTCATCTCGTCCATACCGGCTCCGTCAGTGCCCGCCGCATGGTTACCGGATCGTTACCGGTGAGCCAATTGGCAAGCTTCGTGCATGGCGCACGCGCAAATCCATGCCCCGCCCGCGCCGCCAAGGGAAGCGGCACGCGACAATCTCAGGCAAAAATCGGCTATTTTGTTTGACGCGCTCACGCGCGTGTGCGGTGCCAGCCCGCTCCCCACCCGGCCGCCCAATCAGTTTACCCTATGGGCGATCGGGTGGGGGAGCGGGCTGGCACCGTCTCGATACAGCCAAGCTGCATCGCAAACTAATTGCGTTTGGGCACCGAGAAGGTCCCGGTCACGCGTCCGCCGGGTGTCGTCGAGCTGGTACCGGCCGCGCCGCCGCCGCCATCGATCACCGCCCTGCCGGTGTCGAGATTGATCGTCAGCCGATTGCCGTTGACGGTATTGCCGCCCTGCGTCAGCGCGACCCCGCCGAGCATGATCACGACGCGCCGATTGATGTCGTAGACCCCATACGCGCCGCGCGCGGTCTGGTCCGGCCGAGTCACGACGACTCCGCCCGACGCGTCGATCCGCGAGGCTTGCGGCGAGCCGCCG
Source organism: Sphingomonas sp. (assembly GCF_036269755.1). Taxonomy (GTDB): domain Bacteria; phylum Pseudomonadota; class Alphaproteobacteria; order Sphingomonadales; family Sphingomonadaceae; genus Sphingomonas. The sequence continues at coordinate 19,680 of NZ_DATBDV010000018.1, read as the reverse complement.
CTCAGCGCCTTGCCCGAATAGCTGATCGTCACCCGCGACGCGCGCAACGTCATTTCGGCCTGACGCACCGTCACGCCACCCGACAGGATCGCACGGCCCTGCTGGTCCTGGAGTTCGGCATGCCCTGCATCGAAGCTGATCGGCGCGTTCGAATCGTGACGCTGTTGCGCGACCGCGGCATCGGCTGCGGCGAGCCCGCCGATTATCGCGAGAAGGGTGGTGATACGCATCGCGCCTATCTCGCGTGTCGCGGCGCAATGCGCAAGCGGACGTGCCCGTCGAGCTCGACCGAGCGATTGTCGAGATCGGCACTCATCGTGTTGGCGGAGAACGTGCCTTGCGGCACCGTGCCCGATACGCCCGACGAGCCGTTCATCGTCTTGGTCTTGAGGTCGACCGTCGCGGCGTTGCTCTTGAGGCTGTAGCCGTTGGGGCCATCGAACGTGATCGGGCCGGCGACCTCGACCTGCTGGTTGATCGGATTGAAGCGTCCGCTGGGCGCCTGAAGCTTGGCGATGCCGTTGGGCAATTGCATCTCGGCGACCAGTTGCTGCATGTCGACGATCGGGTCGGCGGCGCTCTTCTGTAGCGCGGATTGCGCGGTCAGCACGAACGGCTGGCCCTTATTGTCCTGCCCGCGATAGCTCGCCGCCTCGACCTTGAGCCGCTCCTTCGACACTTCGACCTTGTTCTTGTCGAGCACGAAGCTGACCTCGCTGCCGCTGGTCAGCGGCAGGAACACCATCATCGCCGCAACTACGCCCACGGCGGCCGGCAGCACGATGCGCAGCACCGCGACCAGATGGTCATGTGCGCTGCCCGGCGCCGCCCATAGCTGGCGTTCGGACCGCATCCTGACGGCAACGTCAGACATCAGACATGCGCGAAAATGTCGATTTCCGGCCAGCCGGCCAGGTCGAGCTCGGCGCGCCAGGGCAAGAAATCGAAGCAGGCTTTGGCGAGCTCGGCGCGGTTTTCACGCACCAGCCGACGGTCGAGTTCCTCGCGCATGCGGTGGAGGTAGCGCACGTCGGACGCGGCATAATCCTTCTGCGCGTCGGACAGATCGGGGCTGCCCCAGTCCGACGATTGCTGCTGCTTCGAGATATCCTGCCCGAGCAGTTCGCGGACCAGTTCTTTCAAACCATGGCGGTCGGTATAGGTGCGCACCAACCGCGACGCGGTCTTGGTGCAATAGACCGGGGCGGCCACCACGCCGAGATAGTGCTTGATCGCGGCCAGGTCGAACCGCGCGAAATGGTAGAGCTTGTCGCGCGACGGATCGCTCAGCAACGCCTTGAGGTTGGGCGCGGCATAGTCGCTCCCCGGCGCGAACCGCACGAGGTGCTCGTCTGGGCCGCCATCCGACAACTGGACCAGGCACAGCCGGTCGCGCGGCGTGATCAGCCCCATCGTCTCGGTGTCGACGGCGATCGATACTCCCGGCGCGAACAGGTCGGCGGGGATGTCTTCCTCATGCAGATGAACGGTCATCGTGCTCGCCTAACCTGATCGCGCTGAACGCTCAATGGCCGTGCTTGTGCCGGTTCAGGAAACTGAACCGGATGCGGTACCGGCCCACACCGAAGCTGCCAAGCTAGCTGCCCCTTCGGCGGCGCAGGATGTTGAGCGCCTCGACCAGCCCCGAAAACGCCATTGCGGTATAGACATATCCCTTGGGCACATGGACGCCGAAACCGTCGGCGATCAGCACCAGCCCGATCATCAGCAGGAAGCCGAGCGCGAGCATCACCACGCTCGGGTTGCGCTCGATGAACCTGGCGAGCGGATCGGCGGCGAGCATCATCACCCCGACCGCGACGATCACCGCGGCGATCATGATCGGCAGCTCGTCGGTCATCCCGACCGCGGTCAGGATCGAATCGATCGAGAACACCAGGTCGAGCAACAGGATCTGGACGATCGCCGACACGAACCCCAGCGGCTTCGCGCCGCGTTTTGCCGCCGGCGCCGCCGATTCGTGCGAATCGAGATTGTGGTGGATCTCGCTCGTCGCCTTGTACAGCAGGAACGTGCCTCCCGCGATCATGATCAGGTCGCGAATCGAGAAAGCGGTCTCGTAAATCGTGTGCCCGTTCGCGTCGCTCGCATGGAGCCCCAGATCGAACACCGGCTTCACCATCCCGACGATCAGGAACAGCGAGAATAGCAGGATGATGCGCATCACCAGCGCCAGCCCGATGCCAATTCGCCGAGTCCGTGCGCGCTCCGCCTCGGGCAGCTTGTTCGACAGCAACGCGACGAACACGAGGTTGTCGATCCCGAGCACGACCTCCATTACGATCAGCGTGACGAGCGCCGCCCAGGCAGCCGGATTGGTAAGCAGTTCGATCAACCCCATGCCTCCGGCTGTGCCGTCTCGGCAACGCCCGCGCAAGTATCGCGACTGCAAGCGCCGGAATGGGGACGATTTCGTTCGCGGCGTTGCCGTTTTTGGTTTAAGCGACTCGGGTGGCGCGGCTGTTTGCGCCCGAGGGATCGCGTCCGTCGTCCGGCGTGTTGGTCCTTGGATAGGATTTGGGCGAACCGGGAAAGACGAACAGGGCATGAGTTTCGATAAAGGTGGTCGCGGTAACCGTGGTGGGCGCGGTCGCGACAAGCGCGACAGTTTCGGCGGCAGTGACGATTTTGGCGGCGGCGGCGGCGACTTCGGTGGCGGTAGCAGCTATGGCGGCGGCGGCGGTGGCTATCGCGGCGGTGGCGGCGGCTTTGGCGGTGGCGGCGGCTTTGGCGGTGGTGGCGGTGGATTCCGCGGCGGCGGCGGCGGTGGCGGCGGCTTCCGTGGCGGCGGCGGTGGTGGCGGCGGCATGCCCCCCCAGGTCGTCGGCGAAGGCACCGGCGTGGTTAAGTTCTTCAACGGGCAAAAGGGCTTCGGCTTCGTCGTGCGCGACGATGGCGGCGAGGACGTGTTCGTCCACATCAGCGCGGTCGAGCAAGCCGGCCTGACCGGTCTCGCCGAGGGTCAGCCGCTCGGCTTCACCCTGGTCGATCGCGGGGGGCGCATTTCAGCGACCGACCTCAAGATCGAGGGCGAGCCGTTGCCCGTCACCGACCGCGGTCCGCCGCGCGATCGCGACGCCGCTCCGCGCGGTGGCGCCGGTGGTGGCGGCGGCGGGCGTGAGCTCACCGGCGAGAAGGCGACCGGCACGGTCAAGTTCTTCAACGCGATGAAGGGCTTCGGCTTCATTCAGCGCGACGACGGCCAGCCCGATGCATTCGTCCACATCTCGGCGGTCGAACGCGCCGGGATGACCAACCTCAACGAAGGCGACCGGCTCGAGTTCGAGCTCGAGGTCGACAATCGCCGCGGCAAGTATGCGGCGGTGAACCTTTCGCCGATCCAGTAAGGCCCGCGAATCGATAAAAGCCCGGCTCGCGCATCGCTGCGGGCCGGGCTTTTCCTTGTCCGGCGCGCGTCGCCCCGGCGCGTTGCCTAAGTCGATGCCGACGGGTAGTCGTTGGCCGTGCGCGATCCCGCCCCTGATGCCGCCGCGGCAGCGCGCGCTCGCCTTTGCGAAGCGCTCGAACGCGTCGGCGCCGAGGATCGCGGCGCGTTCCGCGAAGTCTATGCCCTGACCTCGGCGAAGCTTTTCGGGATTTGCCTGCGTGTCTGCGGTGACCGCAGTAGCGCGGAGGATGTGTTGCACGACGTGTATCTGACGATCTGGAAGCGCGCGGGTGCGTTCGAGCCGGGACGCGCCAGCCCGATATCGTGGCTCGCGACGATCGCGCGCAACCGCTCGATCGATTGGGTTCGCGCGCGCGGCAAGCGATCGAGCCGGCCGATCGAGGATGCCGCCGACATCGCCGACGACACACCCGATCCGCTGGCGCTGGCCGAACGCGACGACCGCTCGCGCCGCCTGCACGACTGCCTCGATGCGCTCGACGAACGCCAGCGCGAGTCGATCCGCACCGCATTTTTCGACGGGCTGACATATGCCGAGCTCGCCACCGCCAAGGGTGTGCCGCTGGGGACGATGAAGAGCTGGGTACGGCGGGGATTGCAGCAATTGAAAGGATGCGTCGGTGACGACTGACGATCCCGATCCCGATATGACCGCGGCGGAGTTCGCGCTCGGGCTGCTCGACGGCGACGAACGCGCGGCGGCGTTGCGCCGCGTGCTGGCGGATCCCGTCTTCGCGCGCGAGGTCGAGCAATGGCGCGAGCGGCTCGACGGATTGTTCGACGATTACCGCCCGGTGGCGGCGCCCGATGCGGTGGCGATGCGGCTGGCGGCGATGGATGCGTCGGCGCCGGCGCGGCCTCGCGCGGCCTGGCCGGTGCTCGCGCTCGCGACCGCGCTTGCAGCGACGATCGCCTTGTTCTTCGTCACGCGCCCCGGCCCCGCGCCGCTGCCGATTCCCCAAGCCGGCCAGCCGCACACGATGATGGTCGCGTCGTTGATGATGACCGACAAATCGGCCTCGGTCCCCGCCGTGATCGACATGACCACGGGCGAAATGCGCATCCCGCACGCCGACATGGCGCCGACGGGCAAGAGCGCGCAATTGTGGATGATCGGCGGCGACGGCATCCCCAAGCCGATGGGGATCCTCGCGCCCGAAGGCACGTCGCGGATGACGCTGGCATCGGGCGAGCGCCGCCAACTCCATGACGGGTTGACGCTCGCCGTGTCGGTCGAGCCGATCGGCGGCTCACCGACTGGAAAGCCGACCGGCCCGGTCGTCGCGAGCGGCAAGCTTACGCTCGCCTGAGCTGCATCCGCGGCGGCGGCCCGGCCGTATCTCCCCCCGCCATCAAGGCGGAGGAAAAAAGATGAAGACGTTTCAGAAATTGATGCTCGCGACGACGCTCGCGATCGGATCGACCGCGGGGATCGCGGCGATGAAGAACCCGATGGTCGGGGGCGCCGCAATGTATTCGACCAAGACTATCGTTCAGAACGCCGTCAACTCGAAGGATCACACGACGTTGGTCGCCGCGGTCAAGGCCGCCGGGTTGGTCGACACTCTGTCGGGGTCGGGGCCGTTCACCGTGTTCGCGCCGACCAACGCGGCGTTCGCCAAGCTCCCAGCCGGCACCGTCGACACGCTAGTCCTGCCCGAGAACAAGGCGACCTTGACCTCGATCCTGACCTATCACGTCGTCCCCGGGCGGATCACCGCGGCGATGATCGCCGCGAAGGCCAAGGCCAATGGCGGCACCGCGACTTACACGACCGTGCAGGGCGAGACGCTCAGCTTCACGAAGATGGGCGCCGGCTGGGCGATCATGGACGGCAAGGGCGACAAGGGCATGATCACGATTCCCAACGTGATGCAGTCCAACGGCGTGATCCACGTCATCGACACCGTGATGTTACCGTAACATCCGGAAGTCGCGAGGGGCCGGCCTTCCTCCTGTGGCCGGCCCCTCGATAAATGGTTGGCAATGTTGGATTTCGTCTGTCAGCGTTCATCGACGCTCTTTCTCATCGTCTGCCCCTCGCTCGGTTCGTCGCAATCCGCCTGTGCCGTCCCGTGACTTTCGTGACCTTCGGTTCGGGCGGACGGCGCTGATAGTGTGATCCTGGTGTCAACTTTGCGCCGGGCTCAGGTAATCATCCGCCGAAGCGTATCGATTCGGTCCGCCTCGGCCGCGGGTTTGTCGGTGCGGATGCGGTGGATACGCGGGAAGCGCATCGCCACGCCCGATTTGTGGCGTTTCGATTCGTGGATCGAATCGAATGCGACTTCGAGCACCAAGGTTTTTTCGACCTCGCGCACCGGGCCGAACCGGTTGAGCGTATGGTTGCGCACGAAGCTGTCGAGCATCTTCAGCTCGTCGTCCGTGATCCCCGAATAGGCCTTGCCCACGGGCAAGAGTTCGCCCTCGTCGGTCCAGCAGCCGAAGGTGTAGTCGCTATAGTAAGACGAGCGGCGACCGTTGCCGCGCTGCGCGTACATCATCACGCAATCGGCGGTCAGCGGGTCGCGCTTCCATTTGTACCAAAGGCCGGTGCGGCGTCCGGCGACATAGTCGGAGTCTCGGCGCTTGAGCATCACGCCCTCGATCGCGGCGTCGCGCGCGCCGGCGCGGATTTCCTCGAGCGCGTCGAAATCGCTGGCGTCGATCAGCGCGCTGAGGTCGAATCGATCGGGATGGAGTTGGGCGACGAATCGCTCGAGTCGGGCGCGACGCTCGGTCCATGCCAACGGGCGCAGGTCTTGCGAACCGTCGAACAGGATGTCGTAGAGCCGGACGAACGCGGGATACTCCTCGAGCATCTTCGCCGACACGATCTTGCGCCCCAGCCGTTGCTGTAGCGCGTTGAAGCTCGCTGCTTCGCCCCCCTGAAACTCGCCTTTCACCATCAGTTCGCCATCGAGCACGCCCGGCGTCGCGAACGCCCGCGCGACATCGGGAAAGCTGCCTGTGATGTCGTCGCCGGCCCGGCTATAGAGCCGAGTCTCGCCGCCGACATGGACGAGCTGGACGCGAATGCCGTCCCATTTCCACTCGGCGGCATAGTCGTTGAGGTCGACCCGCAAATCCTCGAGCGGGTGGGCGAGCATGAACGGGCGAAACACCGGCACGTCGGCCGCGGTCGGCTGATCGCCGCGTCCCTCGACCCAGTCGAACAGCTCGGCATAAGGTGGCCGGATCGCGTGCCACACTTCCTCGACCGCTTCGACGTCGACCGCGAAGGCTTGCGCCAGCGCAGTCTTGGCAAGTCTTGCCGAAACGCCGATCCGGAGCGCCCCGGTCGCCATCTTGAGCAAGGCGAAGCGTTCCTCGGCATCCATCCGGTCGAGCATCGCCGCGAGCGCGGCCGGCGCGTCGGAGCGCGACAGGCTGTTGAGCGTGTCGACCACCTGCGCCACCGACAACGGCTCGCCCGTCCCGTCGTCGGCACCCGGCCACAGCAAGGCGATCGTCTCCGCGGTGTCGCCGACATAGTCGCGGCTCATCCGGAACAGCACCGGATCGACCCGCGCCTCGATCAGCCCGCGGATCACCGCGGGCTTGACCGCCGGCAAATCCAGGTCGCCGGTCAGCGCCGCCATCGCCCAACCGCGGTCCGGATCGGGCGTCGCCTTGAGGTAATCGCCGATCAGCTTGAGCTTGGCGTTGCGCGACCGCGTATAGATCAGCGAATCGAGGAGCTGCGCGAAGGCGTGCATTGTATGGATCAACATGGCCGCGCGCGGGGAGTTCCGCCAGCGGCATCGCCACGCTAGCTTCGGCCGATGCGCAAACGGCTGCTGATCGTCATCCTGGCTCTGCTCTTCGGAGCCGGGTTGTATCTCTTCGCGCGCGCCGAAGCACGCCGCGACCCGGTGGTGAGGACGGCGACGTTGTCGCCGCCCGGCTGGCCGGCGGGTGCCAAGCCGATCCGCGCGGTGCTGATCAGCGACATTCACATCGGATCGCCTGCGATGGATGCGGCGCGGCTCGATCGGATCGTCGGCCAGATCGACGCGCTCAAGCCCGACATCGTGTTCATTGCCGGCGACATGATCAACGGCGCTGGCGCCAACAGCGCGGCCGCGATTGGCGAAAAGATGGTCGCGCCGCTATCGCACCTCAAGACGCCGCTTGGCGTCATCGCGGTGCTCGGCAACCACGACAATTGGACCGGAGCGGCGGTGGTCAAGGACCAGTTGCGCCGCGCAGGCGTCATCGTGCTCGACAATCGGGCGATCGTGCGCGGCCCGCTTGCGATCGGCGGGATCGGCGATCGCTTTTCCGGCCACGCTGATCTCGCCGCGACCATCGCGGCCTTGCGACCGCTCATCGGCGGTCGCCTGTTCGTGACTCATTCGCCCGACATCGTGCCGCTGCTGCCCGACGGCAGCGTGCTGCTCGCCGGGCACACGCATTGTGGGCAAGTGCAACTGTTCGGCTGGTATCCGGGTCACCAGCCCTACAACCGGCGATATCGCTGCGGCGTGATCCGCGACGGATCGCGCACCGTCGTCGTCACCGCGGGACTCGGCACCAGCGGGCCGCCGGTGCGGCTCGGCGTTCCGCCCGACCTCTGGCTGCTGACACTCGGACCCTAATCGACCCCCTTTTTAATCGCGCGGCCCGCCATCACCCCGAGCGCCAGCAGCACGACGAAGATCGCGATCGCGATGAAGAAAAGCAATTTGGCGACGCCGGCGAACGCGCTCGCGATGCCGCCGAAGCCGAGCAGCCCCAGAACCAGCGCGATGATCGCGAAGATGATGGCCCAACGCAACATGATCGTTCTCCCGTCGCGGCCAACGATCGGCTGAAGCGCGGCGTTCCCAGGATAGCACCTGAGGCGACGGCCCGCTAGATCAGCCGCAGCGCCGAGACCGCGAGCCAAGCGCCGGCCGCCACAAGCACGCCACCGATCGTCAGGTCAACCGCCCGCGCCGGCCGATCACGCCACAATGTCTCGCCGGTGATCGCCGCCCCGATCAGCACGACCAACCCGCCGACAAGCCCGCCGATCCCCGCCAGCACCGGCACACCGCCCGCCGCCACCGCGAAGGTCGCGAACATCGTGCGGTCGCCGATCCCGCTTGCGATCAACTTGCTGGTGGTCGCCACGAAGGGATGGCCACCGTCGCTCGGCTTGACCGGTTTTCTCGGCCAGATCGCGCCGCCGCCGGCCATCAGCAGCGAAAAGGCGAACAGCAATCGCGCCGCATGAACGTTGAGGTGAGGGGCGACCAGCCAGCCGCCGATAGCGGCCACTGCCTGAGTCACGAAAAGCGCGATCACCACGCCGAGCACGACGACGCCGGTCTTGCGCGACCGCTCTGCGGTAATTGCGACCATGTCCGCGCTGGGATCGGTGACCCGGATCAGCAGCGCCGCGACCAGCGCCGCCATCAGCGAGTCCATCGTATCGGCTTAATGTGCGAGCCGGACCGCGCCGGCGGCGAGATAGGCGCTGGTGCAGTCGGCGTCGTTGCGGTCGCAGCCGACCGCTTCGCCCAGCATCGTGATCCAGCCGCTGATGACGACGCCGCGCTCGCCGCGCGCCAGTGCCGCTTCGATCGCGCGTGCCACCGCGACGACGGGAAGCCGCCCTTCGACCTGAGCCGCGGCGCGGATCGCATCGACCGCGCTGGCGAGGTCGGCCGGACGGGCATGCCCCGCCATCATGTTGAGCTTCGCCACGCTGGCGGCGAGATCGCGTTGGTAAACCCCCATCGCCCGAACTCCTGTTGGGACGAATGGCAGCGTGCGCCCGAGATGGTAAACGAAGGATTAAGAGCGCCGCCCGCCCCTTTGCTTGACAAACCAAGGCAGCTTCGGCATTGGCCCACCCCGACAAGCGGCGGCGCGTTCCGCCGCTTTTGCATTTCAACCTACAGGATTTGGGTCATGGCAAAGCCGACCACCGTCAAGATCAAGCTCGTCAGCTCGGCCGACACCGGTTTCTTCTACGTCACCAAGAAGAACCCGCGCACCCAGACCGAGAAGCTGTCGTTCCGCAAGTACGATCCCGTCGTGCGCAAGCACGTCGAGTTCAAGGAAGCGAAGATCAAATAAGCCTCCGGCTTATTTGTCCCCGCGAAGGCGGGGACCTTAGGCCGCAGGGGTAACCTTCGCGGCCTTTGCTTTGCCTAAAGCAGCGCGCTCACTTCCGCGACGAACCGCGCCACCGAGATCGGCTTCGACACGTATGCGTCGGCGCCCGCCGCGCGGATGCGATCCTCGTCCTCGCGTCCGGCATAGGCGGTCACCGCCATGATCGGCGTCCGTCCCAACGCAGTGTCGCGTTTGATCTGCTCGATCAACTCCAGACCGCTGACATGCGGCAGCTGAATGTCCATCACGATCAGGTCGGGTGCGAACGACCGTGCGCGCTCGACCGCCTCGCGCCCGTCGCGCACCGGCTCCGTCGCGAAGTCGTGCGCGCGCAACAAGTCGCAGAACAGTTTGAGGTTGAGCTCGTTGTCCTCGACAACGAGCACGCGCTTTGCCACGGGGAGTTCGTTCTCCATTCCGACACGATAGCAATGCCAGCGCCCGACACCAATCACGATCCAGCGACGCTCGCGCTCCAGGCCCTGGTCTGGACGCTCGCTGAGCCCGCGCGCGCTGCGCGGCTGCTCGCCGTCACCGGTCTGACCGCGGGCGACCTCAAGCAATCGGCGGGCGATCGCGCGACCTTGTCGGCGCTACTCGGCTTTCTCGAAAACCATGAGCCCGATCTGATCGCCTGCGCCGAGGAGCTGGCGGTGAAGCCCGAAGCCTTGGTCGCCGCGCATCGCGAGCTCGAGGCGTGAGTCGCGCGCTCCTCATCTGCGATTGCGACGAGGTGCTGCTCCACATGGTGCGGCATTTCGGCGTGTGGCTGCGCGAGCACCACGACATCGACTTCTCGCCCGACGGCGGCGATTTCGCGAATTCGATGAAGCACGCCGACGGACGCCCGGTCGAGCGCGAAACGATGTGGGGGATGCTCGACGCATTCTTCCCTGGCGAAATGGATCGCCAGACCTTGGTGCCGGGCGCCGCGGAGGCACTGGCGGCGCTGTCGGAGCAGGCCGACATCGTCGTCCTGACGAACCTCGGCGATCATTGCCGCGACGATCGGATCACTCAGTTGGCCCGCCATGGCATTCACCACCGAGTCGAGACCAACCAAGGTGGGAAGGGCGGCCCCGTTGCCAAGCTGGTCGCAGAACATGGCAACCCGGTGACGGTGTTCGTCGATGATCTGGCGACGCACCACGAATCGGTCGCCCGGCATGCGCCGCAAGTCCATCGTCTGCACTTGATTGCCGAGCCGCGCATGGCGCCCAGCGTTCCCCCGGCCCCGTTCGCACACGCCCGGATCGATGACTGGGCCGAGGCGCAGCGCTGGATCGCGGCGCGCTTTGACGCCAACCAACCCGCACAAGAACCAAACACGCCCATCGAAGGAGTATCGCCATGACCGACCGTATCGACCGCAAGCTCGAGGAAATGGGGCTGACTCTGCCCGCCGCCGCCGCGCCGGTCGCGTCGTACGTGCCGAGCGTCGATGCCGGCGGGATGCTGCACATTTCGGGGCAATTGCCGTTCAAGGACGGCAAGGTCGTCACGGGGCGACTGGGCGGCGATCTCGACAAGGTCGCGGGGCAGGAAGCCGCCGAATTGTGCGGGCTGATGCTTGTCGCGCAGATCAAGGCGGCGCTGGGCGGCGACCTTTCGCGCGTCGAGCGGATCGTCAAGCTCGGCGTGTTCGTCAATTCGTCGCCCGACTTTACCGACCAGCCCGAAGTGGCGAACGGTGCGTCGAACCTGATGGAGGCGTTGTTCGGCGATGCCGGCAAGCACGCCCGTAGCGCGGTCGGCGTCGCGGTATTGCCGCGTGGTGCGGCGGTCGAGGTGGACGCGGTGGTGAAGCTAGCCGACTGACCCTATCTGGGGCCGGTGACTTCCCATCCGATTACCGCACGCGTCGCCGACGGCGTTTCGTCGATTTCGGCCGCCGATTGGGATGCGTGCGCCGGCACCGCAAACCCGTTCGTCGGGCACGCCTTCCTATCGATCCTCGAGCAATCGGGTAGCGTCGGGCGCGGCACTGGTTGGCAGCCCTTGCCGATCGTCGTCGATGACACGGACGATCGCCCCGGTGCGATCGCGCCAGCCTATGCCAAGAGCCACAGCCAAGGCGAGTACGTTTTCGACCATGCTTGGGCCGATGCGTGGGAGCGCGCCGGCGGCACCTATTACCCCAAGCTTCAGGTGGCGACGCCGTTCACCCCGGTGCCGGGGCCGCGGCTGTTGTTGCGCGACCAAGCGCTGGCCCCGGCGCTGATCGCTGGCCTCGAAGCGTTGACCGACGAGAATGGACTGTCCTCGGCGCATGCTACGTTCGTTGCGCCCGACCAAGTGCCGTTGTTCGAAGCGGCGGGCTGGCTGATCCGCGAGGGTACGCAGTTCCACTGGCGCAATGAGGGCTATCGCAGCTTCGATGATTTTCTCTCAGCCCTGTCGAGCCGCAAGCGCAAGGCGATTCGCCACGAGCGCGCAAAGGCGGTCGAAGGGCTGACGATCCGCCACCTGACCGGCGCCGGTTTGACCGAGGCGCATTGGGACGCGTTCTGGGTGTTCTATCAGGACACCGGCAGCCGGAAGTGGGGGCATCCGTATTTGACTCGGCCGTTCTTCTCGCTGCTCGGCGAGCGAATGGCGGATCAGGTTCTGCTGATCCTCGCCGAGCGCGACGGCCGCCCGATCGCCGGTGCGCTCAACCTGATCGGTGCCGACACGCTCTACGGCCGCTATTGGGGGTGCATAGAGGACGTGCCATTCCTCCATTTCGAACTATGCTATTACCAAGCCATCGACGCCGCGATCGCACGCGCGCTGGCGACGGTGGAAGCGGGCGCGCAGGGCGAGCACAAGCTCGCGCGCGGCTATGTGCCGGTGCCGACTTGGTCGGCGCATTACATTCCCGATCGCAACTTCCGCCGCGCGATCGCCGATTTTCTCGCGCGCGAGCGGCTCGGCGTGGAGAGCGACCGTGATTATCTCGGCGCGCTGACCCCGTTCAAACGCGATCAGTAAAGCGGCGTCTTGCCGCGCGGCGGCAGCGGGAAATCGCCGTTCTTGGTGACTGGCGCGACATCGACATGATTGACCTTGAACACCGCGCTGATGCCGTCGCGCCAGATCGGGGTCAGGTCCTCGGTGTATTTGGGATCATAGGGCGGCGGGTTGATCAGCCAGACATAATCGAACGCCGCGCGCGGGAAACGCGCCAGGCTGCGGTCGATCGGGCGCCAATATTCGCGCGGGCATTGCGTCAGCGTGGTGATCTGCGACGGATCGTGCGCGAACGGGCGGGCGGGCGCGTATTTGGTGGTGAGCAATTGCGCGCCGGCCATCGACCATTGATCGTTGGTATAGGCTTCCTTCCGTTCGAGCGCGAGCGCGGGCATGTGCTCGAGCCGAGTCATCTTCCAGTCGGCGACGCAATTCTGGCCGACGAAGCTGATCAGTCGCGCCCCCTGCGGAATGTGATCGAGCGCTTTGAGCTGGCGATCATAGACCTGGTCGAACAGGACATAGCTGACCGTCGTCCCGGCAGTACGAGCAATCACGAACACGAGCCCGAAGGTTGCGAACCACTGCATCGTTCGGCGGCGATTTGCCGCAAGCATTGCCTTAAGTCGCCGATCGTCGAGACCGGGATGCTTGAGCGCCAGCCACCGCGCGTCGCCGGGCAGCGGACGCGGCCGGATCGCGATGAGGGCGATCGCCACCATGAACGGCGCCAGCCGCATATCGGCGTAAGCCGATCCGAATACGATGCGGGGCAGCAGCACAAAGACGGCGACCAGAAACAACGTCGACAGCCCGAGGTTGCGTGAATATTCGATGTTTGGATCGCGGAACGACTGACACAGGATCAGCCCGAGCAAGGCGCCGGACCCGACATCGAAACTGATCCAGCGATCGCGCAACATCATCGTCAACCAGGCAAACTTGGCCTGCCAATTGAACCAGTCGGCGGTTTGCCCAGTCACATGCTGGCCGCTGCGCCAAGCGACCATCAGCAGCATCGGCAACGCGAGCGGGAGGCAGTGCAGGCCCCCGCGAAACCAGGCGATCGCCCAGCGCTTCAGCCCCGCGCTGGTGACCGGGTTGAAGCGATGCTCGACCGTCTCCTTGGCGCGGTCATGCTCGCGAACCATTTCGGCGGAGAAAGCGAGCACGCCGAGCACGCCCCAGCCGAACGTGTGGCAGATCCACAAGGCACACGACAGCGGCACGAACAAGGCCGCGCGCAGCCGGAACTTGCCCAACCGCCCGAGCCGCAGCCAGAATGCGAACATCGGCAGCGCGAGCGCCATCGACAGCATGAAATTGACGAACCCGAACTGGAACGGGAAGCAATAAGCCAGCGGCAGCGCGAACAACGCGGTCGCCGGAATCCGTCCGTGCACTTCACGCGCGATCCACAACAGCCCGACCACGATCAGCGGCGGGATCGCCATCACGATCAGCTTGACCGTCAACTCGAGCCCCAACACCGGCGCGAAAATCTGCACCAATATGTCGATGCCGAGATTGCCGATCAGCGACCATTTGAAGTCGTACCAATCGGTCAGCCACGGATAGCGATAAAGGTCGAGCTGGACCCGATAGCGCCCCATATGCCCGGGCAGATCGACCAACGGCGGAATGTCTGGCCACAACAACGGCACTGCCGCAAGCAGCGCCATCGCCACGACGAAGCGCCGCGTCTGCCACCATTCGAGATCGGTCGCGTGCTTGGTCGCCATCGCCAATCCCTTAGCGGGCCGTCGCCACCGGCGACAAGGCCGCGACGCGATCGACCCGGTAGAGCGCCGAGTGCGCGTTCGACCATATCAGCGTCAGGTCGCGAGCACGCGCGCGCCCGGCCGGGAACCCGACCGTCCAGACATAATTGAACGTGGCGCGATCGAACCCAGCGATCGCCGCATCGAAATACCTTTTTTCGGCGCGGGGGTCGTCTTGGGGAACGAGTTGCGACGGGTCGCGGTCGAGCGGCGCAGCGGCCGGATGGCGCGGCGCGATCAATTGCTGACCCGAAATCGCCCATTGCTCGTTGGTGAAGGCACGCGACCGCGCCACCGCGATGCCCGCGATATGACCGAGGCGCGGATTAACCCACTTCGCCGTCGAGGGCTCGTCGACCAGCGCCAGCACGGCCGCCCCTGGCGGTATGTACGCGACTGCTGCCAGTTCCTTGGCTTGCCCTTGTGCAATCAGGGCGAAGGCAATCGTCGAGGTTCCCAGTCGTAGCAGGAAAAATGCCGCACCGAATGCCGCAAGCGGACGTACCACATCTTCGTCGGCGCGAATCGCCAACGCCGCGAGCGCGACAGTATAAGGCAGCATCCGCATATCGACATATGCACCGCCCGCGAACAGCCGCGGCGTCACCACGAACGCAATCAACCCGAACAGTGCTGGCACCCCAAGCAGCGGTTCAAACCGCATCCGCCGAGAGCGGATCGCGGTCCACAATAGTGCTGCTAGTGCGACCACGCAGGTGACATCGTATATCTTCCAACGCTCCTGAAGCAGCGAAACGATCCACTGCGCCTTGATGGAGAGGTGGAACCAATCGCCGGTGTCGCCCGACATCGGCGTGCCCTCGGCCATCGCCAGCAATTGCGGCCAAGCCATCGGCACGCAGGCAAGCGCGGTCAGCCCAAGCCGGCCCCAGCCGCGCTCGCCGCGCCGACCACGGATCACCCATTCGGCACCGAGCACGAACAGCCCGAGCATCGCCCACCCGAAGCTGTGGCACAGCCATACCGGCCCTGCGATCCCCGCCAGCACAACGACCCGCACCCAGCCCGCGCGTGTTCGCGCCAAACGTATCCACAGTGCCAACCCCGCCATCGCGAGCGCAGCGGCGAGTGCGAAGTTGACGAAGCCGAGCTGGAACGGGAGCGCGTAGGCGAGCGGCAGCGCGAACCCCGCCGCCGCCGGCATGCGACCATGCGCCTCGCGCGCCAGCCACAGCATCGCCGCGACCGTCAGCGCGGGGATCAGCGCGACGATCAGGTGCGTCGCCGGTTCGACATCGAGCAACGGATGGAGCGCGAGCACCAGTCCCTCGATACCAAGGTTGCCGATCATCGCCCAGTGCACCGCGTAATGCTGCGCGAGCGGGCCCCGACCCGCCTCGGCAAGGATTCGATAGCCGCCGATATGGCCGGGCACGTCGGTCAGGGGCGGAATGGCGGGATAGAGCAACGGGACGGTCGCGATCACGATCGCGGTAAGTGCGACCCACCGCCGCTGCCACCACATCGTCTCTTCCCCCGCCATCGCCGGTGGCTAGGGCTTGGCGGCGCTTCTCGCAACGGTCGCGAATATTCGCCCACCCGAGGGCACCGCCGCGACCGGGCGCAGCCAGTTGGGCGCTTGGCCGCGCTCGAGCGCTTCGGCGAACGGCGCTGCGACATCGGCAAACCCGTCGCATGCAACGACGTAATCGACTCGCCAGCCGCGCGCGAGGTGGGCCGCACCTTCAGGCGTGCCGCGATAGAAAGCGTACATCGCGAGATCCCCCGCGCCGTCACGATGATACGCGCCCGCGATCAACCGCTGGCGCGTCGCCGCGATCGCGACCCCGCCGGTGTCGATCGGCGCCATCACGCGCCCCGGCGGCAAGGCGCCGAGCGCCGCAACCAGATCGGGCGCGGTGCAGCTCGCACCCGGCTTCGGCGGTGTCGCGGGCACGATCGCTTGCGCGGCTATTGGATAGAGCATCCCTGCCGAGGCGAGCCACGCGCCCGCCAGCGGCAATGCCCCGGCGCGACGCGCGGCGACGATCACAGCCGCCAGCGCGGGAGCCGCGAGCACCGCACCGTCATAGGCGCCGCGCACTTGCATCACCGCGACCGCGAACGCGCCGAGTTGGAGCGCGAGCAGCACCAGCCAGCCGCGCGACCGTTCGCGCCGCCATTGCCAGACCCCGGCGGCGATCCCCGCGACGGTCAGTCCCACATAGCCGATCGCCACCGCGAGCGGCGCCGCGAACAGCGGCTGCGCCTCGCCGACGCGCATCAGCCATAGCGAGCGCAGCAGCGGGGGAACGTTGCCATATGGGGCAAAGCATTGTGGCGTACTGATCGCCAGCGTCGCGGCGAGCGCCAGCGCGCTCGATATGCCGAGCGCCAGCCGGACCCGCGCCGACGAATCCCATCCGGCCAGCGCCAGCCCGATCGGGACGAAGGAAGCGACCATCAGCGCGCGCGCGGAAATCGCGGTGAAGCCATCGCATGCGGCATAATCCCACGCGATCGTGCGGAAGATGATCGACGACGCCAGCGTCGCCGCACAAAGCGCGATGCCGAACCCCATCAACCGATCGCGCGCCGGCCGTCCGCCGATCACCCAATCGATCACGATCACCAACCCGATCAGCGCGAGCAACGGCGTCGTCTCCATCCCGACCACGACGCTCAGGCTCGTCGCGACCCCGGCGACCAGCCCCGCCATCATCGATCCGGGCCGCACCAGCATCAGCGTCGCAAGCAATGCGAAAACGATCTGGAGATTGTGGTGGTCGATCCGCCCCGGCAGAAACAAGGTGCTGGCGGGATAGGCGAAGGCAGCGACGATCATCGCCGGCCGCGCAATCTCCGCGCCACCGACCGCGCGCGCGATCCGCCCGGTCAGACCGATCGCGGCCGCGAGCAGCATCGCCGGCCAGGCGATCACCGCGACGATTTCCGCCATATGCCGCCCGACCAGCCCATCGAGCGACCAGATGATCACGCCCGGCACCAGGTCCGGCAGCCGCGACCAGTGCATCGGCACACCATCGGCGCCGAGGCGATATTGAGTCAGGTCCGCGAACGCTTGCCCGCCGAGCCAGTCGCGGATCTGCTGGAGCCGCATCATGTCGTCCGAGTCGGGCAATCGCAGCGCGGCGAGATTGGACCAGTCGCGCACGCTCCACGCCGCGGCCAGCACACCCGCCAGCAACGCCGCCACCAGTGCGTCGATCCACGCCAAGCGATCGGTCCGTTCCATCGCGGGTGCTTAGCCCGGCGGCAGTTAAGAGCAGGCTAAACTCCCCTCCCTCCCGGGAAGGGGAGATCTCAGCGGTCGCGCCGCCCCAACAACCGCAACCGCAGCGCGTTGAGCTTGATGAATCCGGCCGCATCGCGCTGGTCGTACGCGCCCTGATCGTCCTCGAAGGTCACGACCTTCTCGCTGTAGAGCGAGTAAGGCGACTTGCGCCCGATGACATAGACACCACCCTTGTAGAGCTTGAGGCGGACGGTGCCGGTGACCTTCTCCTGGCTGTGGTCGATCGCGGCTTGGAGTATCTCGCGCTCGGGCGAGAACCAGAAGCCGTTATAGATCAATTCGGCATAGCGCGGCGCGAGCTCGTCCTTAAGGTGCGCCGCACCCCGGTCGAGCGTCAATTGCTCGATGCCGCGATGCGCGAGGTGATAGATCGTGCCGCCCGGCGTCTCGTACATGCCGCGCGACTTCATCCCGACGAAGCGGTTCTCGACTAGGTCGAGCCGCCCGATGCCGTGGCGCTTGCCGAGTTCGTTGAGCCTGGTCAGCAAGGTCGCTGGCGACATGCCCTCGCCGTTGAGCGCGACGCCGTCGCCGCGCTCGAAATCGATCGTGATGATTTCGGGCGTGTCGGGCGCGTCCTCGGGATTGTCGGTGCGCGAATAGACGTAATCGGGCACTTCCTCCCACGGATCCTCGAGCACCTTACCCTCGGACGACGTATGGAGAAGGTTGCCGTCGGTCGAGAACGGCGCCTCGCCGCGCTTGTCCTTGGCCACCGGGATCTGGTGCGCTTCGGCGAACTCGATCAGCTTGCTTCGGCTGGTCAAATCCCATTCGCGCCACGGCGCGATCACCTTGATGTCGGGCGCGAGCGCGTAATAGGAGAGCTCGAAGCGGACCTGATCGTTGCCCTTGCCGGTGGCGCCGTGCGCCACCGCGTCGGCGCCGGTTTGGCGGGCGATCTCGATCTGGCGCTTGGCGATAAGCGGCCGCGCGATCGAGGTACCGAGCAGGTACTGCCCCTCATAAAGCGCATTGGCGCGGAACATCGGGAAGACGAAATCGCGGACGAATTCCTCGCGCAAATCGTCGATGAAGATCGCGCGCACCCCGAGCAGCTCGGCCTTCTCCCGGGCCGGCTCCAGCTCCTCGCCCTGCCCGAGATCGGCGGTGAAGGTGACGACCTCACACCGGTAGGTCTGCTGCAGCCAGCGCAGGATGACCGAGGTGTCGAGCCCGCCCGAATAGGCCAGTACCACTTTCTTCACCTCGCCCGGCTTCACCCTGTCGGCCATGTCCCGCTCCGCTCAACAATCACCCCGGTGTTTTGTCATTGCGCCGGGAAAGCCGCAATCGCATGCGGTGGCGATCCCCGACGGTGTTCGATGTTTTCGCTGTTATCTGCAGAAAAAATACGGCCAGCTGCCTCGTCTCCGATATCCGAACGCATCCCTGGGTTGGCCATCCCGGCGAAGGCCGGGCCCCATCGCTCATCAGGCGCGAATGGCCGAAGCGTGGGTCCTGGCCTTCGCCGAGTTGGCGGGAAAACGCACAGAGCGCTGGGCAACACTTCGCGATCAGGACTAGCGGGCATGGCGCGCGATAAAATCGACGACCGCATCAAGCGCGCCGAAGCGGGCCAGGTCCTCGTGGCCGCCCTCGGGGGCGAACCAGCGCTCCTTCGGCTCCATCGCAGCGGCGAACAGCGCGTCACCAAAATGCGGCGGGACGACCGGGTCGCGGCCGCCCTGCAGGACCAGCAGGGGCGCCCTCACCTGGCCGATGCGCGAAAGCGCGTCGAAGCGGTCCAGCACCAAGAGCTTTGCCGGCACAAACGGGTAATGGTGCTGCGCCACCGCCGCGATGCTGGTGAACGGCGATTCGAGCACCAGCGCCCCGATCTGCACGGTCGCCGCCATCTCGACCGCCACCGCCGAGCCGAGCGATTCGCCGTAGAGCACGAGCCGCTTGCCGGCGATCCCCTCGCCCCGCAGAAAATCGAGCGAGGCGTGGCCGTCGGCAAACAGCCCGGCTTCGCTCGGAGTGCCGGGGTTGCCGCCATAGCCGCGATATTCCGGCATCAGGACGCCGAAGCCGTCGCGGGCGAACCGCATCAGCCGATCGGCGCGGTAGGCGATATTGCCGCCATTGCCATGAAAATACGCGATGACCCGGCGGCCTTCCCGCGGCGG
>NZ_DATBDV010000017.1:0-15165 GCF_036269755.1 Sphingomonas sp. | reverse complement strand
CTCGGCGGCCGCCTCGACTTCGATCCGCGCATCCTCGATCGCTCGGATCAGCCCCGCCGCGGTCTGCGCCGCCTCTCGCATCGCCACTGCCGATTGCTCGGCGGCGGCGGCCACTTCCGACGTCTTGCCGATCATACCGCGGGCAGAGCTCGACGTGCGCACCGACTGGTCGCGCAACGCATGGCTCTCCTGGCCCGAGCGTTCGACCACCTTGGCGATGCCGTCGCGGAATTCGGCGGCGAGCGATTCGCGCGCCGTTTGCGCCGCGTGCTCGACATAAGCGTTGTAGAGCGCGACGGTGATGTCGCCCTCCATCGCCGACAGGCGGAGCAACGTGTCGATCATCACCGGGAGGCGCGGATCGTCGCGGTCGACTCGCTTCATCAAACTGTCGAGCGCGGCGCGGTCGCTGGCGTTGATCATCGACAGCAGGGCTTCGGGCTCGACCTTGCCCGCGTACGCCGCGACGACGGAGCGGGCGATCGATTCGACCCAGCCACGCTCGGCGGTGTTGAGGAACCGCATGCGCAGGAAGTCGACGCCGAGGTCGATCATCTTGGCGGTTTCGTGCGGCGCCCACACGCGATCATCGGCGAAGCAGCGCAGCCATTGCTGCCAATAGGCTTCGGAGATGGCCCGGATATCGGGTTCGATCGTGGTCCACACGTCGCGGCTGGCGGAGGCGAGCGATCCGTCGAAGTCGAAAATGCGCAGCCGTTCCGACAGGCGGACCTTGGCGGCCATCGCGTCGGACGAGGGCAGATCGTTGATGTTCAAGTTGAAATGCTCCGGTGGTTGCGCGTGTCGATCGTGACGATGGCTAGCCGGAGCTTGGTTAAGAACAGGTTAGGAAATCGCTCGCCGCTTGCATCGGCGACCGCGAGGGGTAAGAGGACGCACGCATCCTTTCAGGGGTATTTTCCTTGGCCACACCGCCCAAATCCGCCGCCCAGCCCGCGCGCCCGATCGCGCCGCACCTCAGCCATTACAAATGGGGCCCGCACATGACGGTCTCGATCCTCCACCGCGCGACCGGGGACGGCATGGCGATCGTCGGCGGTCTGCTGTTCACCTGGTGGCTCGCGTCGCTCGCTGCGGGCAAGGACAGTTACGACTGGTTCCTGTCATGGTTCACCGGACCGAACTGGAACATCCTCGGCTATGTCGTCGGGATCGGGCTGACCCTCGCCTTGTTCCAGCACATGATGAGCGGCATTCGCCATCTGGTGATGGATACCGGCGCGAACTTCGAGCTCAAATCCAACAAGACCAGCGCACTGCTGACCTTCGTCGGATCGGTCCTCCTCACCCTTCTGTTCTGGGGCGTGATGCTCAAGGACGTCCTCTTCGCGGGAGCCAAATAATGGGCGACGGTACCGAAATCGGCCGGGTCCGCGGGCTCGGCAGCGCGCACGAAGGTGCGCATCATTGGTGGCGGCATCGCGTTACCGCGGGGTCGAACCTGTTCTTCCTCGCCTGGTTCATGATCTCGCTCACGCGGTTGAGCGGCTTCGATTACGGCAGCGTGCATTCGTGGATCGCCTCCGCCTGGGTTGCGGTGCCGATGATCCTGCTGGTCATCTCGACCTGCTGGCACGCGCGGATCGGGCTGCAGACCCTAATCGAGGACTACCAGCATGACGAAAGCCGCGTCCTGGCGCTGGTGGCGCTCGAATATTTCCTCGCGGTCATCGCGGTCACCGCGATCTTCGCGATCCTTAAGGCAGCATTGGTGACGGTCACGGGCTGATGAGCGAAGCGTACAAGGTTATCGACCACACCTATGACGCGGTCGTGGTCGGCGCGGGCGGTTCGGGCCTGCGCGCGGTGATGGAATGCGCGCAGAATGGTCTGAAGACCGCGTGCATCACCAAGGTCTTCCCGACCCGCAGCCACACCGTGGCGGCGCAGGGCGGGATTGCGGCGAGCCTCGGCAATATGGGGCCGGATCACTGGACCTGGCACATGTACGACACCGTCAAGGGGTCGGACTGGCTCGGCGATCAGGACGCGATCGAATATATGGTGCGCGAGGCACCGGCCGCAGTGTACGAGCTCGAACATGCCGGGGTGCCGTTCAGCCGGACCGAGGCGGGCGAGATCTACCAGCGCCCGTTCGGCGGGATGATGCAGAATATGGGCGAGGGGCCGCCCGCACAGCGCACCTGCGCCGCCGCCGACCGCACCGGCCACGCGATGCTGCACGCGCTGTACCAGCAGAGCCTTCGCTTCGACGCCGATTTCTACATCGAATATTTCGCGCTCGACCTCATCATGGAGGGCGGCGAGTGCAAGGGCGTGATCGCCTTGTGCATGGACGACGGCAGTATCCACCGTTTCCGCAGCCACGCGACGGTGCTCGCGACCGGCGGCTATGGCCGCTGCTATTTCTCGGCGACTTCGGCGCACACCTGCACCGGCGACGGCGGCGGCATGGTGCTTCGCGCCGGGCTGCCTTTGCAGGACATGGAGTTCGTTCAGTTCCACCCGACCGGCATCTACGGTGCCGGCGTGCTGATCACCGAAGGCGCGCGCGGCGAGGGCGGGTATCTAACCAATTCCGAGGGCGAGCGGTTCATGGAACGCTATGCCCCGTCGGCGAAGGACCTTGCGTCGCGCGACGTGGTCTCACGATCGATGGCGATGGAAATGCGCGAAGGGCGCGGCGTCGGCCCCAACAAGGACCATATCTACCTCCACCTCGATCACATCGATCCCAAGGTGCTCCACGAGCGGCTGCCCGGTATTACCGAGACGGGCAAGATCTTCGCGGGGGTCGACCTCACGCGCCAGCCGCTCCCCGTCACGCCGACGGTCCATTACAATATGGGCGGCATCCCCACGAACTATCATGGCGAAGTCGTTCACCTGAAGGACGGCGACCCCGATGCGGTCGTGCCCGGCCTGTTCGCAGTCGGCGAGGCGGCGTGCGTGTCGGTTCACGGCGCCAACCGCTTGGGCTCGAACTCGCTGATCGATCTCGTCGTGTTCGGCCGCGCCACCGGCAAGCGCATCGCCGAGATCCTCCCCCCCAACACCCGGCACGGCGCGGTGGTGGCGGGCGCGGACGACAAGGCGATCGCCCGGCTCGACCATTTCCGCAACGCGAGCGGATCGAAGCCGACCGCCGAAATCCGCCTCGACATGCAGCGCACGATGCAAAAGCATTGCGCAGTGTTCCGCGACACCGCGCTGCTCGGCGAAGGCGTCGCGCACATGGACGTGGTGTACAAGTCGATGAGCGACGTCGGTATCACCGATCGCTCGCTGATCTGGAACACCGATCTGATCGAGACGCTCGAACTCGACAATCTGCTCGCCCAGGCGGTCGTCACGATCCGCGGCGCCGCCAACCGCACCGAAAGCCGCGGCGCGCACATGCACGAGGATTACCCCGAGCGCGACGACGCCAACTGGATGAAGCACACCTTGGCGACGTTCGACGGGTGGGGCGGCCAAGGCGGTGCGGTCGCGATCGATTACCGCCCGGTGCACGACTACACGCTGACCGACGACGTGGATTATATCAAGCCGAAGAAGCGGGTTTATTGATGGCCGACCTGTCAAACCGGTTTGCTCGATCTTATTGAGCGTCGGCCCGGGCTCACCGAAATCGAGATAGCGCGTGAACTGTTCGGCAAGAGCGCAGTACAACAAGCTGTCAATTCAGATTGTCGCCTCTTGGTAGGCTTGGGTTTGGTCGAACGGATTGGTGTAGGCGGTCCGGGCGATCCCTTTACGTATCGTACTACCGAAAGGTTTTCAGCTTTGCGCGATCGGATACGTGGGGACCGCGCATAACGGTCAACCAGCGGTCTCCAGCCGATCCGCTAGCCACATCTTTCTCAGCGTCTCTAGTCACGCCACGCAGGGTTACCCAGCAAACATGCCCGTCAGTATATCGAGCACCGCTGCGAGCGTCGCGTCTTCGACAGTGCCGACCTTCTTGATCAGGCGCTGGCGGTCCACCGTCCTGATCTGATCCAGCAGAATCAGACCCGGTCGCGGGCGAAACGTGACGGCTGCACGAAAAGGAGCGGGGTGGCTGCCGCTGGTAATCGGCGCGACGATCGTTCGCCGCAGAATGCCGTTCATCTCGTCCGGCGAGATGATGACGCAGGGGCGTGTCTTCTGTATCTCGGTTCCGACGGTTGGATCCAGCGCGACCAGCCAGACATCGCCCCGCTTCACCAAGTCAGCTCATCATCGCCATCATTGCCGAAGCCTGCCCACGCAGCCTCGTCGGGATCCTCTTCCGCCGCGGCAACCGCGGCCGCAGCTTCCGCCCAACCTTCGCGCGGATGACGGAGCGGTGTCGCGATCAGCTTCCCGTCCTCGACCTTCAGGTCCATTGCCGCGCCGGTCGTGACGCCGATCTCGCTCAGCATCGTGCGAGGCACGATCAACCCGGTCGAATTTCCCATCTTGCGCAAGGCAGTTTGCATCGTCGTCTCCAATCCTGCTTATATAGCAGGCAGCCATGTAAGCACAATGTTATAACTGTTTTGCGCGCCGCGACATTTGGCCGCTTGACACAGCGCGCGCCCGCGGCACGTGTTGGTGGCGCCATCAGGGGGCCGAATCCATGCGTCGTCCGCTTCTCCGTCGTCTTGTTCTCCCGGCGCTGATCGTGCTCGGCGCGGGCGCGCTGACGACGTCGGCGACGGGCCAATCCTCCACCTACACCGCCCCCCAGCACACCGCCGACTGGCCCGGCCTCGCCTCGGGCAGCAACGAGGCCGAGGCAAAGGCTTCGCTCGATCTCGGGCCGGAACTCGAACGCGACCGTTCGCCCAAATGGCTGCTCGACGATCAGCGCAAGCTCGACAAGGCGCTTGCCGCGCTCGCTCCGCAGAAGCCCGGCACGGTCGACGCATATGTGGTCGTGGTGGGACTCGACAGCGACCCGATATTTGGTCGGGAGGCGCGCGAGGCGGGGAAGGTGCTCAGCCGCCGCTATAGCGCCGCCGGACATGTCATCGTGCTCGCCGGGACCGACGGCAGCGGGCCGTCGACGCTGCCCAACGGTAGCCCACGCAACCTCGCGATCGCGCTCGCGCGCGTGGCCGAGCTGATGGACAAGAAGCAGGACGTGCTGGTGCTCTACACCGCCGGGCACGGCGCGCCGGTCGGGCTGGCGTATCACGACGGCGACGACGGATTCGGGATCGTCGCGCCGGCGCGGATGGCGCGGCTGTTCGACGAGATCGGCATCAGGAACCGGCTGCTGATCCTGTCGGCCTGCTTTTCGGGCATCTTCGTCCCCGCGCTGGCAAACGACGACACCGCGCTGCTCACCGCGGCATCGGCCGACCGCACCTCGTTCGGGTGCCAGGCCGACAAGGACTGGACCTTCTTCGGCGACGCGATCATCAACAACGCCCTGCGCCAGCCGGTCCCGCTCGCCAGCGCGGCGGAGAATGCGCGCGGGCTGATCACGCAGTGGGAGTCGATGGGCAACATCACGCCGTCGCAGCCGCAAGTGGCGATCGGCAAGAACGTCGGCGTCTGGCTCACGCCGCTCGAGGCGCGGATGCCACCGACCGCGACCCCGCTGGTCGGGCGCCCGGCAATCACGATCTTTACCGATCGGACGCCCTAGGCGCAGGCAGCTTTAGGCGCAGACTGCTGGCCGCCGCCCAGCCCACGGCCGTGCTTCCTCCAGCTCATACGCCAGCCCGAGCAACGCCGCCTCGGCGCCGACCGCCGCGCCAAACTGCGCGCCGATCGGCAGGCCCTGCGCGGTCCAGGCGGCGGGCACGCTCATCGCTGGCGCGCCGACGACGTTGAACGCCGTCGTATAGCCGACATAGCGAGTCAGCCGCTCGGCCATCGTCTCGACCGGCAGATCGGGCGCGAGCCAGCCCAGCTCGGGCGGCGGCAGCGACAGCACCGGCGACAGGATCATGTCGTATAGCGCGAGCCAGGTATCGTACGGCGCGCGCAGCGAATCGAGGAACGCCACCGCTTGCTCGACCGCGCCCGCCGGGGCGCTTGCAACGATCGTCGCCATCGCCAGGCTGAACGGCTCGACCTCGTCCAGGCCGGGCGCATGACCGAGCCGCTCGCCGGCTTCGGCGAGGATGTTGGCCGCGCCTTGCGACCAGGCGAGCAGGAACGCGTCGCCCATGTTCGCGATCGGGGCCGGCCAGGCGGTGCGCTCGACATGGTGGCCGAGTTGTTCGAGCAACGTTGCCGTTCCCTCGATCGCGCTCGCCACTTCGGGATCGGGCACGCCACCCGATGCGCTGTCGATCACCAGCCCGATGCGCAGGCGTTTTGCGGCGGGCGCATCGACCATCCCGACCCGGGGCAGCCCGCCATCCTTCGCCTCGACCGCTGCCAGCAGCGCCGCGCTGTCGCGCACGCTGCGCGACACGCACAATTGGACGCTGAGCGGCAGCGGGAAGTGGCCGGGATCGGTCGCGAGCGTCCGCCCGCGCGACGGCTTCAATCCGAACAGCCCGCAGCACGATGCCGGGATGCGGATCGATCCGCCGCCGTCGCTGGCATGCGCGAACGGCACGACGTGCGCAGCGGTCGCCGCCGCCGCACCGCCCGACGATCCCCCGGCCGAGCGTGCGGGATCCCACGGATTGCGGGTTGGGCCGAACGCAAGCGGCTCGGTGGTCGGCAGGAAGCCGTGTTCGGGGGTCGCGCTCTTGCCGATCGGGTTGAGCCCGGCCGCTATCAGCCCGTCGGTCAGCGCCGACTGGCGGGTCGCGGGCGCCAGCCCGGCGGTTGCACGCGATCCGGAGCGCGTCGGCAGGCCGATCAAATCGTCGAGATCCTTGATCAGGAAGGGAACGCCCGCGAATGGCCCGTCGCCGAGCGGCGCGCGCGCGCGCTCCCGCGCGCGCTCGAATCCCTCCGCCACCAGGAAGTTGAGCTGTGGGTCGATCGCTTCGGCGCGCGTGATCGCCGCGTCGACCGCTTCGAGCGCCGACACCGCGCCGCCACGGATCGCCGCCGCCGTCTCGGTCGCATCCCAATCCGCCATGTCGGCCATGCTATGCTCTCCTTCATCCTGTTTTGTGATCAGCCCGGCTCAGGGCCGGGTGACGAAGAAACTTTCAGCCCCCGCCCGCGTTCACTTCGGCGACGAGCTCTTTGCGGCTCAACTTGCCGACCAATGTCTTGGGGAGGGTCAGGCGGACCACCACCTGATCGACTCGCTCGTGATGGCCGAGTTGCGGGTTGAGCCATGCCTTGAGTTCATCGGGCGTCGCGGCGGCGCCGTCGTTGAGCGTGACGAAGGCGCGGGGCTGCTCGCCGCGATAGGGGTCGGGGACGCCGATCACCAGCGCCTCCTTCACCGCCGGATGTTTGTACAGCACCGCCTCGATCTGGCTCGGGAACACCTTGAAACCAGAGACGGCGATCATGTCTTTCAAGCGGTCGACCACCCGGATGAAGCCGTCGCTGTCGATCGTCCCGACATCGCCGGTGCGCAGCCAGGTGCCGGCCGCGTCGGTCACGAACACCTCGGCATCGGCGTCCGGGCGGTTCCAATAGCCCTTCATGATCTGCGGTCCGCGGACGACGATCTCGCCTGGTTCGCCGTCGGGCGGGGGATGCGTCGGGTCTTCCTTGTCGACCAGCCGGACGTGCGTGCCGGGGATCGGCTGCCCGATCGTGCCGAGCTCGCCATCGCTCGCATAGGGATTGCACGCGACGACGCCCGAACTCTCGGACAGGCCGTAGCCCTCGATCACGCGCGCGCCGGTCGCCGCTTCGAACCTGGCCTTGACCTCGGACGGCAGCGGCGCACCGCCCGAGATGCAGTATTTGAGGCTCGAAAGGTCGGCGCGGGTCAGCTTGGGATGATCGAGCAGCGCCTGGTACATCGTCGGCACGCCGGGCAGCGCCGTCGCCCTGGTCCGCTGGATCGCCGCCAGCACTTGTCCGCCGTCGAACCGCGGCAGCATCACGATCGTGCCCCCGTTGGCGATCGTGCGGTTCATCACGCAGGTATTGGCGAAGACGTGGAACAGCGGCAGCACGCCCAGAATGCGGTCCTCGCCGCCGGGTTCCGGGTCCATCCCCTCGACTTGCCGCGCGTTGGCCGACAGATTCTGGTGAGTCAGCATCGCGCCCTTGGGCGTGCCGGTGGTGCCGCCGGTATATTGGATCACGGCGACATGGTTCAGCGGATCGATTGCAGGAGAGGCGAGGGCGCCCTCATTCGCGATCAGCGAGGAAAAGGCGAGAATGCGGGGGTCGTCTGGACGCATGGCGACCTCCTTGCCGCGGAACAGGCGGTAGAAGAGCGACTTGGTTGCGGGCAGCGCGCCGGCGACCGATCCGACGATCAGCCGCTCGAGGCTCGATCCGTCGAGCACCTTGAGCGCGGTCGGCAGCAGCGCGCTCGCCGATAGCGTGAACAGCGCGCGAGTCCCCGAATCCTCGACCTGATGCGCCAGTTCCTCGACCGTGTAGAGCGGCGAGAAATTGACCACCGTCGCACCGAGCCGGAGGATGCCGAAATAGGCGGCGACGTAATGCGGCACGTTGGGCAGGAACAGCCCGATCCGGTCGCCTGCGCCATAGCCGAGCGCGGCGAGCCCGGCTGCGACTCGGTTGGCGCCGTCGAGCGTCTCGGCATACGAATAGTGGCGGCCGAGGAAATCGATCAGCGGCCTGTCGCCGTGCCGCCGCCCGGCATCTTCGAACATCGCAGTCAGCGACAGCGGCGGGAAGTCGGTCGCCCACGGCGCCGGGTGGCGATAGGTCCGGCCGCGCCAGAGCTGTTCGGGGTCCATGGCTGCCGAGACGGGAAAGCGGCTAGGACGCGACCCGACCGCCGGTCCAGGTCAGCAGGAACTTGATCGCGACCACGCCGAGGTCGACCGCGGCCTGGATGCGATGCGGAGCGGGGTCATTCGATTGGTGAGTCAGGATTTCGATATCGGCGGTCGGGTGACGCGCGACCGCGAGTAGCGCCAGCGCGCCCGCCACGACCAGAAGTGTCCTGCCCCTCCGCATGACGCGACCATAAGCGCACGCTGGCGTAACGACAAAGGAAATCGCTCGGCGATCAGGCGGCCAAAGCGGCGTATCTCGCGCGGTCGCGACCAGCCTGCTTGGCGTCGAACAACGCCTGGTCGGCGCGGCGATACATCGCTTTCCAGTCGCTCTCGTTGGCCAACGGCCCGCTGCACGCGCCGATGCTGGTGGTGACGGTCAGGTCGAACGGCATCCGTGCGGCGCGAAGCCGTTCGAGCACCGCATCGGGCGCGATCGCCTGGTTCGCATGACACAGCAATGCGAACTCCTCGCCCCCCATCCGCGCGATGAGCGCGCTGTTAGGGGCGGATTGGCGCAGCACGCGCGCGAACAGCCGCAGCACTTCGTCGCCGCCGTCATGCCCCAGCGTCTCGTTGACTTGTTTGAAATGGTCGAGGTCGGTCAGGATCAGCACTTGCTCGCCCGGTCGCCCGAATGCCTGGCGCAGGAAGGCACGGCGGTTGAGCAGCCCGGTCAGCGGATCGGTGTCGGCGAGCCGCGCGGCGATGACCTCGCGCTTGATCGCTTCGTCGCGTTCGACGCTCAGCAGCCGGATGCGATAGGCAATCGCAAGCGTCGAGACGACCGCCTCGAACGCCATCGCGAGGATGGTCGAATTGTCGAGCCAGAAGTTCCAGCGCACCACCGAGATATTGGCGAGCAGGCGAAGCGCCGCGAACACCAAAGGCGCCGCCCACGCAATCGCGAACAGCCACAGATGCGCGCTGCGCTCGGCGCGGGCGCGCGCGACGATCGGCACGACCGCGACCAGGAATATCGCGAAGCTGGCGTTGTAGAAACCGTCGAGCAGCACGATCTGCCACGGCGCGAGCAGCGCGAACGCCGTCATCCCGCACAGGCCCAGAGCCGTCAGCCAGTTCGCCGCCCGTGAAATCCGGCCCTCGGCGATGGGCGGAAAGAACGCGCGCGCGAACATCAACGCAGTCGCGGCGGCGGCGGCGAGCAACAAATAGTTGAGCCGCAGGCGGTCGTTGTTGAGGATCCCGGGAAAGGCCCAGGCCAGTCCGCCCGACGAGGTGAAGGCATAGAGCAGCAGCGACGACACCATCGCGCAATAGGCGAGCTGGAAGCGATGTCGCAGCGCGCCCCACATCGCGAGATTGTAGATCAGCAGCGCAAGACACAGCCCCGCGAACCCCGAATAGATCGCCGCCATCGTGATGTTGGCGCGCGATGCCTCGGCTGCGGTGGTGAACGTCGGCGCATTCAAAATGCCACGCAGATTGGCGCTGCCGTCGACTCGCCACAGCAATCGCACCGGCGCGCCCAGACGCGGGTCGAGCCGCCACTGGATCATCCCGCCGAGCTGCAGATGGCGAGTGGCGGCGTGGCCGTCGTAACTCTCCCCGCGGATGCGACCATCGGGATAGAGCGCGTAGAGCGTGACTCGATCCTGCCAAAGGCTTGCGATTCGCACGCGCTCGCGCTGGGCCCGGTCGGGAATGGTCGTGAGCGGCTGCGACAGCACCCAGAAATTGCCTTGGTGCAGGCTGGTCTGCGATACCGTGCAATCGAACCGCGCCGGCGCCGCGAACATCGCCTCTGGTTTGTCGTTAGCCGCAACTCGCGTGACGCAAACCGGCAGCGAAACGCCGGTAACGGCGGCGCTCTGCGCACGCGCGGGCGGGGCAAACAGGCCGATCGCGGCCGCCAGTAGGAAGGCGAGCAGGAGAAGGGGATGACCGGCGCGCCGCATCCCTCGTGCCTAATGTGGATCAGGAAATTATTGGTAAACCGCGCCTACGCCATGAGGGGGCAGCCGGCCGGGAATCGCTTCCCGGCCGGCTGCCCCCCATGACCGCGTTACTTGGCTTCCACCTTGGCCGGCTTGCCGCCCTTCTTGCCCGATTTCTTGGGCGGGGCGGGCTCGATCGCGAACGACAGCGCGCCGTCCTTCATCTTGACCGTCACCTCGCCACCGTGAACGAGCTTGCCGAACAGCAATTCCTCGGCGAGCGGCTGCTTGATCTTCTCCTGGATCAAACGGCCCATCGGGCGTGCGCCATAGAGCTTGTCATAGCCCTTGGTCGTCAGCCACGCCTTCGATTCATCGTCGAGGTTGATGTGGACGTTGCGATCCGCCAGCTGGAGCTCGAGCTGGAGGATGAACTTCTCCACCACCCGCGCGACGACCTCGGGCGGCAAGTAACCGAACGGAACGATCGCATCGAGCCGGTTGCGGAATTCCGGCGTGAACATCTTCTGCACCGCCTGCTCGTCCTCGCCCTCGCGCGACAGGTTGCCGAAGCCGAGCGTCTCACGCGCCATGTCGGACGCGCCGGCATTGGTCGTCATGATCAGGATGACATTGCGGAAGTCGACCGACTTGCCGTGCTGGTCGGTCAGGCGCCCATTGTCCATCACCTGCAACAGGATGTTGAACAGATCGGGGTGCGCCTTCTCGATTTCGTCGAGCAGCAGCACGCAATGCGGCTGCTGATCGACCGCGTCGGTCAGCAGACCGCCCTGGTCGAACCCGACATAGCCCGGGGGCGCACCGATCAGCCGCGAGACCGAATGGCGCTCCATATATTCGGACATGTCGAAGCGCTGGAGCGGGATGCCCATGATCGAGGCGAGCTGGCGCGCGACCTCGGTCTTGCCAACCCCGGTCGGGCCGGTGAACAGATAATTGCCGATCGGCTTTTCGGGATCGCGCAAGCCCGCGCGGCTGAGCTTGATCGCCGAGGCGAGCTTTTCGATCGCATCGTTCTGCCCGAACACCACGCGCTTGAGGTCGGTTTCGAGGTTGGCCAGCGCTTGGGTATCGTCCTTCGACACCGATTTCGGCGGGATCCGCGCCATCGTCGCGATCACCGCTTCGATCTCGCGCGTGGTGATCGTCTTCTTGCGCTTGGACGGCGGCACCAGCATCTGCATCGCGCCGACTTCGTCGATCACGTCGATCGCCTTGTCCGGCAGCTTGCGGTCGTTGATGTAGCGCGCCGACAGCTCGACCGCCGACTTGATGGCGTCGGGCGTGTACTTGACCGAATGGTGCTCCTCGAACGCCGAGCGCAGCCCAGCGAGAATCTTGACCGTATCTTCGATCGTCGGCTCGTTGACGTCGATCTTCTGGAACCTGCGGAGCAGCGCGCGGTCCTTTTCGAAATGGTTGCGGAACTCCTTGTAGGTGGTCGATCCGATGCAACGGATCGTGCCGCCCGACAGCGCCGGCTTGAGCAGGTTAGACGCGTCCATCGCGCCGCCGCTGGTCGCGCCGGCGCCGATCACGGTGTGGATCTCGTCGATGAACAGGATCGCGTGGGGGAGCTTCTCGAGCTCGTTCACCACCGCTTTGAGCCGTTCCTCGAAATCGCCGCGATAGCGCGTGCCTGCGAGCAGGGCGCCCATGTCAAGCGAATAGATCACCGCGGGCTTCAGCACCTCGGGGACGTCGCCCTCGATGATCTTGCGCGCCAGGCCTTCCGCGATCGCAGTCTTGCCGACGCCGGGATCGCCGACATAGAGCGGGTTGTTCTTCGAGCGGCGGCAGAGGATCTGGATGGTCCGGTCGACCTCCGGCCCGCGCCCGATCAGCGGATCGACGCGGCCTTCCTCGGCCTTTTCGTTGAGGTTGATCGTGAACTGCTTGAGCGCGGATTCCGGCTTCTTCTTGCCCTCGTCCTGCTTGGCCTCCTCGGCGCCCTTGGTCTCGCTCGGCTGGGCCACCGCCTCGCCCTTGCCGACGCCGTGGCTGATATAGGTGACCGCGTCCAATCGGCTCATGTCCTGCTGCTGCAGGAAATAGACCGCATAGCTCTCGCGCTCGGAGAAGAGAGCGACCAGAACGTTGGCGCCGGTCACCTCGTCGCGGCCCGAGGACTGGACGTGGAGGATGGCGCGCTGGACGACGCGCTGGAATCCGCTGGTCGGCGAGGGATCGGTGTCCGATGAGACTTTCAGCGTTTCGAGCTCGGTGTCGAGATAGTGGCGGACCGCGTCGCGCAGCTCGCCGGTATTGACGCCGCACGCCTCCATCACGCGTCCGGCATGGACGTCCTCGATCAGGGCAAGCAGCAGATGCTCGAGCGTCGCATATTCGTGGCGGCGGCTGCTCGCCTCGCCAAGCGCGTTGTGCAGCGTCTGCTCGAGTTCACGGGCAAAGCTTGGCATTCGTCACTCCTGCGGGCCCTGAGAGATTTCATGGCCCCTCGCGCTCAATGTCGGCCCTCGGCCCGCGGACATCAACCCCGGGGAAAGACCTATTTGCGGAATAGCTCGTCAGCCGTTGACCGAAAGTTAACCGCGTTTTCCAATTTCGCCTTCACCCGGGCGATCTCGCCTTCGAGAATCGCGATGCGGGCCTGGAGCTCGTCGACCGAGAGCGGATCGAGGTCCTGCCTGGTCAGCAGCGTCAGCGGATCGTCGGGCTTGTCCGGAAAGAGCTCGTCGAGGTCCATGGCCCGCAAAGTTGACCGAAGCCGCGCCCAAGTCAATAAAAACGCCGCCTGAGCGCAGGGAGGAATCGTGGCCGAGCTTCCGGACGAGATGATCGCGATCGATCCGGCCGAGGCCGGCGGCCCCGAGGTTCTGCAGCCGGTGCGTCGGCCGGTGCCGCGCCCCGGCGCCGGCGAGGTGCTGATCCGGGTCGCAGCGGCGGGGGTCAACCGGCCGGACCTGCTCCAGCGCAAGGGCCTCTATCCGCCGCCGCCGGGCGCGCCATCGATCCCGGGCCTCGAAGTCGCCGGCGAGATCGTGGCCGTCGGGGAAGGGGGCCACGCCGAGCTGATCGGCCAGCCGGTCTGCGCCCTGGTCGCCGGGGGCGGCTATGCCGAATATTGCCCCGCCCCCTCGGGCCAATGCCTGACCGTGCCGGAGGCGCTGTCGATGGTCGAGGCGGCGGCGATGCCGGAGACCTTGTTCACCGTCTGGACGAACCTGTTCGAGCGCGCCTTCGCCAAGGAGGGCGATCGGGTGCTCGTCCATGGCGGCACCAGCGGCATCGGCACGATGGCGCTCGCGCTCGCCGGCCTGTTCGGGCTCG
Source organism: Sphingomonas sp. (assembly GCF_036269755.1). GTDB lineage: Bacteria > Pseudomonadota > Alphaproteobacteria > Sphingomonadales > Sphingomonadaceae > Sphingomonas. Next base: position 1,151 of record NZ_DATBDV010000017.1, on the reverse strand, counting down.
ACATGATCGTCACCTGCGGCAGCGTCGACAAATGCCGCCGCGCCGAGGCGCTCGGAGCGTCCCACGCGATCAACTATGAGGCGCAGGACTTCGTTGCCGAGGTGAAGAGGCTGACCGACGGCCGCGGCGTCGACATCGTCCTCGACATGGTCGGCGGCGATTATCTTCCGCGCAACCTCGAATGCCTCGCCGAGGAGGGCCGCCACGTCTCGATCGCGGTCCAGCGCGGGCCGAAGGCGGAGCTGTTCATTCCGATGGTCATGCAGCGCCGGCTGACCCTTACCGGCTCGACCCTCCGCCCGCGCCCCGCCGCGTTCAAGTCGCTGGTCGCCGACGAGCTGGCGAGCTCGGTCTGGCCGTTCGTCGAACGGGGGCAGCTAAGGCCGGTGATCCACGCGACCTTCCCCCTCGCCCAGGCCGCTGACGCTCACCGGATGATGGATTCGGGCGAGCATGTCGGCAAGATCGTGCTGACCATGGGGTGAGTGCGGTGATTCAGCCTCTCGCCGTCATTCCCGCGAAAGCGGGAATCCCGCTTCTTTCCTTTCTATCTCCCTCGTGATGCGCGGAGGCTGGCTCTACATGATGGCCGACCGCTACCGCGGCGCGATCTACACTGGCGTCACTGCGGACCTGGCGAGACGCGTGTTCCAGCACCGCACACGGCACGGCTCAAAATTCGTGAAAAAGTACAATCTAAGGCGCATCGTTCACGCCGAGTTCTACGAGCGCATCGACGAAGCCATCGCCCGGGAGAAGGCGATCAAGAAATGGCTTCGCGCATGGAAGATCGAGCTGATCGAGAAGGCTAATCCCGATTGGCTGGACCTTTACGATGCGTTGATTGGGTAAGAAGAAGCGGGATTCCCGCCTTCGCGGGAATGACGAAAAAGGATGTCGTCCCGCTTGAGGCGATTCATAAGCCCTGCTTATAGTCCCCGCCGATCTTTTGATTGTCGGCTCCGGGCGCCGCGCGGCAAGGGTGACGGGGAAGGGGAGGGCGGATGAGCGCGCGCACGATCTTGCACGAATATGCCCAGTCGGGAAATTGCTACAAGATCCGCCTGACCGCGGCGCTTCTCGGCATCCCGATCGAACGCCGGGAATATGATATCATGAAGGGCGAAACCCGCTCCGCCGCGTTTCTGGAC
>NZ_DATBDV010000016.1:0-2620 GCF_036269755.1 Sphingomonas sp. | reverse complement strand
CAAGGCGATCTTGAAGCAGCTCGGACTGAAAGAGAAATAAAGCTATGGAATACACCGCTCTGTTCACGCCATCCGAAGATGGCGGATTTGTCGTTACCTTCCCCGACTTCGATTGGGGCGTAACACAAGGCGACACCGAAGGGGAAGCGCTCGACATGGCCGCTGACGCGCTCGGCATGATGATCGGCGAGCACATCCGGAAGGGCGAACCGCTTCCGGCTCCGCGCACCCGCCGCGGCGCAAAGTACCGGGCGATCCGACTGCCCGCGCTGCACGCGGCAAAGGCCGAGCTGTACCGCGCGTTTCTAGCGGCGAACATCCGTAAATCCGAACTGGCGCGACGGCTCAACATTCCGAAAACCAACGTCGATCGGCTCTTCGACCTGAAACATCAGTCGCGGCTCGATCAGATCGAAGCCGCCTTCCAAATGCTCGGCAAAGAACTCGTGTTCACAGTCAAGGACGCTGCGTAGCGACCGCTAGTGCCGGTGACGCCATTCGTTCGGACGCACCGTTCGCAACTCGCCAATGATCTGGTCACCATCCCCCGGCAAGCCGACCTGCATTCCCGGCTCTGCCATCATGACCATGCAGTGAACGCAGATCACCCGCACTTCCGGCCTGCGCCTCAACAGATCCACACCGGAAGGGGCGATCATCACCCGCCGCCCGCAATCCGCGCAGCAACGGTCAAACGACGAACGCGCCACCGTCAACGGCGCATCGGCCAGTTGGCATACCAAGCAATCCTGATCGCTCATAGCACACATCATATGCTCAACGACCCGCCCTTACCGTCTCCTGAGCCCAGGACATCGCGGGCGGCGAAGACCCACTCAGGCGCGCCAGAGAACGCGCCGCGCCCCTGGCGCAACCACCAGTCAACAGCACGCTCGATAATGGCCCGCAATCGCGCAGCTTCGGCCTGAGCGGCATCGCGCTCGCGAACTAGTTGCCCGAGCTGCTCGTCTCGTTCCCAGCTCATATCGCCAACGCCCGCCCTTGCCGCTGCGGCTTCAGCATCAGATAGCTCGCCGCCCACACGAGCGCATCGACGCGATTCGGCGACCGCTTCATCTCGCCCGGGACGAAGTTCACCATCTCGTCTTCGAGGGCAGGGAAGGCGCCCACGTGATGAATCTTGCCCTGCTCGTACAGCGCCGCCACCGGCTCAGCCCGCGCGACCTTCCCGCGACTGGCGTGCACCTTCTCGTACGGCACGTTGCGCCGCTCCGTGCGGATCGTCAGCTCGACCAGGTCGCCGCCGTTGTTCACCTCGCCGATGATGCGATCGCCGCCCAGCCGGTCGAACAGCATCACGCTCCGCGCCGCCCATTGCGCGGGCGGCAAATGGCACGTATCGTCGGCCTGCACGTAGCCGTTACCCGCAGCGTCGATCCCGAACCCGCTGATGCCCGTATCGTCGCTGCCTTCGCCCGCCGTGGTCGCCGGATCGATCGCGATCACCACGCGGACCAGCTCGGGCACGTCGGCAGGTTTGATGCGCGCCGCCTCGATCGTCGCCCGCGTCCAGAGCGCCCCTTGCGCTTCCGAGAGGATCTCGCCCATCAGCTCCTGGCGCCCGACCGTCGTTCCGCCGTACACGCGCTCGAAATCCGCAAGCACCGTCGCCGGCAGGTTCGCCGCGTTGTCGTACGTCGAGCCGCGCGTCACGATTGTGCCGGCATCGGCAATCAGGTCGCGCAGTTCCTTCCGCGGCTTCGGCGTGGTGGTCGCGATCACGCGCGGATCGCGGCCGAGACGCAGCCCGAATTTCAGGTTGCTCCACAGGTCGCGGAACTTGGGGTACACGGCGATTTCGTCGCACCAGGCCATCGAATGCTGCGGGCCCCTGAGACGCTCGGGCTCCTCGGCCGAGTACAGCGCCGCGAGCGCGCCGTTCCGAAACGTCACGCGCCGCTTGGACGGCTGATAGAACGGCCGCTGCTGCGGAGGATACACGCTCAAGAGGCCGCTTTCGCCCTCCACCATAACCTCACGGCAGTCGGCCGCGGTCGGCCCCACCAGCGCGATCCGCGCGCTCGGGTTGGCTTCGGCATGCCGCCGCACGGCTTCCGCGCCCGTGCGCGTCTTACCGAAGCCGCGGCCGGCGAGGATCAGCCACGTGGACCACCGGCCATCCGGCCATTCCTGGCTCGGCCGCGCCCACAGATCCCACGAGTACAGCAACTCCTGCACCTGGCCGTCGGTCAAGCCCGCCGTCGTCGCCGCGACGTGTTCGGCCGTCACGTCCGAAGGCAGGCGGTTGAAGTTGAGCACTTCGCCCATGATCGCTTACCAGTCGCCCCCGGCGAAGTGCGCGTAGCTCTCGGCGGTATCAGGATCGACGCGCGTCTCGACCGAGACGAGGGCGAACACCCGCTCGACGTCGTCGCCGTCGGGATCTTCGAGCGGCACGGCGAGAACGATATCAAGCCCGTCGTCGAGATCGGCGATCGCGCGTTTGAGTTCGCCGATCGTCACGCCTTCATGGCCTCGATCGTCGCCAGATGGAAGATCGCGCGATCCTCGGGGAAGATGCGCTTGAAGCCGACGACGACGCCGCGCCGCGCCACCGTGTACTGCTGGCTGCGGCCGATCGCGCCGAGCAAGCCGCCGC